>CAZIOH010000063.1:34275-39080 GCA_964540815.1 uncultured Myxococcales bacterium | reverse complement strand
AGCTCGATGCGGTTGATCCACTTGGCGCCCTTCCAGGCGTAGAGCTGGGGGGTGATCATGCGGACCGGGCCGCCGTGCTCGCGCGGCAGGGGGAGGCCATTCACGGTGTGCACCAGCAAGACGTCGGGCTTGAGAGCCTCGGCGATGGGCAGGTTGGTGCTGTAGCCGTCGTAGGCGTGGCAGAGGAGGTGCGTGGCGTCGGGAGCGGGCTCGCACAGGGCCAGGAGCTCGCTCAGCCGCACGCCCTTCCAGCGGAGATCCAGCTTCGACCAGGTGGTCACGCAGTGAAAGTCGCTGGTGTCCTCGATCTGCTCGAGCGCCATGAAGTCCGCGAACCCGAGGGACACCGGGTGCTGGCAGGCCCCGTCGAGCCGCAGCTGCCAGCGCGCGAGCGCGATGGATGGCTTCGCGCCGAGATCCAGCACCGGCCACTTCTCGGTCTCGGTCTGTCCGATCGGGATCTGCGGCATGCCGTGCCGGTTGGGCGGGCCATCCCCGAGGGGGGCCGTGTCGGACAGGCTCGGCGACTCGGCCATGCGCGCCTCGAACCGCTGCCGCAGCGCCATGCGCGCCTTCACGATGCGGTCGAGCTTGTCGTCGTCCCGCGCCCCACCGGCCCCATCGTCGCGTTCGTCAGCCATGCCGCACCCGCTCGATCGCAAAGAAGATGGCCTCGGGCGTGGCCGGGCTCGCCAGCTCGACCGGCGCGCCCTGCGCCGCCCCCTCATCGACATCCGCCCTCGGCGCCGCGAACGCCGCCACCGCCGCCCGCAGCGCCTCGCGCACGCTGATCGCGAGCATGAGCGGGGGCTCGCCCACCGCCTTGCTGCCGTGGATGACGCCCGGCTCGCGCGCCTGCGGCAGCAACGCCACGCGAAAATCGGGTGGGCACTCGCCCGAGGTCGGCAGCTTGTAGGTCGAGGCTCCGGACGTGGCCAGCGCGCCGTCCCCGTTCCACACCAGCTCCTCGGTGGTGAGCCACCCCACCCCCTGCAGGAAGCCGCCCTCCACCTGCCCGCGGTCGATGAGCGGGGACAGCGAATCGCCGACGTCGTGCAGGATGTCCACCCGGCGCAGCCGGTTCTGTCCCGTGAAGCCGTCCACCTCGACCTCGCTCACCGCGGCCCCGTACGCGAAGTAGTGAAACGGCTTGCCGATGCCGGACTCGCGATCGAAGTGCAGGTCGGGCGTGGCGTAGTGCCCCGTCGCGAAGAGCGAGACCCGCGCCAGGTACGCCTTGCCCACCAGCTCCGCGAACGACACGCCCTTCTGCTGGGCCCCGCGCGCGTGGACCCGCCCGCCCGCGAAGACCACCTCCTCCGGGGGCACCTCGAAGGCCTGCGCGGCCACCTCCGCCAGCCGCCCCCGCAAGGTGCGGCAAGCAGCCTCGACCGCGGCCCCGTTCAGATCCGACCCGCTCGACGCCGCCGTGGCCGAGGTGTTCGGGATCTTGTCGGTACGGGTCGGCATCATGCGCACCGCCGCCAGCGGGACCCCGAGGGCGTCGGCGGCGATCTGCAGCACCTTGGTGTGCAGGCCCTGCCCCATCTCGGTCCCGCCGTGGTTCACCTGCACGCTGCCGTCCTTGTAGACCAGCACCAGCGCCCCCGCCTGGTTGTAGAACGCGGTGGTGAACGAGATGCCGAACTTCACCGGGGTGATGGCCAGCCCCCGCTTGCGGTGCCGGTTGGCCGGCGCGGCGTTGAACGCCTCGACGTGCCGCGCGCGCAGCGCGAAGGCGCTGCTCTCCTTCAGCGTGCTCCAGATGCGGGTGATGCGCGAGGCGTCCCGCACCACCTGCCCGTAGTGGGTCCGCTCGCCCTCGCGGTAGAAGTTGCGCTCGCGGATGAGCTCGGGCGGCCGGCCGAGGTGCCGGGCCACGCGGTCGAGGATCTCCTCGATGACCAGCATCCCCTGCGGCCCACCAAACCCCCGAAACGCCGTGTGCGAGACGTGGTTGGTGCGGCAGGCCCGTCCCAGGATCTCGACGTGCGGCAAGAAGTAGCAATTGTCGGAATGGAACATCGCCCGCGACAGGATCGGGCTGCTGAGATCCAGGCTCCACCCCCCGTCGCTCCAGAGCTGCAGCAGCAGCGCCCGCAGCCGTCCGTCGTCCTCGAAGCCGACCGAGAAGCGCGCCTCGAAGGGGTGGCGCTTGCCGGTCATCACCATGTCCTGCTGCCGCGACAGCCGCACGCGCACCGGGCGGTGCAGCCTGGCCGCGGCCAGCGCCGCGACCGCCGCCCACTGGTTGGCCTGCACCTCCTTGCCCCCGAACGCCCCGCCCATCCGCAGGCACTGCACCACCACCCGGTGGCGCGGCAGGCCCATGACCCGCGCCACCACCTCCTGGGTCTCGGCCGGGTGCTGGGTCGATGAATGCACGAACAGGCTTTCGTTCTCGTCGACCAGGGCCAGCGCCACCTGCGGCTCGAGGTAGAAGTGCTCCTGCCCGCCGATGGCGAGCTCGCCGCTGAGGCGATTGGGGCTGGCCGCGAGCTCATGCTCGGGCTCGCCCCGGCGCATGCGCTCGGTGTCGGTCAGGAACGCGCCCGCCGCGCGCGCCTCCGCCACCGACAGGATCGCCGGCAAGGGCTGGTAGGTCACGCGCACCCGGCTGGCCGCCGCGCGCGCCTCCTCCTCGGTCTCGGCGACGACCCAGGCCACCGGATGTCCGTGGAAGCTGGCCTCGCGCGGAAAAAGCGGCTCGTCGCGACGGGCCGGACCGATGTCGTTCTCTCCCGGGACGTCCACGGCGGTCAGCAAGCACAGGAACCCCGGCATGGCCGCGGCGTGGACCCCGTCGATGGCCAGCACCGCCGCCCGGGCGTGGGGCGAGGCGATGGGCCAGGCGTGCGCCAGGCGCGCGAGCCCGGGGGACAGATCGTCGACGTAGCGGGCGGCGCCGGTGACGTGCAGCGCCGCGGACTCGTGGCTCACGGACCGCCCGACCACCGGCGGGCTGGGCGTCGCGTCGGTGAGCTCCACCCGGTCGGGACTGGCGGCGGGCACCCCGCGCTCGAGCCGCGCGGGTGCGGTCATGGCAACGTTCCTGGCAACGTTCCTTCGACCCGTGGAGCGGACGGGGCTTCGGGGGCGGTATCCGGCCCCGTGGTGTCGTCGAAGAACTTGCGCAGCAACGAGACCGTCATCGCCCGCCGGTAAGCGGCGCTGCCACGGTGATCGCTCATCGGCGTGCCGAGCCCCGCGACGGCCTCCGCGAGGAGCTCGACGGTCTCGGCGTTCCAGGGCCGGCCGACCGCCAGCTCCTCGGCTGCCTGCGCGACGATGGGGGTGGCGGCGATACCGCCATAGGCGATGCGCAGCCGGTGCACCCGCCCATCCGGCGCGAGATCGAGGGCAAAGGCGGCGGCCACAGTCGAGATGTCGTCGAGGACCCGCTTGCTCACCTTGTAGAAGCGCTGGACCTTCGCGAACGGGCGGGGCAGGCGCAGCTCGACGATGAGCTCGCCGACGCCGAGGGCGGTTTGTCGATATCCTCGAAAATACTCCCGCAACGGGAGGGTACGCCGTCCATGGGCGCTGGCCAGCGTCACCTCGGCGTCGAGCGCCAGCAGCACCGGGGGCGAATCGCCAATCGGCGAGGCGGTGCCGAGGTTGCCGCCCAGGGTGGCGCGGTTTCGAATCAGGCGCGACGAGAACAGCCACAGGAGCTGGTGAATGATGGGCAGCTCCCGGGCGAGCTCGGGATCGAGGGCGACCCGCGCCTCGAGGTCGGAGAGGGTCAGGCCAGCGCCGACGATCAGCGCCTCCGGTCCGGGCGCGAAGGCGCGCAGCTCCGGCACGGCCTCGAGCGACAGCAGCGTCCCGAACTGCAGATCGCTCTGGTTGGCGCGCACCATGAGATCCGTGCCCCCGGCGATCAGGGTGGCTGCTGGATCCTCGGCGAGTCGCCCGAAGATCTCCGTCAGCGTGGTGGGTCGGACGAAGCGCCGCCCGCCGCGCGCGTGGTCGGCCCCGGGCGGAAGCTCGGTCACCGCGCCTTGCGCCGTTCCGGCCGTCGCAAGCGTCCCCGGCAAGCGCGCGAGCCATGGGTCATCACTGCCTGGCGGGCCGAGCGATCGCCCGGCGTCGAGGATCGGACGGTATCCCGTGCAGCGACACAGATTGCCGCTCACCGACTCGGGATCGAACCCCTCGCGCCCGGGGCGGTAATACTCGCAAAACAGGCTGACCACGAACCCGGGCGTGCAATATCCGCACTGAGAGCCCCCCTCGTCCACGAGGGCGCGCTGCACAGGATGCAGATCGCCCCCCGGCCCCGCAACGCCTTCCACCGTCACGACATCCTGTCCGTCGAGCGCCGCCAGTGGGACGAGGCAGCTGTTGATCGCCTGGAAGCCCGCCTGGCCCTGCACGTTCCGCCGCATCACCGCGATCGCGCAGGCCCCACACTCGCCCTCGGAGCATCCCTCCTTGGTGCCGGTGTATCCGGCGCGGCGCAACCAGCTGAGCGCGCTCAGGTGCGGATCGACGTCGTCGACCCGTATCGGATGGCCATTGAGCGTGAGCTGGACCGACATGGTGGATGCGAAGCTGAGTATATCGAGGATACGCGCCCCGGAGGCCGCCGGATCGGCGAAAGAAGCCGCTCGGTGACTGGGCGGAGGCCGTGCCGGGCGGGGGTATCGCGGGCGTTTCGACTGATCGCGAATCGTGTTTCGCTCCACCTCCCTCGGCATTTGTTCACCTTCCGAACCGCCCGGGGACGCTAGAATGGTTCTCCGAATGTCGTCGAGGAGGTCGAGCGCGGCGTCGGGTGCCGGCATCTTGGTCCGCTCGGA
>CAZIOH010000063.1:0-34175 GCA_964540815.1 uncultured Myxococcales bacterium | reverse complement strand
TGTCGTCGAGGAGGTCGAGCGCGGCGTCGGGTGCCGGCATCTTGGTCCGCTCGGACCTGCGCAGACATCCGGACGCACATGCACATGCACCTGCACATGGAGCCCAACGTCAAAGCCATCTGCCAGGCCATCCTCGAGGTGCTCGCCGGCAGCGGACGGGGTGCGCTCGCCACCGTGGTTCGCACGGCCGGCTCGGTGCCGCAGCGGCCGGGGGCCCGCTTGCTCCTGCGCCCGGATGGAACCACCATGGGAACGGTGGGGGGGGGCGCGATCGAGGAAGCCGTGCGCGAGGCGCTGCGCGAGGTCCAGCGCAGCAACCAGCCGCGCTTCATCGCGCGCGAGCTGGGCTATGACCTCGGCATGTGCTGCGGAGGACGCATGGAGCTCTTCGTCGAACCCATCGAGGCGGCTCCCCGGCTGTGGATCTTCGGCGCTGGCCACATCGCGATGCCCACCGCCACCCTCGCCCGCAGTGTGGGGTTCGAGGTGAGCGTGGTGGACGAGCGCGAGGAATGGAACACCGAGGCCCGCTTTCCCGGGTGCGCGCGCGAGCTCACCGATCCAGCGTCGGCGCTCGGTCGGCGGCCGCTCACCTCCGCGGACTGGCTGCTCGTCGTCACCCACGACCACCGGCTCGACGAGGAGATCCTGGCCCTCGCCGTCGGGCTCACGCCCCGCTACGTCGGGCTGGTCGGCAGCCGGCGGAAGGTCTTCCGCCTCGTGCAGCGCATCGCCGCCCGGCAGGGCCCCGTGGCGCTCGATCGGGTGTACGCCCCGGTGGGCCTCGATCTCGGCGCCGTCGGCCCCGAGGAGATCGCGGTCAGCATCGTGGCCGAGCTGGTGGCGCTCCGTCGCGGCAAGAGCGCCGGCCAGCACCTGCGCGCGGTGGATGACCCGCGCCTGCTGCGCAGCCTGGCCGGCCTGGATGATGACGAGCTGGACGAGGCCGAGAGCGAGCATGCCTGAGCCGAGCCAGCCACCACCGCCGGCACCCGCGGTCACGCCCGCCGAGCGGCCTCCCGCGGCCCGGTCCCTCGATCTTCAGGCCGAGCAGGTGCGTCGCGACCTCGAGCTCCTGAGCTATCCGGAGCGGTCCTGGTTGCCGCCGCGCCGCACCGCGGACGGGCAGCCCATCTACGATGTCCTGATCGTGGGCGCCGGCCAGGGGGGCCTCGCCGCCGCCTTCGGGCTCATGCGCGAACGCATCACCAACATCCTGGTGGTCGACGAGAACCCGGCGGATCGCGCCGGCCCCTGGCTGAACTTCGCCCGCATGCGGACCCTTCGCACGCCGAAGTACCTGACCGGCCCCGACCTCGGGATTCCGAGCCTGACGCCGCGGGCCTGGTACGAGGCCCAGCACGGCGCCGGAAGCTGGCAGGCGCTCGGGCTCATCCCCAAGGAGCTCTGGGCCGACTACCTCGCCTGGTACCGGCGCACGCTCGACATCCCCGTGCGCGCGCGGACTCGCGCCGGCGCGCTCGCGTGGAACGCGGCCGAGCGCTGCTGGGACGTCCCCTGCGTCGAGGTGGCGGCACCCTCGCCTGGGGCCACCTCACCGTCGTCCTCACCATCGTCCTCACCCCCGACCCCGACCGGGGAGGACGCCGGCCCGCCCGCGACTGTGCTGCACGCCCGGCGCGTGGTCCTCGCCACCGGCATCGAGGGCTCGGGGCAGTGGGCGATCCCCGACATGATCGCCAGGGCCTTGCCGCGGCATCTTTATGCCCATACCCGCTGGGCCATCGACTTCGAGGCCCTGCGAGGCAAGCGCGTGGCCGTGCTCGGGTGCGGCGCCTCGGCGTTCGACAACGCCTCGACCGCGCTCGACCAGGGCGCGCGCGAGGTCCGCCTCTACTTTCGCCGCAAGGATCTGGTCCGCGTCAACGCCTACCGCTGGGCGGAGTTCGTCGGGTTCCTCCGGCACATGGGCGATCTCCCCGACGCCGACAAGTGGCGCTTCGTCTCGCAGATCGTGCGCATGGGACAGCTGCCCCCGACCGACACCTACCGCCGCGCCACCGAGCACGCGGGGTTTCACCTGCAGCCGGGCTCCGCCTGGAGATCCGTGGAGGCCCGCCGGGACGGCGTGATCGTCATCGACACCGCCAGCGGCACGTACGAGGCCGACTTCGTGATCGTCGGGACCGGCTTCGTCACCGATCTCTCCCTCCGCCCCGAGCTCGCGCTCGTCGAGCAAGACATCGCCCGCTGGAGCGATCGCTACACCCCGCCCGCCGCCGAGCGCAACGAGGATCTGCTCCGGCACCCCTACCTCGGCCCCAGCTTCGAGTTCACCGAGCGCACGCCCGGCAGCGCGCCTCATCTCGGCACCCTCTACAACTACACCTTCGGCGGGCTGCTCAGCCTCGGCTTCGGGGGCGCCAGCATCTCGGGCATGAAGTACTCGATCCCGCGGCTGGTGGGCGGTATCACGCGCTCGTTCTTCCTCGAGGACCGCGACGCCTACTTCGACAGCCTCTGCAGCTTCGGGGAGCGGGAGATCTGAGGCGGTGAGCCTGCTGGCGCTGAGGAGCTCGCGCGTGGTTCGCCCGGAGGGCGTCGGTCCCGCCACCATCGTGATCGAGGATGGCCGCATCGAGGCGGTCATCGTCTCGGCGCGCGACATCCTCGAGCTCGAACAGCACCCCTCGGACACGCTGGTCGACCTCGGTGATCTGGTCGTGTCGCCCGGGCTCGTGGATTGCCACGTTCACATGAACGAGCCGGGGCGGACCGAGTGGGAGGGCTTCGCGACGGCCACCCGCGCGGCCGCAGCCGGCGGGGTCACCACCGTGGTCGACATGCCGCTCAACTCGCTGCCGGTCACCACCACCCGCGCGGCGCTCGACCTCAAGATCGCCGCCAGCGCCGGCCAGCGCTTCGTTGACGTGGGGTTCTGGGGCGGCGTGGTCCCCGGGAACACCGACGCGCTCGGGGGGCTGGCGGAGGGCGGGGTCCTCGGGTGCAAGGCGTTCCTCGTGCACTCCGGGATCGACGAGTTCCCCAACGCCACCACGTCGGATCTGCTCGAGGCCATGCCGGTCCTGCGGGCCCACGGGCTGCCGCTGCTGGCCCACGCGGAGCTCGATCTCGGCGCCCCTGCTCTGCCGCCGCACTCGCGCGCCTACCGGGATTACCTGCACGGGCGCCCGGCCTTCTGGGAGGATCGCGCGATCGAGCTGCTCATCGACCTTTGCCGTCAGACCGGCTGCGCCGTCCACATCGTGCACCTCTCGTCAGCGTCCGCGCTGCCCGCCTTGCGGGCTGCCCGGGCGGAGGGCTTGCCCATCACGGTGGAGACCTGCCCGCACTATCTCTGTCTCGAGGCCGAATCCATCCCCGACGGCGCGACCTGCTTCAAGTGCGCCCCGCCCATCCGCTCCCACGCCAACCGCGAGGCGCTGTGGCAGGGCCTCTTTGGCGGGGTGATAGACTTCGTGATCACGGACCACAGCCCCTGTGCCCCCGGGCTGAAGCTGGCCGAGCGCGGCGACTTCATGGACGCGTGGGGGGGGATCGCGTCGCTGTCCCTCGGGCTGCCGGCCATCTGGACCGAGGCCGCGCGGCGTGGGGCGACCCTGGCCGAGCTCGCCCGGTGGATGAGCGCCCGCCCGGCCGCCTTCGCCGGCCTCGCCGGCAAGAAGGGGTGGATCGCGGCCGGTTACGACGCCGACTTCGTGGTGTGGGATCCCGATGCGACGTTCACGGTCACCCCCGAGCGCCTGTTCTTTCGCCACCCCATCTCGCCCTACCTCGGACGCGAGCTGCGCGGGGTCGTGCACCAGACCTGGCTCGGCGGCCGCAAGATCTTCGATGGGACCCGGCCCGGGGACGAGACCCATCCGGCGGGCGCCACGGGCAAGCTCTTGCTCGGTCGCCGCGCGCACGGGGATCCGACCGGGACGCCCGCCCCGCGACGCTGATCCGAGAAGACCAGGGACCGGAGACCAGAGAGCAGAGAGCAGAGAGCAGAGAGGAATGACGGATGACCACCGTGCAAGAATCCAGCGCCGCCACCTTCACCGGGCTCGTCGACCTCGCGGCCGCGACGCTCGGGGGAAGGGCCATCGCGGCCAGCGACGACTTCTTCGCCGCGATGGACAACCTCCTCGTCCCCGGTCGAGGCGAGTTCATCCCGGGCAAGTACACCGATCGCGGCAAGTGGATGGACGGCTGGGAGAGTCGCCGCAAGCGGGGCCTCGGCGCGCAGGACGCCGCGGGCAGCGCCCACGATTGGTGCATCGTCGAGCTCGGCGTCCCGGGGCATGTGCTCGGGATCGACATCGACACCAATCACTTCTCGGGCAACCACCCACCCTTCGCATCGCTGGACGGTCTCGGCGCGCGCCCCGGAACCCCGGTCGGCGCGCTCGAGGACCTGCCCTGGCGTCCGCTCCTGCCTCAGGTCCCCCTGCGTCCGAGCGCGCAGAACCTGTTCGCCGCGCAGCACCTGTTCGCCACGGGCGGGGGAGCGGGCGCGGGCACGCCCATCAGCCACGTTCGTCTGAACATCTTTCCGGACGGAGGCGTGGCCCGCCTGCGGGTGTTTGGCCGGGTCGCCCCCACCTGGGAGCCGGCTCACATCGACGATGAGACCCAGGCGCAGCTGTCGGCGCCGGCCGGGAGCGTGCACGATCTGGCGGCCGTGACCAACGGGGGCAGCGCCCTGTGCTGCTCGGATGCGTTCTTCGGCCCCATGAACAACCTCCTCCTGCCCGGTCGCGCCGTCAACATGGGCGGCGGCTGGGAGACCCGGCGCAAGCGCGGCCCGGGGCACGACTGGCTGATCGTCGAGCTCGGGGCGCGGGGGACCGCCGAGCTGGTCGAGGTGGACACCAACCACTTCAAGGGCAACTTCCCCGAGGGCGTCTCCCTCGACGGAATCGACGCGGCGGGCGCCCCCATGACCGAGCTCATCTCCTCCTCCGGGTGGGCTCCGCTGCTCGACCAGACCCAGCTTTCGCCGCACGCTCGGCACTTCTTCCGGACGGGCGCGCTCCGTCCGCACCGGGCGCTGTCGCACGTGCGGATCAACATCTTCCCCGACGGCGGGCTCAGCCGCTTCCGCCTGTGGGGTCGGCGCGATGCCTGAGGCGCACGCGGTGCTGGCGGCCATGAGCGACGCCGAGGCCGCGCGCGCCCTCGCGCGGTGCTGCGGCGCCCGGCGCTGGGTCGAGGGCATGCAGGCCCGCGCGCCCTTCGCCACCACCGCCGCGCTCCTGACCGCCGCCGACACGGTCTGGGAGTCCCTCGACGTCGCGGACCACCTCGAGGCCTTCGCCCACCACCCACGGATCGGTGCCGAGCTCCCCGTCGGCGAGCCTGGCCCGGCCCCCCTCGCCGCGGGCGGCGCGCCGTCGGCCGACCCGTCGGCCGGACAGCCGGGATCCTCGGCTCCGGATCTGCGCGAAACAGCGACCTGGGCCCGCGAGGAGCAGGCCGGCGCGGTCCACGCGGACGCCGAGACCCGCCAGCGCCTGCGCGCCGGAAACCAGGCCTACGCCCAGGCGTTCGGGTTCACGTTCATCGTCTGCGCGACCGGAAGGAGCGCCCGCGAGATGCTCGATCTTCTCGAGGCGCGCCTGCACAATTCCCCGGAGGTCGAGCGGCGCATCGCCGCTCGAGAGCAGGCCAAGATCACCAGGCTGCGCCTCGAGAAGCTCGCGACACCATGAGCCCCATCACCACCCACGTCCTCGACACCGCCCTCGGCTGCCCAGCCCGACGGTTGCGCGTGACGCTGGCACGTGTCAGCCAGCCGTTCGACCGCGGGGAGGGCCACCTCACGGCCGTGGGGGGTGCGACGGGCGGGGCGGGCGTCCCGGTCCCCACCTTCAGCGTCGTCGCGGAAGGCGTCACCGACGACGACGGGCGCGTCTCGAACCTCTTGCCCGCGCATCCCGTCGTGGCCGGTACCTATCGCCTGACCTTTCACACCGGGCCGTACCTGGCGGCCACGCAGCGCCCGGTCTTCTTCCCGCAGGTGGACGTCACCTTCGAGGTGGAGCGCGGCGATGCGCACATCCACGTCCCGCTCCTGCTCAGTCCCTTCGGTTACTCCACCTACCGCGGCACCTGAGGTCGATGCACAGATGAGCCACCCCATGAGCTTGCTCGAAGAAGCCCACCTCCACCTCGAAGCCCTGGGCCTGCAGAACCAGGCCTTCGCCCGCACCTACCCGGGCGATCGCGGCGCGCGCCAGCCGATTCACACGGTCTACGGCGGCGCGCAGCTCTACAAGGCGGAGACCACCCTGCGACTCGGGGAGCTCGCCCTCCGGAGCCTCGCCAGCTACGGCCGGGATCCGATCGAGCTCGCGCTCGGCGTGGGCTTCGTCGCGCCCCAGGCCCTCGACGCCTCGGCCTCGGCCCGAGAGGCCTACCGCTCGGCCTTCGAGCACGACCCCCAGGCGCTGCGCCGATCCCAGCCCGCAGCCTGGCTGGCCCACACCGTCTACGAGCGGGTGCGCAAGAAGCTCGAGCGCGAGGCGGTCGAGGACTTTCGCATCGACTTCGAGGACGGCTTCGGCGCGCGCCCGGACGCCGAGGAGGACCAGGTCGCCGCCGCCGCCGCCCGCGAGGTGGCGCGCGGCATGGTCGCCCACCTGCTCCCGCCCTTCATCGGGATCCGCATCAAGTCCATGGGCGAGGAGTGGAAGCTGCGCGCCGCCCGCACGCTCGACATCTTCCTCGAGACGCTCCTCACCGCCACCGGCGGACGACTCCCCGACAACTTCGTGGTCACGCTGCCGAAGGTCACGATCGCCGCCCAGCCCGCCACCCTGGTTCGACTCTTCGAGCTGCTCGAGCGGCGGCACGGCCTGCCGTCCGGCGCGCTGCGCATGGAGATCATGATCGAGACCACCCAGGCCTTCCTGGCGCCCGACGGCCGCTCTCCGCTCCCCGACTTCCTCGCGGCCGCCGAGGGCCGCTGCGTGGCGGCTCACCTCGGGACCTACGACTACACGGCGTCGTGCAACATCACGGCGGCGTACCAGCGCATGGATCACCCCATGTGCGATCTGGCCAAGGGGATGATGATGCTGGCCTACGCCGGCACCGGGATCTTCCTGTCCGATGGCGCGACCAACGTGATGCCGGTGGGTCCCCACCGGGAGCGCGATCTCACCGAGGCCCAGCGGGCCGAGAACCGCGCGCAGGTGCACGCGGCCTGGCGGCTGGCCCACCACCACATCCGACACTCGCTCGAGGGCGGCTTCTACCAGGGCTGGGATCTGCACCCCGCCCAGCTCCCGGTGCGCTACGCGGCCTGCTACGCCTTCTTCCTCGAAGGGTTCGCCGCCGCGGCCGACCGCCTGCGCAACTTCGTCGAGAAGGCGGCCCAGGCCACCCTGATAGGCGACGTGTTCGACGACGCCGCCACCGGCCAGGGTCTGCTCAACTACTTCCTGCGCGCCCTCAACTGCGGGGCGATCGACGCCTCGGAGATCGCCCAGACGGGGCTCACCGAACAGGAGTTCGGGCTGCGCTCGTTCGCCAAGATCCTCGAGGCCCAAAAGGCCCGCACGGAAAAGGCCCGCACGGAGAAGTCCCGGACATAAGAAGACCGGACGGAGGAGGCCCGCCTGGGCCCGGGCGATCCTGTCCCCCGGTCGGCGGTTGACCGCGGCGGCCCTGGGCGCAAGATAGCCCGGTGAAGGCGGAGAGCAAGGTCAGACAGAGGTTCAAGACGGGGATCCAGGCCCGCCTGGCTGCGGCCTCCTGGCGCGACATCGGCGCGGTGGGCATCCCGGCGCTGCTGGTGCTGGCGGCCGTGGCATGGATCGGCGCCAAGTCCGTCCGCTTCGCCCCGCCCCGCACCATCCACTTCATCAGCGGCCCCGAGGGCAGCAGCTACCGCAACCTCGCCGAGCGCTACAAGAAGATCATCGAGGCCCACGGGATCAAGGTCGACGTGGTGGGTTCACGCGGATCCCTCGACAACCTCGAGCAACTCACGAACCCCAGGACCCATGTCGACGTGGGCCTGGTGCAGGGCGGCCTGCTCGCCGATGGCGCCCCCGCCCCCGCCCACCTGATCTCGCTCGGGAGCGTGTTCGCCCAGCCGCTGATGGTGTATGCGCGCAGCACCGAGCCCATCGAGATGCTTCCCCAGCTCAAGGGCAAGCGCCTGGCGGTCGGCCCGGAGGGCACCGGGGCGCGGGTGCTGGCCCTCAAGATCCTCAAGGCCAACGAGATGGATGGCCCGCCCACCACGGTGGTCAATCTCGGCGGCGAGGAGGCCGCGCGCGCGCTCATCGCCGGCGAGCTCGACGCGGCCTTCTTCATGGGCGACTCGGCGACTCCCCAGGTCATGCGCGGCCTGCGCGCCGTCCCCGGCATCGAGCTCGCGAGCTTCCGTCAGGCGGACGGGTACCTCCGCAAGTTCCGGTTCCTGTCCAAGCTGACCCTCCCCGAGGGGTCGATGGATCTGGCCAAGGACTACCCGCCGCGGACGGTGGAGCTCATCGGCCCGACCGTCGAGCTCGTGGCACGCGACGATCTGCACCCTGCCCTGTCGGATCTACTGATCGCGGCCGCCAAGGAGATCCACGGGGGCCCGGGGCTCTTCCGCACGGCGGGGGAGTTCCCGGCGCCGCTGCCGCGCGACTTTCCCATCAGCCACGATGCCGAGCGCTACTACCGCTCCGGCGAGCCCTTCCTCTACAAGCGTCTGCCGTTCTGGCTGGCCACCTTCATCGACCGCCTGTGGGTGCTGATCTTTCCCCTGCTGGTGGTGATCGTGCCCGCCACCAAGATCGTCCCCGCGATCTACCGCTGGCGGGTGCGCTCGCGCATCTACCGCTGGTACGGGGTGCTCATGCAGATCGAGCGCGAGATGGCCGGCTCCCGCGACGCCGAGGCCCGCACGCGGATCCTGGAGCGCATCGACGAGATCGCCCTCGCCGTGAAGGAGCTGAAGACGCCGACCTCGTTCGCCGACCAGCTCTACGTGCTGCGCGACCACGTCGCGACCGTGCGCCGGCGCGTGCAGAGCGGGACCGCGGTCTGACGGCGGCTCGGCCGAGGCCGATCGAGCGATCGCCTCACGGGATGCCCTGGGCGCGCAGGACGATCTGCGCCACCTTGCACTGCAGGCCATCAGGCGATGGCTGGGGGACCGAGACGAAGTCGGTCTGTCCGCGCATGCTGAGCTTGCAGTCCGCCGTGTCGGCCGAACCGAAGGTCAGGGTGGTGTCGGTGAACACCACGGTCGAGACCGGCGACGCGGAGTACTCCTCGACGTCGAAGTAGGCGGAGTTCTGGGCCTGACCCATCATGTCCTTGCTGAAGCTGACCGAGGCCCCGGTCGCGGCGTCGGTGACGGTCTGATTCCACACCGTCCCCGTGAGCTGCATGTCGATCTGCAGGGGATCCCCGACCTCCACCGACATGACCGGACCCCCGGAGCAGCCGGTGTATCCCTGGGCCTTGCCGTAGGTGTTGACGTACTGGGCGGAGATCCACCAGGTCGAGTAGGCCTTCGGCTGGGTGCCCGGCGCGCAAGATCGCCCCCAGGTCAAGACCGGCTGCAGGACGCCGTTGTCGATCGGCAACAGGTTCGCGCCGCCGGGTTGCAGCCCCGGCCACAGGAAGAGGGTCCCGGTCGCCGCGGGCTTGGCGGGGACCGTCAGCGTGGTTTGAAGGCGCACGATCTGGTTCTGTGAATTGGCCGCCAGGCGCACCAGCCCGTAGCCGGTCACGCGGCCGCCGGGCGCGGCCGGCCCGGCACCGGCGGCCCCACCCGAGCCGCCGGACACGCCCGGGCGCCCCGCGCTCCCCGCGACGCCGCCCCCCGCGGCCCCGCTTCCGCCGGGGCGACCGCCTGCGCCGCCAACGTGCGATCCTCCGGTACCGAGGGGAGCCCGGCCGCCGCTGGCGCCGGCGCCCATCCCCGCGTCCGAGCGTCCGCCGAGGCTCGCGCCGCCGGTGCCCATCACCACACCGCCGTCCACGGAAGCACCGCCCGCGGCGCTGCCGTCCGAGCCCGCGTCGCCAGTGGCAACCACCCCCGTCTCACCGCCCGTTCCGGCGGTGACCTGGCCGGCGGTGGCTCCCCCCGAGGAACTGGACATGTCGCCCCGAGCCGGGCCGCCGCCGCCTCCGGTCCCCGAGGGGATGGCTGCTCCGCCCGTGGCCGCTCCGCCCCCCGTTCCTGCCCCGTCGATCGGGATGGTCGCCGAATCCGAGGAGCAGCCCTCGGCCCCGAGCAGGGCCCCGAGCAGGACGACGGCGGCGAGGGTGGTGGCTGCAGGGAGCGTGGTCGATCTCGAACGCATGGCACCTCTTTTCAGCAAGATTCAAGAGACAGGGTCAATCCATGGGGGCAAACGCAGGGTGTTCAACCACGGCGCGAACGGGTCACGTCCGCAGTCTCAGCGGGCGCACCGGCACTCATGGACATCGGCTGCGCGCCTCCTCGGCTGCAGCGCGCGTGTCCGTGTCCGCGCGGTGGCGGGGTGCCGGGAAACTACGGGATGCAGATGGGGAGGATCGCTTGATCCTGGGTCGCGGCCGCGCCGGCGGTCGACTTGATGCCGATCTGAACCTGCCAGAAGCCGCTCATGTAGAGGTAAACCGGCATCAGGCCATACTGTCCAGCCGCCCCCGTCGGGGCGACGATCACCGGTTGGGTCCCGTGCCCGTGATCGGGCATCCACGGCGTCACGGAGACCGCGAGCAAGTCGAGGGGCGCTCCGCTCGCGGAGTCGTCAATCTCGATGGTCCAGCTGTTGTTCCCCTTCACGGGGGGACCCGGCACGCTCTCGATGAGCTTCACCTCGAACGTTCCGGCCGCGGACGCCACATGCATCCCCGCCAGATACGGCATGGCCCGCATCTCGGTGTCGCAGGTCAAGAACGCGGCATCGGTCGAGCTCGTGATCGATCCCGGGGTGGAGACCGCGCCGGAATCGCCGCCTCCACACCCCGCGAGGACCAACCCGAGCAGGACCGACCCGACGAGATACGATCTCGTCCTCATCGCCCGGCCCCGTGGCGCACGCCGTTCTTTTCGGACATCGACATCCTCCCCGCGCTTCCTCGAAGCTCGATGATGATAGCAGCCGTCACCGTCATGGGACCGACCTTCACCTGGTCTCGGTGCAACTCGAATGCCGGCCGCTTTCGGGACCGGATGGCCAGCAAACACCCAGCACGACCGGGCGGACGTGCTTCACCCCACCCTGCCTCCATGCAAGGGCTTGCGTGCGTGCAACCACGTTTCCGGGCCCAATTCCCGTCCCCCGACTTCTGGGGCCGCGGCCGCTCCGGATGTCGTAAAAGACCGACAGGTCACCCTTTCACCGTCACCCTCACCCGGATGCCCCCATGACTCGCCAAGATCCCAGAGCCCTCGGTGGCATCCGGCGCTGGGCCTGGCCAGTCGCCGCCGGTGGACTGTCGGGCTTCCTGCTCCTGCTGGTGGTGCTCCCGGTGGCGAGCCTCTTCTTCAGCGCCTCGCCGCGTGAATTGCTCCGGGGGCTCACCGACCCGCTGGTCGGGCCGGCGGTGCGCCTGACGCTCGCGACCACCATCACCAGCCTGGCCCTGATCGTCGCCTGCGGAACCCCGGTGGCGTGGATGCTCGCCCGTCACCAGCGCCACCGTGGCTGGCGTGTCATCGAGGCGATCCTGCAGTTGCCGGTCGTGCTTCCACCGGCGGTGGCGGGTGTCGCCCTGCTGCTGGCCTTCGGGCGCCGCGGGCTGCTCGGGCCGGTCCTCGCGACCGCCGGAATCGGTTTGCCGTTCACGCGCGCGGCGGTGGTCCTCGCGCAGACCTTCGTGGCCGCTCCCTTTTACGTGCAGGCGGCGGCCACGGCTTTTCGCCGCCTCGATCCCGAACTGGTGCTCGTGGCCCGCTCCCTCGGCGCCTCCCCGGTGCGGGTGTTCTTCAGCATCGCGCTGCCCACCTCGATTCCCGGCCTGGTGGGCGGCGCGGCGCTGAGCTGGGCGCGGGCCCTCGGAGAGTTCGGAGCGACCTTGATGTTCGCCGGTAACCTGGCGGGCCGAACCCAGACCCTGCCGCTCGCCATCTACATGGCGCTCGAGTCGGACGTGCGCACGGCCGAGAGCCTGTCCATCGTTCTGGTCGTGGTCGCCTTCGCCCTCCTCGTGGCCGTGCGGGCCGGGACACGCACGTGAAGAACGTGCTCGACGTCGACCTGCACGGACGGGTGGGCCAGCTGACCATCGACGTGACCCTGCGGACGGGCGGTCGGCCGACCGTCCTCGTCGGTCCCAATGGAGCCGGGAAGACCAGCACGCTGAAGATGATCCTCGGGGCGCTCCCGCTCGAGCGCGGTCACGTCACGCTCGGCCCTTCCCGGCTCTCCGACCCCGCGCAGGGGATCGAGCTCCCGGTCGAGCGCCGCCAGATCGCCTACGTCCCGCAGCGCCAGGCGCTGTTCCCGCACCTCGACGTGCTCGCCAACGTGGCGTACGGCATTCCCGCCCGCGATCGCGCCGAGCGGGTGAGGCTCGCCCGGGCCGCGCTCGCCGAGCTCGGGCTCTCGGGGCTCGCCGCCCGTGCACCGGGCAAGCTGTCGGGGGGCGAGGCGCAGCGCGTGTCGCTGGCCCGCGCCCTGGCCTCCTGCCCGCGTGCCCTGCTGCTCGACGAGCCGCTCGCCGCCCTGGACGCGACCTTGCGCCCGGCGGTGCGGCGGTTCCTGAGTGAGGCCGTCACCAGCCGAGCCATCCCGACCATCATCGTGACCCACGATCGCGCGGACGCCGAGGCCTTCTCGGGTGACGTGCTCGTCCTCGAGCACGGCACGGTGATCCAGAGGGGGACGCTCGCCACGCTGGCCTCTCATCCCCAGTCCGCGTTCGTGAGCCAGTTTCTGGATGGCCGCCTGCCCGCTCCCTGAACCTCCCGCGGCCAACCGCCCGCGCCGGTTCCCCCGTGCGCCGCCCCGGCAGCTCGAGCTCAGGCCGGCAAGCGGCTCGCGGCGCGGGCAGCGCCGGGAACCAGCGTCTGGGCCCGGCCGGGGACCGCCGCGCCCGGGTTGGCCACGGCCCGCGCGAGGGCTCCGGGGTGGATGCCGGTCAGCGGCGGCAGGTTCATGAGGGCGATGCTGGCCCACACCGTCACGGTGAAGTACAGGGACATCCAGGGAATCTCGGTCCGCCACGCCTGCCAGCCATGGGCGACCACCCATCGAAACGACACGTCCCGCAGCCCCTCGCCGAGGGTCAGATACATCCGCCCGCTTGCCCGGTCGGCGAGCCAGCGCGAGAAGTACATGGGAACGTCGACGGTGGTCATGAACGCCACGTAGGCCGCGCCGAAGACCAGGCCGCCTCCCAGCAACGGGCGATGGCGGGCGGCGAGACGCGACCACACCGAGGCGGCGCTGACGGTGGCGAGGAGCGCCGTCATGGCCCAGATGGATTCCTCGAAGGTGTTGCCGATGTAAGATGTCGTGATGACCGCGTACCAGGAACAGACCTCGGCGACCGCGATGAACGGCACGATCAGCCGCGACGCCAGCTGTGGCCCAGGGCTGCTCGTCCGGATGCCGATCTCGCGCAGCAGCATCGCCCATTGAGCCGCGAAGCACAGCTCGGCCACCGTGGCCAGCGAGCGCCCGAGCATCACGCTCGATAGCCATGAATCGTGCAAACAGATCCGCTGGACGTCCGCCCGCGGAAACGCCGAGCGAAACGCGCACACCAGCACGAAGACCGCCGACAGGCCAATCTGCCAGCGCCGGAAGGCGTAGAGCCCCGGCTCGGTCTGCTCGCGCTGCCGCCACACCGCGGTGGCGGCCAGTGTCCAGGCCACCAGGTTCACCGCGCTGATCGCGCAGAGGATGGCCCACCAGGCGAACGGCCCCGTGGTCAGGTCGAACGTATCGTTCATTTCCCTCGGCTCCTTGTGTCTTTGCGTGCTTTGCGTGATTGACAGTCGGGTGACAGCCGCATGCTCATCGACAAATTTGTGCCGGATAGAAGGCGGCCATGTGACAGTTCAGTTACAAATCCCACGCGCCGGGCTTTGGGTTAAACTCCGGCCCCCCATGCGCGTGCTCTTCCTCGGTGGTACCGGAATCATCAGCAACGCCTGTGCCGAGCGGGCCGTGGCCGCGGGAATGAACGTCACCCTCCTCAACCGAGGCAGGCGCGGGGGCGGCCCGGCCGGAGCACGCGCCATCCAGGCGGACGTCCACGACACCGAAGCGCTGTCGGCGGCCCTCCGCGCCGTCGATGGAGACGAGTCCGATGGGCGAAACCCCGGCGCTCCGGCCTGGGACGCGGTGGTGGACTTCATCGCCTTCACGCCGGACGAGGTTGCCCCGCGCATCGCCCTCCTCGGCGCCGGTCGCGCGCGCCAGTACATCTTCATCAGCTCGGCCAGCGCCTATCAAAAGCCCGCCTCGCACCACCTCATCACCGAGTCGACGCCGCTCTCGAATCCCTTCTGGCAGTACGCCCGCGACAAGATTGCCTGCGAGGACCTCCTCGTGCGCGCCCACCGCGAGACCGCCTTCCCGGTGACCATCGTCCGCCCTTCGTACACCTACGGCGATACGGTGGTGCCGCTCGCGTTCAATCCCTGGGGGAAGACCTTCACGGTGGTCGACCGCATGCGCCGGGGACGCCCGGTGATCGTCCCCGGGGACGGGCTTTCCCCGTGGACCATGACCCACGCCAC
Organism: uncultured Myxococcales bacterium; assembly: GCA_964540815.1. Classification (GTDB taxonomy): domain Bacteria; phylum Myxococcota_A; class Polyangia; order Fen-1088; family Fen-1088; genus CAZIOH01. The sequence continues at coordinate 19,516 of CAZIOH010000063.1, read as the reverse complement.
CGACTTCGCCCGGGGCCTCGTCGGTCTCGTCGGACACCAGGGCGCCATCGGGCACGCCTTCCACATCACCTCGGACGAGGTCCTCACCTGGAACCAGATCTACGAGGCGGTGGCCGAGGCGGCGGGCGCTCCCCGGCCGAGGCTGGTGCACATCGCCTCGGACTACCTGCGCGCGTGCCTCCCGCCTGCCGACACCGACGGCCTCCTCGGGGACAAGGCCAACCCGGCCATCTTCGACAACACCAAGATCAAGCGCTTCGTCCCGGACTACGTGGCGACCACGCGCTTTCGCGATGGGATCCGCAAGACGCTCGCGTGGTTCGATGCCGACCCGGCCCGGCGGGTCGTGGACGAGGGCGCCAACGCGACCTGGGATCGCTTGCTCGCGGCCTACGACGACGGCCTCGCGGCCGCCCGCCGGGCGCTCGGGACCGAGGAGCCTGGTGTTGAACGAGCCGCGAATCTTGGGCGGCCAAGCCGGCACGATGGCGAGGCGTGAGGAGGGCGAACACCCGAAGGTATCTGTCCGACGAGCAACGAAGCCGGCGTGCCGGATCGGCCGCCCAGGCGAAGTGGGGCGTTTAACACCAGGCTCCTCGGCCGCGTCCCCCGCGCCCACCCCCTGATCGCGGGCCGTCCTCGGGGCGCGGGGAGGCTGCCCCGCGGGGCGCGTCCGCCCCCGTCATTATCGACGGGCATACCGCCAATTGTCGTGTAGGAAAGGGGAGCCGGCCGGCTCCAGATGGCCGGCGACAGGCGGTTGGTGACCACCGAGGAGCTCATGAAGACCAGGGGAAAAGTCTGGATTTTAGCCATAGTGGGTATCGTTCTCGTCATCGTTGCTCTGGTCGGGATCAAGGTCGGGCAAATCCGCGCGATGATCCAGGCCGGCAAGTCGTTCGTGCCGCCCCCCGAAGCGGTGACCTCGGCCAAGGTGTCGCGCACCACCTGGCAGGCCCGGCGCGAGGCGATCGGGACCCTGGTCGCGGTCCACGACGTGACCCTCGGCGCCGAGCTCCCCGGCCTGATCCGCGAGGTCGCCTTCGATTCAGGTCAGAACCTGAGGCGGGGTGCCCTCCTGGTCAAGCTCGACACCACCAACGAGGAGGCGCAGCTCGCCTCGGCCACGGCGGACCTGGCCCTGGCCAAGGCCTCGATGGAGCGCGCCGAGGTGCTGCGCAAGGCGGGAGCCAACACGCCCGCCGACTTCGACACGGCGGCCGCCCGCACCAAGCAGGCGGAGGCGACCGTCAGCAACCTGCGCGCCACCATCTCCAAGAAGACGATCCGGGCCCCCTTCGACGGGCGGGTCGCCATCCGTCAGGTCGAGCGCGGCCAGGTCGTGTCGCCCGGGACCCCCATCGCCACGCTGCAGTCGGTCGATCCGATGTACGCCGAGTTCTCGCTGCCGCAACAGGCCCTCGCGGACCTGAAGGTCGGCCAGCTGGCCACCATGCGGGTCGACTCGTTCCCGACGCGAAAGTGGGAAGGCAAGATCAGCACCATCAATTCGGAGGTGGACGCCACCACCCGCAACGTCCGGGTGCGCGCGCAGTTCCCCAACCGGGATGGAACCCTGCGGCCGGGCCTGTTCGTGAACGTGGACGTGCACGCCGCCGACAGCCACGAGGTGGTGGTCATCCCCGCCACCGCCGTGGTGTACGCGCCCTACGGGGACTCGGTGTTCGTCATCAAGAGCCAGCAGAGCGAAGCTGGGCCGGCGGCGGGCGGGGCGAGCAGCCCGCCAACCGACAACCACCCCGCGGCCGCTGGCGGCGGTGATCAGCCGGCGCTGGTGGTCGAGCCGCGCTTCGTGCGGCTGGGAGAGAAGCGCGGCGATCTGGTGGCCGTCGTGTCGGGCGTGAAGGAAGGCGAGACCGTGGTCAGCAACGGCGCCTTCAAGCTGCGCAAGGGCGCGCACGTGCTGGTGAACGACAGCCTCGCCCCCACCGTCGAGCTCGACCCCAAGCCGGCGGACAACTGATGAAGTTCACCGATCTCTTCATCCGACGGCCGGTCCTGGCGATCGTCGTCAACCTGGTGATCCTGATCGCCGGGCTGCAGGCCATCCGCTCCCTCAACGTTCGCCAGTACCCCCGCAGCGAGAACGCGACCATCACGGTCACCACCGCCTACGTGGGCGCCAACGCCCAGCTGGTGCGCGGCTTCATCACCACCCCGCTCGAGCGATCGATCGCCGCAGCCGACGGGATCGACTACATCGAGTCCGAGAGCAAGCAGAGCCTGTCCACCATCCGGGCGCGCCTGCGTCTCAACTACGACGCGAACCGGGCGCTCTCCGAGATCAGCGCCAAGGTCAATCAGGTCCGCGGCGATCTCCCGCCCGAGGCGGAGCTGCCGATCATCAACATCGAATCCGCCGACAGCCAGTTCGCCTCGGCCTACCTCAGCTTCTCCTCGCAGTTCCTCAAGCAGAACGAGATCACCGACTACCTCGTGCGGGTGGTGCAGCCGCGCCTGTCCGCCATCGAAGGGGTCCAGCGCGCGGACATCCTGGGCGCGCGCACCTTCGCGATGCGCATCTGGCTCAAGGCCGACCGGATGGCCGCCTACGGGGTGAGCCCGAGCCAGGTGCGGCAGGCGCTGGCCTCCAACAACTACCTGGCCGCGGTGGGGCAGACCAAGGGCTCGCTCGTGCAGGTGAACCTGACCGCCAACACCGATCTCAGCTCGGTGCGCGAGTTCAAGCAGCTGGTGGTGCGCCAGAAGAACGGCTCGGTGGTGCGCCTCGGCGATCTCGCGGAGGTGGTGCTCGGCGCCGAGGACTACGACACCTCGGTCAACTTCAGCGGGCAGACCGCGGTCTTCATCGGCATGTGGGCGCTGCCCAACGCCAACTCGCTCGACGTGATCGCCCGGGTCCGCACCGAGATGGAGACCTTGCGCAAGGAGATCCCCGAGCAGATCCAGGCGGTGGTGGCCTTCGACGGGACCAACTACATCAAGAGCGCCATCACCGAGGTCGAGCACACCCTCGGCGAGACCCTGCTCATCGTGGTGGTGGTGATCTTCTTGTTCCTCGGATCCCTGCGCTCGGTGCTGGTGCCGGTGGTGGCCATCCCGGTGTCGCTGGTGGGGGCCGTGGCCCTGATGCAGCTCTTCGGGTTCACGGTCAACCTGCTGACGCTGCTGGCGATCGTGCTGTCGGTGGGGCTGGTGGTGGACGACGCCATCGTGGTGGTCGAGAACGTCGAGCGCCACCTGCAGGAGGGGATGACCCCGCTCGAGGCGGCCCTGGCGGGCGCTCGGGAGCTGGTGGGGCCGATCGTCGCCATGACCATCACCCTGGCCGCGGTCTACACCCCGATCGCCTTCCAGGGTGGGCTCACCGGCTCCCTGTTCCGCGAGTTCGCCCTGACCCTGGCGGGTGCCGTCACCATCTCCGGCATCGTGGCCTTGACCTTGTCGCCGGTGATGTCCTCGGCGCTGCTGCAGGCGGGCCACGAGGAGCGCGGCTTCGCGCGGGTGGTCAACCACGCCTTCGATCGCCTCCGTGACAACTACGCGCGCAGGCTCGACTGGGTGCTGTCGGCGCGCGGCGCGGTCTACGCCGTCTGGATCGTCATCAGCCTGCTGGCATTCCTGATGTTCGCGCAGGCCCCCAAGGAGCTGGCGCCGGCCGAGGACCAAGGGGTGGTCTTCGGGGTGGTCAACACGCCCTCGAACTCCACCCTCGATCAGGTGACCTACTACACCCGCGAGGTCAACCGCACGCTGATGCAGATGCCCGAGGCGGACTTCACCTTCCAGATCACCTTCCCGAACAACGGCTTCTGGGGTCTGGTGCTCAAGCCCTGGGAGGACCGCAAGCGGTCGGCGTTCAAGATCATCCCGGAGGTCCAGCAGCGGGTGGGGGTCATCCCGGGGATCCAGACCTTCCCGATCCTGCCGCCGGCGTTGCCGGGGGGCGGCAACTTCCCGGTGGAGTTCATCCTCTCGTCCACCGCCGAGACCAACGAGATCCTGGGCTTCGCGACCACCCTGCAGCAGAAGGCGGCCGCGAGCGGCATGTTCGCCTTCCCGCCGCTGATCGACGTCAAGGTCGATCAGCCCGAGTCCGAGATCGAGATCGATCGGGACAAGGTCGCCGAGCTCGGCCTCAACCTGCAGTCGGTGGCCCAGGATCTCTCGGCCGCCGTGGGTGGGAACTTCGTCAACCGCTTCAGCGTGGCGGGCCGCAGCTACAAGGTGATCCCGCAGCTCGCGCGCTCGGAGCGGCTGAACCCGAGCCAGCTCAACGACGTGTACGTGAGCGGCCCGAACGGTCAGCTCATCGCCCTCGACTCCATCGCCACCATCCACAACTCCGTCACGCCGCGCTCGCTGAACCGCTTCCAGCAGCTCAACGCGGTGAAGCTGAACGGGGTGGCGATCCGCCCGCTCGACCAGGCGCTGTCGTTCCTCGAGGGCGAGGCGGCCAAGATCCTGCCCCAGGGGTACTCGATCGACTACACCGGCGAGTCGCGCCAGCTGCGCACCGAGGCCAACAAGTTCCTGCCGGCCTTCCTGCTGGCGGTGGTGCTGATCTTCCTGGTGCTCTCGGCCCAGTTCAACAGCTTCCGGGATCCCTTCGTGATCCTGGCCGGCTCGGTCCCGCTCGGGATGTTCGGGGCGCTGGCGCTGGCGTTCCTCAAGATGCCGAACCCCAACATGCCCTACTGGACGGACGGCTGGACCACCACCATCAACGTCTACTCGCAGGTGGGCCTCGTGACCCTGGTGGGTCTGGTCTCGAAGAACGGCATCCTGATCGTCCAGTTCGCCAACTCCCTCCAGGAGAAGGGACACACCAAGCTCGAGGCGGTGCGCGAGGCCGCCATCACCCGGCTGCGACCGATCCTGATGACCAGCGTCGCCACCATCTGCGGCCACTTCCCGCTGACCCTGGTCCGGGGCCCGGGCGCGGCCGCCCGCAACAGCATCGGCCTCGTGCTGGTGGCGGGGATGGCAATGGGCACGGCCTTCACGCTCTTCTTCGTCCCGGCCATCTACGTCCTCTTCGCGCGCGACCACCGGGCCGCCAAGGGCCAGGTCGCATCCTCCTCGCCCCCGTCCTCCTCCTCGGCTCCGCCGGCCCGCGCGCCGGCGATTCCCGGCCGGGTCCGCGCCTGACCCCCGCTCAGGTTGCGTCCTAGCACCGAGCAGGTGCTCTAGCGGACCCTGCGCAGCCCCACCTCGAGCAGCGTCACCATCCCGTCGGTGACGGCCTTCACGCGCGCGGGGTGCGAACGGGTGTCGGGGAGCTGCCCCTCGACGATCAGCATGCCGAGCCCGTGCACCAGGGACCAGGCCGCGAGGGACAGCTGGTCGGCGTCGCCGGGGCGCAGCGCGCCCGCCGCGATCCCCTCGGCGACGGTGTCACGAAGGACGCGATAGGCCTCGGCCCCGGCCTCCCGGAGCCCGGCGGGCGGGGTCTCCCCCTCGGGGCAGACCGCCCCGCCGAAGATGGTCCGAAAGTAGGCCGGGTGGCGCACGGCGAAGGACACGTAGCCGTGCGCGAGCGCCCGCAGGCGTCCGAGCGGGTCCCCGGGCGCGCAGGCAGCGGCCGCCTCTCGCATGTGCTGCGTCAGCAGCCGGAAGCCCTCCTCCGCGATGGCGGCGACCAGGGCGTGCTTGTCGCGAAAATGGCGATAGGGCGCGGCGTGGCTGACCCCGGCCAGCTCGGCCGCCGCGCGCAGGCTGAGCCCCGCCTCCCCGCTCTCCGACAGCAGCTTGAGCCCAGCCTTGACCAGCGCGCGCCGCAGATCTCCGTGCTGGTACACGTCGCCCGGCTTGCGGTTCACCCGGATGCTCATGCGACCAGCCTAGCATGTTGACGGTGACAACAAATAAATGTTGACGGCGTCAACCTAATGTTTACAGTGTCATCATTCCGGAGCCAGAGCGGGTGGCCGCTCGGGCCCGCCTCATCTTCACGATCTCGCACCCAGGAGCACGTCATGGATCGCCTCGCCGCTTCGGTCTCCTCGCTCGGCTCACGCTCGGTCGATACCGGACGCTCCCGCCTCGGCCCGCGCGCGCGGGCCCTGCGGTCCAGCCACCCCGCGCTCGCGTGGTTGATCGCGGGTGCGCTCGGGCTCCTCGCGGTCTCGCTGGCCATCCAGGCCGCGCAGGCCGGCGCGGGCCATGCCAGCCTCCACCAGATCTCGGGCGCTCCCGCCTGGATGAAGCCCGCCAAGTTCGCGGCGTCCATCGCCGTGACGGCGCCAGCCCTCGCCTGGATCCTCGGCCAGATGCGCCAGCGGCTCGATCTGCGCCGCTGGCGCTGGCTCGATCGGGCCGGCGGGCTGATCGCCGCCCTCGCGGCGCTGGAGCTGGCGGCCATCACCCTGCAGGCTGCGCGCGGCGTCCCGAGCCACTTCAACCAGGCCACCCGGTTCGACGTCGCGGTCTTCGCAACCATGGGCGCCGCCATCGCCCTCCTGTGGCTGGCGGAGCTGTTCATCGCGGTCTGCGCGTTCCGGATGCGGTTCTCGACCCCCGCGCGCACCTGGGCCATTCGCCTCGGCCTCGCGGGGACGCTCTTTGGCGGCGCGGTCGGAGCCATCATGCCGCGGCCCACCGCCGCCCAGATCGAGTCGCTCCGCGCGCGGCGGCCCACGCCCCGGATCGGGGCGCACGCGGTGGGTGTCCCCGACGGCGGCCCCGGGCTTCCGTTCACCCGCTGGAGCACCGAGGGCGGGGATCTGCGCGTGCCCCACTTCGTCGGCCTGCACGCGCTCCAGGTGTTGCCCCTCGCGGCGCTCCTGCTCGAGCGACGCGCTCGTCGCCGGGCGAACCAAAGCCTCGGGCGCGCCGCAGCCCCCGCCCCTGCCCGGCCCATCGTCGCCCTCGGGTTCGCCTGGATCGGCCTCACCTCGGTGACCCTGTGGCAGGCGCTGCGCGGGCAGCCGCTGCTGGCGCCGGACGCGCGCACGTTGGCCGTTTCTTGCGCGGTGCTGGCGGCGGCGGTGGCGATCGCGCTCGGTGATCGCCTGCTGCCTCATCCGGCGCGGGCGCCCCTCGCTCGCACCATCAGGTGAGCGACGAATCGCCCCCATCCGCGACCGCGGCGACCACCGGCGGTGGTGGCGCGCCGAGGTGATGATGGTGGCGGCGGGCGCGCCACAGTCGCAGGATGGTGGTGCCGTTCACGAGCGCGATGGTCAGCTCGAGCGCGGTGCTGCCGATCGAGCCCGCCAGGATCGCGGTGCACAACCACAGCGTCGTCCCGCCGAGCATCGTGAGCCGCATCGGGATCCCGGAGAGCAGGAAGAACGCCAGGCTGCCCACGCACGAAGCCACGACTGGGAGCCACCCCGCGACCCCGCGAGCCGCCGTGACCCCGAGGAGCAGGTTCGCCGCCAGGATCGCAGCCAGCACCCACCGCGACCGCGTCCGCAACGACAGCAGGGAGCGCGCCGCGGTGATGCTCGACGCGACGGCGGCGGTCGGTCGCCCGAGCAGCGCGAAATGCAGCGCGTAGCCGAGCGCCTGCAGCGCCACCGCACCCTTGAGGCGCCGATCGTCGCGCTGGGCGAACGAGAACACCCCGAGCGCGAACGCGAGGTAGCCGACCAGCTGGGCCGGCGCGAGGATCACCTTCCACATCGGGATCTGGACATGCCTTGCAACATCTGACTCCTTTTCAATGGCACGGTTGGGGCACGGCTGGGCAGGGCCGTGTCGACAGTGAGATACCGCACATACGCGTCTGGCGCGGACGGACGACGGGGTGTGCCTGGTCTTACCAGGGTGGCGCCGGTCCGTTTGCGGCGTCTCAGCCGGAGATTGAGGTGATACAAAGAAGGCTTCATTTGCCCCGCCCCGTTGAAGATGGGGGACAATCCACACTCAGGCCCCAGGAAGTGAGGAACGATCATGGTCATCATGCAGCGCCGCTCTCTGTTCCCTCTATGCACGCTGGTGGGTCTGATGGCCTGCTCGGGCAGCAGCGAATCAGGGTCGTCACCAGGCACGGGGGGAACCCAGCCCTCGCCGCTGGGCACCGGAGGAGCCACCAGCTCCACATCGGGAACCGGCGGATCCTCGACCTTCCCGAGCTCGGGTGGTTTCACCGGAGGTGGAATCACCTCTGGCTCGGGCGGTACGCCCGCCTCCGCATCGTCGGGCGGTGACACGGCCACCGTCCCCCCCGACTCGACGGGAGGGAAGACGGGTTCCCCGACCGATGGCAGCGGCGGCGCAACCGCCACGGCCGGCAAGGGCGGCGGCACGCCCGGCGCGGGAGGTGCAGCCGTGACCCCGGGCGGCGGAACCAACCTGATGCCCGCGGGGGGGACGATCCCCGCGAGCTATCCCCAGCCGACCGCGATGAACGTCATGAGCTGTATGTCGGCCATGCCGACCACTGCCGGGCTCTGCCCGGGTGGCGGCCCCGGCCCCGTCTGCCTGCAGTGCCTCTTCGGCGGCAACACCTACAACAACGCCCAGACTCCGACGGCTGACGGCACGGCCAAGGCCGGCGACTACCTGGTCTCCGTTCGCCTCGGCGGCGCGATGGCGGGCGTGACCTCGGTGGCCGCCGAATCGAGCCGTGGCTTGCTCATGCCGGTCATGACCGGCCCTGGCGAGATGAAGGACTTTGCCTTCGTGGTCAACGTCCGCGCCATGGAGGGACAGCCGAACCACGCCGGTGGCCCTGGCGGCTACCCTGGGCTCGATCTCTTCTTCTCGGGCAACGCGATGGGCTCGCCCCAGGTGGCGGGCATCGGCTATGCCCTGGCGGCAGCTGGCGCCGACAAGATCATGGTCTACATGGCCAGCGACTCGACCGAGTGCGACCAGACCGGCAACGTCTTCGGTGGCTGGGGCCAGATGCTGCCCGAGTTCTTCGATGCGCCGATCGGCATCGCGAACTACGGCAACAGCGGCGCGAGCTCGAGCAGCTTCTATGGCGGGTTCTGGGGACAGATCAAGCAGCACTGGACCAAGGGCGACTACGCCATGATCCAGTTCGGCCACAACGACAAGGGCGTGGCCGACAGCGCCGTCCAGGCGAACCTCGAGAAGTACGCCGCCGACGCCATCGCGGCCGGGGTCACCCCGATCATCGTCTCTCCGCCGGCCCGCGTGCAGTTCACCGGCACCATGGAAGGCGATCAGTCGAGCCTGCACGCCGCGGCGGCCCAGGCGGCGGCCATGGCCAAGGGTGCGGCGTACATCGACCTGACCGCCCTCTCGGTCGCCTGGTACAACTCGCTCGGCTCCAAGACCGAGGCCCTCAAGTATCACGCCAACATGAGCGATGCGACGCACACCAACCTGGCCGGCGGCGAGAAGATCGCCGCCCTGGTCGCGGGCGAGATCAAGAAGCAGAACTTGCCGCTCGCGAAGTACCTGCGCGCTGGCACCGTCCCGTAAGGCAGGTGGGCCAGATCCTCGTCGCCGTCGTCGTCTCGAGAGGCGAGCGACGAGGACGGCGGCGGGGACGGGGACGGGGGCTTGGGTGGGAAATTCCGAAAACCTCTCCTGACTCGTCATCGGGCGGCAACTGGGCCGGTGCACCTGGACGGTCCATCCTTTGGGCGATAGTCTGAGAGGTGCCCATGGAACCGGAGGTGGAGACGGAAGTTGGGGGGAGCGGTCTGCCGTTCCGCATGGCCCCCGGCCAGCGTTTCGCCGGGAAGTACCTGGTGGAGCGGGTGCTCGGCACCGGTGCCATGGGCGTGGTGGTGGCCGCCCTCCACGAGCAGCTCGGCCAGACCGTGGCCATCAAGCTGCTCTCGGTGCCGAAGGATCTGCAACCCGATGCCATCGGCCGGTTCTTCCGCGAGGCGCGGGCCGCCGCGGCCCTGCGCAGCGAGCACACCGCGCGGGTGGTGGACGTCGGCAGCGACGAGCTCGGTCGGCACTTCATCGTGATGGAGCACCTCGAGGGCGAGGACCTCGGGGCGGTCTTGAAGGCGGCGGCGCCGCGATCGCTCACGACCAGCGTCGGGTACGTCCTGCACGCGTGCGAGGCCATCGCCGAGGCGCACGCGCTCGGGATCGTTCACCGCGACCTCAAGCCCGAGAACCTCTTCCTCTCGCGCCGCATGGACGGCTACCCCCTCGTCAAGGTGCTCGACTTCGGCGTGTCCAAGATGCTGGAGGCGAGCGTGGTGCGCCGGGCCGGCGACGATCCCGCCGTCAGCGTCAGCGGCTCCCTGGTGGGGACGCCCCTCTACATGTCGCCCGAGCAGATTCGAACCCCGAGCACCGTCGATGGGCGCAGCGACGTCTGGTCGCTCGGGGTGATCCTCTACGAGCTCGTGACCGGGCGGCAGCCCTTCGGGGGCGAGACGGTCGCCGACGTGATCGCCTCGATCCTCGTGGATGCCCCGGTGGCCCCCAGCGCCCTGCGAGCCGACGTCCCGGACCAGCTGTCGCGGGTCATCCTGGCCTGCCTCGAGAAGGATGTGGACCGGCGCTTCGGCAACGTCGGAATCCTGGCCGAGGGGCTCCGGCCGTGGGCTCCGCGCTGGGCGCGCGACTCGGCGGTACGCGCGGCGAGGATCGCGGGCGAGCGACGGCTCGGCCTCGACGACACGGGGCCCTACAAGACCGCGGGCCGAGACACCGGCCCCGCGGAGCTCCCCGCCGTGCCATCGGCCGCCCCCGGTCCGTCCGCTGCCTCGGCGACAGGGGCCGACACCAGGCGCCCCGTCTCCGCGGTCACGATGGAGATGAAGTCAGAGCCCGGTCCCCTCGGCGTGATCCCCGTGGCGGCGGGCACCGTCTCGTCCTCCTCCCGGGCGGGCGCTTCGACCTTTCGCGCCGCCCGCGTTCGGACCCGGCACCTCGGCTGGATGGCCCTCGGGTTCGGCTCCGCGGTGGCCCTCCTCGTCACGCTGCTGAACGTGGTCCCCAGGGCGGCGCGAAGCCCGGGCGCGCGTTTGCCCGAGCTGGTCGAGGGAACCAGCGGGGCGAGCCCGTCCACCCCGAAGCCGCTGGCCGCGCCTACCCCGACGCCCGCGCCCGCGCCGAAGCCGCTGGCCGCTCCGGGGGTGTCGCCGGCCGTGGCCTCCGATCCCACTCCCCTCGACTCGGGTCCGCGGCGCTCCGACGCGCGGTCGACGGTGTTGCCAGCGGCCGCCGCGGAGCTGGTCGGGGAGCGGGCGCCGACCACCGCGGTGGTCGCCAAGCCGCACCGGCTCCGAGAGGCATCCTCGGACCCACGCCCGCGCTCCCCTGGCACCGGCCCGAGCGTCGGCCCACGGCCCGCGACCCGCCAGCTGGCGGACCCCCTCGGAAGCCGACGCTAGCCGTAATGCCGTCCTCCAATCGGACGCTCACCGAACGGCATTGAACTCGACGCTCAGGACGGTACGATCACGCTCACCGACAGCGCGGGCATCTCGTAGGTGAAGGTCCCGGGCTGACTGGCAGAGAGGGCGGGTGCGACCGCGATCGCCGGGCTCGAGCCCGAGACCACCCAGACCGCCGCCGACGTGCGGGTGGGATCCCCCGAGATGGCGATGGTGGCGGTGGTGGGGATGGTCCGCTTGTTGATGGCCACGATCACGAGCCGCCCCGGATTGGCCGCATCCACCGCCGCGTAGACCGACGACGAGCGAATGCTGCTGGTGACGGCGCTGACGGCGGTGTCACCGAAGCGCGCGCCCGCCCCGTCGTAGCTCCGGTAGATCGCCACGGCGGTCTCGGTGAATGGCTCCGAGCCGCTCGGCCACACGTTGGCGAGGCCGACCCCCTCCCGCCCGAAGATCCCGAGCACGTCGGCGGTCGCCACCGCGCCGCTGATGTCGTTGCCACCGCCATAGTTCCATTCGCTGAAGCCGAGCTTGGTGCCGGGGTAGTCGCGCGCGATCTGCCCCTCGATGCGGGGCACGAGCGCGATGGGCCCGCCCGCCGACCCCGCGACCCAGCTCTGCTCGAGGTACCCGGGATCCCACAGCGAGCGCGGTGCCTGGACGCGTGCCTCCACCACGCCGGGGCTGGTGTCGGCGCCGGTGATACGAACCGTGGCGCCCCCGGCGCCAATGCCGGTCGCCTCGGGGTACCAGTGCAGGTCGAGGGTGTCCACCAGCCGCCGGCCGTGGGTGCTCTCGGCGGCCTTCATCTGCTTCAGGTAGTAATCGATGAAGTTCCCCTTCGGCCCGGCGTCGGGCGCGGCCTGCAGCGACAGGTAACCCTGCCACCCGTAGCTGACGAAGCCGAGCACCGGGGCGTCGGGGCGCACCGCCTTGATGGCCGCGGCGTACTCGATGTTGCGCATGACGAGCTCGTCGTAGGTGAGCGCCGCGGGGTGAACCTCCTTGTGGGTCTGGCTCCACAGATCGGGCTCGTTGTCGAGCGAGAACGCCACCGGGAGGCCAGGGAACTCCGCGCCCACCCAGGCCACGAACTCGTCCTCGTAGACGAACGCGTCGGTGATGTCGGGAGCGACCCCCGCGACGGGCGCGGTCCCCCGGGTGGGCTTGTTCTGCTTGAACCGAGTCGCGAGGTAGTCGCTGCCGGAGCTCATCACGTTCCCGGGCGGCTGCTTGTCCGCCGAGACGTAGTCCACGATCGGAATCGTGACGATGGCCGTCGCACCGATCTGGCCTGCCGTCACCAGCGTGGGACGGATGGCTTCACCCGGGCTCTCGGGGCTGGAAGACCCCCTGACCAGATAGCCGTCGTTCTGGAACATGTAGTCGTTGCCGGCGTTCGATGCATTGTTCTCCCAGTTGTAGGCGGTGAAGCGATTGCCACCGGCGCGCAACGCCCCGACGCCGCGCGCGCCCGGATCCGAGATCGCGTTGTAGCCGTAAATCAACGGAGAGATCGGGCGGCCGCGGTGCCCGGGGTCGATGGTGAACGCGACGTGGTCCACGTCGGCGTTCCAGTCGGGGCCCGTGCCGACCGACCCACTGTATTCGACCGCCGTGGAGGGCGGATCCTTGGCGCAGGAAGACGCCAGGCCCGCGATCAGGGCGAACACCGGAACCAGCGCACGGACGCACGGCGCGGAGGGGTTTCGAATGTGGGGAATATGATGTGGCTCGGAGCGGAGGGGCCACACAGGGGAGGAGATGGGGCAAGAAGAAGATCGGTCGTACATGTTCGTCTCTAGAGTCGCCGCGGGCCGCTCCTGGCACACCAAAGTGCCCCCCAGATGCCGGCCCTGGAGCGCTGCAGGTGGCCGGGATCGGGCCTCACCACTCTCGACCGAGGGCGCCACAATCTCCGGAAAAACAAGAGCTTACGCGGGCCGGCGGCGTCGAGGCCCGGGCGAGAATCAAAGGAGGATCAGACCGGATCCGAGGCGCCTGCATGCGAGGCTCGACATCCCCCGAACGGGCTCGAGCGGCCTTTCCGAGAACCTTCCAAAATGCGCGGAATTGCTCGACCATTCGTCCGCCTGGGTGGCCCCGGGTGATGTGAGGAAGGCCCCAAACCTTGCGCGTGCGCCGTAAGGACGGCGCCCGCGAAGAGCTGTTAGTTTCTCCAGGCCCTTCGAGGTTCGGTCGCGCCTTTGCGTTCCTCGAGAGCCCCGGCTGAAGAACACAATTGGGAGGGACTTTGATGCGGAATGAATCGGGTCGCAACGGTCGCGCCAGTCTGGCCGACCCGGGTGATTGGATGCTACTCGGCAAGCGCCTCGGAATGGTGGCGGTTGCCCTGGGCACGCTTGGCCTGGCCACCGGTTGCACCGGAGCGGTCGGACCCAACGCGCCCACCAAGCCTGGAGGCTCCACGGCGGGTGGCGGCACCAGCAACGGAAACACGACGAGCGGAAGCACGACGGGCGGAGGGTCCACGACCCCGACCGGCTCCAGCTCGGCGCCGACCGGGATGTCCGGCAGCATGCCGACCACTGCCCCCGGGATGATGGCAGGGAATGCCCCCCCCACCCCCGTCGTTGGAGCGAAGTCGGCCGGCTTCTGGGACAACCTGCCGGCCTCGACCGGGGTTGACTCGGGCCGCGTCGTCTTGCGCCGCCTCAACAACCCCGAGTACGACAACACGGCCCGCGATCTGATCGGCACCATGTCGAAGCCGAGCGTGACGTACATGTTCCCCGACGATGACGTCAACGAGCTCTTCGACACCAATGGCCAGACGCTGGTGTATTCGGACTTCCTGTTCGCCCAGGCGCAAAGCGCGGCCCAGGGCCTGGCGGCGGAGTTCCTGGCCCGTCCGGCCACCGACCCCATCCGCACCCGCATCCTGACCTGCACCCCGACCCTCGCGAACTTCTCGACCTGCTTGACGACCATCCTCACGCCGTTCATGACCAGCGCCTACCGGCGCCCGGTCACCGCGGCCGAGGTCACGCAGGTGGTGACGGTGGCCAACACCATCGCCACGGCGCACGCCGATCCGCAACCCGGTCTCTCGGCGGCGATCCAGGCCGTGCTGCTCTCGCCGAACTTCCTGTTCCGGCTCGAGCTCTCTGGCAATCCCGCCTCCCCCACCCCGACCAAGCTCAACGACTACGAGCTGGCCACCCGGCTGTCGTACTTCCTCGGCACGACCATGCCTGACACGCAGCTCATGGCGGCGGCGGCGGCGGGCAAGCTGGCGACCGCGGGCGCCGACTACAGCGCCCAGATCGACCGCCTGATGACCGACCCGGTCCGCGCTCAGGCCCTGGTGGACAACTTCGCGGGACGGTGGCTCTCGATTCGCGACACCGCGCTCGTGGCTCCGGACGACACGCTGTTCGGCATGACCTACGACGACAACCTGCGGCTCTCCACCCCGACGGAGACCACGATGTTCTTCGCCTCGCTGGTCTCCGACAAGCAGCCCCTCTCGGCTCTGTTGACCGCCAACTACACCTTCGTGAACGCGCGTCTCGCCACGCACTACGGGCTTCCTGCCCCGGGCGGGGCGGCGGGCACCTTCTCGAAGGTCAGCCTGGCAGGGAACATGCAGCGGATGGGGTTCCTGACCCAGGAGACCTTCCTCACGATCACCTCGCTGCCGCAGCGGACCTCGCCGGTCAAGCGCGGCGTGTGGGTCCTCGAGAACCTGCTGTGTGACGGAACTCCGGCCCCCCCTCCGGGCATCCCCGAGCTCCCCGCGGAGGGCACCGGCACCGTGCGGCAGGTGCTCGCCATCCACCGCGCGCAGCCCTACTGCTCGGGCTGCCACAGCCTCATCGATCCGCTCGGCCTCGCGTTCGAGAACTACGACGCGATCGGCGCGTACCGCACCAAGGACAACGGGGTGGCGATCGACGCATCGTCGATGTTGCCGGATGGAACGCCCATCAGCGGTCCCTTCGACCTCGCGAACGCGGTGGCCAAGGATCCGCGGTTGACCTGGTGCCTCACCAAGCAAGTGATGACGTACGGCATCGGCCGGACGTTCGACACGCCCGATGCCCGCGCCTATCTCAAGACCGTGGCGGCCCCCTTGGCCGGCACCCAGGGCACCTGGCCTAGCCTTCTCAAGGCGGTCGCGACCAGCGATGCATTTCTCACGAGCCGCGGGGAGGGTCCGTAAATGGCGACCAATTCGAAACGGGAGAACCACATGGGTCCAAAGATTTCGCGCCGACTGGTCCTGAAGGGTGCCGGCGGTGTTTCGATGGCACTGCCCTTCCTCGAGTCGGCCTTGTGGACTCGACGCGCAGGCGCCGCTGCCGTCAGCGCGCCCCGGCGTTTCCTGGCCTGGTTCATTCCAAATGGCCTCAACATGCCGGCGTGGACCCCGGTCCTCGGCACTCAGGCTGGGGTCAAGAACTGGGTGGCGACCCCAATCTCGATGCCGCTCGAGGTGATCCGGAACAAGATGCTGATCGTGTCGGGCACCGACTGCCAGGCCATCGCGCAGGTGGGACGTCCTCCGGGTGACCACGGGGCCGGCACCGGACTGTTCCTCAACTTCCTGTCGGTCTTTGGCAACCTGACCTCGACCGCCCGAACCAGCGTCGATCAGCTGCTGTTGCCTTACCTGAACCCGACGGGCCAGCCGCAGCCGAAGTTTCCGTCCTTGCAGCTCGGCCTCCAGGGTGACAATGGGCTGTGCGATCGGGTCGACTGCACCTTCTCGCGTGCCGCCTCGTGGATCAAGGGAGCCCCCCAGCCGAACATCTACGACCCAGGGCTGCTCTGGGACAAGCTGTTCAAGGGCTTCACTCCCCCGGCGCCGGTCACCACGGGAGCTCCTTCCGCGGCGAGCATGGCGGCGGCCCAGCTCAAGGCCGATCAGACCAGCATCCTCGACCTCGTCAAGGCTCAGGCCGATTCTCTGGTCCCGAAGCTCAGCACCACGGACAAGCAGAAGCTGGATCAATTCAGCACCTCGGTCCGCGCGCTCGAGCTCCAGATCCAGAACACCTCGATGAGCGCCCTCACCGCCAGTTGCACGCCAAACGCCCGTCCGATGGCTGGCGAGACCCTGAACTTCGACCGCGGCGTCACGCCGAGCACCATCCTGGAGAGCCACATGCCGATGTTCATCGACCTGATGCGGCTGGCCTTCCAGTGCGACATGACCCGGTCGATGACCTTCATGCTCGGCAACGGGACCAGCAACAACGATTACTCCTTCCTCAACAACGGGACCGGGACGCCTCACCACGCCACGTCCCATCACGATGGCGACGCTGGCAAGCTGGCATCGTTGCAGAAGATCGGGACCTGGGAGATGACCCAGGTGGCGACGCTGCTGTCAGGGATGGACAAGATCCAGGAAGGCGACGGGACGCTGCTCGATCACACGACCTTTTACCTCTCGAGCGACATCAGCGACGGCGCGACCCACAACCACTGGGACATGCCGGTGCTGGTGGCCGGCGGTGGAAATGCCAAGATGAAGATCGACGGGCGCCACATCAACTACGTCGTCCAGCCCACGAACCCGCGACCTCTGGTTGGTCCGATGGGGGGCCCGGTGACTGGACGTGTCCTCATCTCGATCATGCAGGCGCATGGGCTCATGCAGGACACGCTGGGCATGGCCGACGGCGGTCCGCTGCCCGAGCTCATGGCCTAGCGCCAAGAGCCCGCTCGGCGGTCAGAGCGAGCAGCCGAAGACGACGGCTCGTGGAGTCGGGGCGAGTGCCCCCTCTCCGCGGGCCGTTTTCTTTTGGTGGTTGAGCGCGGGTCAGCTGAACCCGTGTTCCTTTACGTGTACGTGTACGTGGCCGTGTACGACCCCCGTGGTCATGGCCGTGTACGTGCACGCGAACGGCCCCCGTGGACGTGATCGAGAGTCGCGTGGGATGGACAGGCTTCCTGCCTCGCCCGCGCAAGCGGGAGAAGGCCGCGGCGGAAGGCGGCGGGTGAGGGTTCCGCTGACTGCAGCGGTTTTGTGGCAACCGCCTTCCCAGTCCCCCTGCGTGTTGTCGCTCTTGCGGTCGGGGCGATCACGCTCACGATCACGGGGGCGTTCAGGTGCACGGCCACGATCACGGGGGTCGGCCACGACCACGTAAAGCGTGAACGTACACGTAAACGTGCGCGGGGTTGGCGGGGAGCCCTCAGGGCATGCTCTGGGCGCAGCGCAGGCCCCGGGTGGGGTCGGGGAACTTGGCGTCGAAGCCGAGGCGCGAGGCACCGCGCAGGTCGCTCTCGATCCCCATGTCCTCGAAAATGTAGGCCCCACCCCGGAAGACCCGGCCATCCTCGGGGGTCTCGGTCAGGTCCGCGCAGTTGTCACAGGGCGCGCCGCTGTAGGACGCGTCGTAGACATCGAGGGTCCACTCCCAGACGCTGCCCGCGAGATCGAGGTGTCCCCAGCGGCCCGCGCCCGCGGGCGTGCTGCCAGCGACCGGGAGATCGGCCACGCTGCAGCCGTCCACGCCGTCGAACTTGCACCCGTAGACCGCGAGCGCGGGCGTCGGGAGCGCTTCGCCCCAGGGATAGGTGCGCTGTTCGTCTCCGCCAACCGCGGCAAACTCCCATTCCGCCTCGGTGGGCAGGCGTTTTCCTTCGGAGATGCAGAAGGCGAACGCCTGGTACCAGGTCACGCAGGTCACGGGGCGAGCTTCGGAGTCGCCGACCGTGTCCGTCCATGGGCCGCCACATTCGCTCAAGGATCGCTGGTAGTCCCCGCTGGTCTGGCCGTTCCACACCGACTGCCACCCGCTCCCCGGGATCAAGGGATGGGCGCCGGTCCCGTCGGGATAACCGTCGCCTGAGAAGGTCGCCAGGAACTTGCGAAACCGCCCGACCGTGACCTCGTACTTGTCAAGCAAGAATGGCGCCACGGTGGCCGGGTGGGCCGGGTGCTCGTTCGCGAAACCAACGCCGTCGGCCGAGCCCGCCGTGAAGCTGCCACCGGGGACCGCCAGCATGTCGGAGCACGGGGCCGCGACCCCATCGGGCGCACAGGGACGAGGGGCCACCGTGAGGCTGAAGGCCACCTGAGCGAGCTGATGGAGCCCGTCCGCCTCGATCACCTCGAGGGCGATGGTGTAGTCACCGAGGAAGTCCGGGGAGAACGAGACCTGGGCCGCCGAGGCGTCGGGAGCGAGTGGCAGGTAGGCGCCGGAGTGATCTCGCACGTTCCAAAAGAACGTGACCGGGTGACCCTCGGGATCGAAGCTGGAGGCCGCCGAGAGGTACACCGTCGAGTGCGGGGCGGGTGGCTCGGCGGGCAGCGCGTCCGGCGTGTAGGGGTAGTCGTCGGGGCCGGTGGGCAGCACGTCGTTGAAACGAATCCGCGCGACCGGGACGAGATCGTGTCCGGGCGGCGCCAGACAGCCCGAATCTCCGGAAGCGCAGCCAGCATCACAGCTCGCTTGCCCGCAATCCCCGGCCGGCAGCGCGTCCGCCGAGGCCAGCGACGCTGCACCGCGCGAGCACGAAGAGGCGACGCCGAAGACCCAGATCACACACGCAACCGATGCCGGCCCCACAAGCGGCCGCGGCCAGGGCGAGCCGAGCCACGGGGTGGCGATTGATGCGCGTACGACAAGGCGCGGCGCGCCATGAACGCGCCGCGCGCATCCCCTCGGCCCCCGGAAGATACGCATACCGGTCATGAGTGTAGGTGCCCCCGCGGCCAGGTCCATCGCCTTTCGAGATTGGCTGAAGGTACAGCGCCCGTTCTGCCCTCGTGTCCATACGACGAACCGGCCATGCGCGCTGGGGCGTCTCGAATGTCTTCGTCTGCCGGGAGGGTGACCCAATGCGCGGCTCCGACTTTCGCACCAACTGCATCGGCCGATCGTCACCTCTTGCGTCAACCCTTGGTTTGACGCTGGGAACGACCCTCGCCGCGTTGCTCGCGAGCTCGAGCATCGGGTGCAAGGGCTCGATCTCGGGTCCGACGCCCAATCCAGGCTCGGGCTCCGGCAGCTCCGGCTCGGGCACCAACGCGTCGGTGGGCTCCGCAGTCGGCCCGGGCTCCCCCGGCGGGGGCTCCACGGCGACGACCCCAGGCGGAGCCCAGGCGAGCGGAGCGCCAGGCAGCAGCTCGTCGACACCGACCGGCACCACCCCCTCCTCCGCGACCACGACGCTGCCCCCGAGCCTGCCGGGGGTCGAGGCGCCGCGGCGGCTCTCCCTCACCGAGTACAAGAACACCATCCGCGATCTGCTCGGCATGACCA
>CAZIOH010000062.1:0-39252 GCA_964540815.1 uncultured Myxococcales bacterium | reverse complement strand
GGTGGAGAAGAACACCGTCAGGAAGATGTTGATCATGCCCCGCTGGGCATACCGGGTGCAGATCTCGACCACCTTCTTGCTGTCCTCGATGCTGGCCTTCTGCGCGGTGCTGTCGAGGCGGATGTTGGCCTTGATGAACTCGACCGCCCGGTAAGCCCCGGTCGAGACCGCCTGGGTCGAGGCCCCGGTGAACCAGTAGATCACCGCCCCACCCAGGATCAGGCCGAGCAAGAAGGGCGGGTGCAAGAGCGACAGCTTGTCGAGATCCATCGACAGCCCGTGGGTGAGGGTCATCATGATCGAGAAGATCATGGTGGTCGAGCCCACCACCGCCGTGCCGATCAGCACCGGCTTGGCGGTGGCCTTGAAGGTGTTCCCGGCCCCGTCGTTCTCCTCGAGCAGGTGCTTGGCCCGCTCGAAGTTCACGGCGAAGCCGAAGTCCTTCTTCACCTCGGCCTCGATCCCCGGGAGGGTCTCGATGACCGAGAGCTCGTACACCGACTGGGCGTTGTCGGTGACCGGGCCATACGAGTCGACCGCGATGGTCACCGGGCCCATCCCGAGGAACCCGAAGGCCACCAGCCCGAAGGCGAAGACCGGCGCGGCCTTCATGATGTCGCCGAGGCCCTGGGTGCTGACGCCGTAGGCCACCCCCATGAGCGCCACGATCACCACCCCCATCCAGTACGCGCTGAAATTTCCGGCGGTGAGCCCGGACAGGATGTTCAGGGAGGCCCCTCCCTCGCGCGATGCGGTCACGACCTCACGCACGTGGGCCGATTGGGTGGAGGTGAAGACCTTGACCACCTCGGGGATGATGGCGCCGGCCAGCGTCCCGCAGCTGATGATGGTGGACAGCTTCCACCACAAGGTGGGATCCGCGCCCCGCCCGAGCACCGGCATCAGCAGGTAGGAGACCGCGTAGGTCATGGCGACCGAGACCAGCGAGGTCACCCACACCAGCTGGGTGAGGGGCTTCTCGAAGTCCATCTTGTCGGCCTTGCCATAGCGGGCCTTGACCAGGGTCTCGTTGAGCACGAACGACAGACCGCTGGCCACGATCATCATGACCCGCATGGAGAAGATCCACACCAGGAGCTGCACCTGCACGGTCGAATCGGAGATGGCCAGCAGGATGAACGTGATGAGCGCGACCCCGGTGACCCCGTAGGTCTCGAAGCCGTCGGCGCTGGGGCCGACCGAGTCCCCGGCGTTGTCTCCGGTGCAGTCGGCGATCACGCCTGGGTTGCGGGCGTCGTCCTCCTTGATGTTGAACACGATCTTCATCAGATCCGAGCCGATGTCGGCGATCTTGGTGAAGATCCCGCCCGCGATGCGCAGGGCGGAGGCCCCGAGCGACTCGCCGATCGCGAAGCCGATGAAGCAGGCCCCGGCGTAGTCCCGCGGCAGGAACAGCAGGATGGCGAGCATCATGATGAGCTCGGTGCTGATCAGCAGCATCCCGATGCTCATGCCGGCCTTGAGGGGGATCGCGTAGACGGGGTAGGGGACCCCCCGCAAGCTCGCGAAGGCGGTGCGGGAGTTGGCGTAGGTGTTGATGCGAATCCCGAACCAGGCCACCCCGTAGCTCCCCCCGATGCCGATCAGGCTGAAGAGCAGGATCACCACCACCTTGGTCGGGTCGAAGTGGCGCAGCACCCCGAAGTACAGCACCATCACCGTCCCGATCAGCACCTCGAGCATGAGGATGAACTTGCCCTGGGTGATGAGGTAGGTCTTGCAGGTCTCGTAGATGAGATCGGAGATCTCGCGCATCGATCTGTGCACCGGGAGATTCTTGAGGTGCCGCGACATCAGCAACCCGAAGGCCAGGCCGAGCAGGCACACCACGATGCCGCCGGTGAGGAGCTGGGCGCCGGGGATGCCTCCGAGGAACGACACCCCGTTCAGATCCGGCAGGATCAGGTTGGCCTCACCACCACCCTCCGCGTGGGCCGGAGACCCGAGGGCCGCGAAGCAGGCGATGGCCACGGCCACCGCCAAGGTGGTCGGAGTCGAGGGGCGGAAACGGCGGAAGCCGAGCAGGCGTTCGAACATGAACGATCTCCAGTGGGGTGCGAAGGTCTCGAAGGGCTCGTCTGGCGGACGAAGTCAATCCAAGCGGAGCGCCGCCATGGTAGCACGTTCGGTCTCGATGGCACCCGCGTCAAGAGATCGCGGTCCGCGGCCCGGCGGGCCGGCTTTCAGGGTCCGTCTCAGTCCTTGGATTTCAGGACCAGCAGGCGGTAGTTCGCGTAACCAGCCTGCCCACAGGAATAGAGGACCTCGGTGAGCAGGCGATAGGGCGTGGACTGGTCGGCGACCAGCATGAGCTGGGCCTCCCAGGGCACGCCGGTCAGCTCGGCGACCTTCTTTTCCTTGCGGGCGTGCTTCTCGAGCACGTCCACGAGTGGGGTGATGTAGTAACCATTTTCGCCGTCGCGTTTCACCGCCGGATCGACCTTGCCCGCGGTGATGGGGGCGATCCCGTCGCCTTCCACCAGGATGACCTTCTTGGTCACCGTCACCGAGATGGCCTCCTTGGTCCGAAGCTGGGTGGTCGAGGTCGGCACCTGCAGGTTCGCATCGAAGCTGATGGTGGACGTGCTGCTCGAGAAGGTCTTGAGCAGGAAGACCAGGATGATGGTCATCATGTCCATCATCGGGGTGATGTTCAGATCCTTGATGACGTCCGGCTCGGCCAGCTTCCGGGCGTACGAGCGGATGGCCTTCTTCCCGGCCAGGCGGGACATCTGCTGATCCATCAGAGTATCCCCGCTGAGAAGGCCACGTCCGGGAAGAGGATCTTGCCCGCCTCGTCCTGGCGCATGGCATCGAGGGTGGCGACCACCACGTCGTACGAGGTGGTCGAGTCCGCATTGAAGTTGACCTTGGTCTCGTCGGCGTTACCGGGCGCCGACTTGATCTCGAGCAGGCGGACGGTGAGCGTCTTGTAGTCGTACTGTCCGGTTGGCAGCTTGGGGATCACCGGCAAGACTCCGCCCGAGGCGGCGATGGTGAAGCCTGAGCCGCCCACGCTGACGGTCAGGTTGAGCGGAGGCTTCTCGGGCTGGTCGTCGGTGGCAGCGCCCGGGCCCGAGGCCAGGGTGGGGACGCTGACGTTCACGTTGCCGAGCGGGACCTGGTTCACCACCGACGCCAGCAGGAAGATGATGATGTTGGTGACGATGTCCATGTACGGGACGAGGTTGATCTCGCCCGTCTCTTCCTCGATCTCCTCGTTGTGGTCTCGCATCCGGCGCATGGCCGCGCGGACTTGGGATCTGGTCATCGTCGTCCCTCTCGCGTGTTCCGGAGTGCGGGGTGGTGGAGGCGGGGTGGCAGCGTGTCGCTCGGAGGTGGGAAGCTCGATCTCGGGGAAGGCAAGGGAACGGGCTTCACCCCTTGGCGGTGCCCTGCGCGGACTCGGCCAGCAGATTCTCGAGCTTGAGGGCGAAGGTCTCTAGGTCGCTGACCTGCTTCTTCGAGGCGGACGAGAGGATGGCGTGGGCGATGATGCAGGTCACCGCGATTCCGAGCCCCATGGCGGTGTTGTTGAGGGCCTCGGAGATGCCCTTCGCCAGCAGGGCCGACCGCTCCTCCGGCTTGGCCGCAGAGACGGCGCCGAAGGCTCGGATCAGACCGACGACGGTTCCGAGCAGCCCGACCAGGGTGGCGATGTTGGCGATCGACCACAGGATCTGGACCCGCTTCTTCAAGAGCGGCGTCACGTCCACCAGGGTCTCCTCGATGGCCTGCGCGACCGCGATTTCACCGCGGTGGGTCCGCTGCAGCCCGGCCCGCGCCACCTGCGCCACCGGCGCCTCGGTGGCCGAGCAGAGCTTGACCGCCCGATCGATGTTGTTCGCCAGGACCAGCTTGCGGATTTGCTCCAGGAAGGCCCGGGCGTTGACCGAGCCCTTGCCGAGAAAGAAGATGGCCCGGTCCACGATCATCGCAAGGGTGATCATGGACACGACCAGGTTCACGTACATCAACGTGCCACCTTGCTCTAGGAACTGGGCAAGTCCTTGCATCTCGTGCCTCCGCGTGCGCCTGGCGCCGCTGCCTCGTGTGTGGGTTCGTTCTAAGGTCTGATTGTGGGATATATACTGAGAACACTTACGGAACTTCGAGTCTGGCCTTGGGCCCCGTATGTTATCGACGCGTCCCGTGGTGTCAAGATTCGGGCCGCTTCGCGAGGTCGCGCCGGCTCTTCGTTCGTCGATATCCGGTCGATATTCGTCAATGGGTCGTCGTGGGGGTCGTCATGTTCGTCGCTAGGTCTTCGGCTGTCTCTTCGTTGACTCGGTCCTCGGCGCGCCGCCGGGTCTTGCTATCGGCGGACGCGCGAGGGAATTGAGCGCGAGCGTCATTTCGCTTGGAAAGCACGGGAGTCGAGCGAGGTACGGCGCTTGTAACCCGAACATCCATCGTGCGTTCAGTTCTCATCATGACCGTCGCATCTCACGCCCGAGCCAGCCGGCTCGACCCGAGGCCCGCTTCGTCGCTGCCGTCACCGTCCGGCTCCGCCAATCCGGTCTGGTCTGCCCTCGAGGATCGACGGATCCGCGCCCGTCTGCAGAGCGTGACCCGCCGGATCGCCGAGTCGGGCCCCGACGCCGAGGACGCCTTCCAGGACGCCGTGGTTCAGGCGCTCGCCCACGCGGATCGGTTTCGCTCCGATTCCTTGGTCTCGACCTGGTTGCATCGGATCTTCGTGAACTCGGCCTTGATGGGGCGTCGTCGCACGGCGGTGTGGACCCGGCGCACCGTCCGGCTCGGGTCCGACCTCGGCCGGGGCGCGCCCGCCCACGGAGACGACGGCGATCGCGGCTCCCTGGCCGGGGCAGGTGCCTCTTCCGAGCTGCGCGACATCGGGCCTTCGCCGGAGGATCTGGTGGCGGAGCTCGAGCAGCGCGAGCGCCTGCGCGCGGCCATCGCTTGCCTGCCGGTCCGCTCTCGGAAGACCGTCGAGGCGTTCCTTCGCGACGAGTGGCGCGCTGCCGCCGGATCGGACGATGCCCCGTCCAGCAGCCACGGTCGCGATCCGGCGTCCGAGCGACCCGAGAATCCCGTCACGTCGAACGCGATACGGGCGCGGCTCTCGCGGGCCAGGACCCGTTTGCGGGAGCTCGTGGGCGGTGGGATGGAGATGGCGGCGATGCCGGGAGCCGTATAGTCCGCGTGCCCACATGACCGGCACGGTATATGCTGAACCCAGACCAGAGTCCGAGCCGCTCGGACGCGAGGGCTTGGGAAAGGTTGGCGATGGCATCGGCGGTTCGTGCTGTGGGCTCGTTCCTCGGAATGCGGGCGATGCCCGCGGCTGCTGCGATGTCTGCGGCGGCTGAGGGAACTTCCGAGGCGTGCTACCGCCGCGGTCGCGCGGCCGGGCGGTCGGCGCAGCGTCGAGCTCACTTCCTCGAGGGCATCGCGATCGCTCGGGCGCGGCTCGTGTCCGATGCCGGTTCCGCATCTGGTGACCCCGAGGCGCTGTTCTGGCTCGCGGTCAATCTCGGAGCCGAGGCGCTCGAGCGCGGGCGTCTCCAGGCGCTCCCGGTGTTGCCCGAGATGGAGCGCTTGCTGCAACGATGTCACGCGGCCGATCCGCGCTACCAGCACGCTGGAGCCGCCCGCGTGCTCGGGCGCCTCTACGACAAGGCCCCGCCGCTCATCTCTCTCGGCTCCGTCGCGCGGGCCCGGCAGTGGCTGGAATCGGCGCTCGAGCTCGACCCCGACTTCCCGGGAAATCTGGCCTTCGCGGCCGACTTCTTCGGGCGTCAGGGAGACGTCGAGCGCGCGCGTCGCCTGGCCGAGCTGTGTCGCGTTCGCATGGAGGCTGCCCCCTCCGATGGCGAGCTCGGTCCGGATGCCGCCGAGTGGCGCGCCATCGTGACCGGCATCCTCGCCCGTTCGCGCGGGACCGGGAAGGCCGAGCCCGGGGCCAGCGGCACGGCCCCGAAAGGGAGGCGATGACGAGCGCGGCGAGCGAGGTCGCGGACGTCGCGGACGTCGCGATATTGGGCGGAGGTCTGGCGGGTTGTCTGACGGCGCTCGCCTACGCCCGGCACAGACCAGAGGCCCGCGTCGTGCTCATCGAAGAGGCCGCCGAGCTCGGCGGGAACCACACCTGGTGCTGCTTCACAAGCGATCTCGATGGGCGGATCCCGGGGGCGGCCGACGCCCGACGCGCCCATCCGCCCGGCACACGCGACGAGCCACACGGCGCGGGGGCAGCCGCGCTGCTCTCGGGGCTCGTCGCCCATCGCTGGTCGGCCCATCGGGTTCGCTTCCCCGACTTCGAGCGCAGCTTGCAGATCCCGTACGTCTGCTTGACCGCGGCGCGGCTGCGTGAGGCCATGGACTCGTCCTTCGTTGCGCCTGCGGTTCGCGGGGCTCTGGTCTCGGCCCGCGTGATCGGCGTGGCGCCGCACCCCGGGCACGCCACGATCGCCCTGGCCGATGGTCGGCGCCTCGATGCGCGCCTGGTGCTCGACGCGCGGGGCGGCCGCTCCGGCGGCGCGTCGGGTGACGGGGATGCGCCAGCCAGCGGCTCGGGCTACCAGAAATTCCTCGGGCGCGAAGTGACCCTGGCCGGGCGGAGCGCCGCCCACACCGAGCCCACCCCTCTCGTGATGGATGCCACCGTGCCTCAAGACGGGGACGGGTTCCGGTTCATGTACGTGCTGCCGCTCGGCGACACCGGTCGCGTCCTCTTCGAGGACACCTCGTTCTCCGACGGGCCGGACCTCGATCTCCACGGGCGGCGGCTGGCCATCGACGCCTACTTGCGCGCGCGCGGGCTCCGCATCGCGCAGGTCCACCGCGAGGAGTCGGGGGTCTTGCCCATGCCCTCGAACAACCCGACGCCTTCCCCCGCGGCGACACCTCGGTCCGGCCCCCCACGCGCCGGGCTGGCGATCGGGTACGCGGGCGGTTTGTTTCACGCGGGGACGGGCTATTCGCTGCCCATCGCGGCCGCCACCGCGGTGGCCCTCGCCACGGGCAAGGCCGGAGCCGATCCGGAGGCCGCGCTGCGCCCGATCCGCGAGCGGATGCACGCCCAGAATCGCTACTTCGCGCTCCTCAACCGCCTGATGTTCGCCGGGGTCGCGCCGGCGTCGCGCTGGCGCATCTTCGCCCGGTTCTACGGGCTCCCGGCCGCGACGATCGCTCGCTTCTATGCCGCCCGCACCACGCTCGGAGACCGGGCGCGCATGCTGGTGGGCCGTCCGCCACCGGGCTTCCGGTGGCGCAGCCTGCTGCCCGCCTCCGCCCGGCATCCCGACACCCTCGAGACCGGGGCAACGGCTCGGTCTGACCCGCGCGACCTGGCACCCCCTGGGCCAGGAGACGACATCCTCAAGGAGGCCACATGAGTGCAACCGCAGGCAATGCGTTCCCCCGTCGGCGCCGCATCTCCGCCTGGACCGAGCGGGACCGCTCGACCACGTCCGGGGAGGCGCGCCTCGATGCCTGGGTCGACGCCGACCGGACCTGGGGGGCCGAGTGGCGGACCTCGGCGCTCGGCGCGCGCGTGTGGAACGAGGTCCTGCTCGATCCGATTCGCGACATCCTCGGCCGGCCTGGCAAGAGCTTCCGGGCCAACCTGGTCCGGGCCTGCTTCGCGCTGGTGAACGAGGACGGGACCCCTCCGCCCGAGTTGCCGGCGGCGCTCGAGATTCTTCACGCGGGCTCGCTGATCGTCGACGACATCGCGGACGACTCGCACGAGCGCCGGGGTGGTCCGTGCATCCACCGCGTCCACGGAACGCCGCGGGCCCTCAACGCCGGGAATTACATGTACTTCTGGGCGCTCGAGCTGCTGGCGGACCTGCCTCTACCGGCGGGGGCGGCGCGGGCGCTGCTCCGGCGCGCCAACCGCACCATGCTCGACTGTCACCGCGGGCAGGCGCTCGACATCGGTCTTCAGGTGGGGGTCGTCCCGAAGGAGACCCTGCTCGATGCGGCGGCGGAGATCTCCGTGCTCAAGACCGGCGCGCTCATGTCGCTGGCGGCGTACGCCGGGGCCGTGGCGGCGGGGGCGAGCCCCGAGCAGGAGCGGGCGGCGGAGCGCTTCGGCGGACGGCTCGGGGTGGTGTTGCAGAAGCTCGACGATCTCGGCAACCTGACCTCGCGGCACGCGCCCGGCAAGCGCTTCGAGGACCTGCGCGCGGGCCGGGTCACCTGGCCGTGGGCCTGGGCCGCCGAGGCGCTCGATGCGCCCGACTTCGCGGCGCTCGAGCGGCGCGCGCAGGAGCTCCAGCGGGCGTGCGCGGCGGCTGCCACCACGCAACCGACATCGATCGAAGGCGCCGGCGCGGCGCTCGAGGCGGACATGGGGTCGCTGGCCGAGGATCTGTTGCTGTGCGCGGGCCTGCACCGACGGAGCGATCTGCGGGCCGAGCTCGGCGCGATCCTGGACGCGCTCGAGGCGGTGTTCGGGGACAAGCCGGCCCTGCGCCTGCTCGGCGCCGAGATGGAGCGGTTGGAGGCGAGCTATGGATGAGGCGAAGGGCGCGAACGGTGGGAACGCCCGGGGCCCCTCCCTGGCCGCCGCGGTGGTGGGAAGCGGCTTCGGCGGTCTGGCGGCCGCCATTCGTCTGCAGGCGGCCGGCTACGCGGTCACGCTGTTCGAGGCGCGCGACAAGCCCGGCGGCCGGGCCTATGTCTACACCGACCAGGGCTTCACCTTCGACGCCGGCCCCACCGTGATCACCGCGCCCGGTTGCCTCGAGGAGCTGTTCGCGCTCGGGGGCGAGCGCATGAGCGACAGCGTGGAGCTGCTGCCCGTGCACCCGTTTTATCGCCTGCTCTGGAGCGACGGGAAGCAGCTCGACTATGCGGGTGGTGCGGAGTTCATGGACGCGCAGATCGCCGTGCTCGCGCCGGGCGATCGCGCTGGCTTCAAGCGGTTCCTCGCGTACTCCCGGCGGGTGTTCGAGGCCGGCTACGAGGAGCTGGCCGCCACCCCCTTCCTGCGGTTCTCGGACATGGTGCGGGTGGCCCCCGAGCTGATGCGCCTGCGCGCCGACCGCTCGGTCTACGGGGCCGTCTCGAAGTTCGTCAAGGACGAGCACCTGCGCCAGGCGCTGTCGTTTCACGCCTTGCTGGTGGGCGGAAACCCCTTCGAGACGAGCGCGATCTACACCCTGATTCCCTACCTCGAGCGCAAGTGGGGGGTCTGGTTCCCGCGCGGCGGGACCGGCGCGCTGGTGGCGGGCCTGGTCGGGCTCTTCGAGCGGCTCGGAGGCAAGCTGCGCCTCGCGTGCCCCGTCGCGCACATCGAGGTGGAAGGCGCGGCGCCGGACGCTCCGGGAGCCCGAGCCGGTCAGGCCGGCAACGAGGTGGTGGCGGCGCGGCACCGGGTGTTCGGGGGGGCGACTTCGTCGGTGGAGCTCGGTGTGTTCGACCTCGTGGTGTCGAACGCGGACATCCACCAGACGTACGCGCGCCTGTACGCCGGGGCGCCGGGGGCGGACGTCAAGCGCCGGCGGCTCGAGCGCATGGACTGGTCGATGTCGCTGTTCGTGCTCTACTTCGGGACCAACCGCCGCTACCCCGGGACGGCGCACCACTCGGTGCTCTTCGGCCCGCGCTACCGCGAGCTCTTGCGCGAGGTGTTCCACGGACCCGATCTGCCGGACGACTTCAGCTTGTACCTGCACGCCCCGACCGTGACCGATCCGTCGCTGGCTCCGGAGGGGTGCGAGACCTTCTACGTGCTCGCGCCGGTTCCCCACCTCGGGAACGCCCGCGTCGACTGGGCCGCGTACCAGGAGGAGTACGCCGATCGCATCCTGGCGGCGCTCGAGCGTCACCTGCCAGACGTGCGGAAGCACGTGGTCACGCGGCGGATCTTCACCCCGCGCGAGTTCGAGTCGGAGCTCGGGGCGTACCAGGGCTCGGCGTTCTCGGTGGCGCCGCAGCTCGGGCAGAGCGCGTATTTCCGGCCGCACAACCGGGACGAGCGCATCCCGGGCCTCTACATCGCGGGCGCCGGGACCCACCCCGGGGCCGGCGTCCCCGGGGTGGTGAACTCGGCCAAGGCGACGGTGGCCACCATCCTGCGAGATCACCGCCCCGATCGGCCAGCTGGCCTGGTGTCGAGCCTGGCGCCCACCAACCACGACGACACGAAGCCGCCGGCGGTGGCGGCGTGATCGATGCCGGCGCGGCGTTGACCGCCGGGTCGGCCGCCCGCGCACCCGCGGGCGGAGCGGGCGGGCGCGACGACGACGCGCACGCACACGCGGTGTCGCAGGCCGCGCTGGCGGCGGGGTCGAAGAGCTTCCGCCTGGCGGGGCGGCTCCTCCCCCGGCGGGTGAGCGACGACGCCGCGGTCTGCTACGCCTGGTGTCGCCGCGCGGATGATCTGGTGGACGAGAGCCCGGATCCGGCGGCCGGGGTCAGGCGGCTGCACGTCGAGCTCGAGCGCATCTACTCGGATCTTCCGATCTCATCCCGGGGCGTATCCGAGGGCGCGTCCGGGGACGCGGTCCTGGCGGCGTTTCAGGAGCTGGTCAAGCGGCGGCGCATCCCGTGCGCGTATCCGGCGGCGCTGGTGGCTGGATTCGCCATGGATGCCGCCGGCGTTCGTTACCGTGAGTGGGCCGACCTCGAGCTCTACAGCCACCGGGTGGCAGGGGTGGTGGGCCTCATGATGACCCATGTCCTCGGCGTCCACGACGCGCGCTGCCTGCCGGCCGCCGCTCGCCTGGGCATGGCCATGCAGCTCACCAACATCTGCCGCGACGTGCTCGAGGACTGGCAGCACGGCCGGCTCTACCTGCCCGCGCAGCTTCTCGGGCACCCCGGGCAGACCGGGGTGCGACCGCCGCGGCCCGAGCCCGGTGCCGCGCTCGACCGATCGCCGCGGCCGCCGGCGCCCCTCCAGCCGGCGATGGTGGCGGCGGTGCGCCAGGTGCTCGCCCGTGCCGGCCGGTACTATCGGGCGGCCGGCGTCGGGTTCATCGATCTGCCCTGGCGCTCGTCCTTCGCGATCCGGGTGGCGGCGCTGGTTTATGCGGAGATCGGCCAGGTCCTCGCGCGGCGCGGGTACGACGTGTTCGGGGGGCGAGCGGTGGTGCCCGGCTGGCGCAAGCTCTGGCTGGTTGGGCGGGCGGCGCTCGCCGCGGCCGGCGAGCTGCCGCGCCGGTGCTGGCTCCGGTTCGGGCGCTGGCGCCGCGGGATCCCGGCCGGCGCGCAAATTCCCAATCGCGAATTGAGGTTCCCCGATGACGTTGTCCTTGGCGAATGAATCGGGCCCGGAGGGCTCGCCCCAGCGGCCTTCGCCTTCTCCTTCGCTGGCGGCGGCCTGGCGCGCGGTCGCGACCTACGTCGGCCGCATGCGCGAGTTCCAGCGCATCGACTGGGTGGTCTACCTGGCCTGGGTGGGCCTGGTCGGATCCCTGGCGATGGTGACCGCGGCCTTCCTGGCCTTCGGCGCGCGCGCCGGGGCGGTGTTCCCGGGCGAGGCCTTCCTGGTCCCGATCGGCGCGGCGGTGTTCACCGCCGCCATCGCGGTGGACACCGTCGGACACCGGACGATCTACAAGCAGGTCCTGCGGGGAGGGGAGGCCCTGGTACACCACATCACGATCGTGGCCGGGATCGGTAGCTGTGTCTTCCTGTGCCTCGCCTATCCGCATCGCCCGATCTACGCGGTGCCGGCGCTGGTGCTGACCGCGGTGTGTTTCCTCTACAGCCTGGTGGACGAGGTGCTGCACTGGCGGCGCTATCTCACCCAGAAGTCGGACGTGGTCGAGATGTGGAGCCACGTGTTCATCCTGCTCGGGCACGGCACCATGATGCTCGGGTGGTGGCTGTGGTACGCGCAGGGGTACCCCGGCGTCGCCGCCACCCTGGCGGCGCTCGCGTCCCGGACGTGACCATGACCTCCGACGGGACCGCCGCCGCGGCCGCTTCTGGCGCGCCGGGCCCAGCCGCGGGGTGGGGGGCCCGGCGCAAGATCCTGTTCGTGTCCGAGGCCATCACGCTCGCCCAGGTGGTGCGGCTCGTGACCCTGGCCCGCAGCCTCGATCCGCGCGAGTACGAGATCCACTTCGCGGCGGCCCACTTCCCCGAGCGGATCTTCCGGCCGGGGGAGTTCACGCGGGCGACCCTCGAGACCGTCCCCGGGGAGCGGGCCCTGCGGCGCCTCGATCGCGGTGGACGTCTCTACGATCTGCGGACCCTCCGCCGCTACGTGGCGGCGGATCGCGCGATCATCCGCCAGGTGCGCCCGGAGCTGGTCGTGGGCGATCTGCGCTGGTCGCTGGCGGTGAGCGGGCCGCTCGAAGGCGTGCCCTGCGCGGCGCTGGCCAACGCCTACATGAGCCCGTTCGCCCGGCGCGCCGGGGGGTTCCCGCTGCCGGATCACCCCATCGTCTCGTTGCTCGGTGAGCGCCTGGCTGCGCGATCGTTTCCCCGGGCCCTGCCCGCGGTGTTCGACTGGTTCGCGCGGCCCCTCAACCAGCTCCGGCGCGAGAACGGGCTCCCCCCGGTGGGCGGTCTGCTCGACGTGCTGACCTTCGGCGATCTCACGCTCTATGCGGACGCGCCCGAGCTGTTCGATCTGCTGCCGCTGCCGCCCTCCCACACCTTCCTCGGTCCCGTGGAGTGGTCTCCGGACGACCCGCTGCCGGCCGGGTGGGCCGAGGACCCGCGCCGGTATCCGGTGTACGTCACCCTCGGGTCCTCGGGCGATCTGCGGCTCTTGCCGCGGGTGCTCGAAGGGTTGCGTCCGCTCCCGGTGGACGTGCTGGTCGCCACGGCTGGTCGCACCTCGCAGGCCGAGGCCCGCCGGCTCGCCGCTCGCTCGTCCACCGAGGAGACGCCAACCCCCGCCGTCATCGGCGCCCGCGTCCGGATCGTGCCCTTCGTCTCGGGCGCTCGGGCGGCCGCCGCTGCCCGGCTGGTCGTCTCGAACGGGGGCAGCACCACCGGCTACCAGGCCCTGGCGGCGGGCTGTCCGGTCCTCGGCCTCCCACACAACCTCGAGCAACACCTCGCCATGGAGGGCATCGTGCGCGCCGGCGCTGGCCGTTCGCTGTCCGCCCGCCACGTCGGTCCCGAGAGCCTGCGCGCCGCCGTCGAGGAGATGCTCGGGTCGACCTCGCTCGCGGAGGGCGCGCGGCGGGCGGCCGGGCACCTGCGCCGACATCACGCCACGAACGTCTTCCCCGCCCTCGTCCGTCGCGTGCTCGACGAGCGGGGCGGAGTCAAGGAAACGGGCCTCGGCTCGGGCTCAGGGCGCGAAGGTGCCCCGGGCCAGCAGCCGCGAGGCGAGAGCACAGGCGAGGACCATCACCGCCAGCGCCCCGACGTGGCTCACGAGGACGTGGTTCCATGAGCGCTCGCAGGCGATCTCGCCCCACACCAGCCCGGAGATGCCCACCGCCAGCCCCGCGGTGAGGGCCCGCGGGAGCGACCAGGAGATCCGCCGGACGACCGACAGCATCACCACCGCCGGCGCCAGCCCCACCGCGAGGTGGCTGGCGGTGCAGATCCATCCCCCGGCGTCGGACACCGCCTGACCCTGCCCGGTGGTGGCGGCGCGCAACCCGACCAGCAGCGCCGCGCCCACGGCGGTCGCGCTCCAGGCCATGGTCGCCCCCCACCAGCGACCGGGCCGCACCGCCGCCCACAGCGCGACGGCCTGGGCTCCGAGCAAGAGGGTCACGACCGGCAGGCGCGCATCGAAGAGGCGCGCGGCCGGACCCCCGACGAGCGCGGTCACCAGCGCCCCGACCAGGGTCACGCCGAGACCGAAGCCGGTGACCACCGCCGCCTGGCGGGTCCAGGGGATCTCGCGCGGGCGAGCACGCAGGGCCGCCAGGGCGGCGGTGCGCGAGGCGGAGAAGGCCTCCCCGGCGGGGGGCGCCGACAGCGGCGACTCGCCGAGGGCGGCCAGGACGTCTCGAGGCGGAGTGGTGGAGCGATTCATGTGAGGTCTCCCAGTGGGGCGAGGCGCACGCGCAAGTGTTCGTAGCCACGATGGGCGCGGACCTTGGCTGCGCCGACACTGATGCCCAGCGTTTCGGCGATCTCGGAGAAGGACAGTCCGTGGACCTTGTGGAGGAGCACCGCCTCGCGCTGCTCGGGGGACAGCGCGCCGAGCGCCTCCTCGACCGCGCGTGCCGCCGGCGGATCGGGGAGCACCGGCGGCTCGGCGCAGGCCTGGCGATCGCTCGACTCCTGGCTGGCCTGGGTGGCTTGCAACCGCCGGACGCGCGCGCGCCGAAGGCTGTCGCGGGCGGCATTGGCGGCGATGGCGAACATCCACGCCCGCACGCTGGTGCCGCGCAGGTAGCGCCCACGCGCCCGCACCACCGTCAGGAAGGTGGTCTGCAGCAGGTCGTCCGCGAGCGCCCGGTCCCCCACCATGCGGCGAACGAAGGCGTGCAGCTGGTGGGCGTACTTGCCGTGCAGCGCCTCGAAGGCGCGGTCGTCGCCTGCGCAGAACCGAGCCATGAGCGCGTCGTCGTCGGCGTCGCGCGTGGCGGCGGAAGAGACGGCCGCGGCCCGGTCGTCGGGTCGCTGGGGGAGGGGAGGCACGCCGGTGGTCAGCTCTACCATCCCTCGGCCCGCTGCAGGCGACGAATCGAAGGCGCCCGCGGACTCCGGCATCCCTTCGCGCCCGCTCGGATCGGCGGCGGGGGCGGGGGCGACCCTGCGCTGCGCCTGCCACGCCACTTGCATCGTCCTATGTGAACGCGCGCGCTTCGAACTGGTTACAGAAAGGTCCGTGGCGGCGACCGGGTCGTCAGAGAGACGCGTAGGCGGCGAGTGCCCGGGCGCGCGCCGCGGCGTGGTCCACCACGGGCCACGGGTAGTTCTCGCCGAGGCGCACCCCGGCGCGGAGCCGGTCCGGCTCGGCGCAGAGCCAGGGGGCGTGGATGTGGGCGTCTGGCAGGCGGCGGAGCTCGGGCACGAAGGTGCGGACGTAGGCCCCGCCCGGGTCGAACTTCTGCCCCTGCAGGACCGGATTGAAGACGCGAAAATAGGGGGCCGCATCGGCGCCGCAGCCAGCCGTCCACTGCCAGCCGAGGGTGTTCTGCGCCAGGTCGGCGTCGACCAGCGTGTCCCAGAACCAGCGCGCGCCGGCTTGCCACGGCAGGAGCAGGTGCTTGACCAGGAACGACGCGACCACCATGCGCACCCGGTTGTGCATCGCGCCGGTCCGCCACAGCTCGCGCATCCCGGCGTCGACCAGGGGATAGCCGGTGCGGCCGCGCTGCCAGGCGCGCAGATCCTCGGGGGCGGAGCGCCAGGGGAACCTGGTGAACTCGGGGCGCAGCGGCTCGGCGGGTGTGCCGGGGAAGTGGAAGAGCAGGTGGTGGGAGAACTCACGCCATCCGAGCTCGCGCAGGAACGCGGTGGCGTCGGCGCCGGGGTCCTTGCCGCGCGAAGCCGCGGTCGGGCTGCCGTCCACGGCATCGCGGACGGCCCACCACACCTGCCGCGGTCCGAGCTCTCCGAAGTGAAGGTGCGGAGAGAGCCGTGATGTCCCTGGTCGAGCGGGGACGTCGCGGGCGCCCGCGTAGGTCCCGAGGCCGCGCGCGAGGAAGTCCTCGAGCTGCCGCTGTGCGGGGGCCTCGCCCGGGGTCCACGCCGCGCGCAGGCCGGCGGCCCAGTCGATGGTCGGCAGGAGCCCGAGGTCGCCGACCTCGAGCCGGAGGAGCGGCGCGAGCGCGGGCGCGAGCGGACCCAGGTGCGCGCCGGCGAGGCCGTCGAGTCCGGCCTGGGGAGCGGGGATCCGTCCCGGCGCCGGTCGTGGGGCGGGCGGCGCGGGGGCTGCCAGGCAGGCGCGCCAGAAGGGCGTGAACACGCGAAAGGGTTGGCCGGCCTGGGTCTGCAGCGTCCATGGCTCGTGGAGCAGCCCGGCGTTGAAGGTCTGCACGCCGAGCCCGGCCGCCCGCAGCCTGCGCTTGATCTCGGTGTCGCGCGCGACGATGTCGGGCTCGTAGCGCCGGTTCCAGTACACGGTCCGGGCCCCCGTGGTGGCGGCGAGCGCCTCGAGCACCGCGCCCGAGCTGGTGAGCATCCCGGTCGGCGCCTTGGCTGCCGGCTCGCCTGCTCCGTCGAGCCGCGAGCCGAGCTGCACGTCGAGTTGCATGACGGTCAGCCGGTTGCCGCGCCGACGCAGCTCGGCGTCGAGCGCCATGAGCGCGTGGTGCAGCCACCAGCGAGACGCACCGCCGGGAGCCCACGCCCCTTCCTCGTCCGGCGCCCAGATGAAGACTGGTCGCACGCCACCGCCACCCTGCACCGCCGCCTCCAGCGCCGGGTTGTCCGCCACCCGCAGGTCATGCCGAAACCAGACAATGCTCGTGGCGCTGCCTTGGGTCGTGGCGCTGCCTTGCGAACCCGAGCTCGCCATCCCGAAGGAACGCACGACCCCCCACCACGGTTACGCCCCCCGAGCCTCGGCGGTCCCCCCGTGATGCGTTGATGCCTGGTACGACGATGCTAAAGGGTGGGTGCGGACCAACTTGACCCTCGGGCCGCCGCCAGGGCGGGGATCCCCGTTCGCCCACCCGGAAGCCCTCTCTTTCAAGGTTGCATGGCGCCCACCAGCTTCTGGGCGACGCGCGTGACCGAGGCGCCGAGATCGTCCGCGCAGAGGCTCTCGAAGGTGCCATTCGGGCCGAAGCTCCCGATGAACTGTCCGAGGCGAACCGCGGGATCGGCGTACGAGCCATCCGCCGTGGTGCAGGAATGGACGATCTCGGGTTGCATCTCCGTCGAGCCGTTCGGGAGCTCGGCGGTTCGAGCGTGGACCGTGTAGGGCTGAGGGGGGCCGGTCAGCGCCGCCACGAACACCTGGTTGGGATCGCGCTTGAGCTGCAACAAGAAGCTCACGAAGTCCGCGACCGGGGTCAGGTGGTAGAGCCCGTCGCTCGTCTCTGCCGACCGGCAGTTGGTGAGGGTCATGGGCAGCCCGGTCGCGAAGTGGGGCATGGGTTGATCGCACACGTGGCCAAACTCGTTGCAGCGGTACGACCAAAGCCCGCCGAGCGGTGGCCGGTCGTTCACCGAGGCGACGGAGGTGTTGAACAGCTGCGAATCCGCCGGGACCGAGCAGTCGTCCTCGTTGGTCAGCATGATGATCGCCAAATAGGCGTCGTCGCGCAGGAAGCCGGCGTTGTCGGGATCGTCCGTCCTCGATGACTTGATGAGCGCCTGGCGGGTGGACTCGAGCTGGTGCTCGAAGCCGCACCCGCTGTCTCCGAGCTGGGTCAGGCAGCCCACGACGCTGGCGAGGGTGCCGGTGAAGTTGTTGCTCGCGCCGGAGGTCGAGGCCTTGACGAAGCTCTGGCTCGGCGCGAGCCCGCAACCAGCCAGATGCTGGAACTTGCCGTCATCGTTGCCGGGAGAGCCGATCCCGCAGCCCGGAACGTCGGCGAAGGCCCCGGCGCCGAGCGAGGACGAGATGACCGCGACGTGGAGATCGGGCAAGCCCCCGGGCAGGCCCTGCAACACCGTCATGAAGCTCGGGATACCCCCGGCGAGTCTGCTCTGCAGGGGCGTCATCGAAGTGGAGTCGTCGATCATGAACAGGATGTCGAGCTTCGAGGCCGACGTGAGCTGCCGGTCGCCACTGAGCCCGCCATCGGGGTAGGGGAGCGCCCCGCCGGTGCCGTTCCCGCTCCCGCTGCGCCCCCCCGTGGCGACGATGCCGCCGTCGTCGTTTCCTGACGACGAGGCGTCGGTTCCACCCCCATGCAAGATCTCTCCGATGAGCGATCGGTTGATACATCCGATTGACGGCAGCAGCGCCGCCGACAGGCAGAGCGTCGCGGACATCGATATCGATCTCGACATCGATGCCCGCTCCGCGCCCAGGGTCCGGTTCGGCCCTGGCCCGACATTGGTCTTGGATTGCATGGGTCCTCCTCCTCGCCTGGTGTCACTTCGCCCGGGAATGTTTCAAGCGTCACTTCATCTGACCTGCGGGCCGACCTACGGCGCGAGGAACACGAATCCGTCGGAGCCGCCCACCACGAACCGGGTCAGGTCGGGCAAGACGGCGATCCCCAGCGTTTGCATGCCCTCGGACCATCCGGTCGCGAGGGCGAACATCCCCGAGGCGTCTCGCTTCCATTTCTTCACCGCCCCGTCCCAGTCGTCCACCACGAAGGCGTCGTTTCCGATCCACGCCGCGCTGCCAAAGTAGGCCGGGTTCGTCGCATTGAACGTCAGCGTTTGCACCAGGGCTCCGCTGGCGTCGAGGACGTTGACCATGCCGTCGGCGGCGGTGGTCAGGATCCATCTTCCATCCGGTGAGAAGGCGGTCTCGTTCATCTCGTCCTCGAGCCCGGGGATGTCGAAGATCTTCGCGCCGGTCTCGGTGTTCCACACGGTCGCGACCACGTAACTGGCCGTCACCAGGCGGGTGTCGTCAGGCGAGAAGTGGGCCGTGTAGATGCTCCCCGAGGCGGGGATGGCGAGCAGCCGCGTGCCGTCGGCGACCCTCCAGATCTCGATCTGACCCTGGGCGCCGGCGGTCACGAGGCGCTTGCCGTCGTGGGAGAAGTCGACCGCGGAGGCGTAAAATCCGCACTGGGTCGGCAGCGAGCGGAGCAGGTCCCCGGTCGCCGCGTCCCACAGGCTGGCGGCGGGCAGGAAGTCGGTCGGTCCGGCTCCGCCCCCGGGGACGGTGCCGGGGCTGTAGCCAGCGGCTGCGATGATCTTCCCATCCGGGGAGAAGGCCACGCCGAGCCCGCCCGGAGGGCCGAAGTCCCCCTGCCGGTTCGTCGGCTCGGTCACGAGGGCTCCGTCCGACAAACGCCAGACGTGGAGCTGCGGGAACTGCGTCTCGGTCACGCTCGCGAGGAGTTGCCCGTCGGGCGAGACCGCCACATGGGGCGTGCGCCCACACCCGTTGATCTGTCCGACCTGCGTGGAGATACGCAGGCAAGCTCCGGTGGTGGCTCCCCCGCCGCTGGCTCCGCCCGTGGCGAACGCGGAGCCGCCGCTGCCGTCGTTGGTCGGAGGGGCACCGCCAGTTCCACTGCCCTGGAAAATCTCCCCGACGAGGGATCGGTTGATACATCCGGCCAGCGG
Organism: uncultured Myxococcales bacterium; assembly: GCA_964540815.1. Classification (GTDB taxonomy): domain Bacteria; phylum Myxococcota_A; class Polyangia; order Fen-1088; family Fen-1088; genus CAZIOH01. Next base: position 20,178 of record CAZIOH010000062.1, on the reverse strand, counting down.
CACCATCGCGGCCGACAGGGACAGCATCGCTGCCGTCGAGAGGGACAGCGTCGCGGACAGGGACTGGGACGCCGGCCGCGGCGCCCGTACGCAGCTCCGGATCCTGCGGCACTTCAGCTTGGCATTGGTCTTGGTTTGCATGGGTCCTCCTCGTCGCCTGGTGTCTTCGCGGTGGAATGCTTCGAGCGTCACTCCCGCCCGCGCTGGGATTCGAGCCCGCGTAAGGTCCGCTCGGCCTCGGCGCGCCGGGTCCCCCGGGGGAACCGCGCGAGGTAGTCTCGCAGGTCCGCCCGGGCGGCGCCGAACTGGCTCGCGCGGGCACGACACATCGCCCGCCCGAAGAGCGCACGCTCGGCGAACGCGTCGTCGCCCTCGATCGCGAGCACGCGGTCGAAATCGGAGATCGCCCCGGCGCAGCGGGTGTGCGCCGCCCGCAGCTCGGCGCGTGCCAGCGCCAGCCCTCGATCGGCGGCGCCGGATTCGAGAGGCAGCGAATCCAGCACCGAGAGCGCCTCCGATTGTCCCCCCAGCCGCAAGAGCGCCTCGGCACGCACCATGTCGGCCTGACGTCGGAGGGGTCCGTCGGGGAAGCGCCGATCGTGCTCCGCCACGAGCGCGAGCGCGCGCTCGGGAGCGTGCTCCTTTCGCAGGGTGTGCAGACTCTCCGCCAGCAGGCGGGCCTCGATCCCGGCCGCTCCCTCCGCCGAGGAAGAAGAAGCCGGTGCGATGGCGTCGCCGTGCGAGGCATCGCGGCCGCGAGCCTCCGCGGGAGATGCTCGAGGCGGCACGAAATCGGGTTGTGCGGCCGTGGCCATGTCTCGTGTCTCCGTCTCCGTCGGCGCAGCAGCAGCAGCCGCCGCCGCCGTCGCCGTCGCCGCCGGGCCAGGCTTCGCTGCCAAGCCTGGCGGAGGCGCGGCACGCCGGCTCGCCGTACCCTCATGTCCGAGGTATCCAAGCTCGTGACCGACTCTTGCGGCGGCGCGGCCTCTGGACGGGGCGCGCGCCGGACCGAGCGGAGATGGGGGGGCCGTCGCTGGAGGAACGGCCGATGGGAGCGCCTTCGCCTCGGGGCCGCTCGGGAGCTCCGCCGCGGACGTCGGGTACCGTCGGGGCCGGATCGCCACCGTCCCTCCGGAAGGCGAGCGCCAAGCCTCGCGTCGAGCTTGCTCGTCGTGCGCCATCCGCCAGGAAGTCAGGGCTCGACCGGTCAGAGCGGCCGCGGCTCCACCGACCAGCAGGAACAGGACGCCGACCGGAATCGCCCGCCACCGGATCGGCCCCGCGGGCGCGATCCATCGTCGCGGTCGAGGTCGCGCGCGCGCGGAGCGACCGGCGTGGGGGTGGTCGCGACCGGGGAGCCGAGCGGGGTCGACGTGGTCGACGCGGGGCAGGCTCCGGATGGTGGCGCCGATGATCTGCTCGACGCTCGCCGGGGTCCCGGTCGGCGCCGGCAGGCTTCTCCAGCGCGGCGGGTCGACGGCCTTTCGAGCTTCTCCGAGATCACCCTGGAACTTCACGCTTCGTCCTCCTCGAGTCGCCTGGTCCATGCCTTGACGAACGATTGTCGGCCGCGGTGCAGCCACACCCGGATGGTGGCCGGAGGGCGATCGAGGAGCTGGGCGATGGCGTCCGTGCTCAGCTCTTCCAGCTCGAAGAGCGTGAGGACTTCGCGATAGCGCGGCGCCAGCCGATCGAGCACCTCGTAGAACCGGCGGCTGGCCTCGACTTGCTCGAGGGCATCGCCGGGGAGCGGGCCGTGCCCCGGCAAATGGTCTTCGTCGGCGCGGGTGAGGCGGGACCACAGCCGGCGACGGCGGCTGGCGCGCTTGTGGTTGGCGACGACCTTCGCGGTGATGCGAAACAGCCAGGTCGACAGCTTGCCGTCTCCTCGGAACTCGGGGAGTCGCCGCTGAACCACGACGAAGACCTCCTGCGCGACTTCATCGCAATCGACGCCCGGACCACCGAGTCGGGCCGCCCAGCGCGTCACCGCCACCACGTGGCCGCGAAAGATCTCCTCGAAAGATGGGGCCGTCGTCGCATCCGGCGCGACGCCCGTCGCCGGATTGGCTTCCGGCTTCGGAACGGGCTCGAGGAAAAGCAGCGTGGCCATTGGCGTCAGTCCGGCTCACTCGTCTCGTGTCGCGGCGAGGTGAAATGTTTCACTGGCCGAGCCCGAAGCCGGTTCCGAGGGACAAGACCGCATCGAGCCACGGCAGGCGCCGGCTCATCGGGGGGTTGGCGGTTGCCACCTCGTGCACCCGAACCCACATGTGGCCTCCGAGCTCGAGCCAGATCTCGAACGGGACGGTGGCGCGGGGCCTGGTGCTCCATCCCGTCCACCCGATCCGGAGTGCCGGAGCCAACCCGGCGTCGATTCCGGACGAGCGGAAGTCGCTCGCGTAACCCGTGCCGGCGACGCGCGAATCGGCCACGATCGGTCCGGCCGCGAGCTCGATGAAGAACGGCCCGCCGAATCCGTCGGGCGACCCGACCCCCGTCGGCGCGGCTGGCCCGACCGGTGCCGGGCCCAGACCCTCGCGCCATCCCACCGCGAGCACACCCGCGAGGCGCTGCCATTGCGAGCTCCCCGGTCCGAGCGGGAGGCTGCGCGTGCCGGACAGGGACAGGGAAAGGCGCGCCACCAGCCGCCGGCGAGCGCCCGACGCTCGCAGCAGGACGCCCTCGATGGCACCCTGTGGCGTGGCCGGACCGGCCAGGCCCTGAACCAGGCCCGCCGCGAGCCCGAGCGTTCCCCGGAACCGCGAGGCATGGCGGCGCACATCGGGATCCTCTCGATCCTGCTCTACTGATGGATGCTCGGCCTGCGGGGATGCCAGGGTGGTGGCCACTTCGACGTCGAAGCCGACCGGAGCAGGGGTCTCGTAGCGTCCGAGCCACGCCGCGATGAGCACCGCGGCCTGGTCCACGGCGTCGTCGCAAGAAGCGTCCAGGCGCACCGTCCCGATCGGGACGTCAGGCGCTCCGGTAACGCCAGCGATGACGACGTGCACGAGATGCCCCACGGGCGGGACCTGCGGGTTGGACGGTCCGTCCGCACCGCTGGCTCTCAGATCGATCCGGGTCCCGGGGGCCAAGGCGACGTCATCCGGCACGAGCGACCGCAGGCGGGCCGCCACGAGCTCCGGGGCGGGACAGGCGAGCTCGCTGTGCACACCGATCTCCGACGGGCCGAGCGCCCAGACCGGTGTCACCAGCGCCGCGAGCATGGACAGTGTGGTTTGCGCCAGCAGCACCGGAGAAGGCTCCCGCGTGAAGCATAACCCCCCGTCGACCAGGTCGTCGATCCCTCGAACGAATCGGACGCCGGTGACCCATCACCTTCCGCGGGGCTTCAGTTCAGGATCCAGCCGATCCGGACGCTGAGGGAGAACGCCTGCGGGGTCTGGCTGCCATTGAGCGCGTTCGAGATGAGGTCGAACGGAGCGAAGACGTACTCGGCCTTGGCGCCGACCGTGAAGCGCGGCGACCACAGATAGTCGGCGCCGATGCCCGCCTGCACGCCGAGCGAGCGGCGTTGCGCCTGCACCGCCCCGGCGATCCCCAGGTAGCCGAGGCCGAGCTCGAACGTCGGCAACAGCCGCAACACGTCCATCGTGTAGTTGATTCCGGCGAAGGCCGAGTACGACCAGATGGTGCCGCCCGGCAGCCCGCGCGCCGGGTCGGCATCCACCCCGTGGCGGCCGCCGCTCGCCGAGAGGCGCGCCGCCCACGCGTCGTCGAGGCCGTACTGGACGTCGAGCCCGAGGCCCAACCCCAGCGGATCGCGGCCGTCGACCACGACGCTGGCCACCCCGGCGCGCGCCGAGATTTCCCAGTCGTCCTGGTCGGCGTGGGCCAGTCGCGCTGGCGACCCCAGCGCCGAGATCAGCGCCGCCGCCGCTGCCGCCGACGCCACCATCTGCGGCGCCGCGCGGGCGCGGCTTCGGGCCCGGGCCGGGCCCACCCGCCGCCCGCGCGGAGTTGCTCGAAGCCGACGGACGAAGCCGTGAACGCGGTGCACCTTCGCACTATATGATATGCGCGCGCGTGCCCGCCTCGAAGGTGCCCCCCGACCGCCTCGGCCCGACCTCGAGAGCGCTCCCCGCCGACCGGCGCCCCGTCGCACCCCCAAAACCCGGTCAAATTGACCAGTTACGACGCACATGATATCCAGAGGCGATCATGTCCAAGCGGATTCTGATCGCCGACGACAGCGTGACGATACAGAAGGCTTTCGCCATGACCTTCGCCGCCGAAGACGTCACGTTGCTGGCCGCGCGCTCCCCGGACGAAGGGCTCGCCCTGGCTCGCCAGTCGCGCCCCGATCTGGTGATCGCGGACGTCTCGATGGGGGGGCGCTCCGGCTACGACTTCTGTCGCGCCCTGAAGGCGGACCTGTCTCTGGCGCACGTTCCCGTCTACCTGCTCGGTTCGATCCACAACCCGGTCGATCCCGGGGGACTGCGCGGGTGCGCTGCCGACGGCGAGCTCACGAAGCCCTTCGATTCGACCGCCATGATCGGCCAGGTGCGCGAGGCCCTGGCGAAGGGCCCGATCGCGGCGGCTGCCCCGCCGGTCGCGGACGGCGTCCCCGAGTCGGCGGTCGACGTCGCTTCGGCGACGCTCGAGGTTCCACCGGACGCCCTTCCGGGCCTCGCCGATGACTACGGGGAGATCGCGATCGAGGCCTCGGGGCCGAACGACGGATTCGAGGCCACGGCGGTCGCGGGTTACACCCCTCTGCCCGAGAAGGACGAGCGGCACGAGCCGCGTGAACGGCACCTGGAGAGGCATCCGAAGGACGAGGAGGTGGCGACGCCGCCTCCGGTGGTGCGGTCCCCGAGCCCGGCGCCGCGTCAAGCCCCGACCGCCGTCGCCGCGGTGGTGGCCGCCGCGCTCCCCACGGGCCACGCGGGCGCGCCTGCCCCCGTCCACGTGGCCACGTTCCCCGCGCCGCCCACGGCTCCGCAGATGCCGAGCCACCCCGCGGGTTGGCACGCGCCGGTGGCCCATCCCGCCGGGGCCAGTCCCGGCGGTGGGATGCGTCCGTCGCTCATCCCGGGGCTCCGTCCGGGCATCGTGCCGTCGGCCTCGGCGGCGGCAGCGCGGGCCTTCACCCCGGGCCGCCCGGCGGGAGCGCAGGGCTCTCCCGCGGCATCCGGCTCCGCCGCCGCCCATTCGCCTTCCCACGCACCGGAGCCCTCGGCCAGCGTTGCCGCCTCGCCCCTCCAGGGCCCGGGCACGCTCGGTCCCGGGGCCACGCACGTCGGTCGGGGGGGGGCCCCGCCCGTCCCGATGGTGACGCCGGCCTCGGCCCGGACGCTGGTGGGGATGCCCGCCGTGGCGGCCCAGGCCCCGGCGCGCCCCGCCAATCAGCCCATCGGGATTCGTCCGGGGGGCCTCGCCGCCCCCGGGTTCCCGCCATCGGGCCTCGGGGGGCAGCCGCCGGCCTCGGCGGCAGCTCAGGCCCAGGGGCATGTCCAAGGTCCCGTTCACCTGCGCGGGGCCGCCGCTCCGGCGGCCCCATCGGCCGCGATCGTGTCCGCGCCCGGGTCGCTCTTTCCGCTCGCGTCCCCGTCGCCCTCGGGGGCGGGTGCCGGCGTGGTGGCCGCGCTCTCGTCCGGTGCGTCGAGCGTCCTAGGATCGAAGGTCGACCAGAAGCTCGGCGCCATCGCCGCCCGCGGTCCCGAGTACGAGGCCATCGCCAAGCTCTCTCGGGAGATCATCGAAAAGGTCGTGTGGGAGGTGGTGCCGGAGCTGGCAGAGGCCATCATCCGCGAAGAACTTTCCAAGCGCGGCCGCATCTAAACCTCTTTCCCCCACCTCTTCCCCCCACCATCTCCGAGTCTGGAGTCTGGAAGCGCGTTCCATGGCTGATCTGCCCAAGAACTACGACCCCGCATCGATCGAACCCCGGCTTTACCAGGAATGGATGGAGCGTGGCTACTTCCACGCCGACGCCCAGGCCCCGAAGGCGCCCTTCGCCATCGTCATCCCGCCGCCCAACGTGACCGGGGTGCTGCACATGGGCCACGCGCTCGGGTGCACCATCGAGGACATCTTCACCCGCTGGCGGCGGATGGCCGCCTACAACGCCATGTGGCTGCCAGGCACCGATCACGCGGGCATCGCCACCCAGATGGTGGTCGAGCGTCAGCTCCGCGAGTCCGAGGGCAAGTCGCGCCACGATCTCGGCCGTGCGGCCTTCGTCGAGCGGGTGTGGGCCTGGCGCGAGAAGTCCGGCAATCGGATCCTCGAGCAGCAGAAGAAGCTCGGCTGTTCGCTGGACTGGGACCGGCTCAAGTTCACCATGGAGCCGAGCTACTCGGCCGCGGTGGTGGAGGCCTTCGTGCGCCTGCACGAGGAGGGGCTCATCTACCGCGCCCGCCGCCTCATCAACTGGTGCGTGTCCTGCCGCACCGCCCTCTCCGATCTCGAGGTGGAGTACGACGAGGGCCGCCAGGGCGAGCTCTACGAGTTCGCCTATCCGCTGGCCGATGGCTCCGGGGAGGTGGTGATCGCCACCACCCGCCCCGAGACCATGCTCGGCGACACCGCGGTGGCGGTCCACCCCGACGATCCCCGCCACCGCGACAAGATCGGCAAGCGCATCCGCAACCCGCTCACCGGCTACGAGTTCCCGATCATCGCCGACCCCATCCTCGTCGACCCCACCTTCGGCACGGGCGCGGTCAAGGTGACCCCGGCCCACGACTTCAACGACTTCGAGAGCGGACAGCGCCACGGCCTGGCCATGCTGTCCATGCTCGACGAGCGCGGGGCGGTCACCGCGGTCGGCGGTCCCTTCGCGGGGCTCGACCGCTTCGCCGCCCGCAAGGCGGTGAAGGCCCGCCTCGCGGAGCTCGGCCTCGAGCGCGGCTCGAAGCCCCACGTGCACGCGGTAGGACACTGCCAGCGCTGCGAGACCATCGTCGAGCCCATGCTGTCGACCCAGTGGTTCGTCAAGATGGAGCCACTGGCCAGGCCGGCCATCGAGGCGGTGGAGCAGGGCAAGACCCGCTTCGTCCCCGAGAGCTGGTCCAAGACCTACTTCCACTGGATGCGCAACATCCGGGACTGGTGCATCTCGCGCCAGCTGTGGTGGGGGCACCGCATCCCGGCCTGGACCTGCGGCGCCTGTGGCCAGATCACCGTGGCCCGCGAGACCCCCAACCACTGCGGGCACTGCGGCGAGGCCAAGCTCGTGCAGGACGAGGACGTGCTCGACACCTGGTTCTCGTCGTGGCTGTGGCCCTTCGCCACCCTCGGCTGGCCGAACGAGACCCGCGAGCTCAAGACCTTCTACCCGACGAGCGTGCTCGACACCGGCTACGACATCCTCTTCTTCTGGGTGGCCCGCATGATGATGGCGGGCCTGCACTTCATGAAGAAGGTCCCCTTTCGCACCGTGTACCTGCACACCATGGTCACGGACGAGAAGGGCGAGAAGATGTCCAAGGTCAAGGGGAACACCATCGACCCCCTCGACGTCATCGACAAGCACGGCGCCGACGCCCTGCGCTTCGCCCTGGCCTGGCTGACCACCCAGGCGGCGCAGGGCCGCAACATCAAGTTCTCGATGGGCAACGTCGAGGACGCGCGGCGCTTCGCCACCAAGATCTGGAACGCCAGCCGCTTCGCGCTGCTGAACCTGCAGGGCTTCGATCCCGAGCGCTTCGCCGATCGGGTGGCGGATGGCCCCGACCGCGCCGAGCTCGACCTGCCGGAGCGCTGGATCCTGTCGCGGGTCCAGCGCGCCATCGAGGCGGTCGACGAGGCGCTGGAGGACTACCGCATCTCGGACGCCGCGCAGGCCGTCTACCACTTCGTGTGGAACGAGCTGTGCGACTGGTACATCGAGCTCGCCAAGGCCTCGCTGGCGAGGCCCGACCTCGACGCCGAGCTGCGCCTCAAGATCCAGGGGGTGCTGGTGCACGCGCTCGAGGTGGCGATGCGGCTGCTCCACCCCTTCATGCCCTTCGTCACCGAGGAGATCTGGCAGCAGCTGCCCAAGCCCTCGGGTGCCCCCCAGAGCATCATGATCACCCTCTACCCGGTGAAGGATCTGCGCTTCGTCGACGACGCCTCCGAGGCCTCGATGGCGCTGGTGCAGAAGGTCATCGTGGCCCTGCGGACCATCCGCGCCGAGCGGAACATCCCCAGCATCGCGCGCCTCACCGCGGTCCTCACCGTCGGCGACGACTACAAGAAGACCATCCTCGAGGGCTACAAGCAGATCATCGCGGAGCACGGCCGATGCTCGTCGATCCGGGTGCAGCGTGCCGGCTCGGGCTCGAACGTGTCGCACCTCGCGGGGCCGGTGGCGACGGCGATGGCCGCCGACGTGGAGGTGGTGGTGCCGCTCATCGGCCTGGTGGATCCGGCGGCCGAGAAGGCCAAGCTGCAGGTCGAGCGCGAGAAGCTGGCCTCGGATCAGGCCTGGCTGGCCAAGAAGCTCGACAACCCGAAGTACGTGGCCCACGCCAAGCCGGAGTCGGTCGAGAAGGATCGCGCCAAGCTCCTCGAGCTGCAGGCCGCGGTGGTCCGCCTCGACGCCGCCATCGAGCGGTTGATGATGGTGAGCGGCGGCGGGTAGCGCCGGCGCGTGTGCTCGGTGCTCAGCTGGCCGGGGCGCCCGAGTCGATCCAGGCCTCGAGCAGGTGGAGATCCTCGAGGCTGATGCCGGGCTGCCCGAAGACCGGCGTCCCCTGATGGCCGATGACCGGCGGCGCGCCCAGCAGCTTGCGCAGCAGGTAGCTGCGGGCCGAGTCGTGCGGGGCCACGCGGATCAGGCGCGGGACCTCGACCGCGCCCTTCCCGAGCAGCTGGTCGAGCGCGTCGCGGGAGCACAGGGACAGCCCAGAGGCGGGGATCGTGGGACAGTCGAGCCCAGCCGCCGACCCGGGGTCCGGTCCGGCGCCCCCCGCCGCCGCGCTGCTGGTCGCGGCGTCCGCTTGCACGTGGCACCCGGAGCCGGCGCAGTCGCGCGCGAAGAGCGCGGTCACGTCCGCGAAGGACACCGGGCGCGGCAGGAGCCGCGCGGGGGCCTCCGTCCCGTCGATGCTGGTGGGGACGGCGGTGTGGAACGACACCAGGTAGGCGGGCATGGCCCACGGCCCAGGCGGCTTCGGCGGCGGGCCGAGCTGACAGCCGCGCAGAGACTTCACGGTCGGCAAGAGCTGCAAGGTGTAGAGCTGCGCGCTGGCCAGCGGGCTCGTCGGGCGGAAGCGCACGGCGCGGTCGACCAGGCTGATCGAGAACGTTCCGGTGTGATAGTAGACCCCGGTCCACAGGGACATGTTGCCTGGACCGACGCTCTCCGGATCGGGGAAGTCGTTGAAGCGGAAGGTCCCCACCACGTCGGTGGCGATCCCCACGCTCCCATCGATGGGGTAGGAGCCGACGATCTCGAACGGGTCACAGGTTCCGGCGCGCGACAGGTCACCGGTCGAGACGCTGCAGGCCGCCAGCAAGAGGCCCAAAACCCCGATGCCCCCGCTGGGGCCCCTCGGAAATCCGGAGTGCGCCGATGCCATCCGACGCCATCCAACCTCGGATCAGCTCTCCATGTACAGCTTGAGCTGATCGCGCACCACGGTCTCGTTCAATCCCGTGCGAAGGTACTCTTGCAGGCAGTCGGCCATCGTCACCACCATGTCGTCCACCCCCTTTTCCTGGCTCAGCTTGGACATCAGGGTACGCGCCTCGGGACTGTCGTCGTCACGCAGGAACTCTCGAACCGTCTCCAGCGTCAGATCGCCGGAGAAGTCGAGCATCGCGTGATCGAGAAGGTAGGCGATAAGTTGTTTCACCGGCTGGCCTCCGGAGGCATGGTTTCGAGTGGAAGGGGGACGACCGAACCTCTCGTCAATATCGCGGATGCTGGGGGGGCGCAAGGAATTCGGGCGGCGGGGCGCGGTTTTCTCCCCGCTGGTTCTCGTCGTCGGTGGGCGCGAAGTCATGTCGTTTTGAGGTTAGGCATTGACGACGCGCGCCCGGAAGGGCGAGGCTAGAGCACCGAACAGGTTGGCTCCCGTCGTGAAAGCGCGGATTTGCATGGCAGGGTGGTTTCAGACGCGGAGCCCGATGGGTCCAGCAGCGGGGAGGTCGGGGCCGTCACCCAGAACGTCATCGAGGAACGTCACCGAAGACATGAGCCCGAACCACGGAATACGCACGCAGGTCCTTCCGTCTCTTCTCCTCCTTCTGTTTCCCTTTCGCGCCCGTGCGCTCTTGCGGACGACGGGCATCCCGACGGGCATACCCAGGAAAGGCAGCCAAGCACGATGATTCGTCCCCCCCTCCGTCCAGGTCGCTTTCCCTTTCCGTTGATCACGCTCCTGTCGGTCCTCGCTGGCACGTCGCTGGTGGCCGCGCCCCGACGGGCGCAGGCGCAGGCGCAGGCTGCCGTCGACCGCCTGGTGCAGCTCAACAAGCGCGCGATGGACGACTACGACACCGCGGACTTCGAACCCGCCCGGAGATCCCTGCTCGAGGCCGAGAAGCTCGGCAAGCGCGCCGGGCTCGAGACCCACCCGGTGATGGCGCGGACCTATATCCACCTCGGCGCACTCTACTGGGTGGGCTACAAGGACGGCAAGAAGGCCCAGCACTACTTCGGTAAGGCCCTCGACATCCAGCCGGACATCAAGCTCGACAAGAACATGGTGGCGGGCTCGCTCAAGCAGCTGTTCGCCAAGGCGCAGGAGCGACACGGCGGAGCGGGCGCGGCGGGGGCCGGCTCGGCTGCCGCGGCGGCCGGGATCTCCGACCTGCCAGGCTTCGGCGGAGACGCGAGCTCGGGCTCGGGCGAATCCTCCGCGGGGGCCGCGGCGCAGCCGGCCGCGGCCGAGCCGAGCGGCAAGCGCGGAGGCGACACCCCTGCCGAGAGCGCACCGGAGACCGAGCCAGCCCTTCCGACCAACGTCGTGGCCCTCGACTGCCCGTCTCCGGACGAGACCCCGCCGCTCAAGAAGGTCGTCCTGCGCTGCGCCGCCGCCGGCAGCCTGGGCGTGGCCAAGGTGCAGCTGTTCTACAAGGGCTTTCAGATGCAGAGCTACGAGACCATCGACATGTCCGTCTCGTCGGGCGGGTGGTGGCAAGCCACGGTCCCGAAGAAGCGGGTGGACGGCACCTCGCTGCAGTTCTACTTCGAGGGGCTCGACGCCACCGGCAAGCCGGTCGTGTCGAACGGCCGCGCCGAGAGCCCGAACGTCATGTTGATCGTCGAGAGCACCAGCACCGTCGCCAAGGCCCCGGCGCGCTCCGAGGCCGAGGAGAATCCCCTCGAGGAAAAGGAGGGCGAGACCCCGAGGGTCCAGCTCGGGCGCTACGACGCCTCGCGGGTCGGGCTCGACACCCATTTCGGCAACCGGCGCTTCTGGATCGGCATCGGGCTCGGGACCGGCTTCACCTACGCCATCAACGGTCAGGCCGAGGCCAGCGTCATGAGCTACAACGCTGATCCGACCAAGGAGAGGCCCTACACCCTGAGCGGCTTCGGCTGGGCCGGGCTCGGGCAGGCGGCCCCCGAGGTGGGATGGCAGCCGACCCCCGACTGGTCCCTGTCGGTCGAGGGTCGGAGCCAGTGGATCTATCAGCCGAGCAAGGTGGCGGGGTACACGGCGTCGGGGGCCCACTCGGTGTTCTTGAAGGTCCTGCACTACACCAAGCAGAGCCGGCTGCGGTTCACCTATGGTGGCGTGGCGGGGGGTGGGGAGGGGGTCCGCATGAACCTCGCCATCGGGAGCATCACGGACACCATCCGCATCGGCGGCATCCTGTTCGGGGCGACCGGCGGCGTGTACTACGAGATCTCCCCGGGCCTGTCCTGGATCGCCGAGATCAAGGCCATGTACGGGACGCCCAAGGCCGGCCTCGCGTTCGACGTGACCACGGCGCTGCAGTTCAACTTCGGCGACACCTCGGGGCGGGCCGAGAAGGAAGCCAAGCGGCGCTCGGAGTCGGTCTCGACCTCGGTGGACGACGAGGACCCGAAGTAGAAAGAGAAGTAGAAGGAGACGCGGGCGGGTGGGGCGGGCCCTTTCGCCCGCCTCGGCCGAGGGCGGCTCAAGGCGGGGGGCCGTTCTGTCGATTCTGGCTCGTGCGGTTTCATCCAGCCGATTTGCCCGCCCTGGTCCTGGGGCTCTCCGGCTGTCTGTCGCTGGGCGGCGGCTGTGCGTCGGCCTTGCGCCCCTTCACCCGCGAGCACGTCGAGATCCGGGAATACAAGCCCCTTTCGGTCCCGGCCGTGACGGCGGTGACGGCGCGCTGGCAGCGGCTCGAGGCCTTGGCCGCCGAGCAGGCCTGGCGCACCGAGACGATGGACGTGGCGCACGGGCTCCTCATCGCGTCGCGCCCCGTCAAGGGCTCCGCGGAGACGCCCGAGTCGTCCGACCTGCGGGAGCACGTCCGTGTCCGGGTGGGGCCGACGGCGAGCGAGATCGCCGTGCAGACCGAGGTGCTCGAGGACGGCGAGTGGGATCTGCGCGACTTCACCTCGGGGCGCTACGAGTATTCCCGGGAGTCCGAGATCGCCCACCGGATCGAGCCATGAGCCGATCGCGCTCCGCGGAGCTGGGGACTGGCCCCGGCGACGTGCACGACCGCGGTCACATATTGCGCGCCGGCTTCGGAGCCACGATGCTCACTTCGTTCGTGCCACTTATCCCCAAGAGAATTGCACAGGAGATGCCATGAGCTGGAACCGCGTCCGCGTCGTCGTCGTATCCTTGGCTGGTCTCGGTCTGCTGGCGCTCGGCTGCGGCGGCAGCAGCAAGCCGATCGATCCCGTGGCCCTGTGCGGCCAGACCTGTGACAAGGTGAGCTCCCTGTGCGCCATGGACGCAGCCGCGGTGCAGGTTCAGGTCGTGGTGGCGGGTTGCAAGACCCGGTGCCAGACGCAGGCGGGCAGCGCGGCGGCGGCCTGCTCGAACTCGGCCGCCATCCTGGCGGCTTACCAGCAGTGCTTGACCAAGAACACCTGTGCCGAGCTGACGAGCTGTGCCGAGGCGGCTCCCCAGTGCGCGGGCACGGGGGCGGGGGGGGCGAGCGGGACGGGCGGCGCAGGCAGCGGGGGGAGCACCGGCTCGGGAGGGGCTTCGGGGGCGAGCGCCGGTGCCTCGGGCTCGGGCGGAGTCGGCACCGGTGGGAGCACCGGGAGCGGGGGGGCCGGGCTGTTCGGCCTCGACGGAGGGATCCCCGGCTTCGACGGCTCCATTCCCAGCTTCGATGGCAGCTTCTCGCTCGATGGGTTCACGGTGACCGGGACCTGCGCCGATCTCCTCGCCTGTTGCAATGCCCTCGCCGACGCCACCTCGAAGGCAGATTGCCTGACGGCGTACAACACGGCCAAGCCCTTCGGAGATACCGGTTGCGGAGTGGCCTACTCCGGGCTGAAGCAAATGGGGACTTGCCAGTGAGCGAGGCGCGGGCGCGAGCTAGAATCTGGCGGAATCCCTCGGCTCCGGCGGATCCGGGGGGCTAGCGAGCTCGAGCGCGTGTTCGTGTTCGTCTGGGGCCGGCGAGGTGGGGCTTGTGGGTACACACCTCTCGACCCGAGAGACGCCGATCGCGAGCCGCCGGCCGCCCGCCGTCTGGCCGGGTCGTCGTCCGGGTCGGGGTCAAGGCCCGAGGTAGAAGGGCCGAGATGAGCTCGGGCGGCGGACGCGAACCTCGCGGGCGCCGGACGTGTATGTGTCTCGTGGCGGGAGAAGGTCGGCGTGGGCTCACTCAGCAGAAGATTCAGCGCACTGGTCCTGGCCCTCATGCTCGGGAGCCTCGTGACCTGCGGCGCGGGGCTCTGGGGACTGCACCGGCTCGAGATCTCTCTCGAGTCGGTCATCCAGCTCGACGTGCAGCGGCTGCTGGCCATCACCGAGCTGCGCAAGCGGATCCGCTCGCAGATCCTCCTCGAGCGCGACCAGATCACCGAGACCGCTCCCGCCCGGGCCGCGGCCATGGCGGCCGAGCTCGAGCGCGCCCAGACTGGGATCGCCCAGCAGATGGCCCGCTATCAGAGCTTCCTGCTGGTCGAGGACGCGTCGCGATGGGCGGCCATAGAGGCCGATCTCGAGGCACAGGTGGGCTTGCGCAAGCGGGTGATGGCCCTCTCCGCGTCCCACCAGCCCGCGCTGGCCTCCGCGCTCTCGCAGACCCACAGCCGTTCCTGGGAGGCCCTGATCAAGGAGCTCATCGAGCGGGCCGACGCCCGCCTGCAGGCCAAGGCGCGCGCCACGCGGGGCATCTACGCGGCCGCTCGCGACACCGTCCTCGGGGTGTTCGTCCTGTCGGCCAGCCTCGGCGTGGCGGCCGGGTTGCTCATCTACCGCGCCATCCGCAAGACCCTGGAGCAGGTGATGCGGCTCAAGGACGAGCTGACGGCGGCCAACGCCGGCCTCGAGCGGACCGTCGAGGAGCGCACGCGCACCATCCGGGCCATCCTCGACCACGTCCGGTTCGGGTTCTTCCTGGTGGGCCGGGACATGTGCATCACCGACGGTCACACGCGCGCGCTCGGGGAGCTGCTCGGTGACCAGCAGCTCCCCGGTCAGCAGGCGAGCGCGGCGCTCGGGCTCAAGGGAACGGCCGCCGCGTGGCTGGATCTCGCCATCGAGCAGATCTTCGACGATCTCCTGCCCGAGGACGTGACGTGTGGCCTCGCCTCCACCCGGATCGTGCGCGGCGATCGCGTCCTGCAGCTCCACGCCAGCGCGGTGCGCGACCTCTCCGGGAAGGTGAGCCAGATCCTCTTCGGGCTCGGAGACGTCACCGACGTCGAGACCGCCGAGCGCGCCAACCGCGAGAGCCAGACCGTGCTCGCGGCCATCCGCAATCGGACCTCCTTCCGCCGGTTCGTGTCGGATCTGACCGCACGGTTCGGCTCGGTGCGCGAGGCCTTGCGCGTCAGCGACGACGTCCGGGCGCGACGCGAGCTGCACACCATCAAGGGCAACGCCGGCTGCTACGGCCTCACCGAGCTCGCCTCGCGCGCCCACCTGGTCGAGGAGCAACCTCGAATCGAGCTCGAGCCCGTCATCGAGATCCAGGTCGAGTTCGAGAAGTTCCTCTCCGCCTACTTCGACGTGCTCGGCATCGACCGGCAGGGCGGCGCCCGGGAATCCTTCCTCATCGATGACGCGGACCTGGCGCAGATGGAGGCGCTGCTCGACCGGACCGCCGACGTCGATCCGGTGCGCGCCGAGCTCCGCGACCGCCTGAGACGTCTCCGGCTCAAGCGCGCCGACGAGCTCCTCGGGCCCATCGGCGAGCAGGCGGCGGCGGTGGGGGAGCGGCTGGGCAAGGCCATCGACCTGCACGTCGAGGGCGGAGCCATCCCCTTGGTGCCCGAGCGCGTGATGCCGCTGATCTCCGTGCTGCCCCACCTCTTGCGAAACGCCGTCGATCACGGGATCGAGCCAGCCTCCGAACGGACGGCGCTCGGAAAGCCCGAGCGGGCCACCCTCGAGATTGGCTTCGAGGATCGTGGGTCCGACTGGCGGGTCACGGTCCGCGACGATGGTCGGGGGATCGACACCGAGGCGCTGTGGAGGCGGGCGGTCGAGCGCGGTCTGGCCGGTCCAGACAAGCCCGACCACGACACCCTCTGCGGCCTCATCTTCGCGCCAAGGCTGTCCACGGCGGACACCGTGTCGCAGCTGTCCGGACGAGGGGAGGGAATGGGCGCGGTGGAGGAGGCGGCACGCAGCCTCGGCGGGCGGATCGGGGTCCGCTCCGAGGCCGGCGTCGGGACCACGATCACCATCGACATCCCCAAGGACCCGCACCCCGCGGGCCGCCCACTGATGGTGCCCGGCGACCTCGACCGTCCCCGGGACGACCTCACCGCCCCAGCTCTCTCGAGCTCCTGAAGCTCCGGGCCCTGGAGCCCGTCCTCGTCCTCGTCGCCGTCCTCGTCGTCTTGCCTCGTCCTCGCTCCCCGTCGTCACCCCTCCGGCTTCGCGTCGGGCAGAACCAGCTGAGCCACCGCGAGCACGACGCACGGCACCGCCACCAGGAAGGCCCACAGGAGGGCCAGCGGCATGAGGTGCAGGACGGCGAGCACCATCCAGGCGAAGACGAAGGTGTCGCGACGGCCGAGGGTGAGGATCACGCGCCGGACCGGCCCGATGGCGCCCGGGGTGGCCCAGACCGCCTTCATGTCGCGACCGCCGTTGAGCTTCCAGCGGATCTTCAAGAGCTCGCCACCGGCGCCCTGCCGGACGAGCTCGCGGTACGAGACCAGGTTGTAGACGAGCAGCATCACCTCCGTGGCCCCGCCGAGGACCAGCGCCGCCGAGCCCCATCCATTGCGAACGAGACCGCTCGTGATGGCCAGCACCAGCACCAGGTTCAGCCCGTCGTCCATCAGCGAATCCAGCCATTCGCCGATGGCGGTCTGCTGAAAGCGCACCCGCGCCAGCTCGCCGTCGCATCCGTCGAGCACCGACTGGAGCTGAGCCGCCGCCATCCCGAGCATGGTTGAACCCGGGCTCCCGGTGGCGACGAGGGCGCAGCCGAGGAGGCCCAGCAGGGCCGAGCCGAGCGTGACCTGGTTGGGAGTGACGGGCAGCCGGCAGAGCAGGTAGCGTGTGATGGGGAAGGAGATCTTCTTGTTGAGGTGGCGCGCGATGAAGCCGAGATCACCGCGGAGGAGATCCCCGAACAGCCGGTCCTCGCAGTCCCTCCGGCTGGTCTCGTCCGAGACCCGCGTGCAGGGGGCCGCCCCGGGGCCAGCTCCGGCCAGGCTGGCCTGATCGCGCCAGCCCGCCCGCATCGCGGCGGAGACGGAGATGCAGAACACGTCCCCCCCGACGACGGCAGCCTCCGGGTGTGCGGCGCGCAGCGTCTCGAGCGCCGAGGCGGGCGTCACCCCGTCGGCCACGCGCACCACCTCTGTCCCGGCGGGCAATTCGTCCAGCCCCGGCGAGTCCGGGTCACCGACCGGTGGAAGCTCGACCACGCCGTCGCTGAGCAGGACCACGTGGATCCGGCTGCGCGCCAGCTGCTTGACCAACCTCACGGCGACCGGGAGGCCAGCGATCTCGAGCCCGGCGCCGGGCAGCTCCTCGCGGGTCGCCTTCACGATGACGATCTCGGGTGGCGTGGACGCGGAGCTCGGTGTGCGAGCGCTCTGCGTGGAAGAGGTCGGTTTGGAAGAGCTCTGCGCAGAAGAGCTCTGTTTGGAGCTCTGCGCAGAAGAGCTCTGTTTGGAGCTCTGCGTGGAAGAAGTCGACGCGTCGTCCGTTCTATCCATCGCCGCGGAAGATCCTCGTTGCCCCGGGTCGTTTGTCATGTTCTTCGCGAAGGTGTCGTACGGGTATGGGCGACTGGCCCGCAATGGCTCGGCGCACGCGCGGCGCGTGCGGCAATTCCACGGAGCACGCTTCCGTGTACGGTGAGGTCAGCGATGAGGCTACCTGAGCAAGCGAAATATTGTCAGAGTCGATACTGCCCCGAAACGAAATCGGTCTTACTATGTCCGTGCAGGTGAAGTGCTTATAGGTATCGCCAGGTAAATTAGGCAAATCGGAAAATAGGAGACGAAGAGATGTATCCGGGAGCGGAGGATTCGAAGAGGCGCAGGCGTCATGCCGGCAGGGGTGGAAAGACAGCGTTGGCGGGGACGGGGAGCGAAAGCCACGGCTCGAGCAACATGAGCAACATGAGGCTGCTCGAAGGCGGCCTGCGACATCCAGAAGGGGAACCGGCGAGAGACCAGACGGGAGACTCGGCAGGGGGACCGCAACCCGGCGACGGTGCCGTCGCGAGCTGGGCCCTTCAGCTCCTTCTCGACGAGGTCAAGCGCGCCTCCGCCGATCTCGACCCGAACCGGGCGGAGCTCCTGCTCCAGAAGATCGAAGCGCGCCAGCGGATCGGCGCGCGCGGCTGGCTGACCCGCGTCATGCACATGCTGGTCTTCTGGGCTGCCGCCATCGCCGGCAGCCGGGCCTTTCGCATGCTGACCCTCTGACGAGGGGGCTTTCGGGTCCGGGCTGACGCGGCCGCCGGGCGGCGTATACTGCGCAGCCTTCAGATGGCTGCCCCAGCAAAGATCACCCGGGTTCGCAACATCGGCATCGTCGCCCACATCGATGCCGGCAAGACCACGGTCAGCGAGCGTTTCCTGTTCCATTCGGGGCGCATTCACAAGATCGGCGAGGTCCACGACGGCGAGGCGCAGATGGACTGGATGCCCCAGGAGCGTGAGCGCGGCATCACCATCACCGCCGCCGCGACCACCATCGCCTGGCGCGGTTACGACCTTCACCTGATCGACACCCCCGGGCACGTGGACTTCACCATCGAGGTCGAGCGCAGCCTCCGGGTCCTCGATGGGGCGGTGGTGGTGTTCGACGGTGTCTCCGGGGTGGAGCCTCAGTCGGAGACCGTGTGGCGCCAGGCCGACAAGTTTCGGGTTCCCCGGATCGCCTTCGTCAACAAGATGGATCGCGCCGGCGCGGACTTCCGCGGCACCGTCCGCGAGATCAAGGAGCGCCTCGGTGCGCGGCCGATCCCGATCCAGCTCCCCATCGGGGCGGAGGATCGCTTCGAGGGGGTGGTGGATCTGGTGCGGCAGCGGGCCCTCACCTTCAGCGGCGACGAGGTCGAGGCTCCGACCGAGGGCGACATCCCCGCCGGGCTCGCCGAGGAGGTGGCCACGGCGCGCGATGCGTTGATCGAGGCCGCCGCGGACTTCGACGACGCCATCGCCAACGATTTTCTGGAGGGGCGGCCCATCGACGAGGCGGCACTGCGCGCAGCCATTCGCAAGGGCACGCTGGCGTGCGGCATCGTGCCGGTGCTGACCGGGGCTGCGCTGCGTAACAAGGGCGTGCAACCGCTGCTGGACGCCGTGTGTGACTACCTGCCGTCTCCTCTCGATGTTCCGCCGGTCGAGGGGGTGATCCCGGGCACCGAGGAGAAGACCACCCGTCCGCCCGAGGACGCCGCGCCGCTGTGCGCGCTGGCGTTCAAGGTGGCGATGGACGAGGGCCGCAAGGCGGTCTTCCTGCGCGTGTACTCGGGGGTGATCAAGGCCGGAGACGAGGTTCAGAACGCGCGCACCCGCAAGAACGAGAAGGTGGCGCGGCTGTTCTCGGTGCACGCCAACCGCCGCGAGCGCATCGAGCGCAGCGGGGCCGGCACCATCGTGCTCGCCATGGGGCTACGCGACGCGGGCACCGGGGACACCATCTGTTCGCCCAAAGCACCGATCCTGCTCGAGCGCATCGACACCTACGAGCCGGTCATCGCGCGGGCCATCGAGCCGAAGACCCAGGCGGAGAAGGAGAAGCTCGACTTCGGCCTCGGCAAGCTCGCCGACGAGGATCCGACCTTCCGGTTCGGAGAGGACGCGGAGACCGGCCAGACCATCATCCGCGGGATGGGGGAGCTGCACCTCGACATCGTGGTGGACCGGCTGCGCCGTGAATACGGCGTGGACGCCACCGTGGGGCGGCCACAGGTGGTCCATCGCGAGACGCTGGCGGGCGCGGCCGAGGGCGAGGCCCGCTTCGAGCGGGTGGTCGAGGACGAGACGCTCTTCGGGCACGCCCGGGTCAAGGTCGCTCCCCGGCCGCGCAACGCGGGCAATCGGTTGACCCTCGACCTTCCCCGACCGGTGGTGGTGCCGGGCGCCGCGCGCACGCCAGAGATCCCGGCGGCCATCACCGAGGCGGCGCTGGAGGGCGCCCGCGACTCGATTCGCTCCGGGCCGCAGGGCTACCCGCTCGAGGACATCGATGTCTCGATCGTGGGGATCGAGTTCCGGCCGGATGCCTCGTCGGCGTCCGGCGAGAAGGCGGCCGTCGGCGAGGCCCTGCGCGACGCCTTTCGCAAGGCGGGCACACGGCTGCTCGAGCCCATCATGCGGGTGGAGGTGACGGCCCCCGAGAACAACGTGGGGGACGTCCTCGGCGATCTCAACGCGCGCCGCGCCCAGATCGAGGACGTGGGCTTCCGGGGCTCCGAGCGGGTGATCCTGGCCAAGGTCCCGCTGCGGCGCATGTTCGGCTACTCGACGGATCTCCGCTCCGCCACCCAGGGCCGCGCCACCTACACGATGACCTTCGAAAAATACGACGCCTGGGAATAGGGACGCGCCTCCGGCGCTCGCGGGGAGGGGAGGACCCCTCCCCGCGGGCCCCTCCCCGGGACGACGAGAGGCGGGCCCGG
>CAZIOH010000061.1:27551-39704 GCA_964540815.1 uncultured Myxococcales bacterium | reverse complement strand
CGCTTCGCCTTCGAGAAGTTCCCCGGCGCCGACACCGAGCTCGGCCCCCAGATGAAGTCGGTCGGCGAGGTCATGGCCATCGGGCGCACCTTCAAGGAGTCCCTGGGCAAGGCGCTGCGGTCCCTGGAGATCGGACGGTCGGGCCTGCTCGATCTCGAGCGACCGCCGGAGCGCGAGGAGCTCGAGCGGCTGATCGTGCGCCCCGGCCCGGACCGCCTGTGGCAGCTGGCCGAGGCCATGCGGCTCGGCCTCGACAACCAGACGGCCTTCGAGCTGACCAAGATCGATCCCTGGTTCCTGCGGCACCTGCGCGAGATCATCGACGAGGACGAGGGTGCCCGGGCGGACGGGGCGGCGGGGCTCGAGGACCCGGTCAAGCTCGAGCGCCGCAAGCGGATGGGCTTCTCGGATCGGCGGCTCATGAAGCTGGCCGGCACCACGGAGGAGGCGGTCCGCCAGGCGCGACACCGCCACGGCATCCGCCCGGTCTTCAAGCGGGTCGACACCTGCGCCGCGGAGTTCGACGCCCAGACGCCGTACCTGTACTCGACCTACGAGGTGGCGGCCGAGGAGTTCGTGGGGGCGGCGGCCCGGGTGGAGGACGAGGCGCGACCCACCGGCAAGAAGAAGATCGCCATCCTCGGCGGGGGCCCGAACCGCATCGGACAGGGGATCGAGTTCGACTATTGCTGCGTGCACGCCGTGCAGGCGCTGCGCGAGGATGGCTACGAGACCATCATGATCAACTGCAACCCGGAGACGGTCTCGACCGACTACGACACCGCCGACCGGCTCTACTTCGAGCCGCTCACCCGGGAGGACGTGCTCGAGATCCTCGAGCGCGAGCAGCCCGAGGGCGTGATCATCCAGTTCGGGGGGCAGACGCCGCTGCGGCTGGCGGTGCCCCTGCAGAACGCCGGGGTGCGGTTGCTCGGCACCAGCGCCGAGGCCATCGACCGCGCCGAGGATCGCAAGCGATTCGGGGAGCTCCTGACCAAGCTCGGGCTGCGGGCCCCGGCCTGGGGGACCGCCTACGGCCTCGACGAGGCGCGGGACATCGCCGCCCGCATCGGGTACCCGGTGATGGTGCGGCCGTCCTACGTGCTCGGCGGACGGGCGATGGAGATCGTCCACGATCCGTCCGGCCTCGACAGCTTCGTGCTGCGCGCCATGGAGGCCTCGCGGCGCGAGAGCCTGTCGTCCCGGGCCGACGAGTCGGACGCGCCGATCCTGATCGACCAGTTCCTGCCGGACGCCATCGAAGTGGACGTGGACGTGGTGGCCGACGGGACCGACGCGGTGATCGGCGGCGTGATGGAGCACATCGAGGAGGCGGGGATCCACTCGGGGGACTCCGCCTGCTGCCTGCCACCGCACTCGCTGCCGGCGGAGGTGGTCGAGGCCATCAAGACCCAGGCCCGGGCGCTGGCCCGCGAGCTCGACGTCCGCGGCCTGATGAACGTGCAGTTCGCGGTGCCGCGCGACGGACGCGGCATCTTCATCCTCGAGGTCAACCCCCGGGCCTCGCGCACGGTGCCGTTCGTCTCGAAGGTGACGGGGATCGCCCTGGCCAAGGTGGCCGCCCGCATCGCGGTCGGCCAGACGCTGAAGGCCCTGGGCATCCGCGAGGTGACGCCCCGCCACGTGGCGGTCAAGGAGGCGGTGTTCCCGTTCGCGAAGTTCGCCGGGGTGGACACCCTGCTCGGTCCCGAGATGCGCTCCACCGGCGAGGTGATGGGCATCGACACCACCTTCGCGGCGGCCTTCGGCAAGAGCCAGCTCGGGGCAGGGACGCGGTTGCCGAGATCCGGGCGGGTGTTCCTGTCGGTGCAGAACAGCGACAAGGAAGGGGCCATCGGCGTGGCGCGCTCGCTGGTGGACATGGGCTTCGAGATCATCGCCACCACCGGGACCTACCAGCACCTCAAGAACGCCGGGGTGAACGTCAGCCGGGTCAACAAGATGCGGGAGGGTCGCCCCCACTGCGTGGACCGCATGCTCGACGGCGACGTGCAGCTGGTCATGAACACCACGGCGGGCGCCCACGCCATCCGCGACTCGTTCGACATCCGGCGGACCGCGCTGGTGCGTGGGATCCCGTATTACACGACCCTGTCCGCCGCCAAGGCGGCGGTGGGGGCAATCGCGCAGTTGAGATCGGGGCGCATGGAGGTCCGCTCGCTGCAGGAATATCAACAGGAGCGCTGACATGGCCGACCGATTTCCCATGACCCCGAGGGGACAGCAGGCGTTGAAGGACGAGCTCAAGCGGTTGCGTGAGATCGAACGCCCGAAGAACGTCCGCGACATCGAGGAGGCGCTGGCCCACGGCGACCTGCGCGAGAACGCCGAGTACCACGCCGCCAAGGAGCGCCAGGCCTTCATCGAGGGTCGCTCGCGCGAGATCGACTCGATCCTGGCCCAGGCCGACGTGATCGATCCCTCCAAGCTCTCGGGCACGCGGGTGGTCTTCGGGGCCACCGTCAAGCTCACGGACACCGAGACCGGCGACGAGGTCACCTACACGCTGGTGGGAGACTACGAGGCGGACATCAAGGCGTCGCGCCTGGCCATCTCGGCGCCGCTGGCCCGCGCCATGATCGGGCGCGACCTCGGGGACTCGGTGACGCTCAAGACCGGCAAGGGCACCCGCGAGTTCCAGATCCTCGAGATCTCCTTCGAGTCCGCCAACGGCTGACGAGTGCTGGTCGCCCTCACGCCCCGAGGATCTGGGCCGCAGCAGAGGCGCTGAGGTTGACGAGGACGGCCTCGAGCTTCGCCTGGGCGACCGGCTTGATCAGGTGTTCCTCGAAGCCGGCTTCCCGGGACCGGAGCAGGTCGGACTCCTGGCCATAGCCCGACACGGCCACCATGCGCAGGTTCTCGAGGCCGGGCTCCTCGCGCAGACGCCGCGCGAGATCGTAGCCGTCCATCACCGGAAGGCCGAGGTCGATGAAGGCGACCTCGGGGGTGAACTCGCGCAGCGACTGGATGGCCCGGGGTGAATCGAGGGCGATCCGGGTCTCGTGGCCGAGCACGTCGAGGGCGTCGCTCAGCAGGGTGGCCGCGTCCTCGTTGTCATCCACCACCAGGATCCGGAGGCCCCGCCGGCCCGGCGCCGGGCTGCCCGCGCGGAGGGCACCCGCGGCGACCGGGGCAACGGGAGAGCTCGCATCCAGCTGCCCTTGCCGTTGCCCCTCCGGCTCCGCGGCGAGCCGCAGCGTGAACTCGCTGCCCCTCCCGACGCCGTCGCTCCTGGCCTCCACGACCCCGCCGTGGAGCGCGGTCAGGCTGCGCACGATGGCGAGGCCGAGGCCGAGCCCGCCCTGCGATCGGTCGATGGCCTGTCGCTCCTGGACGAAGGTCTCGAACACGTGGGGCAGCATCTCCGGCGCGATGCCGATGCCGTTGTCTCGCACCCGGAGGACGACCCATGCCCCGAGGCGCTCGGCCCAAACGCTGACCAGGCCCCCCGGATCGGTGTACTTGGCGGCGTTGGTCAGCAGGTTCGACACGACCTGAGACAGGCGGGTGAGATCCGCGTTGACCAGCAACCCGCGGGTGGGGACCGAGAGCTCGAGGTGGTGGCGGCGCTGCTCGAGCAGCGGGCTCGCCATCTCGATGGCCTTCGCCACCACCTCGGCCAGCTCGGTGGGCTTGCGGTGCAGCTCGACCTTCCCCCGGGTGATGCGCGAGACGTCCAGCAGATCGTCGACCAGCCGGGTGAGGTGGTTCACCTGCCGCTCGATGACCGTCCGCTCCTTCTCGACGACGCCTCCGGCCCGCAGGCGCATGAGGTGCAGCGCCGTCAGGATGGGGGCGAGTGGGTTTCGCAGCTCGTGGCCGAGCATGGCCATGAACTCGTCCTTGGCGCGATTGGCTTGCTCGGCCGCCAGGCGGAGCCCCTCGCCGCGCCGCCGGGCCAGCACCTGCTCGGTGACCTCGGCGGCCACCACGATCACCCCCGTGACCCGCCCCCCTTCTCGCAGGGGCTGGGCCGAGGTGTTGAAGTACCTCGCCTCCGGACCCTCGTGCCCCGGCCGGGTGATCGAGGCCTCGAGCTCGGTCACGGAGAGAGCCTCACCGGTGCCGTAGACCTGGTCGAGGATCGCGATGACCTGGTGGTCGCCGAGCTCCGGGAAGGCCTCCCGGACGGTCTGGCCCACCAGCTCCTGGCGGCCGACCATCTCGGCGTAGCGCCGGTTGGCGAGCGCGTACCGGTGCTCGGCGCCGCGGAAGACCGCCACCGCCACCGGCGCCTGGGACAGCACGTCGCGCAGCCTCTGGCGCTCCTCCTCGGCCCTGACGCGCAGGCGGGCGATCTGCAGGTGGGCGCCCACCCGGGCCAGGAGCTCACGCGCCGAGAACGGCTTCACCAGGTAGTCGTCCGCGCCGGCCTCGAGGCCCTCCACCCGGGACTCGTCGCCCGCGCGGGCGGACAGCATGATGACGGGCAGGTCGCGGGTGGCGGGCTCCGCGCGCAGGGCGCGCAGCAACCCGAAGCCATCGAGCCCGGGCATCATCACGTCGGTCAGCACCAGGTCGGGGCGCCGGGCGCGCACCGCGGCCAGGGCCAGCCGCCCATCCGCGACCGTCTCCACCGAGAAGCGGGTGCGCAAGAGGCGCCCCACGTACTCGCGCATGTCCGCGTTGTCGTCCGCCAGCAAGATGTGCCCTGCCCCCCAGCCACGGGCGTCGGCCTCCTCCACGAGGTCCTCGCCGCCCGGGCTCGGCGCCCCCCCTTGCCGAGGCCGCTCCGGCACCCAGCGCTCGGCCTCCCGCACGTAGGCCTCCACGCCCACGGTCGACCCCGCCGACGACCCTGCTTCCTTGCCCGCCTCCTTGCCCGCATCCATGGGCCGCCCGATCCCCGGCGCCTCCGGCGACCGAGGGTGGCCGGCCCGCTCGGCCGGGATGGTGACGGTGAAGGTCGTCCCCTCGGAGATCCGGCTCGTCACGCGCACGTTCCCCCCGTGCAGGCGCGCGAGATCGTGCACCAGCGCGAGGCCGATCCCCGACCCTTCGTGGGTGCGGGCCCGGGCCCCGACCACCCGGTGGAAGCGCTCGAACAGGTGCGGCAGCTCGTCCTCGGGGATTCCGGTCCCCGTGTCCTCGACGGTGAGCGCGATGGCGCGGCCCTCGTCCTCCTCGCGCAGGGCCACCCGGATCTTGCCCTCGAACGTGAACTTCAGCGCGTTCGACAGCAGGTTGAGGAGGATCTTCTCCCACATGTCCCGATCCACGTGGACCGGCTCCCGGAGCGGCGGGCAATCGACCTCGAAGGCGAGCCCGGCCCGCTCGATGGCCGACCGGAAGGTGCTGGCGAGATCCCGGGTCAGGAGCGCCAGATCGGTCGCGACGTACGACGCCTGCATCCGCCCGGCCTCGATGCGGGAGAAGTCGAGCAGCACGTTCACCAGCTTGAGCAGGCGCAAGGTGTTGCGGTGGACCGAGGTCAAGGCCTCCCCGTCGAGCGACTGCTCGCCCGAGCGGATGGCGTCCTCCACCGGACCCAGCATCAACGTGAGGGGCGTGCGGAACTCGTGGCTGACGTTGCTGAAGAACGCGGTCTTGGCGCGGTCGAGCTCGGCGAGCTGCTCCGCCCGGCGCCGCTGCTCCTCGGACGATCGCGCGTCGGAGACGGCCCGCGCGACCTGTCCGGCCACCAGCTCCAGGAAACCCCGATAGCCGTCGTCGAGCGGCCGGCGCGGGCTCTGCCCGGTCACGAAGAAGCCGGTGAGCTCCGTCCCCTGCCCGGGCGCCGCCAGGGGCAGCACGATGCCGGTCTGGATCGGCTCGGGCCAGGGGCCAGCGAGGACGCGGCCGAACCGACGCTCGACGTCCGACACCGTGACCGGAGCGAGCGATGCCTGCACCGCGGAGAGGGGCCAGCTCGGTGGCTCCTCCGGCCGCGGCTCGACCGCGATGGTCGGCGGGGAGATGCCGGCGGATTGGTCCTCGACGCCCGTGCGCGCGACCAGACGGGCGGTCGCGCCGCCCTCGCCGACGAGATAGAGGAGCACGAACGGGAGGTCGTACGGGTTGGTGCCGAGCGAACGCACGGCGGCCTCGCAGGCCTGCTCGGCGCTCCCCACGCCGACGGTGGCGGTCGAGAGCTCGCGGAGCGCGCGGAGGCGCCGTTCGCCGATGGTGCGCTCGGTGTCCTCGGTGACCACGCACAACATCCCGCCCACGCCACCCAGGTCGTCGGGGACGGGGCTGTACGAGAAGGTGTGGTACGTCTCCTCCGAGAACCCCCGTCGCTCGAGGAAGAGGAGCAACCCCTCGTCCCAGGTCGCGGTCCCGGTCCGCAGCACCGTCTCGGCGCGCGGACCGATGTCGCTCCAGATCTCCGCCCAGACCCGGCGGGCCGAGGCGCCGAGCGCCCACTCATGCTTGAGCCCGAGGGTGGGCCGGTAGGCGTCGTTGCAGAAGAAGGTCAGCTCCGGCCCCCACCCGAGCCACATCGCGTAGCGCGAGGTGAGCATGATCCGGATGACCACCCGCAGGCTGTGAGGCCAGGCATGCACCGGGCCCACCGGGGTGGCGGACCAGTCGAGGGCGCGCATCCGGGCCCCCATCTCGCCTCCCCCTTCGAAGAGATCCGGGAAGGAGCGCGAGGGTGGCGGGAGCGGCGGCGCTGGCGGCGGTGAATTCGTGGCCAAGATCCCCGATTCTAGGGCACGTTCAGCCGGTTGACAGCCACCCCCCACGGGAACCCGGCCGGCCCGCCCCGCCCATCGACGAAACTCGACCGGTGCGATCTCTTGCCAGCCAGTGTCGAAATCGCCTCGTCTCGCCCGTCATCCCGTCAGCGAGCGCGCGACGGTCTTGCGCTCCTCACCCGCCACGGAAAGGATTCCACCATGAACTACACGTTGCTCATCTACGAAGGCGCCGCCGATTTCGCCATGCGCAAGGATCCCGCGAAGGCCCCGGGCTACTGGGCTGCCTGGCCTCCATACGCGGACGCCCTGCGCAAGGCCGGCGTCTTCGTCGGGGGGGCCGGGCTCCAGGGTCCCGAGACGGCCACCACGGTTCGCATGCGCGACGGCAGCCGCGCCGTCCAGGATGGCCCCTACGCCGACACCAAGGAGCAGCTCGGGGGCTTCTTCATCATCGACGTCGCCGACCTGGATGCGGCCCTCGAATGGGCCGCCCGCGCGCCCGTCGGCCCAGGCGCCGTCGTCGAGGTCCGTCCGGACCTGCCTCCCATGGGCTGAGGCACGTTGGCCCCGACGGCGACGGCGAGATGGCCCGAGTGAGATCCGACGATGGCCCCCAGGAGACGACCAGCCCGAACGAGGTCGAGCGGGCCATCGTTCGCTCGGCGCGCGAATCGTACGGCCGCCTCGTGGCCTTTCTCGCTGCCCGGTGCCGCGACGTGGCCGCCGCCGAGGATGCCCTCGGCGACGCGTTTCAGGCCGCGCTCCACCACTGGCCCGCGACCGGGGTGCCGGACAAGCCCGAAGCGTGGTTGCTCACCACGGCCCGACGCCGCCTGATCGACGGAGCCCGACATCGCGGCGTCGAGGGCGAGGCCGGACGGGCGTTGCTGCAGCTCGCGGACGAAGCCGAGCGGCTGGCCACCAGCGATCTCACGTTTCCCGACGAGCGGCTGGCCCTGCTCTTCCTGTGCGCCCACCCCGCCATCGACGCAGCCGTGCGGACTCCCCTCATGTTGCAGACGGTGCTCGGTCTCCCCGCCGCTCGGATCGCCTCGGCCTTCCTGGTGCAGCCTGCCGCCATGGGGCAACGGTTGAGCCGTGCCAAGGCGAAGATTCGCGACGCCCGCATCCCTTTCGTCCTGCCCGAGCGTCGAGATCTGCCGCCGCGGCTCGGGGCCGTGCTCGAAGCGATATACGCCGCGTACGGGAGCGGCTGGCAAGACCTGACCGGCGCCGAGGCCGCGACATCGCGCCGCGGTCTCGCCGGCGAAGCCCTGGAGCTCGGACGCCTCCTCCTGGGCCTCCTGCCCGAGGAGCCGGAGGCAGCCGGGCTGCTCGCGCTCATGCTCCACTGCGAGGCGCGGCGACCAGCGCGACGCTCAGCCGACGCGGCCTACGTGCCGCTGTCCGAGCAGGATGTGTCGTTGTGGTCGCGCTCGATGATCGCCGAGGCCGATCGGCTGCTTCACGCGGCCGAGCTCGTGGGCCGGGTCGGGCCCTTTCAGCTGGAGGCCGCCATCCAGTCGGCTCACGCCCGGCGGGCGAGCCCCGGGGGCGCGGTGGATTGGGAGTCCGTGGCGCTGCTCTACGAAGGCCTCGTGCGCCTGGCGCCGACGGTGGGCGCCCTCGTCGGTCGCGCCGCCGCCGTCAGCGAAGCCCGCGGGGCCGCGGTCGGCCTGGCGTTCCTCGACAACATCCGCGGGGACGCCGAGGACATCCGCGGGGACGCCGTCGCCGCCTATCAGCCCTACTGGGCCGCGCGGGCACACATGCTCCAGCGACTCGGCCGCGCCGACGAGGCCCGCGCCGCTTACGCCCGCGCCATCGGGCTCAGCGAGGATCCGGCGGTCCGAGCCTTCCTGCTGGCACGCAGCGCGCAGGTCCCAGCCTGACATTGACACCTGGATAGTCCAAGCGGGTCTCGCCCAGGTCACACCGACGTATCCACGACGATGTTCATGAACGGCGACGCTGGCGGGCGTAGTCGTCCCCGGGCGCTCGCCGCCGCGCTTCCCTCACGGCACTCACGGCGGCGGGGGCGTGTCGGTCACCTGCGTGGCCGGCAACACCGTCTTGCCGAGCAGGCTCTGACCGTGGGTCGCGATCACCTGGCGATACCACGCGAACGAATCCTTGGGGATGCGCCGCTGGGTCTGGTAGTCGACGTAGACCATCCCGAAGCGTTGCTTGTAGCCATCCGCCCACTCGAAGTTGTCGAGCAGCGACCAGGCGTGGTAGCCGGTGACCGGCACGCCGTCCTCCATGGCCCGCCGAAGCTCGAGCAGCGCTCGGTGCATGTAGTCGACCCGCTGCGGATCGTGGACCTTGCCGTCGAGAAAGATCTGGTCGCGCGTCGACAGACCGTTCTCGGTGATCGAGATGGGCAAGTGGTAACGGTCCCAGAAGAACTTCGGTCCCCAGTAGAGGGCCGCCGGCGTGATCGGCTGCCAGTCCACCCCCGAGCGGGGATAGCCGGCGGGCGTCGTCACCTGAACCCCGGCCGGCGCCCGCGCCGAGGAGGAGGCGGCGGCGGAGGCGGCGGCGGCGGAGGAGGCGGCGGGTCCTGACGTGGAGGTGGAGGCGCCGGTCGCCCGCCAGGTGTCGGCCTTGTAGATGTTGAGCCCGATGAAGTCGAGGGGTTGCTGGATGTCCTTCAGGTCGGCCTCCGGAAAGGCCGGCATGTCCTTGCCGTGCAGCGTGACCCCGTCGGCGGGATACCGCCCGAGGAGCACGGGGTCGGTCCACCAGGTGTTGTTCCACTGGTTGCGGTCGCGAACCGACATCGTCGCCCAGCGGGCCGCCTCGATGTCCTCCGCGCGCCCGCTCGCGGGCTGGGCGACCTGGGTGGAGATGACGTAACCGATCCGCGTGTCCCCGGGGTTCCCACGGGCGTGGCCGCGCAGCGCCTGGACCGCCCGGCCATGCGCCCGCATCGAGTTGTGCGCGGCCACCAGGTACTTGTCGAAGGTCAGCTTGTCGCCGGGCGCGTGTACGCCATCGAGCAGGCCCATCCCGATGAAGCACTGGGGCTCGTTCTGGGTCACCCACACCTTCACCCGATCCCCGAGGTGCTCGGCCACCACCGCCGCGTAGTCGCCGAACCAGCCCGCCACGTCGCGGCTGAGCCACCCGCCACGGGCGTAGAGGGCCTGGGGGAAATCCCAGTGAAAGAGCGTGCACATGGGCGCGATCCCCGCCTTCAGCAACTCGTCCACCAGCCGGCTGTAGAAATCGAGGCCCTTCGGGTTCTGGGTCCCGACGCCGTCGGGGAGCACGCGCGTCCAGGACACGCTGAACCGGTAGGACGAGACGCCGAGGGTCTTCATGAGCGCGATGTCCTGACGGTAGCGGTGGTAGTGATCGCAGGCGACGTCGCCCGTGTGGCCCTCGAACACGGCGCCGGGCTTGTGGCTGAAGACATCCCAGACCGACGGGCCGCGCCCATCCTCGCGGACGGCACCCTCGACCTGATAGGCCGCGGTCGCGGCTCCCCAGGCGAAGTCCCTGGGGAACGTTCGACCTCCGCCCGCGCCGGGCTCGGACGCGGCGCGACCTCGGCGGGGCGACGCGACCAGAGCCCCCGCCAGTGACCCCGCCGCCAGCACCTGGCGGCGGCTCGGGCGCGCGCCGTGCGGGAGATGCGCGTTCGAGGGTGAATTCGGTGCTGGGCCGGACGCGCTCGACATGGGGGCTCCTCGCAGGCGGCGGGGGACTTCCAAACTCGGGCCCGTTTGTACCACCTGTGCCACGGGGCGGCCAACGCGCCGCCATGCCACGCGTTCCATCCATGCCGCCCACGCCGGCGACGTGCCGGCTCAGGATCGCCCATCAGAAGAGGCCCGCGGCCCGACCCAGCATCAGGAGCCCCGATCCGGCGAAGATGGCCCCGGTGCCTCGGGCGATGCGCTCGCCGGCGGGGGCGATGCGTTCGACGGTGATCGCCGCCGCCACGACCGCCATCACGCGGAGGTCCATGACCCCGATGACGAGCAGGATCGCCATCGGGGGGGCGCAGCATCGGACGCAGTCGGTGCCGATGCGCAGCCCGTGCCGCCACGCCGTGCCGGCGGCGGGCGGAAGTGTTCTTTCGCACCCCGGCGACTCCCGGCAGCAGGCGAGCTGGCGTGCCTTCCAGGCGGTGAGCTGCAGGGCTCCCGCGAGGAGGACGACGACGCCGACGACGAAGGGCACGGCGCGCGACAGGGACGGCAGTCGCATCTCGATGCCCGCCAGCGCGACGCCGAGCGGAAGGGCGACCACGCCCAGCAGGGTCCAGACCAGGAAGTAGCCTGCGCCCACGCGCAGGGTCAGCCACTCCAGACGGGGCTCTCTCGCGGCCCCGACGGCGGTGCGGTACCGCCGCAGCATCGGGACCAGGGATGGCAGCATCATCGCCACCATCATCACCACCCACATCCCGAGGAAGGACGCCGCGGCGCTGGCCCACGTCTGCCCCGGCATCCGCATCCACGCCATCGACATCTTCCAGCCGCCGGGCATCGGCATCTCGGCCAGCGCCGACATCGATCCGCACCACGCGATCGTCGCCACCGTGCTGGCCACGAACAGCAGCGCCGAGACGCCCAAGAAGCCCAAGACGCCGCCCGACCTTTCAGCGCGGGGCGTACTCGTCATGACGGCGCCACCAGAGTCCCTTCTCGTTGCGTCCTCTCGGCGCGCGGTCCAGCCACTGGTACATCCCCCACAGGCCGTCCAGCCCCCGCGCATAGGCGGAGTAGGTGTGGTAGACGACGCCGTCCTCGATCGCGAACGCGCTCATGCCCGGCCGCTCGCGCCAGAACGTCGGCCAGTCGGTGCCGACGCCGGCGGCGATCGCGGCGCCGATCGCGCCGCCGCCCGACTCCGCCGCAGCCTTCTCGTCCTGGGGCGTGTAGTTGTACTCGCCGACGCCCGACCGCTGCTGCTCCTCGGTGATCCCCACCCCGAAGTCGCCGTTGAAGTCGGTGCCGAACGACGACGCCCACGGGAAGGTCCAGCCCATGCGTCGCTTGTAGGCCTGCACCCTGGCCAGCTGCGCCCGCGACACCGCCGTCAGCATCACGTCGTGGTTCGCCAGGTGGACGGCGAAGCCGTTGAATCCGTCCGCGATGGCCGAGCAAGATGGGCAGCCCGCCTTGTAGTCCGGACCGAGCATGAAGTGGTAGACGAGGAGCTGCGAGCGCCCCTGGAAGAGGTCCGCCATCGACGCGCTCCCCGCCTCGGTCTCGAACCGGTATTCCT
The DNA here is from genome assembly GCA_964540815.1 of uncultured Myxococcales bacterium. Classification (GTDB taxonomy): domain Bacteria; phylum Myxococcota_A; class Polyangia; order Fen-1088; family Fen-1088; genus CAZIOH01. The sequence continues at coordinate 27,795 of CAZIOH010000061.1, read as the reverse complement.
TGTCGACCCGGACCCACGGCAGCTCCTGCCGGCGGCGCGCCAGCTCGTCGCCTCGCCGTGTGTGCTCCTTCTCGGCTGCCAGCAATTCGAGCCGCGCTGCGCGCCACTCCGCCCGGGTCCCCTTGATGTGCCTGGTTTCGTGCGTCGCCGTCGTGGTCATTCGTGCGCTCCTCTGGTTGGTGTCCGTTCCCTTGCGCAGAGATACCCCCGGTCGAGTCGGGGGTGGGAGTAACAACGGCGACGG
>CAZIOH010000061.1:0-27451 GCA_964540815.1 uncultured Myxococcales bacterium | reverse complement strand
CCTTGCGCAGAGATACCCCCGGTCGAGTCGGGGGTGGGAGTAACAACGGCGACGGCACGTGGACTCGTCGATCACGGCGGCGGGACGGGCGCTGCGGGCCGGCGACCCGCTCGGCGCGCTCGATCGGGTTGCCCTGCGGGACGATCCCGCGGCGCTCGCGCTCCGCGGAATCGCGATGGCCCAGCTGGGCGAGCTGGCGCGCGCGCGCGAGCTCCTGCGGCGCGCGGCCCGCGCATTCGGACCGCGCGAGACACTCGAGCGCGCCCGCTGCCTGACGGCCGAGGCGGAGGTGGCGCTCGCCGCCCGCGATCTCGCCTGGCCCGCGCGTGCGCTGGCGGCTGCCTTGCGCACGTTCGCGGCGCACGGCGATCGGGAAAATGCCGCCCACGCGCGATTGCTCCAGGCCCGGCGCCTCTTGCTGCTCGGGAGGGTCGACGAGGCGGAGGGCGCCCACGCGATGCTCGATCTCCGCGGCGGGCCTGCGCGGCTGGCCGCCCTCGCCGGCCTGCTGGCTTTCGAGATCGCCCTGCGCAGAGGACGCGGCGAGCCTGCTCGCACCGCCCTTTCCCGGGCACGGGAGGCAGCAGCTCGGTCCGGGATCGGCGCGCTGTGCGCGGAGGTGGAGCGGGCCGCCAGAGCACTCGTCCTGCCCGCCGCACGCCTGGTCCTCGGGCACGAGGCGCGTCCCTTGACGCTGGCCGAGGTCGAGGCCGTGCTGGCCTCGCCCGACCTGGTCGTCGACGGTTGCAGGAGGGCGGCGCGTCGCGGACAGCGCCTCGTGCAGCTCGCGCGGCGACCGGTGCTGTTCGCGCTCCTGCGAGGGCTGGCGGAACGGTGGCCGGGGGATGCGGCTCGCGACGACCTGATCGAACGGGCGTTCGGCGCCCGCCAGGCGAACCCTTCTCACCGCGCGCGCCTGCGGGTCGAGATGGGCCGGCTCCGCCGCCAGATCGCGCCGCTCGCCGAGGTCCGGGCCACCGGCGGCGGCTTCCTGCTGGCGCCGCGCCATGCCAGCCCGCTCCGGGTCCGGCTGCTCCTGCCACCGATCGACAGCCCCGAGGCCGCGGTCCTGGCGCTGCTGGCCGACGGCGAGGCCTGGCCCACCTCGGCGCTGGCGCTGGCGCTCGGATCCAGCCAGAGGACCGTGCAGCGGGCCCTCCGCGACCTCGCGGAGGCCGGCCAGGCGCGCGCGCTCGGCCGCGGCCGCTCCCAGCGGTGGGTCTCGGCGCCGGTGGCGGGATTCGCGACGACGTTGTTGCTCCCGATCTCGGAGGGCTTCGGGTAAACGAAGAGATTCAAGGAGAGACGATGGAAGGCCACCGAGACATCCAACGACCCACCGATCCCACGGAGCAGCCCGCTCAGATCATCCGCGAGTACGGGCCTTTCGCCGGGGCGCCGTCCGTCCACGGCGTCACCTTCGACGGCCAGCTGGTCTGGTTCGCGGGTGGCGAGCGGCTGCACGCCTTCGATCCCGCGAACGGAACCACGTTGCGGACCCTCGACGTCGCCTGCGACGCCGGGACCGCCTTCGACGGCAAGCACCTCTACCAGATCGTCGATGACCGCATTCTCGAGATCGATCCAGCGACCGGCGCCGTCCTGTCGGCGATCCCGGCCCCTGGTGGCGGCCGTGACTCGGGGCTGACGTGGGCAGAAGGCAAGTTGTGGGTCGGCCAATATCGTGATCGGAAGATCCACCAGATCGATCCCGCGACCGGCGCCATCCTGCGGACGATCGAGTCGAACCGGTTCGTCACCGGGGTCACCTGGGTCGACGGCGAGCTGTGGCACGGGACATGGGAAGGCGCCGACGCCGACATCCGCCGCGTCGACCCGCGGACCGGTGAGGTGCTGGCCCGCCTCACGATGCCCGAGGGGACGGAGCTGAGCGGGCTCGAGGCCGACGGGGGCGATGTCTTCTACGCCGGCGGCGGCCCAAGCGGACGAATTCGCGCGGTGCGCCGGCCTCGCCGCAGCACGAGATAGGCGGCCTCACCAGACGATTCGTGCCTGATCTCCCCCATCGGGCCAGAGTCTGCTGAAACCATGACAGCCGCGACATTTCATGGCCTATGCTCGCCGAGCAAGAGAGGCGAGGCGGTTTGACTCCAACCGGGTGCGAGAACGATTCAGGCACGAGGCTCCTCACGGCGTGGGCGGCATGCTGTGCGTTGACGCTGCTGGCGTGCAGCAGTGGATCGGGCGGTGTGGCCTCACCGAGGGCCACCGCCGTCGGAGCCGGCGCGACCGGCAACGGTCCTGACGCGATGAGCCCGGGTGAGGCAGTCGCAGGCTCCTCCGCCGAGGGTTGCCCGTGCGACGCCGCCGCGAAGGCCGCCCGAATGCCCCTCTCATGCTTCTGCGCCGACGCGGCCAACGCAGGGTTGTGTGCCCTCGACCTGGCCCACATCGACGCGTCCACGGCGGAGCTCTGTCGTGGCAATGGGCCCATCCTCCGAAACACGGGCTGCGGCCGCGTCAGCTTCGAGCCGGGGGACCTTGTCTTCGAGGATTCGAGCCCGACCTTCGACCAGGCAACGGGAAAACTGGTCGGGGTCTACGAAGGCTCGGACATCCCCGTCCTGGCCTGCGGGGTGTGGCAGGTCCTCTATGGACGTGGGTTGTTCGATGCGCGGTTCAATCCTTCGGTGATCCCCGCCGCCGATGTGTGCCCGCAGATCGACAGCTGCATCTTCTGTGGTCAGTCGACGAGGCCGAACGCCCCACCACCTTGCCCCTGACCCCGCGGGTCGGCGGTCAGTTGTTGGCTTGCCCGTGCTGATTGACGATCTTCTGGGCGATGTCCTGGTGCTTTTGCAGCACCGGGACCAGATCGGTGAGCAGCTTCTTCAGCTTGGGATCCGTGGTCCCGTCGCGGGCTTCGGTGGCCTCGCCCACGTCCTTCTTGTGATCGTCCAGCATCGCCTGCGCGAACTTGGCGTCGAAGTCGGCGCCGGTCCCGAGGCTCGACATGTCGTCGGTCTTGGTGTCCTCCGACTGGAGCTCGACGTGCTCGTTCTTGGCGAGGGACACGACCTTCTTGTCTGCCGAGGTGTGGTCATGAACCAGGGTCTTGCCAAAGCTCTTCACATCCTTCGACTGCCCCATCTTCTGCGCGAGCTTGCCCATCGCGATCTCTTTTTGATTCGAATGGTGAAGCTTGGCCAGGACCTCGGACGATGCGGGAGCGTCGGCGGCGACCGCAAAGCCGCCCACGAGCATCAGAGCTCCAAACGAGAGGGAAAACAGGCTGCGTGATCGGATCATGATGTCCTCCTTGCTGTTCGAGTCGCAAGATGGGTGCGGCGCAGGGCGCAGACAAGGGGTGCAGGCCCCGAGCATGCCTCTGGCGAGAGCCCCACGACCCGACGGGAGGCGAGAACGCGTCGAGGCAGCTTGATACTGACCAGGTGTTCAGTCATGCTCGGGCGCCATGGGCCGCGCCTCGGACTACGTGGAGCTTCGCTGTCGGTCGGCGTTCTCCTTCCTCGATGGGGCCTCGTTGCCCGAGGATCTGGTGGCCACCGCGGCGGCGGGCGGGCACGACACGCTGGCGCTCGCCGACGTGAACGGCCTCTATGGTGCCCCGCGCTTCTTCGCCGCCGCCCGGAGCGCCGGCATCCGGGCCATCGTGGGCGCGGAGATCACCTTCGCCCCCGACGAGGGCCGTGCCTCCGGAGGCACGGCCCGGCAGGCGGATTCGTCGACCCCGCCGCCCCCGCTCTTGTTGCTGGCCGAGGATCGCCGGGGGTACCGGAACCTTTGTCGCCTGCTCACGGACATGCATCGCGGCCGCCCCAAGGGCCAGGCGGCCGTCACCCACGCGCTCCTGGCCCAGCATCTGACGGCCCACCACGGAGGAGGCGCGGACGGGGCCGGCGGCGGGCTGGTGGCCCTGGCGGGGGCCCGCCCACGCCCCGACCTCCCGGTCCTCCTCCAGATCTTCGGGCGTGATCGCCTCTATCTCGAGGTGCAACGCCACCTCGACGCGGCCGAGGCCCACCGCGTGGAGGCCACCTTCGCCCAGGCGGAGGCCCACGGGATCGCCGTGGTGGCCACCAACGACGTCCGCTACACCACCCCCGAGCGCCGCCGCGTCCACGACGTGCTGGTGTGCGCGCGCCACGGCGCGACGGTCGACGAGATCGGCCGCACGCTCTCGCCGAGCGTCGAGCACCACCTCAAGCCCCCGACCGAGATGGCGGCGCTCTTTCGCGATCGGCCGGCGACCGTCCGCGCCACGCGCGCCATCGCCGAGCGCTGCGCCTTCACGCTCGCGGATCTCGGCTATGCCTTCCCCACCTACCCGGTCGACCCCGGCGAGACCGAGCAGGGCCTGCTCGAGAAGCTGGTCTGGCAGGGGGCCGCGAATCGCTACCGCATGGACGCCGATTCCAGCGCCAGCGCCAGCGGCGACGCGGGGTCGCAGAGCCTCGGGGCCCGGGCCCGTCGCCAGCTCGCTCACGAGCTGCGCATCATCGGCGCGCTCGAGCTGGCCGGGTATTTCCTGGTGGTCTGGGACATCGTCCAGTTCGCGCGCAGCCGCGGCATCCTGATCCAGGGGCGGGGCTCGGCCGCCAACTCGGCGGTCTGCTACGCCCTCGGCATCACCGCGGTGGATCCGGTGGGCATGGAGCTGCTCTTCGAGCGCTTCTTGTCCGAGGAGCGGGTGCGCGGCGCCTCCAACGTGACCGATCGCATGCCGGACATCGATCTCGACCTGCCCTCCGGCGAGCGACGCGAATCGGTCATCCAGTACGTGTACGCCAAGTACGGCGCGCAGGGGGCGGCGATGACCGCCAACGTGATCAGCTACCGGCCACGGCTGGCCATGCGCACCGCGGGCCGCGCGCTCGGTTTCTCCGAGGAGCAGCTCGGGCGCATCTCGAAGAACCTGCCGGGCTGGGTGCAAACCCAGCCCGAGGGCACCCTCGGCGACTACCTGAACATGGCGGGCTTTCCCACCACCGAGCCGCGCACCGAGCTGCTCGGCGCCCTCGCCACCGAGCTCCTCAACTTGCCGCGCCACCTCGGCCAGCACTCGGGGGGCATGGTGATCGCCGCCGGGCGACTCGACGACGTGGTCCCGCTGGAGCCGGCCAGCATGCCCGGGAGGGTGGTCGTGCAGTGGGACAAGGACGACTGCGCCGACCTCGGAATCGTCAAGGTCGATCTGCTCGGCCTCGGCATGCTGGCGGTGCTGGAGGACGCGGTCCCCATCATCGCGGCCGACGAGAACGTCGCCATCGATTACGCCCACCTGCCGCCCGACGATCCCACCGTCTACCGCATGCTGCGGGCCGCGGACACCGTCGGGGTGTTCCAGGTCGAGTCACGCGCGCAGATGGCCACCCTGCCGCGCATGCAGCCGCGCCGCTTCTACGACCTGGTGGTCGAGGTGGCCATCATCCGGCCCGGGCCCATCGTCGGGAAGATGGTGAACCCCTATCTGTCGCGGCGGGCGGGGCGCGAGGCGGTCCGTTACCCCCACCCGTCGCTGGAGCCGATCCTGAAGCGCACGCTCGGGATCCCCCTGTTTCAGGAGCAGCTGATCCGGATCGCAATGGTGGCGGCCGGCTTCACCGGAGGGCAGGCCGACGAGCTGCGCCGCGCGATGGGCTTCAAGCGGTCGCACGAGCGCATGAAGGGGATCGAGGCGGCCCTGCGCGCCGGGATGACCCGCAACGGGATCTCCCCGGCCGCCCAGGAGGAGATCGTCACGGGCATCCAGTCGTTCGCGCTCTACGGGTTCCCCGAGTCCCACGCCGCCTCCTTCGCGCTGATTGCCTACGCCTCGGCCTACCTCAAGGCCCACCACCCGTCGGCCTTCCTGTGCGCGCTGCTCGACAACTACCCGATGGGGTTTTATCACCCGTCGACGCTGATCAACGACGCCCGCCGGCACGGGGTCCCCACCCTGCCGATCGACGTCACGCGCTCCGCCTGGTCCTGCACCCTCGAGCGGGGGGGGGGCGGCGCCCCGAACGCCGCCAGGAGCGCCGTTCGGCTGGGGCTCAAGTACGTGGCCGGGCTGCGCGAGGCCGTCGGTCGGCGCATCGTGCGCTGCCGGGAGGAGCGGGCGTTCTCCTCCGTCGCCGATCTCGAGGCGCGGGTCCTGCCGAACAGCGCCGAGCTCCGCAGCCTGGCCTCCGTCGGCGCCCTGGCCGCCTTTGGTGGCACCCGCCGCCAGGCCCTCTGGCAGGTCGAGGCCCTCGGCCGCTCCGGCCGCCTCTTCGCCGCGTCCACGTCCGCGTCCACGTCCACCTCCGCGTCCCTGTCCACCGCGGCCTCCTCGACCACCCTGCCCGAGATGTCCCCCAACGACGAGCTGGTGGCCGACTTCCGTGGGACCGGCGTCACCACCGGGGCGCACCCCATGACCCTCGTGCGCCGCCGCCTCCACACCCTCGGCGTCGTGACCGCGGCGGCGCTCGGGCGCATCCCGAACGGACGGCGTGGGCGCGTGGCCGGGATGGTGGTCGTCCGACAACGCCCGGGGACGGCCAAGGGCTTCGTCTTCATCACAGTGGAGGACGAGACCGGCTTCGCCAACGCCATCCTGACCCCCCAGTGCTTCGCCACCCACCGCGCCTCGGTCCTGAACCTCGGCGCCATGATCATCGAGGGGACGGTCCAGAATCAGGACGGGGTCGTGTCCATCAAGGCGGACCGCTTCGCCCCCATCCCCGGCTCGACCCCCGCGCGCCCCGACGGCATCGAGAGCCTCGAGAGAATCGACAGCCTGGACATCTCGCACGACTTCCACTGACTCCTGGACTGAACCCGCACTGAAGCCGCGCCTTCGCGATCGAAAAGAAAAAGCGACCTTCCGCAACAGCCGGTCGAAGAGACTTCTTGGCCCCTACTTTCGTAAGGGGGGAGCCACTGAATTGACCGCATCGGGCTTCCCGACGCGCGGGCGTGCACATCCATCGGCCAGAGGCAGCTCCCAGGTTCGTGCTTGTAGGGAAAAGATATCTCTCCGTATCGAACTGAGCAGAAGGTCCTCGACTCAGGATGAATTCTCGCTCCCCTCCGGTCAAGGTCAAACCGTCAATCCGCCGTCAATCCGCCGCCGTCAATCCGCCGCCGTCAATCCCGTTTGGGAATCGTCGGTCCCGGCGGCAGCCCGCGCGGCACGACCTCTCCATCGACCGGGGTCTGGGTGGTCGGGTGATTCCCCGGGGTCTTCTCGCGCCAGAAGGCGCCCTGCCCCCCCTGGACCGCAATCGACGGCGCCGAGCGCGCCAGCAGCTCCTCGCGGTCGAGGATGGCGTCGACCCGCCGGTACACCGGCTTGGCGTGCTCCTTGGTGTCCATGCGGATCGCATCGCACGGACAGGCCTCCGCGCACAGCCCGCACACCACGCAGCGGAGCTCGTCGATCTCGAAGATGCGCGGGCGCTTCTCGATGGTCCCGTCCGGAGCCTCCTCTGGAACGATGGTGATGCAGTGGGCCGGACACACCGTCGGACACATCATGCACGCCACGCAGCGGGTCTGGCCGTCGTCCCGCACCATCAGCCGGTGGAGCCCGCGGTGTCGCTCGGGATAGGGCTTCTTCTCCTCCGGGTACTGCAGGGTCTGGATGTCGGTCTTGCCGCGCATCCCCACCAGGTTGCCGAAGAAGTTCTTGACGAAGTGGCGGAACGTCACCCCCATGCCCTCGGCGATGGCAGGTACGTACAGCTGTTGCGCGAAGCTCCCGGGACGGTTGACGACTTTGACTCCGACGGCCATGCGTTTCCTCGATCTCTCTTGCTACTTGCTGTTCGTGAACAGGACCACGACCGCGGTCGCGAGCACGTTGGCGACCGAGATCGGCAGCAGCCGTTGCCAGCCGAGCTGCATCAGTTGATCTGACCGGAAACGCGGCAAGGACCAGCGGATGAGCAGCTGGAAGGCCGAGAACAGAAAAACTTTCGCCGACCAGATCAGCACCGTGGCCACCACGAAGCCGAGGTTGCTCCAGCCGTGGGCGATCCAGAAGTCCTGCAACCCCGGCAGGCTCCAACCCCCGAGGAAGATGGTCACGATGAGGGCGCTCGAGAACACGATCTCCAGGAACTCCCCGAGGAAGAACATCCCGAACCGGAGCCCCGAATACTCCACGAAGTAGCCGATGATCTCCGGCTCCCCCTCGGGGATGTCGAACGGGGTCCGCTTGGTCTCGGCGATCGAGGCGGTGAGGAACAGCAGGAATCCGAGGGGCTGCGTGAAGATGCCCCAGTGCCACAGGCTCGCCTGTTGCTTCCACACCATGGCACCGGGCTCGAGGGTGCCGTACACCAGGAACGACCCCAGCACGGCCATCCCCATGGTGACCTCGTAGGACATCATCTGGGAGCTCGCCCGCATCCCCCCCATCATCGACCACTTGTTGTGCGAGGCCCAGCCCGCCAGCGTCGCGCCGTAGACCGACAGGGACGACAGCGCGAAGTAGAAGAGGATGCCCACGTCGAGCCGCGCGATCTGGAACAGCACCGGGGTCTCGCAGGTGGTGGCGTGGGGATCGAGGGCGTGGCCCCAGCACAGCGGCGCCCCGAAGGGGATGATGGCGGCCACGATCAGGGCCGGCGCCATCGACATCACCGGCGCCCACATGAAGAAGAACTTGTGCGCCAGCGGCGGCACGAAGTCCTCCTTGAACAGGAACTTGAGCGCGTCCGCCATGAAGTGGGTGATGCCCCACATCTTGAAGGGGCCGATGTTGGCCCGGTTGGGACCGAGCCGGTCCTGCATCATCGCCGACTGCCGCCGCTCCATCCAGGTCAGGATGGAGGCCAGCCCCATCCCGAACCCCAGCAGCAAGGCCAGGATCTTCACCACCGCGGCGATGATCGTGAAGAGAAGGCTTCCGTAGCTCGTGTCCAAGGTCATCCTCGCGAGTGAGCGAATCGGAGCTGGACCGGCAGCGACAGTCGCCCCCAGTCGGCGTCCTTCATGAACGGCATCTTCTGCTTGGCCTCGAGGAACACCGCCCGCGCCGAGGGCCCACGCCCGCGCTCGGCCGCCAGGGGGGCGAACTCGATCGGCTTCCCCAGGCGATCGGCCAAGAGCGCGATGATCTCCCAGCCGGGGAGCGCGTCTCCCGCCGGCGGCACCGCGGCGCGGACCCGCTGCACCTTGCCCTGGCGGTTGGTGAACGTGCCGTCCACCTCGGCCCAGTCGGCCATGGGCAACGCCACGTGCGCGGCCTCGACCAGGACCTCCCGCCGCCAGGCCAGGACCACCAGCGCCTGCAGGTTGCCGAGCGGCAAGGTGGCCGCCGGGGTGTCCCCGAGCACGCCCTCCTCGCCCACCACCACCAGGGCCGACAGCCGCCCGGCCTTGAGATCGCCCGACAGCTCCATCAGGCTCTTGAGGCGGCCGCCGCCGATGGCGATGGCCCCGGCGGTGTTGGGGTTCTTGTCGGCGCTGATCAAGATGTCGTCGTGGAAGCCCTGATCGAGCCCGGCCAGGTAGGCCCGACCGACCCCCAGCGCCTCGAAGGCCAGGCGTGAGAGCGCGTAGAGATCCTCGTTGGTCGACTGCGCGGAGAACACCACCCCCACGCGGGCGGGATCCTGGTCGAGCGCGGTGCGCAGGAGGCGCGCCGCATCGGCCAGCGCCCGATCCCAGTCCACCGAGATCCCGGCGGAGGTCGGGGCGGCCAGCCGTCCCGCGCCGATGCGCTTGTAGGTGAAGCGCCCCTCGTCGCACATCCAGAACTTGTTCACCGACGGGTTCTCGCGGGGCACGAGCCGGTGGATGTCCCCGCGCGAGGCCTGCACGTCGATGTTGCACCCGGTGGCACACCCCGGGCACACCGACGGCGTCGAGTCGAGCTCCCAGGCCCGCATGGCGAAGCGGAAGTCCTTCGAGGTGAGGGCGCCCACCGGACAGACATCCACCGTGTTCAACGAATATCGGTTGTCGAGCCGCTTGCCGGGCGCGGTGGTGAGCACCTCGTGATCGCCTCGCATGGCCATGGTCAGCTCGGGCTCCTTGGCCACCTCCTCGCACACGCGGATGCAGCGGGTGCACAGGATGCAGCGCTCCTGGTCGAGCACGATGTGCTTGCCGATGTCCACCCGCTTGGCCTTGTGGACCTTGATGCCATCGTTGCGGGTGTACTTGCCGTCCCAGTCGAAGTAGTGCTTCTGCAGGGTGCACTCCCCCGCCTTGTCGCAGATCGGGCAGTCGATCGGGTGGTTGAGCAGGGTGAACTCCAGCATCTGCCGGCGGATGTCCAGCACCCGCGGCGACTTGGTGATCACCTCCATCTTGTCGGTCACCGGCGTGTAGCAGGAGGGCACCGGCTTCGGCTGACCCTTGACGTCCACCAGGCACTGCCGGCACACCGCGGGTGAGCTGAGGCCAGCGTGGTAGCAGAAGGATGGGACCTCGGCCCCCACCCCGTTGCAGGCCTCGATGAGGATGGTCCCCTTCGGGACCTGGGTGGCCTTCCCGTCGACGGTGACGGTGACGAGCTCGGTGCCGGGCGGGTGGCTCTGCGCGGGCTTCGGCTCGGGGACCGGCGCACCGGTGACCAGGGTGAGCGGGGTGGGCGTCAGCGTGGCGTCAGGCATCGAGGTCGGCTCTCCGGTTAGCGGTCGCACTCGCCGCCGATCATGTTGATCATCCCGAACGTCGGGACGATGTCGGCGATGAACAGGCCAGGCAGCACTTTCATGAGGACCGAGACGTTGGCGAAGCACGGCGGACGCACCCGGCACTTCCAGGGCCGCCCGGTGCCATCGGACACGATGTAGAACCCGAGCTCGCCGTTGCCCGCCTCGGTGTACGAGTAGATCTCGCCCGGCGGGACGTGGATCCCGTCCATGATCACCTTGAAGTGGGCGATCATGGCCTCGATCGAGTTGTAGGTCTCGGACTTGGCCGGCAGGCGCACCCGCGGGTCGTCGACCAGGATCCGCCCGCTCGGGATCTGGTCCAGCGCCTGCTCGATGATCCGCATGGACTGCTGCATCTCCTCGACGCGGCACATGTACCGATCGAAGTTGTCGCCGACCGAGCCCACCGGCACGTCGAAGTCGAAGCGATCGTAGACCAGGTAGGGGTGATCCTTGCGGACGTCGTAGTCGAGGCCGGTCGAGCGACCCACCGGGCCGGTGATGCCCCAGGTGATGGCGTCTTCCTTGGTGATGATCCCGATGCCGTCCATCCGGTCGCGGAAGATGCGGTTCTTGTTCAGGAGCTTCCCGCACTCCTCGATCACCCCGCGCGACCGGTTGATGACGTCGCGCAGCTTGCCGGCGAAGCCGTCGGGCAGATCCCCCGACACGCCACCGATGCGCACGAAGCTGTGGGTCAGGCGCGCGCCCGAGATCTCCTCCAGCAGCTCGTACAGCCACTCGCGCGCCTTCAGCAGGTAGAGGAACACCGTGAACCCGCCGAGCTCCATGGCGCCCGCGCCGAGGCAGGTCATGTGATCCGTCACCCGGGACATCTCGCCCACGATCACCCGGATGTACTGGGCGCGCTCCGGGATCTTCTGGTCGATCTCCAGCAGCTTCTCGACCGCGATCGCGTACCCGACGTTGTTCAACATCGGGGAGACGTAGTTCAGCCGGTCGGTGTAGGGGAAGATCTGGGTGTAGGTGGCGTACTCCGACTCCTTCTCGAAGCAGCGGTGCAGGTAGCCGATCTGGATGTCGACGTTGCTGATCTTCTCGCCCTCCACGTCGAGCACCATGCGCACGGTGCCGTGCATGGCCGGGTGGGAGGGGCCCATGTTGAGCGGCACGGGATCGGTCGGCAGCTCCATGTCCTCGACGTCCTGCACGCCGAGGACCACACGTCGGGCCAGGCTGGCCCCCAGCCCCTTGGGAGCATTCGAGTCGGTCGAGTCATCCATGAGGTTTTTGTCCGTCACTCGGGCGAGCCGGGGATTCCGCTGCGGCGAACCAAGGGCTGCCGCTTCTCCTTGGGGTAGTCCTTGCGCAGGGGGTGCCCCACGAACTCGGGGTACATGAGGATGCGGCGCAGATCGGGGTGACCGCGGAAGCGCACGCCGTAGAGATCGTAGGCCTCGCGCTCGAACCAGTTGAGCCCCGGCCAGATCCCGACCGCGCTGTCGAGCATGCAGTCTTCCTCGGGCACCCCGGCGTACAGGCGCACCCGGTGCTTCTTGGTCACCGAGTACAGGTGCAAGACCACGTCGAAGCGCGGCTCCCGACCCAGGCGATCCACCGCCGTCAGGTCGATGGGCATCTGCATCTGCAAGGTGGGGTCGTCCCGCAGGAAGGTGCAGACCTGCAGCCAGGCGTCTCGCCGGACCCGGGCCCACTCGTTGCCGTGCTGGGAACCTATCTGTTCGATCTCGCCCCGGGGAAACTCGGCGGCCAGACGATCGAGGATGATCTGCGCCATGGGCTACGTCCCAGCTCCGCGAGGGCCAGCTCCACCGGAAACTCGGCCGGAGTCCGCCGGGCCGGCTACACCACCAGCGTCCATGGGGCCGCCCTGGCCGATGCGGTTGCGTGGGCGGATTGAGGCGATGGGGACGTCGTGGCCCGCCTCGGCCTTCAGCACCACCTGGCTGTGGCCCTCCCCGCGCTGGATCCGCTCCTGGAGCAGGATCAGGGCATCGAGGACCTGCTCGGGCCGCGGCGGACAGCCGGGGATGTAGACGTCCACCGGGATGATCTGGTCGGCGCCCGGGACGGTCGAGTAGTTCTGGTAGAAGCCGCCGCTCGAGGCGCACACCCCGAAGGCGATCACCCACTTGGGCTCGCACATCTGATCGTAGATGCGCCGCAGGGCCGGGGCCTGCCGCTCGGTGATGGTGCCGACGATGACCAGCAGGTCCGCCTGGCGCGGCGAGAAGCGCGGGAACTCGGCGCCGAAGCGCGCGAGATCGTACTTCGGCGCCGCCGAGGACATGAACTCCATCCCGCAGCAGGCGGTCACGAACGGATACTGAAAGAGCGAGAACTTCCGCGCCCAGTTCACCGCTGCCTGGACGGTGCTGTTGTAGATCTCTAGACCCATTGGACTACTCCCACCCGATGGCGCGCTTTCGCCACACGTAGGCCAGCGCGACGATCAGGACGCTCATGAAGACCAGGATTTCGGAGAGCCCGAAGAATGACACACCCGCGGTGCAGACGCCGTCCACCAGCGCGCCCGTGCAGGACAGCTCGCGGTAGCGCAGCGCCCACGGGTAGAGGAACGCGGTCTCGATATCGAACACCAGGAAGAGGATGGCGACCTGGTAGAACTTGATCTCGAAGCGGGTCCGCGGGCTGCCGATCACCTCGGAGCCGCACTCGTACGGGTAGTCCTTGGCGGCGCTCTTGCGCCCAGGACCGAGATACTTGGCCGCCGCCGTCAACAGCAGGGCGAACCCGACGGAAATCAGAATGGTGAGGGCGACTGGGACGTAGTCTGATGTCATGGATTCTCGGCGACCTCGAGCCGTGCCGGTTATAGTGGTGTCCCCCTCCGACGTCAACGGTTGCGGTGGTTTGCCGGCACCACCGACGGTCTCGACGGCGACCGGAAACAATTGACTCGGCCACCCGGTGTTCTTATACCTGTCCCGGAATGCGCCCCGTGAAAATCTTGATGGTGGTGGCGTACGTGGCCGGCTCGGCGTCCCTGGTGTCGGTGGGCGCCTGTGCGAAGAGCCCGCCCGAGGCCCACTCCGCCCCCTCCGCCTCGGGCTCGGAGCCGGGCCCCTCGCAGAAGCCTTCCGGGCAGGTCGCCGCCGCCGGCGCCGACACCGGGCAAGAGCCTGGCCTCGACACCGTCGCACCGAGCGGGGTGGACGTCTCGCGGCTCGACGAGACGGCCCGCAAGGTGTTCTTTCGCACCGTCAACGGCGAGGCCTCGGTGTGCGGCAAGGGTCAAAGCCTGCTCGCGTCCGCCAAGAAGGACGCGAGCTGTCGGCGCTCGCTCAACGCCGTGAAGTACGTGGCCCACCTGGCCGACCAAGGCTACACCCAGAGCGAGATCGTCGAGTCCCTGGACAAGCGGTACCGGAACACCGAGTCCCACACCATCGACGTGGCCGAGGCCCCGGTGGAGGGGAGCCCGAACGCGCGCGTCACGCTGGTCGAGTTCGCCGACTACGAGTGTCCGCACTGCAAGCGCTTCCAGCCGGTCCTCCGTCAGATCCTGGACGAGTTCAAGGGCGACGTTCGCCTCTACTTCAAGCACTATCCCCTGCCCCAGCACGTCAACGCGCGGCTGGCGGCGGAAGCGGCCGTCGCGGCCCAGAAGCAGGGCAAGTTCTGGCCCTTCCAGGACAAGCTCTGGGAGAACCAGGACGGCCTCAGCCCGGCCGAGATGGAGAAGTTCGGCAAGGAGGTCGGGCTCAACGTCACCAAGTTCCGCACGGATCTCGACGATCCGAAGACCAAGGCGCGGGTCCAGAAGGACCGGGTCGACGGCACCACGCTGGGGCTCTCGTCGACGCCGACCCTCTACATCAACGGCCGCGAGTACACCGACGCCAAGGACACCGAGAGCCTGCGCGAGTGGATCAAGGAAGAGCTCGGCAGGTGAAGAGTGAACGAGTGAACGGGTGAAGGAGGACGGCTCGAGACCTGCTCGACGCACGACGATCCTGTGGAGCGTCGGCGTCGCCCGCCTGGGTCGTGCGCTGGCCCTCGCCGCGGGGATGGGCCTCGGGGGGTGGGGGTGCGCCACCTCCGCCACGGAGGGCCGGAGGGCGAACGCATCGACCGCGACCCCGACCGAGACCGCGGCGGCCGTCGGGCGACCCGCGCCCGATCTCGTGGTGAAGCGCCTGGACGGCCGCCCCCTCGCGCTCGCCAGCCTGAAGGGCAAGGTGGTCTTGCTCGACGTGTGGGCGTCGTGGTGTGTCCCCTGCAAGCAGGAGCTCCCCATCCTGGACGCCATGGCCGGGCGCCTGCGGGCACGCGGGGTCGAGATCCTGGCCGTCTCCATCGATCAGGAGCGGGCCAACCTGGACAAGTTCCTGGCGGTGCGCTCCCGCTGGACCTTGACCATCGCGCACGACGAGAAGGGCGCCATCGCCGACACGCTGCAGCCGGACAAGATGCCGACCTCGTACGTGATCGACCGCGCCGGGATCGTCCGCCACGTGAACAGCGGCTTTCTGCCCGCGGACGCACCCGAGATCGAGAAGCGCCTTCAGGACCTGGCCGCGGCTCGGTGACGAGACGCGGCGGGCCGCTCCCGCGCGGACTACCTCCGTGACACCGGGCGGGCGGCCTCCTCGCCCGGACAGCGCCCGTTCGGCGCGCCCTGTGCCTTCTCGCACAGGCCGAAGAGCTCGTGCCGGTGCCGGAGCACGTTGAACCCCATCTTTCGCGCGGCCGACTCCTGCAGGCGCTCGATCTCGTCGCTCTCGAACTCGACGATGAACCCACAGCGCTGGCAGATGAGGTGGTCGTGGTGGGAGCGCCCCTGGGTCGCCTCGTACAGGGTGTGCCCCGACTCGAACTGGCGGCTCGCGGCGAGGCCCGCCTCCTCGAGGAGCTTCACGCTGCGATAGACGGTGGCGAGGCCCACGCCCGGATGGGTCCGCCGCGCCCGCGCCAGCAGCTCCTCGAGGGCCACGTGACCTGAGCTGCGCAGGAACGCGTCCACGATCGCCTCGCGCTGCTGGGTGGTCTTGAGCCCCTTCTTGCGCAGGTAGGCCTGCCAGGTGGTCTTGGCGCCCGCGACGGACTCCCTGGGCTTCTCGTCGCCCGCGGCTTTTCCGACGCTCAGATTTGCTGGCATGACCGGTCCATTTGCTGGCGCACGACGCCTTCCTGGGGATTGTAACTTCAACCCCCGCCCTTACCAGGAGGAAAGTCGGAGGGGAGGCGGCGAGACGGCCGCGGCCTTCCTGGCGCCGTGGTAAGAACGTGCCATGGGTGGTCCTGAGAAAACCGGCGCGGCCGACGAACGGTTCGACGACCTGCTCGGTCGGTTGCGGGGCGTGGTCGAGAAGCTGGAAAGCGGCAACTTGTCCCTCGAGGACAGCTTGAAGTTCTTCGAGGAGGGCATCGAGCTGTGCCGCCGCGGCGCCGGGATCCTGGACTCCGCCGAGCGCAAGGTCGAGGTTCTGCTGGCCGGACCGGCGGCGAGCGCGCGCACCGCCCCGTTCGAGCAGCAGGTGGCCCCGGGCACGGCCGCTTCGTCTGGCGATGGCGACTAGCCGCCCCGGGCTCGAGGCGTGGCTGGCGGCCCGCCGACGCGAGATAGAAGAGACCCTGTCCGGCCGCTTGCCGGCGGAGGCCGATGATCCGGGTCGACTGGTCGAGTCCATGCGCTACTCCCTGCTGGCGCCGGGGAAGCGCCTGCGCCCCATCCTGGCCCTGGCGGCGGCCGAGGCGACCGCGGGGGGGGGCCATCATGTCTCGGCTCCGACCGATGGCGCGGTCCGGATCGCCGCCGCGGCGGTCGAGCTGATCCACTGCTACTCGCTCATTCACGACGATCTGCCGGCCATGGACGACGACGACTTCCGCCGCGGCAAGCCGAGCAACCACAAGGTCTTCGGCGAGGCGACGGCGATCCTGGCGGGCGACGCCCTCTTGACCCTGGCCTTCGAGTGGATCGCGGAGGCGGCCGTCACCTCGGGGCGTCCCGAGGCGTTCGGGCGGGCGGCCCTGGCCCTGGCCCGGGGGGCCGGGGTGGCGGGCATGGTCCGGGGACAGGCCCGGGATCTCGGAGAGGCCGCTCCGTCGGACCTCGATGCGCTCGAACGACTGCACGGCGAGAAGACCGCGGCCCTCTTCCAGGCCGCCGTCGAGGTCGGCGCGGCGGCCAGCGGAGCCTCGAGCGAGGTCATCGCGCAGATCGGTCGCTTCGGTCACCTCTATGGCGTCGCGTTCCAGCACGCCGACGATCTGGACGATGGAGATCACCCGGACCATGCCTCCCGCGCGATGGATCGCCTGCGCGAGCTGGTGGAGGAGGCCCGCACTTCCCTCTCCCGTCTCCCCCACCCCGAGCACGCGAGCTTGCTCGGCGACCTGGCCGACGCCCTCCTCTCAGGCGCGCGCCGCGGCTGAAAGCCTCAGGGCCCTCGACGAGGACGGGAATTGGGCCCTGGGTGTGTGGGACCGACACACATGGGTTTTCGCGCTCAAGGAACGCCCGGAGCCGCCGATATCGAAATGGAACCCTGTGTTACGATCTCACCTATGGCGGTAGACGAGAATACGCGCATGTTCGAGCCTCCGACGCCCGCGGCCACGGAGCAGAAGCGGGATCGCGCGTATCTGGTGGTGCTGGCCGGCTCTGCCGTGGGGGAGATGTTCAAGATCGAGCAGGAGCGCACCGTCATCGGGCGCGGCGCCAAGGCGCAGGTTCGCCTGATCGACGACGGCATCTCGCGGGAGCACGCGGAGGTCGTGCTGGCCGGCAACGAGATCGTGCTGCGCGATCTCGGATCGACCAACGGCACCTTCTGCAACGGCGCCAAGGTCGCCACCCGCCCGCTGGTGGATGGCGACAAGATCCTGGTCGGGTCCACCACCATCCTCAAGTTCACCTACCACGACAACCTCGACGAGGTCTTCCAGCGCCAGATGTACGAGTCGGCGCTGCGCGACGGGCTGACCAAGGCGTTCAACAAGAAGTACTTCGGCGATCGCCTGGAGAGCGAGTTCACCTACTCCGTCCGGCATGGCTCGCCGTTGACGCTGGTGATGTTCGACATCGATCACTTCAAGAAGATCAACGACACCTACGGCCACCAGGCCGGCGACACCGTGCTCTCGGAGCTGTCGGCCTTGATGCTGATGTCCCTGCGGGCCGAGGACGTCTTCGCGCGCTACGGCGGCGAGGAGTTCGCCGTCATCTGTCGTGGCTCGGATCTGGCGCAGGGACAGGTGGTCGGGGAGCGGTTGCGGCGAGCCGCCGAGAGCCGGACCTTCTCGCACGACGGGAAGGTCATCTCGATCACCATCAGCGTCGGACTGGCGGGGCTGCCGGACGCCGCCATCAAGGACGCGGCCGCCCTGGTCTCGGCCGCGGATGCCGCCCTCTACGCGTCCAAGCAGGGCGGACGCAATCGGGTCTCGGTCCATCAGGTGCTCTGAGCGCTGCAAGCACGGACGGCGAGGCGTCCCCGCAGGGACGTCGAGGACGAGCAACGCAGCGGCCGGACCGGTTCGTCGGCGAAAAATGTGGCGCTTTCGTCAGACAGGACACTAGGCTCTCGCGGTGGATCGTCGCCCCCCGCGCACGCCAAGGTGCCCCTCGCTCCTGCTCCTCACCTGGGCAGCCATGGCGGGAGCCGCGGCCGGCGGGGCGCCGCGGGCGTGGGCCAGCGAGAGCCTGGACGTGGGCATGGGCGCGGGAGTGGGAGTGGCCGCCCCCACGCCCGAGGAAGCACCCGAGCCGCAGGGGCCCGAGACGGCGGCGCCGGCGGAGTTGCAGCTCGCGCGCCTGACCAGGCCCGCGCCAAGGACCGTGCGGCGAGAGAAGCCGGTGGCCTTCGAGCCGGGTTGGCTCGAGCCTTTCTTCAAGGGCGCCATCTTGCACAAGGCTGCGATGGCCTTCCGGCAGGAGCAATGGGTCACGGCGGAGGCCGGGCTGGTCAAGGGGATCGCCAAGCTCGGCGGCGGGGCCGGTGCGGCGGACGAGCGCCATGCGGCGCGCTTCCTGCTCGCGCTGGCGCGGGCGAACCAGTCGCGGTGGGCTGACGCCGCGGCCCTCTTCCAGACCCTGTACCGGGAATATCCGCGGCTCGCGCCGTACCATGCGTACAACGCTGCCCGCTGCCTGCTCCGCGCGGGTCGCAGCGAGGATGCCCTCGACTGGACCAACAAGGTGGACGAGGGGAGCGTGCTCGGCGCCGAGACGGATCTGGTCCGCATCGACGCCTACCGCGCGCTCGGGCGGTGGGCCGAGGCCGCGCGCGGCTCGGACGAGTACTTGATCCGGTTCCCGAACGGTCCGCGGCGCGCCGAGACCATGTTCGAGGAGGCCGAGGCGCTGGAGAAGCTGGGCAGCAAGGCCGGCGCGGCGGGCGAGCCCGCCACCGGTGAAGCCGACCCGCGGACCCGGGTGATCGCGCTCTACCGGCGGGTATGGGCCGAGGCGCCCCTCGAGGCCTGGAGCGAGCGCGCCGAGGAGCGCCTGCAGACCATCGCGCGCCGGAGCGCCGCCGGGACCGCCGGTGTGGTGGCCACCCACTCCGCGGAGGAGTGGGTGACCCGGGGGATGGTGTACTTCGATCGCAACCGGAACGGCGAATCCGAGACGGCGTTCGGAAACGCGCTCACGGCCGAGGGGCTGACGCTCGAGCTCGAATGCCAGGCGCGTTACCACCGGGCGCAGTCGGTCTGGAAGCAACGCCAGCGGCCACGGGCGGCGCCCCTCTTCGACGAGGCGGAGGCCGCCTGTGCCCGGGTCGGCAACCGCGATCTGCGGGCGAAGTCCCTCTACCAGGGCGCCCGCTCCTGGGCCGCCGCCGGCGAGCGGGCCTCGGCCGAGAAGCGCTATGCGCTGGTCGAGGCCGAGCACGCCGACCACAGCTACGCCGACGACGCGCGCCTGCGCACCGCAGAGCTGGCCCACGACGCCGGCGAAGAGGACAAGGCGGTCGCCATCTTGAAGGCGATCCCGGAGAAGTATCCGAGAGGCGATCTGCTCGGCGAGGCGCTGTGGCGGCTCGCCTACTCGGCCTGGCGGCGCGAGGACTGGGACGAGGCGACCCACTGGCTCGACGAGAACCTCGCGCGCATCCCCCACGAGGACGTGTGGTACGCCGAAGGCCGCGCCCTCTACTGGAAGGCCCGCATCCTGGAGAAGAAGAAGGATCGGGCCGCTGCCGAGCGGTTCTACGAGCGCGCGATCCGCGAGTACCCGCTCTCGGTGTATGCGCTGCTGTCGTTCACCCGCCTCGGCGAGTCGGCGCCCCGCCTGCGCGCCAACCTGATTCACACGCTCCGCAAGACGAGCGGCCACCACGAGCCGGCACCGTTCCGCTTCGCCGCGAGGCCGCTCTTCGGCGAGGCCGGGTTCCGGCGGGCCGTCGATCTCGGGCGGATGGGCCAGGGCGCGGATGCCCGGCGCGAGCTCTCGCGGCTCGGGCTGCAGACCTCGGGTGAAAAGCACGCCAAAGGCGGCGGCAACACCGGGTCCGAAAAGGCGGAGAGCAAGGCCGAGAACAACGAGCTCCTGTGGATCGCGGCCGTCCTCCTCGATCGGGCGGGGGTGTGGAGCGCCGCGCACTCCATCCCCCGCTACACCCTGACCGACTACCGCCTCAAGTATCCCGAGGGGGTGGGCGAGTCGAAGTGGCGTCTCGCCTACCCGCGCGCCTTTCCCGAGGCGGTGACCAGGAACGCCCGCGCCAACCAGATCCCGGAGTCCCTGCAGTGGGCCATCATGCGCGAAGAGAGCGCGTTTTCACCCCGCATCGAATCCTTCGCCAACGCGGTCGGCCTGACCCAGATGCTGGTCAAGACCGCGGCTCGCTTCTCGAACGGGGCGCGCGTCACCCGGGAGACCCTGATGGACCCGGCCAAGAACCTGGAATACGGGGCCCGCTTCCTCGGGTTCCTGTGGGGACACTTCCTCAAGGCGGCGCCCCTCACCATCGCGGCCTACAACGCCGGCGAGGGCGCGGTCGATCGCTGGCTGACGGAGCGGGGGAGCCTGTCCATGGACGAGTTCATGGAGGAGATCCCGTACGACGAGACCCGCAACTACACCAAGCGCGTGCTCGCCTCGTACCTGACCTATGCCTGGCTCTACAACGACAAGGCACCGGTCCCGGCCGTGCCGTCCGCGGCCCGCCCGCGCTGACGGGTCGGGGACTAGGCCACGGCGCTGGTGGAGTCGGCCGGCGCCATCGCAGGTCTGACCCGCACGGCGGTGGCGGTCCAGCTCATCTGATTGTGCCAGCGCAGCTCGACCTCCCGGTACTCGGGCCCGTCGAACCAGGCGGCGACCTCGGCCCGGGACAGGTAGTGCGCGACAGGGGTGACGAGCTGGTCGAAGACGATGAGCTGCAGCTCGTCGAAGGGGAAGCCCGACATCGAGCCGAAGTACTCGGCATAAGGCAGGTGACGGGCCAGGCGCGCCCCGGGGCCGTCCGGACGATAGAGGACCCGGATGGCGGCCCAGATCACCGCCGCCGGAACCGACGAGAGGGCCTTGAGCGGGCGCCAAGGCACCCGCGAGGTCAGGGCCTGCCGGATGGGATCCACGTACTTGACGATCCACTCGTTGTTCTCGCGCCCGTACACCCAGAGCACCAGGCGTCCCCCGTCTCGGAGCACCGACGCCACGCTCTCGGCGCCGACGCGCGGATCCGGCAGGTGGTGCACCACCCCCACGGAGAAGGCCAGATCGAAGATCGCCTTGACGGGAGGATGGGTGAGATCCGCCATCACGATGTGAGCGTTCGGCAGGTCGCGGGTGTTCTGGAACGCGACGAACGCGCTCTCCCCGAGATCGACCGCCACGATGGCCCGGGCTCCGAAGCGGGCCACGAGATCGGTGTGTCGCCCCTTGCCGCAGCCGCCCTCGAAGACCACCTTGCCCTCGAAGTCCGCCCGGCCGATCGGCGCGACCCAACCCAGGAACTGGCGCTCGTAGTAGTCGCGGAGATCGGTCCAGCGGGTCCACTCCTCGGCGAAGCGGGCAGCCGTCTCGGTCATCGCCGCGTCCACCTCGCCCGGCGTGAGGATCGGGACGCCCCCCCGGATGGGGAAGCCGCAGGTGCGCGGCGACACACACACGAGCCGGCCGTCCATGACGTGCCCGCGCTCGAGATCCTCGCGCTCGATCTGGGACAGGCGAAGCTCCACGCCCGGTCCGCAGTTCGGGCAAGCCAGATAGGCCAGGGCTTCTCGGCGCATGCGCGGGCTTCTACCGGAATCGTCCGGTGGAATCCAGCCTCTCGCCTCGGTGGGCTGGCGCTACTTGCGCTTCTTCTTGCGGTTGAAGAAGCCGCCACCTCGGGTCTCCCCGGTGACGTGCTGTCCGCCCGCCTCGGCGAAGGCCCGCAGGTGCTCCGACTGCGCCGGGCTGAGGGAGGTCGGGACCACCAGCCGCACGTGAACGATGAGGGCGCCCGAGCCGTGTCCATCGACCCGCGGCAACCCGCGGCCCTTGAGGGTGATGGTGTCGCCGGGCTGGCTGCCGGCCGGCAGGTCGATCTCCACCCGGGCCGAGTCGGCGCCTTCCTCCGCCAGCACGGGCACCCACAGGCGGTCGCCGAGGGCGGCCTGTGGGAAGCTCACCTGCACCTCGGTGTGCAGGTCGGCCCCGTCGCGCTCGAAGCGCGGGTCGGCCTCGACCTCGAGGTAGACGTAGAGGTTCCCCGCCCGCCCGCCCGGTCCCGCCTCGCCGCGGCCGGTGAGCCGCAACGTCGCGCCGTCCTCGACCCCGGCCGGCACCCCGATCTGCAGCGTGTCCTCCTTCACCGTGCTGCCGGAGCCGTCGCAGGTCGCGCACGGCTTGCGGATGACCTTGCCCTCGCCGCGGCACACGGGGCAGGTGGTGGCGATGCGCAAGAAGCCTTGCGCGTGCAGCACCTGGCCGCGGCCGCCGCATTGCTGGCACACCTCGGGGCGGGTGCCAGGGGCGGCCCCGCTGCCGTGGCAGGTCTCGCAGGCCACGTGCCGCCGCACCCGGACCTCCTTGTTCACGCCGCGCGCCGCCTCCAGCAAGGTGATGGTCAGCCGGGTCTCGATGTCGGCCCCGCGGCCCTGGCCGCGCGCGCCGCCGCCGCGGGCTCCACCGAACATGTCGCCGAAGATGTCGGAGAAGGCGCTGAACACGTCGCCCATGTCGCCGAAGCCGGCAGGCCCCCCGGCCCCACCCGGCACGTTGTGTCCGTAGCGATCGTAAAGGGCGCGCTTCTCGGGGTCCGAGAGGACCTGATAGGCCTCGGACGCCTCCTTGAACCGCGCCTCCGACTCGCGATCCCCGGCGTTGCGATCCGGGTGGTGATCCATCGCCAGCCGCCGGTAGGCCTTCTTCAGCTCCGCCGCATCGGCTCCCCGTTCGACCCCTAGGACTTGGTAGTAATCGCGTTTTTCGGACACTTGGTTTGGCTCGCGTGAGGGCAGTGGAGAGGGCAGTGGAAAGGCAGTAAAAGACCAGTGGATGTGAGTAGCAATCAATCGCTGGTGGTTCAAGTCTCGGGCGGAAATCGCCCGCCACGCGCGGGACGTCGACCTTCCGCCTCCCACGGGTGGCGAAGAGTCGACGTGCTGCGCGAAACGGGCTTGCCTGTTAGGCTCCGCGCATGGAGCATAGCCCAGGATTCCTCGCCCTGGCCTCGGACGCCAGGCGCTCCGTGCGGGAATGCACCGTGGCGGAGGTTCGCGAGCGCCAGGCCCGGGGAACGGCGTTCCACCTGCTCGACGTCCGCGAGGACCGGGAGTTCGTGGTCGACCACGCCGAGGGGGCGCGCCATCTCGGGCGGGGCGTGCTGGAACGCGACATCGAGAAGCTCATCCCCGACCGAGACGCCGAGATCGTCCTGTACTGCGGGGGCGGATTTCGCTCGGCGCTGGCGGCCGAGAGCCTGGGCAAGATGGGGTACCGGAACGTCTGGTCGATGGACGGGGGAATGCGGGCCTGGCGCGAGGCGGGGGCTCCGGTCGAGCCCGGCTCCAAAGTGACGCCATGACCACCGGGCGTGCCGGCAGCGGCGCCAGCTTCGGGGGACGCGGGGGCGGCGACGGGCCTGGCCGCCGCCCGGGGGCCGGGGGGACCTCGGGCGGGCTCGGGGCATTCTTCGGAGGCCTCGCCCTGTGCGGGCTCGGCGCCTACCTGTTCCTCGGCCGGGTCACGGTCCACACCTCGTTCTGGCGGTTCGCGGGTGGGGGGAGCGCCTTCGGCATCACCCTCTTGCCGATGCTGATCGGGATCGGGCTGCTGTTCTTCAGCGGCAAGTCCATTTTCGGCTGGGTGCTGACCATCGCTGGCTTCGGGGCCCTGCTGGTCGGCGTGATCTCCAACCTCGACGTGTACTTTCACGACACCAGCTTGACCGCGACCCTGCTCATGCTGGGCATGCTGGTCGGGGGCCTCGGCCTCATCGTTCGCTCCCTCCGACCCCAGGGCGACGAAGCGGAGCCAGGAGCGGGAAGAGGCAGAGCGGAGATCCCATGACCAGCGACCCGACCGACAAGAAGGCACCGGAGGGCACCGGCACCGAGAGGACCACCGTCCACCCTCCCTACTTCGACGACCCGCAGCCCTGGCAGGTGCTGGACAGCCAGTACGTCTCGCGCAAGGACTGGTTCACGGTCCGCTGCGAGCGCGTGCGGCTCCCGAACGGCGCCGAGATCGCCGAATACTGGGTCTCCGAGTTCCGTCCCTGGGTCAACGTGGTGGCGGTCACCGAGGCGGACGAGCTGGTGCTCATCCGGCAGTACCGACATGGTCTCGGCGCCGTGCACTTCGAGCTGCCCGCCGGGACCACGGATCCGGCCGAGGGAGATCCCGAGCAGGCGGCCCGCCGCGAGCTGGCCGAGGAGACCGGGTTCGGGGGCGGCCGCTGGTCCTTGCTGGCCACCCTGTCGGCCAACCCCGCGCTCCAGAACAACCTGACCCACACCTACCTCGCCGAGGGCGTGCGCGAGCTCGGCAAGCCCCGGCCCGAGGCCAGCGAGGACCTGCGGGTTCACCTGGTTCCGTTCGGGCAGATCCATGGGCTGCTGGAGGGAGACGGCTTCATCCAGGCGCTGCACGTGGCGCCGCTGCTGAAGTACATGCTTCGGCGGGTCGCTCCGGAGCCAAGGTCCGCCCGATGACCCTTCGCCAGTAGTCGATACGTCGAGCCACGTCGAGGAGACTGGAAGCTGCTCATGCCCATGCCCGAAGAGATCGTCGGACTCCTGCGCTCCAAGATCACCTTCAAGTGGCCCGGCGGCCACGAGACCCAGTACACGGCGCGGGCCCTGCGGTTGCGCTGTCGCTGCGCCGGCTGCATCGAGGAGATGTCGGGCGCGGCGATCCTCGATCCGGCCAGCGTCCCGGAGACGATCCGCGCCAAGACCATCGAGCTCGTCGGCCAGTACGCCATCCAGATCTTCTGGAGCGACGGTCACGAGACCGGCATCTACAGCTTCCGCGACCTGCGACAGAGCTGCCCCTGCGAGGACTGCGCGCGCATCCGGGCCGCCGGCGGAACCCCGGCGTGACGAAGCGGGTCGGGTGGGTCGTCACGCTCCGGCGACGCAAACTTGTCTCTTGACCTCGGGTCGGTTTCGTAGTCGAAGAGCCATCGCAATCGTCTCGGGCGCGATCCTCCCGTCTCCGGGTCTCGGAGGCGGGCCAGCCCAATGCCCGCAATCCCCGATTGACTCGTGGAGAAATAATAGATGAAAAGAATACCGACCCCGACACTGCCCTGCTGTCGCTACGCCCTGGTGCTGTCCGCATCGCTGCTGCTGCCCGTGGTCGGGGCAGGAAGCGCGCTGGCCCAACCGGTGCCAGCGGTCCCGAGCACCCAGCTCCCGGCCGAGGGAGCCGGAACGCCGGCGCCGGGCAGCGAGCCCGCGCAGCCGGTGCCTCCGATCGAGGCCACCCCGGAGGCCCCTCCCGTTCTTCCTCCCGCTCCTCTGCCGCCACCGCCTCCCATGGAGATGCCGCCTCCGCCCGTCATGGCGCCGGCCCCGGCTCCGGTGCCGCCTCCTCCCGCCAAGCGGGAGCTCATGGGCGCGAAGTTCACCGCCGATCTCTACGGCTTCGTCGAGTTCGACTCGATCCTCGATTCGACCCAGAGCTACAACGAGGTCGCCGGGAACGCCATCATCTCCAAGAGCGGCACCTACACGGGCGATCACACCCGCCTGACCTACGCGGCTCGCAACTCCCGCCTCGGGTTCAAGCTCAAGGGTCCGGAGTCGGAGGACGTGCACCCATCCGCCATCATCGAGATGGACTTCCTCGGCAACCAGCCGACCGGGATCACCGACCAGGCCCTGCTGACGAACCCGACCTTCCGCATCCGGCACATGGCCCTCAAGGTGGAGACGCCGTACATCGACGTGCTGGCCGGGCAGTACTGGCAGCTGTTCGGATGGCAGTCCTACTTCTTCCCGAACGTGGTCGAGATCATGGGGCTCCCCGGACAGGTCTTCGGCCGGTCGCCGCAGCTCCGCCTCTCGCACCCGTTCAAGAGCGACGCCGTGACGGTGGAGATCGCCGTCGCCTCGTCGCGATCCCCGCAGCGTGACGGTGGCGTGCCGGACACGCAGGGCGGCATCCGCTTGCTCATCAACAACTGGAAGGCGCTGCACACGGTGAACTCGACCGGGACGGCGATCGACGCCGGCGGCATCGGGGTCTCGGGCGTGTACCGGCGGTTCCGGGTGGACGAGTTCCTGGCGGCGCCGCTCCACAACCACGGCAAGAACGGCGGCGGCCTCTCGGTGGATGCGCTGTTGCCGATCATCTCTCCCGAGGGCACCGATCGGGCCAACTCGCTGACGCTGACCGGCTCGTACGTGGTCGGCACCGGCATCGCCGATCTGTACACCGGGCTCACCGGCGGCATCGGCTACCCGTCGCTGCCGAACCCGACCATGGCCACCCCGGCCCCGGCCTACACCCCGAACATCGACGCCGGCCTCGTGACCTACGGTCCGGCGGGCGATCTGCACACCATCGACTGGCAGTCGTTCATCGTGGGCGCGCAGTACTACCTGCCGCCCTCGGGGTCGGTCTGGCTGTCCGGAAACTACTCGCAGATGGACTCGGGCAACATCGACAAGTACACCACCACGGCGACCGCGCCCAAGGTCTTCAAGAAGTCGCAGTTCGCCGACGGGAACATCTTCTGGGATCTCAACAAGGCCGTTCGCTTCGGCGGCGAGTTCGCCTGGTTCAAGCAGACCTTCGTCGACAGCAGCACCGCCACCAACTACCGCGGTCAGTTCTCGGCGTTCTACATCTTCTAAAGAACGCGCCTTCGGCGCTCGCGGGGCGGGGAAGACCCCTCCCCGCGGGCCCCTCCCACGGACGACGAGAGGCGGACCCGGATCTGCTTTGCCAGTGGTTTCTCCGGTTGGCAAAGCCAACCTCCGATCCACCGCATGGACGGCGCGCACTCGGACCGAAGACGTGCTCGGACACGAAGTCATCCGCCACGAAATGAAAGCCGAGCCCCGCCCCCCAGTCTCATCCCCTCGCCCCGCGGAGCGGGGAGAGGGGCCCCACTTCAATCCAGGGACGGCACCGCGAAGTGCCTCGTTCACGTCCCGCTCTCAAGGCGAGCGCAGCGCGGCTTTGCCGCGCGGAGCGACCGGCGCTTCGACCTCTCGTTACCTCACGCTCTTCGGGCGAGCGCAGCGCGGCTTTGCCGCGCGGAGCGACCGGCGCTTCGACCTCTCGTTACCGCACGCTCTTCGGGCAACCGCAGCGCGGCTTTGCCGCGCGGAGCGACCGGCGCTTCGACCTCTCGTTACCGCACGCTCTTCGGGCAACCGCAGCGCGGCTTTGCCGCGCGGAGCGACCGGCGCTTCGACCTCTCGTTACCGCA
>CAZIOH010000060.1:2892-39750 GCA_964540815.1 uncultured Myxococcales bacterium | reverse complement strand
GCCGCTGTCGCTGCTCACGGGCTCCCCGCGCGTGGGTGGCTGGCCGAGCCGCTGGCGTCTGCTACAAACGCCGGAGGAAGGGGAGCCGCCGGCGGTCCGGCAGCAGATGATGGCGGCCTGTTCCATTTACCGGGACGTGGTGGCGAGGACGCCCGACCTGGTGGCCATCGCCGCGGACAGCGTGAAGCTGCAGCGCCACCTGGCCTTGACCGATCGAGACCAGCCCCGTGACACCGCGGAGATCGGCGCCGAGGAGGCCACCGCCGACCTCAAGATCCGGGCGGCCCACAGCCTCGAGGACGCGGTCGCCGGCTTGACACCGCGCGAGCGGGCCCAGGTCCAGTCGGTGCCGGAGCTCCTGGTGGCCCTGACCCGCCTCCCCCGCCGCGAGGCGGCTCCCCCCCCGGTCTAGGCGCCCGGATCAGCCAATCAGGGTGGTCAGCGGGGAGGTATCCTGAAAGCTGGATTCGCCGAAGCTCGTCAGGTTCACGCCCATCGCGTTGGCGATCGAGATCAGCACCTTGGTGGGGTTCGTGGCTGGCAGCTGCAGCCAGCGGCCCATCTTGAAGTACCCGCCGGTGCCGCCAAGGATGATGTTCGGCAAGGCATAGTTGGTGTGTCCATTGCCGTCGCCATGGCGGTTGAACCAGTAGATGGTGGTCTCGTCGAGCAACGTTCCGGTCCCGGTGGCGGATGGACGGGCCGCCAGGCGCTGCATGAGCCCCGCCACCTGGCCGGCGATCCACTGGTTCATCTTCTGGTACTTCGCGAGCAGGGTGGCGTCGTTGTTGTGATGCGAAACGAAGTGCAGGGGATCGGTGAACCCCAGCCACGGCATGCGCAGCCCACCCGCGTCGCCTCCGCCTGGATACCCGAAGGTCACGGAGGCGACCTTGGTGAGGTTGCAAGCGAACGAGGTCGCGATGATGTCCATGAAGAACGGAGACAGGGTCTCGGTGTCGGCGCCGGTCCGGATCGAGTCGGCGTCGGTCAGCACCGTCGCCCGCGCCGGATTCGAGCAGCTCGTGGTCGTCGTCGTCGTCGCGGTCGTGGCCATGGCCAGGCGCGAGTTGGCGCGATCCTCGTAGGTGTGCAGGGCAGCCAGGTGCCCATCGAGGGTTGCCCGATCGGCCACCCCGAGCGCCGGGCGCAGCGCCGCGAATCTCGCGTGCAGGAACTCCGTGACCGCGCTGAGCTCGTGCGCGGGGGAAGGGGATGCCGCCGCCCCGGCCGCCGGGACCATCGCGCCGGTGGTGGCACCGAAGACCTGTGTCCAGGCCTCGTCCGCGCTGGCCAGGCGCTTGAGGGCGGTCCCGTCCTGTTGAAAGTTGATGTCCGACGGGGTGTCACCCCCGATGGGGTGCAGGCCGAAGTTGAGCGATCCGAAGGTGCTGGTCCCCTTGACCGCCTGGGCGATCACCTGGTCGATGGAGGGGCCATCGAGCTTGTTGACCGCCGTCGCCTGCTGGAGGTAGCTGAACCCGAGCGAGCCGTTGCAGTTGTTCCCGCTGCAGCTGTGTCCGGCGCGCGCCGCCAGGGTCACCGGGGCCTGGTGCTGCGGCGTGGCCGAGATGTACTTCAGCCCCGTGCCCGAGGTCGGGGTGGTGCCCGACATCTGCGGGCCGATGATCAGCATCTTGTCCTGGTAGGGGGCGAAGGGGCTGAGGGTCGCGCTGAGCGTGAAGCTGCTAGAGGTGCCGGTCGGCCAGAAGGCCTGCTGGTTGACCCCGTCGGGGGTGTAGCAAAAGACCGCGTACTTGGACTTCTTGGGTGCCGTCTGGGCGCGCGCCTCGCGCTCGAACAGCTCGAGCCCGGGGAGCAACCAGGCGGCACCACCGATGAGCTTCAAGAGGTCGCGGCGCTGGATGGGGTGGTGGGCGGACAGCTTCACGGGGCAACTCCTTCGGCCAGGCGCAAGCGGAAGGCATCGCTGCTCGCCACCGAGGCCACCAGCTGTTTCAGATCTCCCGAGGGGGCGAAGCTCCTGGCGACCGCGTCCAGCGAGCAGGCGTCCGCGGGGTCCATGGACTGTCGCGACAGCGCGAACTCGAGGACCTGGCGCGAAAAGCAGCTCCTCACGCTCACGCTGCTGGTCATCTTCGCGACAAAGGCGTCACCCTGGCTGAAGCTCCCGTCGAGATCGCTGTTGAGGGCGATGGTGACGGCGGTGTCCACCGGCGCGCCGTGGTCGATCGTGCGGTACCTGCCGACCTCGTCGAAGCTCTCGAGGGCCAGGCCCGGGGGGTCGAACACCTTGTGACAGATGCTGCATGCCGGATCGGTGACGTGGGCCTCGAGGCGGTGGCGGGTCGAGAGCCCGTCCTGGATGGCGGGGAGCTGTGGGATGGTCAGGCCCGCGGGCGGGGGCGGGACGTCCATGCACAGGAGCGACCGGAGCACGAACAAGCCCCGCGCGATGGGAAAGCTCTCGGCCGGGCGCGCGAGCAGGGCCATCAGCGCCGGGTGCGTCACGATGCCGTGCCGGCCCTGTCCGCCGAGGGTCGCGGGCTGAAAGCCGGTGCCCGAGCCGGCGACGCCCGAGCTTGGAACCCCGTAGAAGGTGCGCAGGACGTCGTTCAGGTAGTAGGTCTCGCCAGAGAACAGGCTGGAAAAATTGGGTGCGTCGGCGGCGTAGAGCTGGGTGGCGCTCATGAGGAGCGAGGTCGACAGCGCCGTCACCACGTCGCCGGTGAAGCCCGCGGCGTCGCGCGCGACCTCGCTGAAGGCTCCGACGTTGAGCCAGCTCGAGTAGAACCGCTCGACGCCCCGCATGAATCGGGGATCCTTGATCATGCGCTGCAGGTGGACCTGACGCTTGGTCGGATCGCCGAGCTCGTCCGCCGCCGCGGCGGCAAAGAGCTTGGCGTCGGGCAGGGAGTCCCACATGAAGTACGACAGCCGGCTCGCATACTCGTAAGGAGCGAGCGGCCGGACCTCCCCGGCGACCTCGCCGACCGCCGGCTTCACGATCTCGTACATGAAGTCCGGTGACTGCAGGACGCCGGTCAAGAACCACTCGACGCCGGTGGCGAAGTCCTTCTCGGTGATGCCGGCGTCGAACAGCGTCTTCATGGACGCGCGCTCGTCGGCGGCCAGCGGATGGCGAAAGGCGCTGGCTCCCACCTGGTCGATGATCTGCTGCTCGCAGGCGGTCACGGCAGCGGTGACTGCACCCGTGGCCGTACCCGTTGCGGCGCCCGGAGTCGCACCCGGCGCGGGCGAAGAACACGGAGACCAGGTCGACAGGGTGGCGGCCGCCTGGTGCGCGACCGCGGCCGCCGCGTTGGCCCGCTGCTCGACCCGGGTGTCGTCCAGTTGCTGGAAGACCTGATCGCCGAAATCCTTGGCGGGATCGCCCCCGACCTGTAGCAGGTCGAGCACGGAGTTGTCGTACTGCGTGCCGGACAGGAGCCGGAGCCGGACGGCGGCCGCCTGAGGACCGGTGCAGGTGGTAGGGGGCGCCGCCCCTGGCGTGGTCCCGCTCGTCGGGGCCGAGCCCATGGTGGTCGTGGTGCCGGCTCCGGTGCCCGAGGCGCCGGGGGCCCCGACGCCCGCGCCGGTCCCGGTATTGGCCCCGGCCGCGGACCCGGGCGGTGAGCCGGTGCCCGTGCCGCCGTTCGTCTGGCTCGCACCGCCACCGAGACCCTGACCGTTGCTCCCGACGTGCCCGACGCAACCGGTCAGCAGCGCCCAGATTCCGAAGGTCCCCAAGAATCCCCGGATCCCCCCGGAGATCGGAAGGACATGCGGCCCCTGCAGGGCCTCGCAAGAAGCCCCGGCGCCTGACACGGATCCCTGGCCAACGATTCGAGTCGTCATCGGGCAAACTCCAATCCGGCATTGCCGGGTGCGCGCGATCCAGCCTGGCTCGAAACCAATGACCCTACCAAAGGTCGGACCGTACTGGAAGCGCGACCTGGCTTCGTCCTCCCGGCGCCGACGCCCCCCGGCTCGTCGCTCAGGCCGGGCTCGGTCCTCCGCCTTAGATTTCATCCCTGGGGAGGCCAGCCTTGCATTCGAGGCGTTGGACGCCGACATCCCGAAGTCGCCCACGACGCGATTGACTCACTTGGGAGTCTTGCTGGCCAATGCCGGCCTCAGTTGGGATCGCGGTTCCATTGACCACCCCGGAAGCCGTCGCTGCCGACCTCCGAATCGTAAAAGTGATCGTTCCCGAGGCGGTGCCGCTGACGCTGGATGAAAGAGAGATTGATCCAAGTCATGCACGCTTGGCACGGCACTGGCCTGGAACTTTCGTAGGATCCTGGAATGAATTTCCTCATCCCTTGTATTGAGTCCTTGGTGTACCTCTCGGCAGAGGCTCATTGCCTCGGAGTTGCACGCGGAGCTATTCGTGGCCCGTGATCCAGCCAACGGGGCTTCGGCGACCCTCTCTGCCAACATGACCTGAGACACCGGCCCAGAGTAGCAGCCCGTGGTGGAAGTCGGACCGAGCCGAAGCGGGCGCGGCGAGGCCGGATGCAAGGAGCAGCGAAGCGCGGAATACTGGCGGTATTCAAGCGAGCGGCGACGCCGCAGACGGCCTTGCCCCGCCCGTTTCGGCGACGCGGAGACTTTCACCACGGGCTGCTAGGGCGAGCCAGGAACCAGGACCATGTTGCAGGAAGTGCAGTCGCAGGAGACCGACGTCGTGGCCAAGGCCAAAGGGCACACAGTACCGCAAATTCAAGCGCGATATCATCCGACAAGCCGATGCGTGCAAAGGAGCCAGGAGCGATCGGGGCGCTACTCCGTCGCGAGGGGCTGTATTCGTCGTACCTGACGATTTGGCAGCACGAGATAGCCCAGGAGAACAGCCCTCGCCCCCAAGAAACGCGGGCCAAAGGCCGCTCGTATCGTTCCGCACCAGATGGAGTTGGTGACGCTCCGGCGCTAACTCGCGGTCGCCAACGCGCGCGCTGAACGACCGTAACCCATCCACAAGCGGCGTATTGAAAGGGAGACGGACGGTGGCGGCAGGGTGGGATGAAGGGGGGCCAGAGGTGCCCCAATGCCGCGCTTTTCTCCCGACCGTTCGCAGTTGGCGTCCCCGCAGATGAAGAAGCGCTGGACCGTCGCCGATGCACAGGCTGTTGTCGGGATGGCGGTGTCCGGGCTCTCGGTGCGCGAGTTTGCCGAGGCCGCGTGGATTGGGAGACGCAGCGGATCTACCGCTGGCGCAGCCTTCTCGGTGAGACGAGGACGCCCGGGTTCGTGGAGGTCAGACGACCGGCTGTAGCGGCGCAGATCCAGGTGGTCGGCACGGCCCGGCGACGAGGACGGGGGCGGGGCTTTCAGTCCTTGACCAGGACCGTCACGTCGGCGGAGAGGCCGGCCGCGAGGTGGAGATCGGCAGGAAGATCGGTCCAGGTGAGCTTCACGGGGACCCGCTGGACCACCTTGACGAAGTTCCCCGAGGCATTGTCGGGAGGCAGCATGGAGAACTGCGCCCCGGTGCCGAAGGCCAGGCTCTCGACGCGTGCGTGGAACCGACGGCCGGGCAGGGCATCCACCAGGACG
Organism: uncultured Myxococcales bacterium; assembly: GCA_964540815.1. Classification (GTDB taxonomy): domain Bacteria; phylum Myxococcota_A; class Polyangia; order Fen-1088; family Fen-1088; genus CAZIOH01. The sequence continues at coordinate 34,230 of CAZIOH010000060.1, read as the reverse complement.
TCGGCAGCCTGGCCGGGACGCATGCGACCGACCTGCGTCTCCTTGAAGTTGGCCACGAGATAGGTGGTGTCGGGCAAGAGGTTGGTGACAATCTGGGCGGGCTGGACCAGCTGGCCGGGCCGCACCGCCAGCTTCGAGATGTGACCGTCCCGCGGGGCGACGATCCGCGTGTACGACAGGTCGAGCACAGCCTCGGCCAGCGCCACCTCGGCGGCCGTGGCGCGTGCGGCGCCAAGCTCGGCGTCGGCCCGGGCGGCGGCGATCTGGGCATCGACCGGGGCGGTCTGCTCCACGCGCCCGACCGCCTCCGCCACGCGGGTGCGCGCGCTGTTCTTTGCCTCGAGGGCGGCCGCCACCTGCGCCCGGGCGTAGTCGCGGGCGGCGTGCATGGCCGCGCGCTGCGAGGTCAACGTGTCGAGCTGCGCTTGGGGGATGGCGTCGCTCCGGCGGAGCTCCTCGGCGCGTCGCAGGTCGGTGTCGGACCGCTCGACATCCGCCTCGGCCTTCATGAGCATGGCCTTGGCCCCCGCCACCTGCGCGTCCGCCCCGGCCATGGACGACGCCGTGCCTGACAGGGCGGCGCGGGCCGTGGACAGTCCCCCCTTCGAGCTGGCCTCGACGATGCGCGTGCGCGCCGCCGCGGCGGCCGCCTGCGCCTGCGCCGCCCGGAGCTCGGCCCTGGCCTGCGCGACGCGGTTCCGGTAGTCGCTGGGATCGATCCGCGCCAGGAGATCGCCTTGCTTGACGGCCTGGTTGTCGGTCACCGGGACCTCGAGCAGGAGGCCCCCGACGCGCACGGCGATCGGCACCATGTCGGTGCCTATCTGCGCGTCGTCGGTGCTCTCCCGGCCGCTCGTGAAGAGGTGGATCGCGAGATAGCCGCCGAGTGCGACGGCCACCACCGCGGCGAGCACCGCGTAGGGCCGCGCGCGGCTCTTGCGCCCCACCGGGACCGCTGCGACGGGCATCTCCCTCGGGGCGCGCGCGCTGTCGAGGCTGGTGGGATTCGTTGCGGGTGCGGTCGTCATCGTTGCTCACTCCATGCTGAATTCGACGGGCTCACTCGGGGCGGCGGACCCCCGGACGCGGAGGAAGAAGAGCAGGGGCAGCACGGCCAGGAACGCCGCACCCTGCAGCAGGAAGGTCTTCTCGAAGGCCAGCACGGTCCCCTGCCGGGCCACCGCGCCGCCGAGGGCGCGCAGCGCCGTCACATGAGCGTCGGAGGCGAGGCCACCGCCCCGCTGCAGGCCAGCCGCCACGGAGTCGAGGCGCGCCACCACCTCCGGACGCAGGTTCGAGACGTGCCAGCCGACCGACGCCGTGGCGCGCTTGCCGAAGCTCGACAGCAAGGTCGCGAAGACCGTGAGACCGAACGAGCCGCCGATCTGGCGCACGAAGGAGTTGAGCCCGGCCGCATCGGCGGCCTGCGCCCTCGGGATGAAGGTGAGCGCGGCCGTGGTGAGCGGGATGAACAGGCAGGCGAAGCCCACCCCGGTGATGAGCAGCGGCACCACGATGTCGCCAGACGAGCTGGCGAGGGTGATGTGGCTGAGCTCGTAGGAGCCGAGCGCGAAGAAAAGCCCGCCCAGGGCGACCGTGGCCGCGGGGGGCACGCGGTTGTAGAGGCGGCCAATGATGGGGGTCACCGCCATCATCGCCAGCGTCCGCGGCATCAGCGTCATGCCTGAGCGGGTGGCGTCGAACCCCAGCACCTCCTGCATGAACACCGGCAACAGGAACATGCTGCCCATGAGCATCGCGTACATCACGCCGCCGATCGCCGTCCCCGAGGCGAAGGTCTTGTCCCGGAACAGGCGCAGGTTGACCACCGGCGCCACCGCCGTCAGCTCGCGGATGATGAAGGCCGCCAGCGCCACCGCCGCCACCGCCGAGACGATGGTGATCACCGGCGAGGCGAACCAGTCGTCGCGCGGACCCTCCTCGAGGACGTACTGGAGAGTCGAGACGCCGATGCACATGAGCACGATGCCGGCGATGTCCAGGTTCGCGCGCTGGGTGATGGCGCGGGCCCGGTTCGCGCGCAGGACGTCCGCGGGCTCGCTCACGTTGCGCATGGTCATGAGGGTCCCGACCACACCGATCGGGAGGTTGATGTAGAAGATCCAGGGCCAGCTGTAGTTGTCGACGATGTAGCCGCCCAGCGTCGGTCCCACGGCTGGCCCGACCATGATGACCATGGCGAACATCGCCATGGCCATCCCTTGCTCCTCGGGTGGGAAGGTCTGGCGCAAGATCGCCTGCTGGGTGGGTTGCAGCGCACCCGCACCGAAGCCCTGGAGGGCGCGGAAGAGCACCAGCATGGGCAGCGAGCGGGCCAGCCCGCAGAGGGCCGAGCCCGCCACGAACAGCGCCAGGCTGGCCAGGTAGACCCGCTTCTGCCCGAAGAACGAGCCGAGGAATCCGGTCAGCGGCATCACCAGCACGGTGGCGATGATGTAGGCGGTGGAGACCCAGGTGATCTCCTCGATGGTCGCGCCGACCGCTCCCCGGATCTGCGGCAGCGCGACGTTCACGATCGAGGTGTCGATGGCCGCCATGAGGGAGCCGAACGCGATCGAGACCGTGACCACCCACTTGTTGGTCGTGGGGGCGGGCGAGGGGGTGGACAGCGCGACGCTCGCCGAGGCGGCGCTCACGACGCCGCTGCTCCCCGCAGGAAGAGCCTGATCACCCGGTCGGTCTCGTCCCCGAGCGGCAGGGGCGAGTCGATGCGGGCGACGAGCGCGGCCCGGACCGCGGCGATGAGGAACGGGCCAAGCAGCTCGGCGCCGTCGCTCCGCAGACGCCCTTCGGCGAGACCCGCCCGGACGATCCGCTCGGCGCGCGCCTGGAGCTGCTCCATCGACGAAGCGCCCGACGCAGGGCCCGACGAGCCGCTTGCGGCCCGGCTCGACCGCGCGACCGCGGCCTTCGCGACACCGCCCTCGAGCGCGATGCGCAAGAACGCCCGCCGGCTGTCGAAGAAGACCAGGACCGTCCGCACGAACGAGGTGAGGAGCATCTCGAAGGAGCCGCTGGCCGTCGTCTTCCACTCCTTCGTCGCCGTCGCCGTCGCCGTCGCCGTCGAGCCGACGTCATCCAGCGTCGCGAGCAGCTCGGCACGGCGACGGGCGAAGACCTCCTCGAACAGCTCGTTCCGGTCGGTGAAGTGGTTGTAGATGGTGCCAACCGAGACCCCCGCTCGCGCCGCGATGGCCTGAAGGCTGGCGGCGGAGAGCCCCACCTCGGCGGCCACCTGCTCGGCGCCGTCGAGAATGGCGCCCGACACCGTCTCCTTGATTCGAGAACGCAAGTTATGAGGCTTCATTGCAGAAAATGAATTCTAGTTCATTTTTCGCCGCCGTCCAGCCCGTTCGTTCGGGTAACCTCCGTACCCGTGGCGGATGCATGGGCGTACGTCCCGGAATCAAAGGAGGAGGCCAGAGATGCGACAGCACGGATTGCTCAGAGCTTGCAGGGCTTGGATCCCGACCCTCGGTTTGTTCCTGATGGCTTGTGGCTCGTCGTCGAGCACGACCGGCACGGGAGGGGCCACCGCGGCGTCGGGCGGCGCCACCGGCTCGGGCGGAGCTTCCGGGACCGGGGGCGCGGCGGCGGCGTTCATGGCCGTGAACCCCTGCAACCTCGCCACCGACTATGTGACCGCCGCGGACAACACCATCGCCTTCGGCGGCACGGACCTGGTGTACGCGCCGAAGTGCCTCAAGGTGGCGGCCGGCGCGATGGTGACCTTCAAGGGCATGGGCACCGAGACCTTCTCCCAACACCCGCTCTTTCCTTCGACAAAGCGCGGCACGCTCAACGGCAACCCGATTGCGATTACCACCGACACATCCGCCACGAAGACCTTCACGTTCCCCACGGCCGGGTACTACGCCTACTACTGTCAGTATCACGGGCCCGATGATTCGGGTGACTTCATGGCTGGCGTGATCTGGGTGCAGTGACCCGCCCCGGGTCGCGCTGTCGTCAGCGCGACTCGAAGACCTGGATCCGGGGAAGCTCCACCCCGGTCAGGAAGCCCCCCATCCCGCAGCCGGTGTCGACCCCGATCACGTTCTCGCCGACATACAGATCGGTGGCGTCCTCGGGCGTGTAGGACGAGAGCTCCTGGGGCAAGAACTGGCTCGGGGTGTGGCCGAACACCACGCGCTTGCCCTTGTAGTTCACGAAGAAGTCGTGGGTTCGGATCCACAGCAACACGAGCGGGTTGTCCACCTGCGACGGATGCAGGAACTCCGAGCCCGCGCGCGGCAACCCCGCGTGGACGTAGATCGCGTGGTCGTCCTCGTACCAGAACGGGAGCTTCTCGAGCCAGCGGGCGGTGCCCGGCGGGAAGAACGACCCGGTGGTGAAGGCCTGCATCTCGTCCGGGCGCGGTTCCTCCCCCTCCGCGGGGACTCGCCCCCCGGTGAAGCTGCGCAGGGTGGCCAGGCACCCGTTGGCCGGGGGCAGGATGAACTCGTCCCAGCCCTCGCGAATGACCCGGCTCCAGGCATCCTCGTGGTTGCCGCGCAGGCACACCACCTTGGCCGGCGCGAGACCCGATGAGGACATGAGGAGCTCGATCACCGCCTTCGAGCGAGGGCCCCGGTCGAGGTAGTCCCCGAGGAAGACCAAGGTGTCCCGCGCGTCGAGCGGCGGAAGGCGGCCGAGCAGCGTCGCGAGGTGGCCCGGCTCACCGTGAATGTCCCCGATCGCGAAGGTTCGCCCAGCCATGTGACCACCACCATACCGCCGATCGGTGAGCCCCTCGCACCGCGGCACCGGAAAGTGGCATCGACGAGCCGCGTCGACCTCCGCTGCGACCTCGGGCTCAGATGATGAAGCCCTTGCATCCGTAGAGGATCTGAACGGTCTTCAGGGTCCCCTTCATCAGGTAGTCACAGGTGGTCCCGCTGAAGGTTATCGTGGTCATTCCCGGGTCGTAGTGCCACCCGTTGGGATCGTCCCGCGGGCTCTTCACACCGTCCACCGTCACCGTGATCCGCGTGGGATCCGCGTTGGGATCGGTGGTCCCGATGGGATACGTGCACATGCCCATGGCGATGGTCTGAATCCGGTTCAGGGCCGTGACCAGGTCGTCGGTGGTGGAGACCGAGTAGTACTGGGTCGTCCCGCCGCTCAGCGGATAGCCGCCGGTGGTGGCCATGCTGTTGAGAGCCATGTCCGCCGTTCCCCCCTCGGTGGCGATCCCGATGACGAACGTCGGGAATCCCATGGCCTTCACCGTGGCGACCGAGCCGATGGCCGCCATCGTGTCGTCGATGGTCGTGTCGTCGGAGCCTTCGACACAGTTGGGCTCGCCATCGGTGGCCAGCAGCACGAACTTGGAATTGGTGTCGGTGGCCGACAGGCCCTGCAGGTACTCCCCCGCGGACAGCTCGGCGGCCCGGGTGGGGGTCCGGCTGGCAGGGAGATTGGCGGGATCGGCGATGGCGGCGGCAATGGAGGCGGCGTTCTTGAGGGCGGGATCGACGGTGGCTCCAGGCGTGATCCCGCAGACCGCGTCATTTCCGAAGAACTTCAATCCCCAGCGGATGGATTTCTCGGTCCTCGACACCACCTGGTTGATGGCCGCGGTGACCTGGGTCCACTTGCTCACGCAGGTCGGGTCGAACCGACAGTTGTAGCCTTCCGGGCTCTCGTTCATCGAGCCCGAGCGATCGAGCACGATGAGCAGATCGGGCGGGGGCGCGACGACCGTGAAGGGCTGGTTCTGACAGTTCGCGTCCTCGGTCGGGCCGCGAACGTCGGCCTCCGCCGAGCTAAAGTACTCGCGTGCGGCATCTGGAAGCAGGCCAGTGAGGATGGGGCTGTCGGCGCCGCTGCCCCCGGTTCCGCCTCCGGTCGAGGGCACCGACGCCACCTTACACCCATCGGACGAGCAGAGCGCGACGACCGCCAGAACGAGCAGGCTGAACCGGGGCATGCCGACCTCCCGTTGAGAGCGGCCGCCAATATACACACTTTGGAAAAAAATGGGACCGGACCTTGGCCCGCTCGCTCTTCCTCCTCTCCCTTCTCCTCCCCTCGCTCTCGCTCTCGCCTCTCGCCTCTCGTTCCGGGCCGGTAACGCACTCCCCCTCGGCGTTACCCGACCGCAGCCCACATCCCACCGGGCCAGGGCTCGGCGGCCGCTCCGGCTCCCGAAGACTCGTGGGCCCGCTCCTTGCACTCTGGCTCTGCCGATTTCCGAACTGCCACGAAGAATGCGAGGTCGCGCCCCCGGGGCGACAGAAAGGGATGAAGCGATGTTGATCCGAGCCGGCTACCGTATCGCGATTGCCTGCCAATCTGAAACTCCATTGATGGCGCTGCTCAGCGTGCATCCGTCCCGAGCGGGCGATCTTCGAACCCCGGCCATCATCACGTCGGACGGCTGGGCCCTGCTCTCGACCAACACCGACGAGTTTGGAAATCTTCGGACGCGCACCATCGCGCCAGCCGGAACACTCAGGCTCTCGACCGACTTCGTGATCGAAGACTCTGGCCGCCCGGACGAGCAAGCACCGTGGGCCGAGGAGGTCGCCGTGGCCCGGTTGCCGGAGGACGCGGTGAGCTTCTTGCTGGGGAGTCGTTACTGCGAAACCGACCGGTTGTCGTCCATCGCGTGGTCGCTCTTCGGAGGTACCCCGCGGGGCTGGGCACGGGTCCAGGCCATCGTCGACTACGTCCACCGCCACCTGACCTTCGGCTATCCGTTCGCGCGCTCGACCCGCACGGCGTTCGAGGCGTACGAGGAGCGGGTGGGGGTGTGCCGCGACTTCGCCCACCTGGCCATCGCCCTGTGCCGATGCATGAACATTCCGGCCCGCTACGCCACCGGCTACCTCGGCGACATCGGCGTGCCACCCGTGGCCGCGCCCATGGACTTCAGCGCGTGGTTCGAGGTGTTCCTCGGCGGCCGCTGGTACACCTTCGACGCACGCCACAATGTCCCGCGGATCGGCCGGATCCTGATGGCACGCGGCCGCGACGCGGCCGACTGCGCCATCACCACGACCTTCGGCGAGTCGAGGCTGGTGTCCTTCGAGATCGTGACCGAAGAAGTCGAGCGGGCGTCGCTGGCGGCGTGACGGGTTGTTCCGCGATCTTCGTCGCCACGAAACATCTCGCCCCGGCTGGTGGGGACGACCCCGTGGCGTGGCGTGGCGTGGTCGACCCTCAATCCCCTCGACAGGGCGCAGGAGTTGCGACATATCCTCGGACGTGTCGATGGGGCAGAGCGCGCCTGATCCTCCGGATCCCTCCCGAACCGGTGGGGTGGTCTCGCAGGCGGGCGCCGGGGGCGAGTGGTCGAGCAGCGTGGAGCGATTCCGTCTGGCCCTCTCCCATTCCGGGGTGATTGCCTTCGAGCACGACCGGGAGCTGCGCTACACCTGGATCTACCCGACCCAGTTCTATCCGGTCGCGGAGGTGATCGGAAGGACCGACGCCGAGCTGTTTGGCTCGGAAGACGCGGGTCGGTTGATGGACCTCAAGCGGGAGGTGCTGCGAACGGGGGTGCCGGCGCGCGAGGAGGTCCATGTCCTCCGGAACGGTCAGCGCCACCACTTCGTGCTGACGGTGGCCCCGCTGTCCGACCCGGAGGGGAACATCCTCGGGTTGACGGGGGCTTCCACCAACATCACTGCGACCAAGGAGGCCCAGCGCGAGCTGGCCAACGCGCTCGATTTTCGTGACCGCGTGATGGGGATCCTCGGCCACGACCTGCGCAATCCGCTCAACGCCATCCAGGGATGGGCCGGGCACCTGCTGTCCATCGAGCACCTCGAGGATCGCCGGCGGGCCCTGTCGAGCATCGATCGGAGCGTTCGTCGGATGGCGGAGATGATCGAGACCCTGCTCGACTTCGCGGACGTCCGGTTCAGCGCCCGGTTGCCCATCGCTCCGGTACCGATGGATCTGGTCGAGGTGATTCGCGGCGTGATCGAGGAGACCCTGGCCGCCAATCCGGGGCGGCAGATTCACCTCGATGTCAACGACGAGGTCGAGGTGAGGGGCACCTGGGACGCGGCGCGGATCGCCCAGGTCGCGTCCAACCTGCTCGCCAACGCCCTGACCCACGGGACCGACCGGGGGCCGGTGGGGGTGAGGATTCGCGCGATCTCGGGCGGGAAGAGCGTCCTGTTCGAGGTCTACAACCAGGGTGCGCCCATCCCACCGCAGCTGCTGTCCCAGCTGTTCCAGCCCTTCCGGCCAGGGCACGCCATCTCGGGGCACCCATCCGGCGCCGCGGCTGTCGAGGCCCAGCCCGGCCGGCGCGGGTTGGGCCTCGGGCTCTACATCGCGGACCAGATCGTGCGGGCCCATTCGGGCTCCATCGAGGTCGCGAGCACGCTCGAGGGCGGGACGGTCTTCTCCGTGCGATTGCCGAAGATGGTGCTCTAGTCCCCTTTCCAGGGGGCTAGCAGCCTGATCCCGCGGATCGGGGCAACGAAGGCCCTGCCGTGAGACCGAAGCGATACCCGGATCGCAACACCGGTCCGCGGTCCTGGCACCGAGGGCTCGGGTTCCCCTCGCCGAAACCCGTCCCGGCTCGGTATGGTGTGGGCCCAACCCGAAAGGACCAACCCATGGCCGATGCCCAGAAGATGCCCCCCTCGTCCGCGAAGATCCTGCCTGCATGCGTCCGGAGCACCGGCAAGACAGGGGCGTTGGCGCTGATCCTGACATCGGCGCTCCTCCTCGGTGGCGGTCTCGCGCGCCGAGCGCAGGCCGCCGACGCCGTCCCGGCGGCCAAGACCTCGTCCAGCGGCCGCCCGCCGCTGCCCGTGGAGCTCAAGCGCCTGGACTATTTTCGGGGCACCTGGATCTGTACGGGGGTGGTCGAGCCGACCGGAACGGCGCCGGCCCATCTGACGAAGGGGAAGGCCACGTACAAGTGGGACAGCGCGATGGGTGGCTTCTTTCAGCTCGTGACGAACCAGGACGACCGGACCAAGGAAGATCCGGTCCCGCGGTTGGCGCGTGGCTATCTCGGGTACGAGGAGCAGACCAAGGAGTACACCCTCGCGCTCTTCTTTGTCGGGGGTGGGCGAATGACCGCTGCCGCTCCGAGCTTCACCGACGAAGGTCTGAAGTTCGTCGGCGATTCCACCCAGCATGGTGGGCACATGCGCGTGGAGCAGGTCATCACGCGCAAGACCGACACCGAGTACCTGTCCGAGGTCGATGGCCTCGGCGCCGACGGAAAGATGACCAAGCTGTTCCACGAGAAGTGCGTGAAGAACGGGAAGTAGGCAGGGTCGAGGAGCCTCGGCCCCTGGCCGTGATTTGACGGCGTCCAGAAACGTCGAGGTCGGCCGGGAATAGTTTCCGGCTTCGCCGTTCAACGCGTGGGGAGCTTGACCTCGGGCAGCCGCCTGGGGTCGCCGCCGGCTCCCAACTGGAATGACTCGGCTCTGACATCGCGTCGGAAAGGCACGGTCATGGACGGATACGCCCGCTCGAAGAGGATTTCCCGGATGGTTGCGGTTGGGCTTGCAGGAGCGGCCATGGTGGCCGGGTTGGCCGGCTGCGACACCTCGCAGCGCGATCCGAGGTTCGCCGCGGAGACCTTCGACGAATACACGTCCAAGTTGACCAACGCCGTGGTTGGTACGCCGAGCGGCACGGTGCTGATCGACGAAGACGGGGTGGCCGTCGAGGTGACGAGCCCGGAGTCTCTCACCGCGGCCATCGGCGCTCCCGTTCCGGTCGGCGGCAAGGGAGGCGCCCCCGCTCCGGTGGGGGGCGCCGGAGGTTCGGTGAGTGGAACCGGCGGTGGTGCTGGGACGGGAGGAACGATTGGCACGGGTGGGGCGGCAGGGGGGGGAAAGGGCGGTGCGGGCGGGGCTGGAACAGCCGGAAAGGGCGGCGGCGCCGCCGGCCAGGGAGTGGCAGGGGCACCGGGCGGCGGCACCGGAGGAGGCCGGGGCATCGCCGGTGGCTCGGGCACGGCGGGAAGCCCGGGCACGGCCAGGTCGGGGTTCTGGCACTTCGACGATTGTTCGGCGGGCTCACACTTTCTCCTCGATTCGTCCGGCCTCGGCGCGAACGCCCAGCATGCGCTCGGAGCCTCGTGCGTGCCCGGCATCGTTGGCCAGGGGGTGAAGTTCCGATCGGCCGCCGACATCGTTCAGGTCCCGGACGAGCCGCAGTTCACGGTGACCGGGCGGGTGGCCGTCGCGGCCTGGGTGAAGCCCGACTCCGTGGATGGGAATCAGCCCGTCGTGATCAAGCGCCTCGACAACCAGACCGCCTTCTCGCTCGGCATCCACAACGGAAACATCGAGATGTCGGTGGTGTTCACCAGCGGGAAGACCGTCATCTCGCGGGCGCCCATCAGCGCCGGCGTCTGGACGCACGTGGCCGGGATGTATGACGGCACCTTCGTCTTCCTGTTCATCAATGGCCAGCCATTCGGGCAGATCTTTGCCGCCGGCACCCCGCGCAACGTCTTCGCCCCGCTGCGCATCGGCGCGACCACCCAGACCCAGTGGTTCCACGGGATCATCGACGAGGTGTTCGTGTCGACCGATGCCATCGACAAGAGTGTCCTCACGGCCTTGGCGTGCATCCCCAGCCCCTCGACCTTGACCATCCTCGGGGGGACCACCGGACCGGTCAGCCCCGGCACCCCGGTCCACTATGACGTCCAGGTCACCGACAACGACGTCGGTGCCTGCGACCCGCGGTCGTACCAGATGTTCTTCAACACGTTCGACGCGACAATCACCACGCAGTTCGATGACCAGTTCGGCGGGGGCTTTCAGACCGTGTCGCCGGGGCAGACGGCAGACTTCGGGGTGTCCCTCACGGGCTCGGACGATGCCGATCCGGGGGTTCACCAGGTGCTGTTCGAGGTGTTCGACTTCTCGTCCGATTTCGAGCAGCTCTCGGGTCAGCTCACCATCGAGCTGCAGGCCCCGGCCTGCTTCGTCTCGAGGCGCGCGGAGCTCATGATCACCACCACCAGCGTGGTCGACGATCCGGTCCGGACCTCGGCCTTCGCTGGCGGCGGGGCCAGCGCCGGTGTCTGGACGCTCGGACACTTCCTGCGCGAGATGGCTCCGACCCCCGCGGATGGGGCCAAGCTGGCCGCCAGCTTGTTCGCCAGCTTCCTGCAGGACCAGACGGTCAATGGGTTCAGGGTGGTCGCCCGCCCGGCCGCACAGCAGGTCATCCTCGACATCTGGCCCAAGACCCCGTCGGGGGATCTCGACATCGATAACCCGCCCTTCAAGCTCCAGGCCATCGTCAACCGCATCGACCTGCGCGATCTGTCGAAGGGTTCGGCCGGGCAGGGGCGGTTCATCTTCGCGCTCTACGACCAGAATGGATTTCCACAGGACTTCACCCTGATCCTCGAGTACGACCTGCCTGCCAGCTCCGCGCAGGACGTGTCGGACTGGGCCACCCGGTGGCATGGGCTGTCCTCCCACCCGTTCCCGTCCGAGGAGTACAACCTGGCCCTCGAGGCCATCACCCGGAAGATCACCGATCGCAACGCGGAGCCGGCGCGGGTCAATGGAAGCGCCCTGGTCGAGGCACGGACCAACGATTTCGTGCTCGCCTCCTTCACCCGCTGGGAGCTGCGGGAGTTCGAGCTCGCGCCAGAGACGGGCCTCTTTCGCGAGACCACGGTCAAGGAGACCCCGGATCTCCAGTTCAATGGCACGCAGACCTTCGCGAGCTTCGTCAACCAGAACGCGACCGCCATCGAGGCGGTCGTTCCGGGGGCGCCGAGCTCCACCGTGCCCGCCCAGTTCGCCGGGGCGAGCTTCCTCGCCGGCTCCATCTTCAACGACGGCAACCTGGGATGGTCCGCGCCCGGAATCGCGGATCCGGAGGCGCGCTTTCATGCCTCGCTCAACACCTGCAACGGGTGCCATGGCGCCGAGACCAACACCGGGTTCCTGATGGTGAATCCGCGGTTTCCGGGGCAGGAGGCCAGCTTGTCGGGCTTCCTGACCGGCACGACCGTCTTCGACCGCTTCAGCTCCCAGATCCGGACCCTCAACGACCTGTCACGCCGTCGGGTCGATCTCACCGGCCTGGTGTGCCCTCCGGCGCCTGGCCAGTGACCCGCGTGCCAGGGCCTGCGCGAAGTCGTCCTTCGCGCAGGCCCGCGTTGGTGGCCGAGCTCAAGGAGTGACGAAACGACGGACGAAGGCCAGGGAGGTGCTGGCGACCTCCTTCCACCCGCTGTCGATGGTGAGCGAGTGGCCCCGATTGGGAATCTCCACGATCTCGGTGACCCCGGGGTTGTGGGACTGGCGCTTGAACGACGCGTTCGCGATGGCCCAGGGGACGGTGTTGTCCTTCTGGCCCGAGATGAGCAGCAGCGGTCCGCGCTCCCGGTTCTCGATGTCCACCTTGGCCTCGGTCCAGGGGTTGAGGTTGGCGGTGGCCGCCTGAAAGAGCGGGGCGCCCGAGGCCGGCACGGCGAAGGTCGCGTAGAGCTGCTTGGCCTCCTCCTCGCCGACGGCGTTGGCGAACCCGAAGCGGAACTGGTCGTAGGTCAGGGGAACGGCGCGGTTGCGGTTGGCCGGGTTCTTGAGGACCGGCCATGCGGACTTCAGCGCGGAGAGCGGCAGGGGCAGCACCCCCTGAAACGGGGCCGGATCGATGGCCACCGTTGCCGCCGCACGCCCGCGCCCAGCCAGGATCTGCGCCAGCAGACCGCCGAACGAGTGCCCGATGATGGCTGGCCTCCGCTTCAAGCCGCGAACGATCTCGTCGAAGTGATCGGCGACCTGGCCGACGGTCTTGTGGGCCAGGACCTCCGGGTGGGCGTTGGCCTCGGCCACCGTCTCGGGATCGTCGGGCCAACCCGGCGTCAGCGCGGTGAAGCCCGCCTCCTCGAAGAGCCCGGCCCAGCGTTCCCAGCTGCTCGGCAGCAACCACAAACCGTGAACGAAGACCACCGGCTGCCGGCCGGTGGCGTTCGCGCGCTCGACCTGCTCGGCCTCGTGTGCGGTGATGGTCACGGCATCGCCCTTCGAACCCCGAACCTGTGCTTCAGTCATGTCGTCTTCCTCCCCTCGAAAGCCCCGGGCGTGCGTCGTGCGACGCCCAGCGGTCTTCTGGCCTCCTTGGTCTCGAGGTGCAACGACATTCTCGTGAAACCGCCCGTCCCCCCCCCCGGCTTGGATGGGGCGCGCGCGCGGGGGTCTCGGCTCAGGGCACGTCGAAGAAGAAGGCAGCGTGGCCGTGGGGCGAGTCTTCGAGGTTGTCCGTGCAGTTCTCGTTGATGTGGAAGCGCACCACCCAGCGCCCGGACGTGTCGAAGACGACCGGTGAGATCGTGTAGATGCCGCTGTTGGCCGGCGTCTCGGTGGCGGTCATGGCCGGCGTGGTGTTGGGCAACACGTGCGATTCCTGGGTGCTGAGGAAGCCCTCGATGTTGACGCTCTCGCCGTTCGGGCCCGCGGCGCCGGTCGCCGGCGTCCCGTCCGCCAGCTTCTTCAGGACCAGCTTGAAGGTCATGGACTGGTTCAGCTTGACGGTCGGGGAGTCCGTGTAGCTCACGCTGTACTTGCAGTCGTCGTCGTCCCCGGCGGCGTTGTACATCGTGTCGCCGAACTCGGACGCCGCCGCCCCCCCGTCGTCGGCGGGCGCGGCCGCGTCGGCCGTGGGCGCAGGGGCGGAGCACGAGCTCGGATTGACCACGATGGGGGGCACCCCGTTGCAATGCGTGTCGAGCTTGCCCATCACCACGCCGCTCGTCCCGAAGGAAGGAGCGGGGGTCGAGGACGATGAGCCGCAGCCGGAACCACCAATGGCACCGGCGAGCGCGATGAGCAGCGAAGGGCAGACGAGCCGAGAGAGGACATGCACCGAAACGGGCGCTGACATGGGTAGCCTCCAAGAATATGACTCGGCATGATAAAAGCCCGCCTGAAGCTCCGACATGCGTTGAATTTTCGCACCCCCCCCCCCGGCGGGGCCCCGACCGGCCGCCGCGACCGGTGCCTGGGAAGGGCCAGCCTCCTGGCCTGCTCCGCGGGCCGAGTGGACAGTGGCAGATCATCCTCACCGAAGGCCCTCGGATGTGCCTTGAAGCTGCGTTGACCGCTCGGTGGTCCCCGACCCGGGCGGTGGCTGCTCAGCATGTTCGGGCAGCGCCGCAAACCCGCGGTGGTGATGGCCAACCCCGAAAACGCCTTCCTTTGGAGTGGCGCAACTTCGATCGATCGTGCTATCTGCCGGGCTGCCTCGGAGCACGTTTGTTTCATTTCGTGCCACAGAGTCACCATGCCCATGCCCACGTGCACGTTCGGCAAGACCCCATCGACCATCGCCGCCCTGGTCGCCGTCGTGACTCCGGGCTTTCAGGCTGAGGTCCGAGCGCAAGGCGTGAGCCCGGCGAGAGCTCCGGGCACCTCGGAGGGCGCGGCGCTCGTGCCGGTGCCGGTGCCGACGCCTGCGCCCGCGCCGCCCCCCGGCGGCTCGGCCCAGGTGTTGCCGGAGGTCGTGGTCCGTGGTCGGCCCGAGGATCAGCTCGGGGCCGCGCTCACCGCCTCGGAGGGCACGGTTGGAGCTGAGGATCTCGAAGATCTGCCGCTGCTTCGACCTGGAGAGCTGGTGGAGGCCGTTCCCGGCATGGTCGTCACCCAGCACTCCGGCGACGGAAAGGCCAACCAGTACTTCCTGCGCGGGTTCAACCTCGACCACGGCACGGACTTCGCGTTCTCGGTCGACGGGGTGCCGGTCAACCTGCCCACCCACGCCCACGGCCAGGGCTACTCGGATCTCAACTTCCTCATCCCCGAGCTGGTGGACGCGATCGACTTCAAGAAGGGACCATTCTTCGCCGAGGTGGGCGACTTCTCGGGCGCCGGCGCGGCAAACATCCACCTCGTGAACCGTCTGCCCGAAGGGATCGCCACCCTGCAAGTCGGCGCCTTCGGGTACGCGCGGGTCCTGCTGGCGGACAGCCACGAGATCGGCCCGGGCACGCTGCTCTACGCCCTCGCGTATGACCACGAGGACGGGCCCTGGGAGCTGCAAGAGAGGTCCAATCGCACCAGCGGGCTCCTCCGCTACCGCTGGGGTCACGGGCCGGATTCGTACCGCCTGACCGGGAGCCTCTCCTGGGCGCCGCAATGGCGTTCCTCCGATCAGGTCGCTGAGCGGGCCATCGACCAGGGGCTGATAGGCCGCTTCGGGACCATCGATCCCACCGACGGCGGAAACACCGGCCGGGGGGCCCTCTCCTTCGACTGGACCCGGAGCGACGGCGACACCACCACCAAGCTCCTGCTCTACGGGTTCCTCTACCGACTGAACCTCTGGTCCAACTTCACCTACGCGCTCGACGATCCTGCCAACCTCGATCAGTTCGAGCAGATCGACCGCCGCCTGGTCACCGGCGGCGAGCTCACGCGGACCTGGCAGCGCACCTGGTGGGGAAAGAGGGTCGAGAACACCATCGGCCTTCAAGTTCGAAATGACTTCATCCCCGACTCCGGCCTCGACCACACGGCGGCGCGGGAGCTCGTGCAGGTTGCCCTCCACGATCGCGTCGAGGAGGTCAGCGGCGGCCTTCACGTGAGGAACCAGATCCGGTGGGCGCGCTGGTTCAAGACCGAGGTCGGGCTCCGCGGGGACCTCTTCGCCATCCACGTCGACAGCGACACCGCCGCCAACTCGGGCAACCGGGCGGCGGGGATCCTGAGCCCGAAGGCGACGCTGGTCCTTGGTCCCTGGAGCCAGACCGAGCTCTACCTCGACGTCGGCGCGGGCTTTCACAGCAACGACGCCCGGGGCGTGACCGTCCGGGTCGATCCGATGACGCTGGAGGCGCAGAGGGGCGTGCCCCTCTTGGTCCGGATCAAGGGGGCCGAGGTCGGCGCGCGCACGGCGATCGTCCCGGGGCTCATCAGCACGCTCTCGCTCTGGTTCCTGCAATCGGATTCCGAGCTCACCTTCGCAGGCGACTCCGGCGACACCGAGGCCAACGGATCCTCCCGCCGCTACGGCATCGAGTGGGCCAACTTCTATCGGCCGGCGCCCTGGCTGACGCTGAGCGCGGACCTCGCCTTCACGCACGCCCGCTATCTCGAGCCCCAGGGGGCCGCGGACGGCCAGTCCGGCCTCTTCATCGCCAACGCGATCCCGCTGGTCGTCTCGGGGGCGGCGGCCATCGAGACGCCAAGCGGCGTCTTCGGTGGCGTGCGACTGCGCCATTTCGGCTCGCAGCCGATCACCGAGGACGACAGCCAGCGCCAGGCCGCCTCGACCATCGTCAACCTGCGGGTGGGCCATCGATTCGGCAGGTACGAGGTCAGCGCCGACGCGCTGAACCTCTTCGACGCGAAGTCCGCCGACGTCGCCTACTTCTACAGGTCGCGCTTGCCCGGCACCTTGACGGCGGCGCACAACCTCGGCTCCGAGCCGGCGGCGGGGGTCAACGACGTTCACCTGCACCCCGCGGAGCCCTTCCAGCTGCGCGGCAGCCTGACGGCGCATTTCTGAGAGCGTGAGGGGAGATGAGGAGCGGGCGAAGGACGCAACTCGGGGTGAGCCTGCTGGCTGCGACGGCCCTGCACGGCGTGGTGGTCGGATCCGCCGCCGCCGTCCTGTCGCGCCTGCGCCCCGGGCATCCCGCGTCGGTGGCCGTCGAGGTCGACGTGACCGCGCCCCTCCCGGATCCCCCCGGGGGGGGATCGGTTTCCACCGCGGCCGCTGCCTCGACCGCGGCGGTGGAGCCCACCCGAGCCCGAAGCCACTCGCGACCGCACCACATCCCGCTGCCCCGTGATCCGGTGCCGAGGGCCTCGACCATGGTCACCGAGCTGCCGCCGCGCACGTCGGGGTCGAACATCCCTGCCGGAGCGCCGGCGGCGGAGGCCTCGGCCGTGCGTGCGGGGAGCTCGCTGGCCCCGAAGGCTGGCGCCATGGTGTCCGCCACGCCCCGCTACCGCACCAATCCGAGACCAGAATACCCGCTGCCGTGCAAGCGCCGCCGCGAGGAAGGGCTCGTCCTCCTGAACGTCGTGGTGCAGGCGGATGGCCTGCCGGCGATGGTCCGGCTCAACCGAGGCAGCGGTCACCCCCTGCTCGACCAGGCCGCGCTCGAGGCCGTTCGTCGCTGGACGTTCGAGCCGGGCCGGGCCGCGGGCCAGGCGGTGTCGAGCGTGGTCGTGGTCCCGGTGCGCTTCTCCCTCCTCGAGCCGCCCTGACCGCGCTCGCCGCGACGCTTCAGGGATCCGGCGCGTCCTCCGATGGGCCCGAGGTGGAATCCACCCTCGACCGCGTCAAGCAGCTCTACGAGAGTTATCCCTATCCCCCGCTGAAGGAGCGCCTGGGCTTTCCGCTGCTCGCCGCCCTCGACCACGTGCGGTGCGTGATGTGGCCGCGGCGGCCGTCGCTGCAGGGGCTGCGGGTGCTCGACGCCGGGTGCGGCACCGGGAACGTCGCCGTCGAGCTCGCCAGCCGGCATCCCGACGTCGAGGTGGTCGGGGTGGACTTCAGTCGCGCGTCGCTGGACGTCGCCCGTCGGCGGGCCGAGCGGGCGGGGGTGGGGGCAAACCTCCGCTTTCATCAGGGGACCGTCGAGGGCCTCGCGGAGCTCGACCTCGGCGACCGGCCCTTCGACTACATCGTCTCGTCCGGGGTGCTGCATCACCTCGCGGATCCCCAGGCGGGGGCGCGCCAGCTCTCCGCGCGGCTGGCTCCCGATGGCGTCCTCGGCCTCATGGTCTACGCGCCCCACGGCCGTCACGGGGTCTACGTGGTGCAGGAGCTCCTGCGGCGGCTGGCGGGGACCCTCCGCATGCCGGAGCGGATCGCGGTCGCGCGCTCGGTCCTGGCCGCGCTGCCCGCCGACCACCCGTTTCGTGCCAAGGAGTTCGCGGATCAGGATTGGTCGGATGACGCCGGGATCGTCGACCTGCTCCTGCACGTGCAGGATCGCAGCTACACCGTCCCCGAGCTGCGTGAGCTGCTGGGGTACGCGGGCTTGAGGATCGCGCGCTTCGTCCTGCCCCACCTCTATCGGCCCGAGACCTACCTCGCGCAGGGCGTGGACGCCGTCGCCGGCGCGCAGGACCCTGCCACGCTGGCCGAGCTCGTCTGCGGCACGATGCGCATGCACGTGGCCCTCGCTTGTCACGCGGACTTCGAGCCGCGCGTGGTCTCGCCCGAGGAGAGCGGGGCGCGCCCCCTCCGGTCCCCCCTCTTGCGCTGGAGCGATCGCACGACCGTCCGGACCTCGCGCGGCAAGGGCCGCGGCAGTGCTCTCGGCATCGAGGTGAGCGAGATGTCCTACTGCTCCCGGGTCCGCGATCTCGCGCTCGACGGAGAGTCGGCCCGGTTTCTCGAGAGCTGCGACGGCGAGAAGACCCTCCTCGACGTGTTCCGCGAGCCGGCGATGTTCGAGGCGCTGGCCGGCACCACCGAGGCCGACAAGCGCCGCCGCTATCGCGACATGATCTCGGTCATGCTGGCCGGGGATCTGGTCTACCTGCTCGGCTCCTGAGCTCGCTCGGCTCCTTGCGCCATCGTGCCTCGTTCCGGTGGGCGAGGACCAGGAGGGCCGGCTGGATCAGCCGCGGGAGCACCGCCAGGATCAGCGCACCTCCGATCACCACGATGGCCAGCGGCTTCTGGGTGTCGGCCCCGATCCCCCGGGACAGCGCGGCCGGCGTCAAGCCCAGCATGGCCACGAAGGTCGTCATCAGCACCGGGCGCAGCCGGCGCTCGGCGGCGTTGCCGGCTCCGGCCTCGAGGCTCTGGCCGTCGTTCCACAGCCGCTGGGCGTAGGTCACGACGATGAGGGCGTCCTGCACCGCGATGCCGAAGATGGAGATGAAGCCCATGGCCGCCGAGATCGAGAAGTTGGTGTGGGTGAGGAGCAGGGCGAGGACGCCGCCGGTGCACGCCACGGGGATCCCTCCCAGGACGATCAGCGTGTCCTTGGCGTTCTTGACCGAGGAGTAGACCAGCCCGGCGATCACCAGCAGCGTGAGCGGGATGATCAACATCAACCGATGGGTGGTCTCGTCGAGCTGGTTGATCTCACCGGCCCACTCGAGGTGGGTGTCGTAGGGGAGCACCACCCGGGCCGCGATCTGCTTCTGCGCGTCGGCGATGGTGGAGCCGAGGTCCCGCCCGCGAACCGAGAACTTCACCGGCGCGTACCGCCGGTTGTCCTCGCGGTAGATGAGGGAGGGTCCGTCCTCCTTCACGATCTCGGCCAGTTGACCGAGCGGGATCTGGGCCCCGTCGGGCGTGGCCACCAGGATGTTGCGGACGGCGTTCAGATCCTTGCGGAACGCCGACGCCCAGCGCAAGGTCAGATCGAAGCGCTTCTCGCCCTCGAAGACCTGCGTGACGGCCTGCCCGCCGATCGCGGCCTGCACCACGGACTCGACGTCGGCGACGTTCAACCCGTAACGGCTCGCCTGGTCGCGATCGGGGGTGATCCGGACGTCGGGCTGCCCGAGCGAAGGGAAGAGCCCGAGATCCTCGACGCCCTTCACCCCGGCCATGATCTCGACGATCTCCCCGGCCTTCTGTTCGTTGACCTTGAGATCGGGCCCCACCACCTTGACGGTGTTCTCGCCCTTGACCCCCGAGAGGGCCTCCTCGACGTTGTCGGAGATCATCTGCGAGAAGTTGAAGATCACGCCCGGGAAGTCCTCGCGGAGCTCGCGGGCCAGATCGGCGGTCATCTGGTCCTTGGTCAGGCCCCGCGGCCAGGTGCTGGCCGGCGCCAGGGGCGCGAAGAGCTCGATGTTGTAGAACCCGGACACGTCGGTGCCGTCGTCCGGGCGTCCGAGCTGGGAGACGACGGTGGTGATGGCCGGCCGCCGGCGATGGCCGAGATCACAGGGACCGGTGTCCGGGCATCCGAGGACAATCGCGCGCATCCGACCGACGTGCTTGGCCGACTCCTCGAGCGAGATGGAGGTGGGCAAGGTCGCGCGGATCCAGAAGTTGCCCTCCTCGAGCTTGGGCATGAACTCCCGCCCGAGCGCGGCGGCGGCTCCGAGGCCCACCAGGACCGCGACGCCGCCGATCGCCACCGCGGCGCGCTTTCGCCGCAGGCTGAAGCGAAACAGGGGACGGTAGAGCCTGTCGAGCAGACGCATGAGGGCACTCTCGTGCTCGTGCTCGTGCTCAGGCCCGGTGGGCTCGGCGAGGTGCGGGGGGAGGGCCTGGGCCGGGGCCCGGGGCACCCCGGCGGGCTCCCGCGCGCCGGCGTCGACCCGCAAGAACCGCGCCGCCAGGGCCGGGGTGAGGGTGAGCGCCAGGACGATGGCTCCACCGATCGCGAAGGCGTAGGTGTGGGCCATGGGCGAGAAGATCACCCCTGCCACCCCCGTCAGCGTGAAGAGGGGGATGAAGGCCACGCCGATCACCAGGGTCGATGAAAACATGGGCGGCCCCACCTCCGCCGCTGCCGCGAGGATCCGGTCCCCGATGCCCCGCCTGCCCGGCAGGGACAGGTGGCGGAAGATGTTCTCCATCATGATGACCGTCGAATCCACCACGATCCCGAAGTCCACCGCGCCGAGCGAGATGAGGTTGGCCGGGGTGCCCGTGCCGACCATTCCGATGAACGCCAGCATCAGGGCGAGCGGGATGTTGAGCGCGGTGATCAGCGCCGCGCGCCCGTGTCCGAGGAACAGCCAGAGCACCCCCGCCACCAGCAGCATGCCCACCACCAGGTTCTCGAGCACGGTGTGGGTGGTGAGCTCCACCAGGTGGGCCCGATCGTAGTAGGGCTCGATGGTCATCCCGGGCGGCAGCAGGTGGTGACGCTCGATCTGGTCGATGCGGGCGTGCACCCCGGCCAGGGTCTTGAGCGAGTCGCCCCCGTAGCGCATGAGGACCGTGCCCTCGACGATGTCCGGGTCCAGATCCTTCCCGACGATCCCCAGGCGCGGCGAGTGTCCGATGGTGATGTCCGCGACGTCGCCGACCCGGATGGGCGTTCCGCGCTGCTCCGCCAGCACCACCCCGCGGATGTCGGCCAGCGAGCGGATGAGGCCGATGCCTCGCACGTCGTAGGACTGCTCCCCGATGGTGAGGCGCTGGCCCCCGACGTTCTGGTTGGAGCCGGCGAGGCTGGTCAGCAACGGACCGAGCGAGAGCCCGTGGGCCTTGAGGCGATGCGGGTCCACCTCGACGTGGTACTCCTTGGTCTCGCCACCGAAGCCCACCACGTCGATGACGCCGGGGACCTGCCGGAACTGACGCTCGAGGACCCAATCCTCGGCCGTCTTCAGGTCGGTGAGCGAGTAGCCGTCGCCCCGCAGGCGATACCGGTAGACCTCGCCGATCGCGCTCCAGGGCGACAGCTCGGGGGTCATCCCCCCCGGCAAGGACACGAAGCTCAGGCGGTTCAGGACCCGCTGCTGGGCCGTGGCATAGTCGGCCTGCCAGGTGAAGTAGCACTTGACGTCGGACAGCCCGAACAGCGACTGGGATCGGATGTGGTCGAGATCCAGCATGCCGTTCAGGCCATTCTCGAGGGGGATGGTCACGTACCGCTCGACCTCCTCCGCGCTCCAGCCGTTCGGCTGGGTGATGATCTCGATCATCGGGGGAACTGGGTTCGGGTAGGCCTCGATGTCGAGCCGCGAGTAACAATAGAGCCCGAGCCCCACGATCCCGGCGGCCAGGATCGCCATCAGGGCCGGGGCGCGCAGGACGAGCCGGACAATCTTCTGGATCATGCGTGTTCGGGGTACGGGGTGCGGGGTAAGGGGTGGAATGCCTGGAAGGCAAGGCCGACGCTAGAGCATCCCCGAGAGGAGGATGCTGCCGGACGTGACCACCAGCTCGCCGGGGGACAGACCGCGCAGGATGGGGACCACATCCCCTCCCCGTCGCTCGTCGAGCTCGACCACCCGGCGCAGGAAGCGTCGGCGTCGATCGATGGTGTCGCCGTCCGCCACGAAGACGATGTTCTGGTCCGCCAGGCGCAGCACGGCGGTGCGGGGCAGGGCCAGGACAGCGGCACCGGTGACCCCGATCCGCGCGGTGGCGTACATCTCGGGCTTGAGCTCTCGACCCCGGTTCTCGATCGAGCATCGGACGCGCGCCGTGCGTGACAGGGGATCGAGGGTGCCGGAGATCCAGTCGACCGCGCCCGCGAAGACCTGATCCGGATAGGCCAGCACCTGGATCCGGACCGGCGCGCCGAGCTCGATCCGCCCGAGATCCATCTCGAAGACGTCCGCCACCACCCAGAGCCGGTCGAGCTTGCCGACCGTGAACAGCTCGACCGCGGACCCGCCCGCGTACTGTCCCTGCACCTCGGCGCCCGGGTTCACGTTGCGCGCGATCACCTCCCCATCGATGGGTGCGCGGAGCGTGAACTCCTGGGTGACGGCGTCGGCGTCGCCCGCGCGGAACAGGCGCGCCTTCTGTCGGGCCCGCTCCATCTCGGCGCTGGCCTTCTCGAAGCTGTCCTGCGCCGCCTCGAGCTCGCGCTCGGAGCCGGCGTGCGCGTCGTACAGCTCCCGCTGGCGCCGGAAGTCGCGCTCGGCTGCCAGTAGCTCCGCCCGGGCCTTGCCGAGATCCGCGACGGCGATCCCGACGTCGGGGGATTGAATCGCCGCCAGCGCGGTCCCCTTCTTCACCGGTTGCCCCGGGTCGGCCAGGATGCGGGTCACCTTCCCGGTCACGGGCGAGAAGACGTGCGACACCCGCAGGTCATCGAAGGCGACCTTGCCGGTCACCGCCAGCTCGTCGTCCTCGCGCCGGGGCTCGACCGCCGCCAGCTTGACGCGGGCATCCTGGATCTGCTGGCTGCTCAGCCAGATCTCCCCCTTGGCGGGTCGGGCCTCGGCCTGGCTGGCCGGAGCGCTCCGGCAGCCGACCCCGGCGGCGGCCGCCAATGCCGCCAATCCCGCCAGGCTCACATGGTGGACGACGACCCTGGTCCATTCGATCGCGTGACGTGCTCTCATTTCACCAGCTCCGAGGCAACGGCTGCCTCCAGTTGAAACACGGCGTTCCAGTACCCGGAGAGGTCCTGGATGTACTCGGTCCGTGCGAGGATGTAGGTTCGCTGCCCGTCGAGGAGCTCCAGCAGCGAGGCGGCGCCCTTCTCGTACTGCAGCTTGACGAGATCGCGCGCGCGGAGGGCCCGGTCGAGCAGGCGACCCTGCATCCGGTCGACCAGCCGCCGTGCGCTGCGATAGCCCTCGAGGGCCGCCTTCACGTCGGCCACGACCTGCGCGGCCAGCCTGGACTTGCGAGCCTGCTGCACCCGCAGATCCGCCTCGGCGTGGCGAATCTCTCCTTGCTGCTGGTAGAAGACCGGCAAGGTGGCGCTGAGGGTGAGCATGAGGGTGGGAGGGGAGATGGGGTTCGCGCTGCTGGCGGCGCCCTGCTGCTGATACTGGAGACCAAGGCCGATGTCCGGGACGCGGAGGCGGGACGCGAGGGACCGGGCCGCGGTCGCGCGCTGCTCCTCGTCGATCTGCCCGAGGAGATCGGGGCGAGCGGCGAGCGCCCGGTCGATGAGGGCGTCCTCCTCCAGGGCCACGGTGGTGACCGGTGGTGGCTCGTAGAAGCGCGACTGTCGGGGATCGATCGCGAAGTCCGGGGACTGGTCGCGCGGAGATCCGAGCCAGAGGGCGAGCAGCACCCCTGCCCGGTGCAGGGACTCCCGGGCCGCCTCGAGCGCCTGATCGCCCTCCAGCTTGGCCGTCTCGGTCTTGGAGAGATCGACCTCCGAGATGGCCCCCGATCGGTAGCGGACCTGGTTGAGCCGCAGGGTCTCCTCGCTGGAGCGGGCGGAATCCTCGGCCAGCTCCACCGCCGCCATGGCGGCGACGACCTGGACGTAGGCCTGCTTGACCTGGAGATCGAGGGTGCGCTCGGCATCGGCCCGACGCAGCTTGGCGGCTGCCAGGGTGGCACGCGCGACGCTCGAGCGCAGGCGTCGCTTGCCCGACAGTCCGTCTTCGATGGCGTTGCCGTCCGAGAGCCCGACCGACCAGCCGTAGTGGGTCTCGAACTGGCTGTGGTCGAAGGCGGCGTACGACGGGCCGCCGAAGAGGGTCGGGTTGGGGATCGCCGCGGCGGACTGCGCGTCGGCGGCGGCCCCTTCGACCTCGGCGTCGGCTATCACCAGGTCGAGGCCCCGCGCATGGAAGATGGCCAGCGCCTCCGCCAGGGTCAGTGCCGGTCCGTGAGCCCGCGGGCCCCCCTGCTGCCTCGCGTCGGCCGGGGCGATCGGCGTCGTTCCGGCCGCCGGCACCGCCCAGCAGAGCCCGGTGGCCGCCTGGCCCACCGACAGCACGATTCCAAGGGCGCCACCGCAGGCTCGCCGCCGCCGCCTCATGGTCCCGGCGCTCGGTCGGAGCGGGTGAACGCACGGGGCGGCGGCAGTGAAAGGGTCTGCGCCACGGCGCCCGGCACGACGCCACGATCGGTCGATGGATCCTCGCTCGAGAGGATCGCCCGGACGTCGAGCCCGTACTGGGCGATCCGCTTCACCACGGTCGGGTACGACACCCCCATGGCCTTGGAGATCAGCACCCGACGTCCGCGGAGCTGCCGGATGAGCACGATGAGGTACTCTCGTTCGATCTCCGCCAGGGTCGGCAGACGTGGATTTCGAATCAGGGCCTGGACCCGTGGCAGCTCGGCCGGGGTGCCCTGGCGCCCCGACTCCTTCACCCCTCCCAGCGCGGCTCCCTCACCGTGGAACACGATGGCGTCCGCCTGGATCTGTGGCGAGGGCTCGAGCGCCGTGGCGCGCTCGATGGTGTTGCGTAGCTCCCGGACGTTCGCCGGGTACAGGTGTGACAGCAACTTGGCCTGCGCCGGCGCCGAGAAGCCAACCATCGATCGGTTCATCACGCGGCCAAAGTGCCGGAGGTATCGCTGCGCCAGCGGGAGGATCTCCTCGGGGCGCTGGCGGAGTGGCGGGATCTCGAGACGGACCACGTCGAGCCCATGCACCAGCTCCTGGCTCAGCCCGGGTTGGGCCAGCAGCTCGTCGACCACGAGCCGGGAGGTGGCCACCACCCGGATGCAGCTCGCGCCGTCCGGGTGGCACCGTCCAGACACAAGCTCCATCAGCCACTGCTGGGCCTCCGGCCGCAAGCTCTCGACGTCGTCGATGACCAGGGTGCCGGCGGCCACCTCGGTGTGGCGAGACGGCCTGGCCGCCGTGGCCGCAGGCATCGACCACAGCCGGCCGGCCGGGGCCGAGCCCGAGGAGATGCGGGCCCTGCAGGTCTCCTCATGGAGGAACCGCGCCAGCTCCGCCACCCCAACCCCCCGCTCTCCGGTCACGATGACCGGAGACGACGGGGTGGCCGCCACCCGTCGCGCCAGTGCCAGCACCGGTGCGAGCCGTGGCGTGTCGAAGAACCAATCGTAGGGACTGGTCGCCGCGGCAGCCGAGAGCCGCCGCTGCTCCAGCAACATCGACCAGTGTCGCTGAGATGATCCCTCTGCGGGCACGTGACCTCCTTCCGACTGAGCTCGACTGGGTTCGACCGGGTTGACCGCGGCTTCAGTCCGCGCCTGCGTCCGCTCCTGCGGGGGGCTGAGGGCAGGCCGTTCCATTGCAATATGGATTGCTGCTCTTGCTCGGATCCGCCGGGCAGCAGTAGTTCTCGGCGCAGGAGCCAGGCTGCTGACACGACAGCCCGCTGCCGCATTCGTCCTCGCCGTTGGCGGCGGCCGCCGGATTGCAGCGATCGCCTTCGCGGCCCTCGTTGCATGCAAACCCGAGCGCGAAGGCCAGCGACGCCACCAGGCCGAGATAGACCGCCTTGACCATCAGATTTCCCATTCGCTTGCGTGGTGCAGAAGTCATCTTGTCTCCGTTCCGAAGGCCAGTCGTTAGAACCGCACCATGAGCGCGGCGATGAGGCGTGAGTCCGTCTTGGTCAGATCGGGGCGCCAACCTGGAGGGGTGGTGGTGGTGATGTACCCGTCGGGGGAGGTCACCCCGCCGTGCCCGGCGAAGTAGGGCGTGTCGGCCTCCCGGTGGTTGAACTCGAGATCGAAGGTCAACTGCTCGGTCGGCATGTACTGAACCCCGGTCTCGTAGTCGAAGGCGTTGAACTTGGTGCCCGCGCTGAGATCGAAGGGCTGGGTGGCGGCCGCCGTGCCGAGGGGCTGGACGATCCCCACCGGGGAGGCGTTGCCCGTGGGGGCCAGCACCAGGTAGCGCCCGGGGTTGTTCATGAAGCCGCCGCCGACGTTCCAGGCCCAGTGCTCACCGAACCACACGCGGTTGTAGGCCATGGCGCTGATGAAGTGCTGCGTGCACGGCGTGGCCTTGGTGCAGTTGCCCTCGGTGCCGCTGCCGCCGAAGGGGGTCACACCGTCCCCCGACTCGCCGCCGATGTCGGCGGTGATCGAGAAGGCGGCCCGGGTCACCAGCGAGCTCATCGCCTTGTCCTCGAAGTAACGCACCTGGACGCTGTTGTCGCTGTGAAAGCGGGTGCGCCCGGGCAAGTCCTGCGCGTCCCAGCCGATGTAGTCGTTGGAGATGAGAGAGAGCCATTCGAAGGGCCGGTAGAGGATCTGGGCCCCGAACCCCGGCATCGAGTTGAACTTGCCGTAGGTCTGCCATCCATTGATGATCCATGGCTCGATCTTGAGCTTGTCGGTCGGGAAGATCTGGATCCGGATGCCGTTGAAGAACCAGGGAGTGTTGTCCGAGGTGAACGAGGGCAGATACATCCAGTTCTCGTAGTTGTCGTAGGAGAAGAGGCCGACGTAGGACATGAAGATCCCGGCATCAATGTTGATCCCGTGGAGGATGTCCAGGTGATACCCGCCGTAGGCCTCGCTGACGTACCGGAGCGCGGTGTACAGATCGAACTGCCCGCGGGTGGCGCTGAAGTCGTTGCGCGGCACCAGGGTCGAGCGCACCCCGTACTGGGTCATGATGCGTCCCCGGGCGTTGTCGTAGTGCAGATCTCCCCCGAACCCGAGAAACGCCAGGGTCACCTCGTTGTTGCGCGAGAGGGCGGTCGAGCCAACCACGGTGTTGTCGATCGGGTGGTTGGTGGAGGAGGTGTAGTTCACGTCGACGAGGATCTCGGGCGTGAAGTACTTGGTGTCGAGCGGAGCCTTGTGCTGCCGGCTGTTGCCGTTGAGCCAGGTGTAGTCGCCGGTGGCGAAGGCGTCTCCCGCGGTGGTGGTCCAGGCCGTCGGCTCCGCTGGGGGAGGCGCCGCCGCGGGTGCGCTGACCGATGGGGGTGTGCCCGTGGGGGCCACACCCACGGTGGCGGGTGCGGCCGGTGTCTCCGCGGCGGGCACCGCAATCACCGGTGGGGCGGTCTGTGCCCCCGCGGTCGCGACCCAGCCTGTCAGGCAGAGGGTGGTCAGAGCGCGTTTTGGTATCCAGAAGTTCGGCCGTGATCTCAAGAGAGCCTCCCTGCGTCTTGGCCAGTCTCAGAAATGGGGCCGAGGCATGCGACGGGCTGGCCTTCGAAGTGTGTGATAGTTTGCATGCGAGAGGCACCGTAACAGCGTCGGGGTTAAAACCCCGTTAAAAAGGCGGCGAGGTCGCACCTCCTACGCGTTTCGTTCGAGCGGAAACCAAGCCGAAATTCTAGCGATACAACCGACCTCGGCAGAGGCTCAGTGTCTAGTGGTAGGGTAGAGAGTGGAGGATGCATGCCTGCGACCTCCCTTGGTGATCCATGCCGCGACTCTCCTTCGAGCGCGCATGGTCGACGCGCTGCCGCGGTGTGAATGGCAGAATGCACCTTGCGCCTTGCGCCTTGCCTGCTGCGCTGCGGGAGCTGGCAGTGAGGGGAGTCACTGACGGCCGAGCCGGCGGCGCTGGCGCGCAGATCGCTGCGGTGCGCTCGACCGGCGTCCTCCGACCGCAGACGTCGAACGAGCGGGCGAGCGAATGCGTGAACGGGCGAACACGCGGCGTTTTTAACCCCCTTTTAACGTCGACGTACGGAAGTATTGAGAGGTCTGATCCGTGAACACTCGACGAAGGAGAGATTCAAATGAAGGTCACAAGAAGCGTGAAGTGGTTTATGAGGTGGAATGCGCTGGCGCTGGCGGGGCTGGCGACGGCCGCGGCGACGGTGGGTGGATGTGCCAGCCTGTCGGCGGCCGGAGGTGAGACGACCTCGAGCAAGGTCGAGCTGGCTCGCCAGGCCGAGGATTTCTGCGCCGGCGTGCCGGCCCAGACGCGGGCCCAGGGGCTGCTCGCCTATCGCGACTCGTTCGCGGGGGCCACGCCGGTCAGCGAGGATCTGCAGGTGGGCAAGAACAAGATCAGCCGGCACTCGGGAGAGATGATCGCCTTGCGAGCCGCTCCGAACATCACCCTGCCCTGGCTCGACCGGGTCAACAGCTGCCACGTCGCCTTGGTCCAGGCCGGCAGCTTGAATCCGACGGGGAGCGATCCCTTCGTGGTGCCCGGCACCAGCGTCGCCATCGTCGAGACTTACGCCGGCTACGCCTTGTCGATCAAGGCCAGCAACGACCAGGCCTTGAAGGAGGTGATCGCGCGGACCGGCACGGTGATGGCCGCTCAGCACGAGGCCCGTCAACCTTCGCTCACGGCAGAGGCGTCCGCGGAGTGAGGTCGTCCCGGAGGCGACATCCGACGGCGCCATCCCGCGGGAGACGAAGCTCTTGACCACCAGCGCGGCGAGATGGACCTGGGGCGGCCGGACGGAGCTCGGCCGGATCGGCCTCGCGATCCTGGCCGTCGGCGGGGTCTCCGGGCTGTCCCTCGGGCTCGGGCTGCGGGGAGACCTGACCAACACGGTCATCCTCTACCTGTTCACCATCGGGCTGGTGTCGATGCGGCTCGGGTATCGGGCCTCGCTGGCCGCCGCGCTGCTCAGCGCGATGAGCTTCGACTATCTCTTTCTGGTTCCCTACCACAGCCTGGCCGTCGCCCATGGGAGAGATCTTCTGACCATGGCCGCCATGCTGGCGGTGGCGACCTTCATGAACACCCTCAACGAGAGGCTCCGCCGCCAGGCGCGAGCCGCCCGCCAGAGCGAGCGCAAGACCGAGTCCCTCTATGGGCTGGTGAATGTCCTGGCCGGCGCCGGCTCCCGCAGGGAGCTCTACACCAGCGCCGCCCGGGAGGTCGAATGCGCCGTGGGCGCCAACGTGCGGATCATGGTGCGCGACCCGGGCGGCGACTTCACCCAGGTCTTCGGGGCCAACGGCGTGGTGTCGGCACACACCGAGGACCTTCCGGTGGCGGGCTGGGTGGCGGCCCACCTGCAGCCTGCCGGCCCCGGGACCCGTCACGCGTCGACCGCGGCGGCCACCTATCTGCCGCTCATCGCCAACCGCGGCTGCATCGGCGTGGTGTCGGTGCGGCGCGCGGAGCGGCTCGGCCAGCCTCCAGGGCGCCCGTCCTCGCTCCTGATGGCGATGGTGCGCCAGGTGGCCATGGCCATCGAGCGGAGCCTGCTCGCCGAGGAGATCGTGGCGGCTCAGCTGGACGCCGAGACCGAGCGCATCCGGAACGCCGTGCTCAGCACGGTGTCGCACGATCTGCGGAGCCCGCTCGCCATCATCGGCTCGGCGTCGAGCACCCTGCTCGAGCATGGTGATCGCCTCGACTCGAAGGCCCGCCACGAGATGGCCAAGATCGTCAACGACGAGGCTCGACGATTGAACGAGCTCCTGAAGAGCCTGCTCGACGTGACCCGGCTCGAATCCGGGGGGCTCACGGTGAACCGCGACTGGGAGAGCCTGGAGGAGGTGATCGGCAGCGTGATTGGCCGGGTGGACGAATCGGTGGGTCGTCACCACCTGCTCACCAATGTCCCGAGCAACGTGCCCCTGCTGAACATGGACGCCACGTTGGTGGAGCAGGTCCTGGTCAATCTGGTGGACAACGCGCTCAAGTATTCCGGCAGCGATGGCCCGATCGAGATCGGGGTGGCGGTCGACCAGGGACGAGAGGTGCTGGTCTCGGTCGTCGACCACGGGCGCGGCATCTCCGAGAGCGAGCTGACCCGCGTCTTCGACAAGTTCTATCGCACGCGGGAGCACGTGGGCTCGGGCCTCGGGCTCGGGTTGACCATCGCCCGGGGGATCGTCCAGGCCCACGGCGGGCGCATGTGGGCCTCGATGACCCCGGGCGGCGGGCTCACCATGCAGTTCACCCTCCCGCTTGGTGGCCGCGCGCCGGAGATGCCCGAGGCGGAGCTGAGCGCCGCCGTTCCCGGCGGGATCGGCTCGCTCGAGGACCAGCGGCCGGCGCTTCCATGAGCCCGCGAAGGGATCGCGCGAAGGGGTCAATGCTGAGCGCGCCAAGAGCTCAATGAGCCGCGCGCTCGGTCGGCCCCGCACCTGATCCATCGAACAAACGCACCCTGCCCGGATCCCCGTCACGTT
Source organism: uncultured Myxococcales bacterium (assembly GCA_964540815.1). Taxonomy (GTDB): domain Bacteria; phylum Myxococcota_A; class Polyangia; order Fen-1088; family Fen-1088; genus CAZIOH01. Next base: position 3,891 of record CAZIOH010000060.1, on the reverse strand, counting down.
GATCCACTTGTCTAGCTTCGCAGAACCCCTGGCCCATGGCAGCACCATCCTGGTCGTCGAGGACGACCAGAAGATGGTGCGGATCTTCACGAGGGCCCTCGAGACCGAGGGCTATCGGCTGCTCGATGCCTCGGACGGCGCGCAGGCCCTGCTCTCCGTCCGGACACGGAATCCGGACCTGGTCCTCCTCGATCTCGGGCTGCCCGACGTCGACGGCCTCGCCCTCCTGCCCCAGCTCCGCAGCTGCACCACCTCCCCGATCATCGTGGTCTCGACTCGCGAACAGGAATCCGCCAAGGTCAAGGCCCTCGACGCCGGCGCCAACGATTACCTGACCAAGCCCTTCTCCGTCCCGGAGCTCTTGGCCCGGGTCCGGGTGGCGCTGCGCGGTCGCGCCCGGGTCGGCGAGGCTGCCCGGACCCGCGTGTCCTTCGGCAACTACACCCTCGACCTCGAAGCGCGCTTGCTGTACCGCGACGAACGGCCAATTCGCCTGTCTCCGACCGAGTTCAAGCTGCTCGCCACGCTGGCCCGGCATGCCGACGAGGTGGTCACCACCAACGCCCTGCTCAAGGAGGCCTGGGGCTCCGCCTACCAGACCAAGCACGGCTACGTTCGGGTCTACATGCACGCGCTCCGGCGCAAGCTCGAGTCCGATCCGACCCGGCCTCGGTACCTGGTGAACGAATCGGGGCTCGGGTATCGGCTGCGGACCTGAGGTGGGCGGGCCGCGCGCCGCCACCGCCGGCGATGCGCTGGTCGCCGCCTCCGCCCGTTGCCAGCGCAAGATGCAGGGTCGCCCCGGCTGGCGCCTTGCAGAGTTCGATGTGACGGTGCGGGGCCGAGCGTGGACGGCGCGGCGGACTGAGCAGCGACGGGGCGGTGGACGGCACAGCCTGGGGACTGGAACAGCCTTTGCTGAACACCTCGGCTGTTCCGGTCCGTCATCGTCCGTCATCGTCCATCATCGTCCGTCATCGTCCATCATCGTCCGTCATC
>CAZIOH010000060.1:0-2792 GCA_964540815.1 uncultured Myxococcales bacterium | reverse complement strand
TCATCGTCCGTCATCGTCCATCATCGTCCGTCATCGTCCATCATCGTCCGTCATCGTCCATTCTGGCCGCCCTCGATTGTCCTCCGCCTTGCCGATTCGAACGAACACCGCCGCCGAGATCCTCGTCATCGAAGACGACGAACGGCTGAGCCACGTGTTTGCCGTCACGCTCGAGGCCGCCGGCTACCGGATCCTCTCGGCACGGACCGGGCAGCAAGCGCTCGAGGAGGTTCGCACCCGGAACCCCGAGATCATCTTGCTCGATCTCGGCCTGCCCGACGGAGACGGGCTCGGATTGATTCCGCGACTTCGCCAGCTCACCGCCGCCCCGATCATCGTGGTCTCGGCACGGGAGCGCGAGGACGACAAGGTCCGCGCGCTCGATGCCGGAGCCAACGACTACCTGACCAAGCCCTTCTCCGTTCCCGAGCTCGGTGCTCGTATCCGGGCCGCCCTGCGGACCGGGATGATGGTGGCGGGCGGGGCTCGCACCGAGCCAACCGTCCTCGCCTTCGGAGAGTTCCGCCTCGATCTGGAATCCCGCCGGCTCCTCCGGGCGCAACAGCCGGTGTCGCTGTCGTTGACGGAGTTCAGGTTGCTCGCCACGCTCGCCCGACACGCAAACCAGGTGGTGACCACCGCCCGGCTGCTCAAGGAGACCTGGGGCGTCGCCTACCAGCGGAACGCGGCCTACGTCCGGGTGTACATGCACGCCCTCCGTCGCAAGATCGAGATCGACCCCGCTCACCCACGCTACCTCCTCAACGAGATTGGGCTCGGGTACCGCCTGCGAACCAGCGGAGACGACTCGCGCTGACGGAAACCCGCGCGGTCCCGCCGCGCGCCAGCATCGATCCGTCCATGCTTGACTCTTGACTGTGGGGATCTCGGAAATCCGCCATTCCGCGCGGAGGCTCTCTCGTTCGAACGCGACGCGGTCTTCCCAGCGCGGCCAGGAGAGTGTACGATGCTCGGGTGGTGACGTGTGGCTTTCTCGACTCTCTCGAGCACAACGTCGAGATCGAAGGGGAGGTCCCATGGAAACGAGAGCGTCGCACCCCGCGGTAACCAAGATACCGACCGGCATAGAGGGTTTCGACGAGATCACCTATGGGGGGCTCCCGCGCGGCGTGACCACCCTGGTGATGGGCGGGGCCGGATCCGGGAAGACCGTCTTCGCGCTCCAGTCGCTGGTCAATGCCGCCCATTCCAGTCGGGAGGCGGGACTCTTCGTGGCCTTCGAGGAGAGTCAGCGCCAGATCATCGCCAATGCCACCACCTTTGGCTGGGATCTGGCCTCCCTGGTGAAGAAGAAGCTCTACTTCCTCGATGCGCGCCTCTCTCCGGAGGTCGTCAAGTCGGGTGACTTCGACCTGACCGGAATCCTGAATCTCTTGCGGGTCAAGGCCGATGAGCTCGGCGCGAAGCGCGTCGTCTTCGATGGGATCGACGTCCTGCTCGGGCTCCTCGACGATCCCGTCGCCGAGCGGCGGGAGGTCTACCGCATCCGCGACTGGATCTCCGAAGCCGGCCTGACCGGGATCATCACCCAGAAGGTCGGCGAGAGCTCCTCCGACCGCCGGTTCGACTTCCTGCAGTTCATGGTGGACTGCGTGGTGATCCTCGGTCACGAGGTCGTCGAGGGAACGTCCTTCCGGAACCTTCGGGTCATGAAGTACCGCGGCTCGCCGTTCGTGGAGGACGAGCTGCCGATCACCCTCGGTCGCGACGGGATGCAGCTGACGCACCGAGGTCCGACCGAGCTCAAGTACGCCGTCACCAACGAGCGGATCTCGTCCGGGGTGGCCCGTCTCGATGCGATGTTGCGGGGTGGCTACTACCGAGGGACCAACGTCCTCATCTCGGGGGCGCCCGGCACCGCGAAGTCGACCCTGTGCGGTGTCTTCACGGCCGCCGCATGCAAGCGCGGCGAGCGGACGCTCTACGTCAGCTTCGACGAAGGAGCGGCCCAGATCGTGCGCAACCTGCGCTCGGTGGGCGTGCACTTCGCTCCCTACCTGAAGTCTGGACTGCTCAGGATGTATTCGACCCGAACCCGCGGTCCCAACATCGAGGACCAGTTCGCCAACCTGCGCAAGCAGGTGGCGGAGCATCGACCACGCTGCATGGTGGTCGATCCGCTCTCGGCGCTCTCGTCGGCCGTGGCCCATCCTGCCTCGGCGGATGCGGCCCAGAGGTTCCTCGACTTCCTGAAGATCGAGGGCATCACCGTGGTCAACACCTCGCTCATGGATGGCCTCAGCACGGACGAGGCGACGGCGACTGGAATTTCGACCATCGCCGACACCTGGATTCACGTGTCGTACGTGGTCCAGGATGGCGAGCGCAACCGCGCGCTCACCATCGTGAAGGCGCGCGGCACGGGACATTCGAACCAGGTCCGGGAGCTGGTGCTCTCGAACGCCGGGGTGGACCTGGCGGACGTCTACACCGCCCAGGGAAGGGTCTTGATGGGGGTGGCGCGCTGGGAGCTCGAGCAGAAGGAGCTGGCTGAGGCCGCGCGGTTCGAGGTGGCGACCCGCCTGAAGCGCTCGCAGCTCCAGCTATCGCAGGCCGAGGCGGTGGCGCGTCTGCGGGTCGTGCAGGCCGAGATTGCGGCGCGGGAGGCCGAGATCGCGACCCTGGCGGACGCCGCGGGGGCGGCGTCGACCGTCATCGACGCCGACCGTACGGTCCTGCTCAAGATGCGCCACGCCGACAAGACCAGCCGGACGGTGCCCCCGCCCGACATCCGGCCAAAGAACCACTCCAACGGAGCGCACTAGTGCACC
>CAZIOH010000059.1:37979-39808 GCA_964540815.1 uncultured Myxococcales bacterium | reverse complement strand
GGCTCGTCGGTGGTCGGCATCGACGACGCGGGTCCCGACCTGCTCGAGCGGACCGGCGACCAGAGCGCGGCCGACCCGTTCGAGCAGGCCTCGCGCCGTGAGCTCACCGAGCGCATGGTCTCCGGGATCGGCCACCTTCCCGAGAAGATGCAGCAGGTGTTGTCCCTCTACTACTGCGACAACCTCAACCTGAAGGAGATCGGCGCGGTGCTCGGCGTGACCGAGTCGCGGGTTTGCCAGATCCACGGCGAGGCCACGCGCCGCCTGCGCGACTCGCTGTCCGATCTCGCCAGCGAAGCCGCCGCCTGAGGGCCCGCCGGCCCGCGGCCATGTCGTGCGCTGTCCGGTCTCGCCCCGAATGCACCCGCATGCAGCTCGCTCCCGACAAAACCTCACGAATGTCGAAGAGATGCGCAATTGTCGCGGATGTGGGCTCAAGGTTTTCAAACCCCTCGCCGATGGTGTAGTCATGGCCAACACCGGCAAATACACGGTTCCTTCCCGAAACAACTCCTCGGGCGTCAGCGCTCCCGCCATCGGCGACCCCAGCGCGTCCCTCGATTCCCGGCTCTCCCCCAAGGTCGAGGCCCTGCGCAAGCTGGTGGCCTCCGGCCAGTACCAGGTCAGCCCCCGCTACCTCGCCCACCGCATCATGCGCGCCGCCGGCATTCGCCCCGAGTAGGGGCGAGAGTTTCAAGCCGCTCAGCCGCGGCCGTGGATCGTGGCCGTGGTCGAACCCGTGGTACACGTCGAGTCTTGAAGACTGAGCATGGGGTACGTGTCGGCCGCGGCCCGAGGGCGGTTGCTACCCGGATGATCCACGGCCTAGCCGACGTCAGAGTGCGTTACCGTTGCGGCGGGCGGTCGTTTGAAAGAGTTCGATCACGCCCACGGGGGGCGTTCCCGTGCACGTGCACAGCCACGATCAGGGGGGCGGCCACGCAAACGGTCACGATCCCGGCCACGATCACGGGTCTTGCGCGTCCTAATCCTCTTCCGCCAGCGCCACCTCGACGCGGTCGCGTCCGGCGGCCTTGGCCCGGTACATGGCCTGATCGGCCAGACGCAGGAGTGCGTTCTCGCGTTGCGGGGCGGTGCCTCCCACCGACAGGTGGTCGCGGTACGATGCGACCCCGAGTGACGCGGTCACCCGCGGAAGGTACGAGCGTCCCTTGAGATCCGAGGGATCCGGGATGTGCGCCGCGGCGATCGCGCGGCGCAGCCGCTCGGCGGAGTGCAGCGACTGGGCGAGCTTGGTTCCCGGCAAGATGACCACGAACTCGTCGCCGCCGTAACGCGACACCACCGAGCCGGGCAAGCCCTCCTCGGTCATGGCGCGGGCGACGTCGCGCAGGATGGCGCTGCCGGCGATGTGCCCGAAGCGGTCGTTGATCGACTTGAGCTGGTCGAGGTCGATGAACAGGATCCCGAGATCGGTGCCGTCGCGATCGGCGCGGGCCAGCTCGTCGCGCAGCCGCATGTGAAAGTAGCGGCTGTTGTAGAGGCCCGTGAGATCGTCGATCCGGGCCAGGATCCGGTTCCGGATGGCGTCGAGCGCGTTCTGGATCGACGACGAGATGTAGGCGGCGAAGATGCGGAGCAGCTCCTTGTCGCGGGCGCTGTACGGCGTGCCGGAGCAGCGGTTGGTCAGCTCGAGCACGCCGCAGATCGAGTCGCCGACGATCACCGGGACGGCGATGATGGACTGCACGGGCCGCCGGACCCCCCCGCTCTCCTCGCTCAGCTCCGGCTGCGCTCGAGGCTGTGCCTGGATGATCCCGTCGGTGGGGCCGTCGAGCTCGGACGGCGTCCCGGCATCTCCGGCGTCG
>CAZIOH010000059.1:10981-37879 GCA_964540815.1 uncultured Myxococcales bacterium | reverse complement strand
TCGTGAGGCGCAGGAGGCTCCCCTCGGGCCGCCAGCGGATCCGACTCGGCCACCGCGTCCGTCATGTACGGACGCCCCGACTGATAGACCTCGCCGCACACGCCCCGATCGCTCGGCACGCGCTGGCCGAGACGCTCGGCCGCGCCGGGGCCGAAGGTCGCGATGAAGGTGAGGCGGGGCGCGGTCGAGCCGGCGAGCTTGGCCCGCGGATCGTCGAGGAGGATGCCGCCCGCCTCCGAGGGGACGAAGTCGTTGGCGCGCTCGAGGATCTCACGCAGGGCGGCGTCGAGGCGGACCTCCCACTTTTCCGTATCCTGATCCCGACGCACCCGCACGAAGAAGCGTGAGATGTCGTCGGAGGAGAGCGTGACGATTCGCTGTGCGACCACCTTGGGGCCGGAGGGCTCGTCGAGGCGCAGGGCGGTCGGGACCGCGGACGCGGAAGGGGAGGGGGAGAGCGACGACGACGACGACGACGACGATGACGGGGCCGGGGGCGGGGGCGACGAGATCCGGGCGGAGGACATGCCGGATCATTATCGCACGAGTCTCAAACCACGTCGGCGGCCTCGGGATCGAAGGTCGTGCGGTAGGCCGCACGCAGGCGGACCCGGCGCTCGAGATCCTTGACGATGATCTCGGCGACGTCGACCTTGTACAGCTCGTGGATGGAGTGGATCCCGCCCGGCGTGAACACGTTGAGCTCGAGGATCTTGTCGCCCACGATGTCCACGCCCACCAGGTAAAGGCCGTCCGCCAGCAGCTTCGGTCGGATCAGCTCGCAGATGCGCGCCTCCGCCGGGCCGAAGTCGCAGCGCGACCGGTTGCTGGCCGGAACCCCCCTCGGCGCCCCGTTCGGGCCCCCCGCCGCCCCGGCTCCTTCGGTCCCGTCCGTCCCGTCGGTCCCTCCAAGCGCGATGTGGCGCCGGTAGATGGCCACCCGCTTTCCGAAGCGGATGGGCTCGGCCCCGAGCAAGAGCAGCCGCTTCTCGCCCTCGGCGATCTCCGGCAGGTACTCCTGCGCGATGGCGTAGCCATTCTTGGTGACGGTGGTGATGATCTGGTTGAGGTTCGAGGTCTGGCGAGGCTTGACGAAGAAGACGTGCTCTCCCCCGCGCGGCTGCAGGGGCTTGAGGACCGCCGGTGCACGCAGGGCCCGCACCCACTGCTTGAGCTGGTCGGGCGACCTCGACACCAGGGTCTTGGCCCGCACGTCGGCGGGAAAGTCGCCGAGGTACATGCGGCTGCCGGCCCGACGCAGCCCCTCCGGATCGTTCAGCACCAGGGTCCCGCCGAGGCGAAGGCGCCACCCGAAGTCGATGAGGGGGGTCGCCGCGCGCGCGTGGCTCTCGCGGGTGGGGTTGAAGCGCAGGAACACCACGTCGAAGCTGGCCAGGTTGTCTTCCTCCACCACCGCCTCGTCGGAGCTGAGCGCGTGGGCGTACTCGGTCGGGGAGGGGTAGTCTCCGTGCCGCACCCGGCGGGTGGTGGCGAGCACCGTGTTGTCGTCGAGGAACGACAGCTCGTCCACCGACACGAAGCGAACGTCGTGACCGCCCCGGTGCGCCGCCAGGGCGATGTAGATCCCGGCGAAGGTCACCTGCTGGGCGCGGGCGTCACCGACTACGAAGCAGATCCGCATGGTGGACACGAGCGCCAGGTGGAGGAGATTGGCACGACGATGGTGACCGATGGCAAGGAGCTCAGCCCGCCGCCGCCGCCGCGGCCGCCGCGCGATGTTTGGTCAGGATCTGTTCGAGCCGGTCGAGCGGCAGGGCCGGCGCGACGTGACCGGTCGGCCCGCGCATGTCGTCCGCCATGCACAGGGAGTTGACGATGGCCTCCTCGGTGCACTCCACCACGGCTTCGTAGAGGCCGTCGCAGGCCTCGTCGAGCAAGACCTCGATCGAGGCGGTCATGCGCGAGGTCACCCGGGGCACCTTGTTGGCGGTCGAGAACCCGATCAAGATCTCCCCCGAGCCGTGCGCGGCGAACGAGCCGACCCGCCCGATGCCGAGGGCCGCCCGCTTGCACAGGCGCACCAGCTGCGACGACAGCAAGGGGGCATCGGTCGCCACCACCACGATGATTGATCCGGCATTCTTGAGCCGCCGATCAGCGGTAGCGAAATGCGGTTCGAGCAGCTCACCGACCGGGGTGCCGTCGACGCGCAGCGAGCGCATGACCCCGAAGTTGGATTGCACCAGGACCCCGAGGTTGAAGGGGCCGGAGGCGGCGCTCGAGCCCATGGCCACCAGCCGGGAGCTGGTGCCGATGCCCGACTTGAAGTCGCAGGTGATGAGGCCGGTCCCCGCTCCAACCGACCCCTCGGAGACCCGGCCCCCGGTGGCCTGTTCGATGGCCCGGTAGACGTGCTCCGAGCGGACGTGCCTCCCCACCGTGTCGTTGAGCCACGAGTCGTCGCACTCGCCCACGAGCGGGATGATCACGTCGTAGTCGGTGCCGATGCCCGGGAAGCGGCGGGTCATCCACTTGACGGCGGCGTCCGAGACCTTTCCCACCGCGAGGGTGTTGGTGAGGAGGATGGGCGTCTCGAGCAGCCCCCACTCCGCCACCTGGGTCAGGCCCGAGACCTCCCCGGCCCCGTTCAGGACGAACGAGCCGGCGATGACCCGGTTATAGAAGATGTCGTCGTGCGGGAGGACCGCCGTCACGCCGGTGCGCACGGGACCCTCGCCGACCACCAGGGGACCGTCCCCGGCGAAGAGCGTGGTGTGCCCGACCCGCACCCCAGGAACGTCGGTGATGGCGTTCAACGGCCCGGGTGGGATTCGCCCGATGGCGAAGCCGAGCTCGCGCAGCCGGCAACGCATCATTCCACCGCATGGGTGGGGTTCGGAACAGGCTGCCCGTGCGGCACGGCCGGCGCGGCAGGCGTGGCCATGGGGATTGGCGTGGGGGTCGAGCTCGGGGTTGCGAGGGAAGCCGCGACGACCGTCGCGGAGCCCGACGAGGGCGCGAGCACCACCGTCGCGGGGGAGGCCGGCGGGCTCGCGACCGGCGGGGCGGGCGCCGCCACGGACGCGGGGATGGTGCCCGGCGGCGTACTCGCCGCGGTGCTGACCTTGGGGATCGCCATCTGCCGGTCCTCGGTCCGCTGTTGCTGGGACTGCGCCTCGGCGTTCTTGGCGGCATCCGCGCGCCGCTTGTCGCGCATGCGCTTGAGCCCGCCCGCCAGGATCTCGCTGATGAGGGTGCGGTAATCGATGCCCGCGGCGGTGGCGATCAGGCACAGATCCGAGTAACCGGGCGTGAGGCCGGGCAGGGGGTTGACCTCGATGACGTAGATCTCACCCTTGGCGTTCATGCGCATGTCCACCCGCGCCACGTCCCGGCAATCGAGGGCCTCGAAGGTCTCGCGGGCTGCCCGCTCGATGGCCTTCAGCTCGGCCGGGGTCAGCTCGGCCGGGCACTGGTAGGCCACGTGCTTCTCCCACTCCTGCTTGATCTGGTAGTCGTACACCGGCCGCTGGTTGGCCTTGTCCTTGAAGATGATCTCCATCGGCGGCAGGACCCTCGGCCGGCGATCCCCGAGCAGCCCCACGGTGAACTCGCGCCCCGAGATGTAGGCCTCGATCAGGGCCGGCTGCTCGTACCGCTCGATGAGCTCGCGCACCACCGCGCGCAGCGAGGGCTCGTCGTCCACCACCGAGGCGTGGGCGCTCACCCCCTTCGATGAGCCCTCCTGGTTGGGCTTCACGATCAGGGGAAACTTCATCTTGGGCGAGAGCCGCTCGCGCCCGGTCTCCATCACCTGGAACTCGGCGGTCAGGATCCCATGCTGGAGCAGCACCCGCTTGGAGAGCGCCTTGTCGAGCGCGATCGACAGGGTGGCCGCGTCGGAGCCGGTGTAGGGGATGCCCATGAGCTCGCACAGCGCCGGCACCGCCGCCTCGCGGTTTCGTCCGGCCACCCCCTCGGCGATGTTGAAGACCAGATCCACCGGCGTCTCCATCAGCTGGCGCGGCAGCTCGGCCGTGGCCTCGAACAGCGTCACGTGGTGCCCGTGGCTCTCGAGCGCGTCGCGGATCGCATCGATGGTCTCGGGCGCGTCATACTCCGCCTCGGCGTCGTTGCCGTGCTTGGAGTCGACCCGCTTGACGTTGAAGGTGAACCCGATGCGCAGCGGCTCGGGTGGACGTCGCTTGCGCGTCCCGGGCTTGACCACCAGGCCCTGCCGGCGCGCGGCGCTCTGCACGATGGCCTGCAGGGTGTCCCCGTAGTCGAGCCCCTCGCGCGCCGCCGCCGCGAAGGTGCTGGCTCCCCGCTCGAGCGAGGGCAGCGAGTTGACCTCGAGCAAGAAGATCCGCCCGTCCTCCGCCAGCCGGAAGTCCACCCGGCCGATGTCGCGGATCCCGAGGGTGCGCACCGCCAGCTTGGTGATGGCCCGCAGCCGCGCCACCACGTCACGCGGCAAGTCCGGCGGGCAGCGCACCGACACGCTGCCGGACTCCGACGACTTCAGCCGGTAGTCGTAGATGTTGAAGCGGCTGCGCGCCGCAGGCTCGACGTCGTAGTCGACCGGCAGCAACACCCCGTCGTCCCCGTAGCCCTCGAGGAACGGTACGGTCACGTCAGTGCCGGCGATGAACTCCTCGACCAGCACCCCGGTCGGGTAGCTGCGCACCGCCCGCGGCAACATCTCCGCCAGCCGGCCGGCGTCGCGCGCCACCGCGTCGTCGCCGATGCCCTTGGATGAGCCCTCGTAGTTCGGCTTGACGATGACCGGCATGGCCAGCCCGAGCGCTCCGGGCTCCTTCATGCGGCGCAGGTCCTCCGGACCCACCAGCCACCCACGTGGGGTGTCGATGCCCTGCTTGCTCAGTACCAGCTTGGTCAGCCACTTGTCGAGTGTGACCGTCAATACATAGGCGTCGGAGCCGGTGTAGGGAAACCCCAGCTCCTCGAACAGCGCCGGATAGAAGGCCTCGCGCGCGCGGCCCCGACGGCCCTCGGCGGTGTTGAAGATGAGGTCAGGGCCGATCGACTCGATGCGGGCGGCGAGGTGCGAGGCCGGTCCGGTGACCTCGACCTTCTCGACCTCGTGCCCACCTGCCCGCAGCCCGTCGGCGATCGCATCGACGGTTTCGACCGTATCGAACTCGGCTTCCTCCTCGCTGTCGGTCAGGCGGAGGTTGTGGGTGAATGCGATCCTCATCGAGGCGACCTGTTCGCGACCTTGCGCGTGCCAATCACCCTAACAGGATCACGTTTCTCTGTTGAGCCTTTTCCATGCGCGCGGCGCGCGAGGCCCGGGGCGCGCGGCGCGCGAAGGCCGGGAAGACGCTCATCCGAGCAGGATGCCGCCTCGACCGCCGAGCGCCTCGCCGACCTTCTCGGCCAGCTTCTTCAGGTCGTCGTTCGGTCGTACCAGGTAGGCGTCGATGCCGGTCGCGAAGGCCTCCTTCACCGAGTCGTAGGACGGGTAGGCCGTGTACAGCACCGAGGCGCAGTGCGGGAGCAGACGCTGGGCGTGCTCGATCACGCGCAGGCCGGAGATGCCCGGGAGGTGTCGGTCGGCCAGCACCAGGTCGAAGCGCTCGGCCTGCAGCTTCTGCAACGCCTCCTCCCCGTCCTGGGCGGCGGTCACGTCGTAGGTGCGACCGAGGTAGTCGGCCAGCAATCGGCGCCGCGAGCCCTCGCCCTCCACCAGCAGCACCCGGCCGGCCCGACCGGCCGGCCCGAGCCGCGGACGGGCCAGCTGCTCGTCGCGGCGGGACAGCGCCCGCCGGATCCGCTGGCGCAGATCGTCGACGTCGTGGATGGGCTTCTCGATGTAGTCGTGCGCGCCGATCTCCATGGCCTCGACCGCCGAGTCGAGCGACGAGTAGCCGGTGATCATGACGATGGCCGGCGCGGGCGACAGCGTGCGGGCCGCCTTCAGCACCTCGAGCCCGGACGCCCCGGGCAGGTTCTTGTCGGTGAGCACGAGATCGAAGCGGCGCTGCTTCATGAGCTCGATGGCCTCCTCGGCCGACGCCGCCGTGGTCACCCGATACCCTCCTCGACGCAGGGCCTCGCGCAGCACCGTCAACACCACGGCCTCGTCGTCGACCACCAGCACCTCGTGCCCGGTCGGCACCACCGTCGCCGGGCGATTGGTCCGGGTGTCGGCGATGAGCCGTGGATCGAGGTCACCGGATGGAAGCTTGGGCGGGGAGTCGTCGCCGTCGGGCGCGAAGCCGAAGCGCGTGAGGGTCGCCGTCAGCTCGAGCCCGACCATCTCGGCGTGGCGCCGCGCCGCCACCGAGGCGCTGATGCGCCCGAGGAACCCGAGGTCGGAGGTGGGGAGGTACGCCCGCACGCCTCCATAGATGCAATCCCGCAGGCGATCGCTCGACGGGGCGCCGTCCACCAGCACCAGCGACGCGCCCGGGTAATGGTCGCGGGCCTCCTGGATGGCCGCCTCCGGCAGGGCCCGCGCGCCGAGCTCCACCACCACCGCATCGTACTCGGCGGGCGGGTGCTCCTCGAAGCCGGCGCCGAAGGAGGCCACGAAGTCCTCGCCGCCGATCACCCCGATCGCCGGCTCCAGCCCGGCGTCGGCCACCAGCGCCGTCAGCGCCGCCGCCAGCTCGGGGTGGGCTCGCTCGAGGACCACCCGATTTCCCATGAACGCGTTCAGGACCAGGAGGCCCCGGGTGCGGCTCTGACGGGCGGTCACCAGGCGCTTGACGTGGGCGCGCAGCAGGAACTCCGGCTCCGGGAGGGGCAGCGGGAACACCGCGGCCACCTCGCGCCGAAATGCGGCGGCGCACTGGGCGGGATCGCTCGGGACCAGGTAGACCACGTCGGTGAAGGGGCGAAGCTCGCGCCAGGCGGCGAGCGTGTCCTTCGACACCGACGCATCCGCGGACAGGAACGCGATGTCGAACGACTCGTCGGCCAGGATCCGCAGGGCGTCCTCTCGTGAGGTCGCCTCCACCACCGCCCCTTCCCCGAGGAGGGCCCGCGCGATCCGCGCGCGCTCCCCGCTGTTGCCGACGCCCACCAGAAAACGCCGCTCGCTGCCGCGCGCCGCGTGGAGGAGCAGATCCATCGCGGCTCTGAGCTCGGCGCTGTTCATCATCTGCCCACCGCCGATTGTAAATCATGCGACCGGGTTCGAGGAGAGACTCCGCAGCAAATCGCCCGCGGAGGATCCGGCCGTCGAGCGTTGCGTGCGGCGGGCGCGCGCTCGGGGATTGAGCAAAGTCCTCGAATCGGCCATGCTCGCCCTCGAGCGAGGAGCCTTGCCCCATGGCCGACCGCGGTCCCGTCCCAAGTGATAGCGAGTCTCTGGCGGTGATCGACGCGGAGATCTCGAGCGCCATGTCCACGGTCTCGAGGCCGAACGAGCTCTTGCCCGCTCCGAGCGCGCCCCCGCGGGGTCCGATCGCGCGCTTCGTCTCGCGCTTCGTCTCGCGCTTCGTGGCCGGACGGATGGCGCATGTGATGGCGCGGCTGCTCGATCTCGGCGCCCGGCACGGTCGGATCCGCAGCGAGGACGGCGCGGCGGACTCCATGGTGCGCACCGGCGGGGTGGTGGCCCGCTGGATCTCCTTTCCGCGAGGGGTTCGCACGGTCACCGCCTCGACGGCCGCGGTGGCGGTCGGGGTCGGGGCCTGGGGCCTCGCGGTCATCAACGCACCGACGATGGTGCCGTCGCTGATCGCGCTCGGGACCGGTCTGGCGCTGGCCAGGGCCTCGGGCCCGATCGGCGTCCGGCTGGCGAATCGGCTGCATGCCCTGGTGGCGCGGCATCGGAGCCGGAGGATCTCGGAGCTGCGGGGGCTCGCCGATCGCCGGGCGGTGGCGGTTCGCGGGGTGGTCGTCGGGGTGCGGACCAGCCAGTCCTTGCTGGATGCGCGGTCGGTGGTGTGGTCCCTGACGCGCTTCCGACGAGGCCGCTCCCCGGTGGGGCGGGCCTTCTTCAACGCCTTCTTTCACGAGATGGCGTTCGACTTCCTGCTGGCCGACGGGACCGATGAGCCCATCTGGGTCGAGGTCAATGGTGGGATGCTGATCGACGCCTTCCCGGACGAGGCGCGGTTTCAATTCACCAACTCGACCCTGCTCGAGATCGATCATCCGTTTCTGACCGCGCTCCGGCTGCGCGCGCGTCAGGTCTGGGCGGCCGAGATCGCCATCGCGGCGGGGGACGTGGTCGAGGTGGTCGGTCGCCTGTCGCGCCGTCTGGATCCCACCGCGCCGTCGGATTCGGGGCGCGACCCGCCCCAGCGGCGCGTGTTACGATCCGGGACGCGCGTGCCGGTCATGGTGCGGCGAATCATCGAGCCGGATCTGGACCTGGCTCGGGTGCGGCGCCTGTCCCCGGCCGGCGGACCCGACTCGAGCTCGGGAGAGCCGCCGGTGCGGCGATTCTAGGCCGCGCGCCGGGTCCTTGGTCGGTGGCGTTTGTCTTGCATCGCAGGCTTTCTCACTCTCCTCACTGCTCATAACTTCGCGACCAGCGTCGGAGGAATATCCGCATGATCTCGCAAATGAAGGCCAGAACCCGCCGGTTTTCGGAGCGCCTGCCCCGCAGGGGTGTTCCGGTTGCCGCCCTGTTCGGGACTCTGGCTGTCCTCGTCATTCACACCAGCGGTGCGTTCGCGCAACAGCCGGCCGCGGCAACGGACCCGAACGCGGCCGGGCCCCAGGTCGGATCGGCCGGTCCGGCCGAACAGGCCCCCCCTCCGCCCCCGGGCGCCTACCCCCAGGGCCCAGCCCCGGCACAGCCAGGCGCCTATCCGGCCTATCCGGCCTATCCACCTTCCGGTGGGCAACCTTCGGGCTATCCACCGGGCTATGCCCCTCCCCCGTACGGCCCGCCCCCATCGGGATATGGTCAGCCGCCCGCGTCGGGGGGCTATGGCTATCCGCCGCCCCCGCCTTCCCGCTATGGTTACTACCCACCTCCTCCGCCAGCCATGGCGAGCCGGCCGATAACCGATCGACCCTTCACCATCGGCGGGTCGCTCGGGCTCGGCGGCTTGCGGTTCCACGACGACACCAACCAGTCCACCTCCGACCTCGGGGTCGGTTACTCGGTGCGCCTCGGGTTCGGGATCGCGCCCCGGCTGCAGTTCTTGCTGGGGATCGATGGCGCCACCTCGGGGCACGGTGACTTCGTCTACGACCAGACCATCTACTATGGCGGCCTGCAGGCGTTCTTGACCCGCCAGCTCTTCCTGCGCGGCGGTGTCGGCTTCGGGAACATCACCCAGAAGGACAACGGCGGCGGTGACTTCCTGTTCTTCGGAAAGACCGGCTTCGGCCTCACCGGCTCGCTCGGGGTCGAGCTCATCCAGGGTTACAACTGGTCGCTCGAGCTCGCGGGACAGGTGACCGCGGGCTTCTATTCCAACAGCGAGCACTGGACCAGCACGGCGGTGAACGTCGGCTTCAACTTCTTCTAACGCGGCTCGCGCCACTCGCGGTGGGGGCTCCGCCCCCGCCGCGGGCCCCGCGGATCGTGCTGATGTGTGCCGCGCGAGCAAAGCCCGCGCTCCCGTTGCTGAACGCGCTCGCTACGCTCGCTCTGACGCCTTGGCGAAAAGTATTCTCGGCAGCCGGCAACTTGGCTCTGCCCTACGGCAGGCCGGCCATCGGGGCGGTGGGCTTGGCTCCGGCGGTCCATTGATAGATCTTGCCGTCGGAGCCGACGGCGATCACCAGCGTCACACCGGCGGTGACGTCGGCCCACCCGGACACGCCCGCTGGCGGCGCGACCTCGACCGGCGTGATGCCGGTCCCCTTGCCCCAGGTCCAGAGCTTCCCGTCGACGGTGATCGCGGCGGCGTGATCCTTTCCGGCCGCGACCTTCAGCCAGCCGGTGGCACCGCCCGGCAACGCGACCGCCGTCGGCGTGGCCTGGCTCGCCCCCATGTTGCCGAGGCCGAGCTGGCCCGATTCGTTGGCGCCCCACGCGTAGAGGGTTCCGTTGCTCCCGATGCCGAGGCTGAAGTCGCGCCCGCCGAGCGCCAGCTTCCACCCCGTGACGCCCGCCGGCTTCATCACCGCCTTGACCACGCCGTCGGGCGCGTTGCTGGTGGCCCCGGTTCCGAGTTGCCCCATGCGGTTGTCACCCCAGGTCCACAGCTGGTCGTCGGGCGTGAGCACGAACAGGTGCGAGTAGCCGCCGCCGAGGAACTTCCAGCCGGACACGCCCGTCGGTTTGGGGACCGCGTGGATCATGGGGTTCGCGGTCATGTTCCCGATGTTGGTGGTGTTGGCCTGCTGCCCGTAGAGGTTGCCGCCCCACATGTAGACGTTCCCATCCGAGCCGAGGAAGGCGGAGTAGCGCTCGCCCGCCGCGGCGAACGGCAGGGCGGTCACGCCGGCCGGGATCGCGACCATCTGTGGAACCGGGTTGCTCCCGAACATGCCCGTTCCCATGGTGATGCCGAGCTGGCCCGAGTAGTTCACCCCGAAGGTGAAGGCCTTCCCGTCGGTGGTGATGCCGATGGCGTGGATCTCTCCGCCGGCATAGGCGGCAGCGTTCGTCCCGATGGTGGCGACCGCCGCCGCCGCGGTTCCGGCGTGGCCGAGCTGTCCGTTCCCGTTGACCCCCCACGACCACAGCTCACCGTTTTTCGCCACCGCATAGGACGACGACGAGTTCGCCTGGGCAAACAGCACTGGCCCCGTCCGCGTCCCCGGGGCCGTGCCGGCGTCACCCAGGGCCCCACCGGCGCCCTGACCGCCGGACCCGGACGCCGATCCGTCGGGGATCGGCCCGGTCGCATCCGGGCCGCTCGCGGTGCCGGCATCGCTCGTGGGGCCCCCGCCGCCCTGGCCGCCGGGGCCCGCGCCGCCGCCGCTTCCATTCGAGACCGCGGCCGTGCCGCCCGAGCCCTCGCCGGTCGCGGCGTCGGGCCCCGAGGCCCCGGGGCTCCCTCCGCTGCCCGTGGCCGGCGTCTCGCCCCCGCTCCCCGGCGCTCGTCCGCCGAGGCCGGTCGCGCCCCCGGAGGCCGTCGGCGTCGGCGCCGGGTTCGAGCTCGACGAGCTGCCACATCCCGCCGCGAGGGCCACCCCGACGAGCCCGGTGAAGATTCGAGCCAATCGCGCTACGCTGATGGTGGTCAACATGTGTCGTCTCCGCCTGCCAGCTCGATCGGGCCGGCGGGGTTTTTCTATCAAGCTGCCCCCCCTCGGTAAACAGGCGTTTGTAAGGGGCATCACGCCACCGTCGGCAGGCCGGTAGGGCCGGCCACCCGATGGTCAGCCAGTTGCCCAACCAGTCGATACCTCGCGCTGGGGGCACCCGCGTCGGGCGAAAGCCCTGACGCCGGCCGCACGTGTGAACTTGCCAGGGGTGGGGGGCCTCCGTACTCTCATGCGCATTCCAAGAATCGAGAACACGTCGCACATCCTGCTCGGCTTAGGCGCGCTCGGGAGCGTCGCCCTCGCGATCCTCACCTGTGCGCACGTCGAGCCCTCTCGCTGCGGCTCGGACCGCGACTGCAAGCTGCAGCGCATCTGCGATCTCGGGACCTGCGTGTGGCGCGATCGGCCCGAGAGCGTCGCCGGAGCGGGCCGGGCACCGTATGGCCCCGGGACCAGCCGCGCGCCCGCCGCCCCGGCCTGGTCGCCCACCGAGAACGAGCCGGCCCACACCATGTTTCGTTTCGGGCCCCTGCACCGGGGGCGCTCGTCGTTCTTGCTGCCGCGGCAGCGGCCGTCGGTGGCGTGGACCTACACCACTGCGGGCCCCATCTCCTCCTCCCCGGTGCTGCTCGAGGACGGGGGCATCGCGGTCGGATCACACGACGAGCACCTCTACGTCGTCGGGCCCGACGGCAGCTTGCGCTGGTCCTACCCCACCGCCGACATCATCTTCAGCTCTCCGGCCGTGGGGGCGGACGGCACGCTCTACATCGGCTCGGACGACGATCACCTCTACGCCATCGGTCCGTCCCGCAAGCCGCTCTGGATCTTCCAGGTGGGGGCCTGCCCGCAGCACGTGGGGGTGGGGCCGGACGCGAGCCGATGTGACGCAGATGCCGGGCCCACCGTCGGCCCGGGCGGCATCATCTACACGGGAGGCGACGGGATCTACGCCATCAACCCCGATGGGACCTTGCGCTGGCGGTTCGCCACCGGGGGGCACGTCTCCTCGGCTCCGGCCGTCTTGCCCGATGGAACCGTGATCGCCGGGTGCCAGGACGATCTCGTGTACGCGGTGGCGCCCGACGGCAGCAAGCGCTGGGATTTTCGCACCGGCGGCGATGTCGAATCGAGCCCGGCCATCGGGGAGGACGGCACCATCTACGTGGGCTCCGACGATCGCAAGCTCTACGCGCTCGGCCTCGACGGCAGCGTGCACTGGGCGTTCAACACCTCCGGGGACATCCGGGCGTCGGCGGCGCTGTCGCCGCTCGGGATGATCCTGGTCGGATCCTTCGACGCCCAGATGTACGCGATCAAGCTAGACGGAACGTTGGCCTGGACGTTTCGGACCGGTGATCGTATTGTTTCCTCGGCCTTGGTGGATGGCAGGGGCGCGGTCTTGTTCGGTTCGCAGGATGACCGTCTGTATGCGCTCGAGCCCGATGGCCGTCTGCGCTGGTCGTTCGAAACGGGAGCCGACGTGGACAGCTCGCCCATCCTGGCTCCAGACGGAACCATCTACGTTGGTTCCGATGACAAGAAACTCTATGCGCTTCGTGCCGCCTCCGGCGGCACCCCGTGAGGGTGGCTTTTTGCCGCGCAAGGGATGAGGGTCTTGGTCTCGCAGTGTGAAGGTGCAGTGTGAAGAAGTGGTACGAAAGGATTTGATTGTCCGTGGATGAATTCGAGAATTTCCCGTCGGTGAAGTATCCGCCGGGCGGCGTGCGGCGGGTCTCCGGCCGGATCAAGGTGCACCCAGCCGGGTACGGCTTCGTGGTCCCGAGCGACAACTCCGAGGATGTGCACGTCTCGGCGCGGGGACGGTCGAACGCCATGGATGGCGACACCGTCGAGGTGGAGGTGTGGTCGGGGGTGCGCGGCTTCGAGGGCCGGGTGGTCCGGGTGGTGGCCCGCGGGCGCGCCAAGATCACCGGGCAGCTCGCGCGGCTCGGGAGGCAGACCGTGCTCCAGCCCGACGATCCCCGGATCACCGGGGCGGTGAGCCTGGTCGGCGCGGAGCACCTGGCGGCTACCCAGCTCGGGCAGGCGGTGGTCGCCGAGATCACCCGCTACCCCGAGACCGCCGACGGACCGCTCGAGGCGCGCGTGCTGCGCGTGCTCGGCGATCCGGACGATCCGCGCACCGAGGTCGAGAAGGTCCTGGCGGTGGCGGGCATCGAGGACAAGTTCCCGGACGAGGTCGAGCGCATCGCGGCCGGCCTGCCCCAGCTCGTCACCCCGAAGGAGCTGGAGGACCGGGCCGACCTCCGCGACATCCCCTTCACCACCATCGACCCCGAGACGGCCCGCGACTTCGACGACGCGGTGGCGGTGGAGTCCTTGCCCGGCGGCGGAACCCGCCTGTGGGTCGCGGTCGCGGACGTCTCGCACTACGTGCGCGACGGCGCGCCCATCGACGTCGAGGCCCGCAAGCGCGGCTGCAGCCTCTATCTCCCCAACCGCGCCATCCCCATGCTGCCAGAGCCGCTGTCGGCGCACATGTGCTCGCTGGTGCCCGAGGAGGACCGGCTGGCGCTGGTGGTCTCGATCGATTTCGACGCCCACGCCGACGTGACCGCCACGGACTTCTCGGCGGCGGTGATCCATTCGCGCGCCCGGCTCGACTACCCAGGTGTGGCGGCCGCGCTCGGGGGCGACACCCGTGGCAAGCGCCGCAAGTACGAGGTCTTCCTGCCGGACCTCCGCCACATGGATTCGCTGGCCCGGCAGCTGCGGGCCAGGCGCCTCCTGCGCGGCTCGCTCGACTTCGATCTGCCGGAGGCCTTCGTCGAGCTCGACCACGACGATCCACGGCTGGTGCGCGACATCCGCAAGTCCCGGCGCGATCCGGGCGAGCGCCAGGCCTACTCGATGATCGAGGAGTTCATGCTGGCCGCCAACGAGGCGGTGGCGCGCAGCTTCCGCGAACGCAACGAGGAGACGGTGTGGCGCATCCACGACGCGCCGGACGCGGGTCGCTTGAAGGAGTTCGCCGAGCTGGCCGGCCACTACGGGATCATCGTGGACGTGGACGACGCGCGCACCCCGCGTGGGCTGCGCCGGGTGCTCGAGCGCATGAAGGGGCACGCCGCCGAGAAGTCGCTGTCGTTCGCGCTCCTGCGCTCGCTCAAGCAGGCGACCTACGACGTGGGCAACGTCGGGCACTTCGGGCTGGCCTCGAGCGACTATCTGCACTTCACCTCGCCGATCCGGCGTTACCCCGATCTGATCGTGCACCGCTTGCTCAAGACCCGCCTCGCCGGTCAGCACAAGCCGGCCGGCGGCTTCAAGTCGGCGGCGGACGAGCCGCTGCCGGATCGGGCGGCGCTGCAGAAGATGGCGGCCGAGTCGTCCTTCTCCGAGCGCTCGGCCATGGAAGCGGAGCGCGAGGTGGTGGACATCTACCGCGCCTACTTCATGCGCGACCGGGTGGGGGACGTGTTCGACGGCACCATCTCCGGCGTGATGGGCTTCGGCCTGTTCGTGGTGATCGACGAGCCTTTCATCGAGGGCCTGGTGCGGGTCGAGGCGCTGTCCGACGACTACTACCTCTTCGATGACGTGACGGCGCGGCTGGTCGGTCGCCGATCGGGTCGGGTCTTCGCGCTCGGAGACTCGGTGCGGGTGGAGGTGCAATCGGTCAGCGTCGTCCGCCGGAAGATCGACTTCGCCCTTCATGACGAGCACCGCGCGCGGGATGGCCGCGCCAAGGGACATTCTCGTCCGGGTGCGCGCCGCGACGCCGAGGCGGAAAAGTCAGGCCGGCGGCGCGCCCTGCGCAAAGCACGAGGGGGAGCCGGTGCAGGGGCGGACCGAGCGCCGGGCGAGCCCGTCGCCGGGCACCCCGCGCACCGCGCCGGCTCCTCCGGCCGACGCGGACACCCGGTGGCTGCGGAGGCGGCGCCGGAGAAGTCGGCCGGGAAGGCCCGCAGGGGCGGCAAGGGCGCCGCCCGGGGCGGGGCGACCGGCGTCGCGTCCAGGATCCGGGTCCGGGGATCGCTCAGCGGAGCTTCGACCGGAGCTTCGAGCTCGACCGCGCCGGCGTCTTCGAAGCGGGGCGGTCGGGGGGGCGGTCCCAAGCGGGGCAAGCGGCGCTGACCGCCTGGTTGGGGCCGTTGCGGGCGCCACCTGAACGACAGGTACGGGGATGTCCCCGACCGGAAGTTACAGAAGATCAACCCCGGCGAAATGCGGCGGATACCACGTGCCCATAAAGTCACATCAGGACGGCATTGGGATGCCCGAATGGAATGACTTTGATGGGTTCCGCGACTCCGGAAAATTTGTCTGCAATCGTCGTCACCCTCGAGCCCGGTCTGAGCTCCGTCCGGGTCGACTCTCCGGCGGCCGTCATTCGCAGCCTCGGGCACACCGTGACCGTGGTTGGCTATGATCTGACGGAGATCGCGACGCGTGCCCTGCGCGCGGACGTGCTGGTGGTGGAGGCGGGCGCGCACCTCGAGATCGGTCGCGACGCGATCAAGCGCCTGCGTTCGATGGAGACCCTCGCCAACGCGCGGGTCCTCTTGTGCGTGGACGTCACCCGGGTCGCCGGCCTCGATCCCGAGGTCGGGGCGGACGACTTCCTGCTGATGCCGATCATTCCCCGGGAGCTGTCGGCGCGCTTGCGCCAGCTCGGGTGGCGCGAGTCCGTCAGCTCGGGGCGGGTCATCAAGCACGGTGGCTTCGTGCTCGATTGCGTGTCGCTGGTGGCGAGCTACAAGGGTGCGCCCTTGAAGCTGACGCCGTACGAGTTCCAGCTCCTCAAGTTCCTGGCCGAGCGGGCCGGGGTGGTGTTCTCGCGCGAGGAGCTCCTGACCCGGGTGTGGGGCTACCGTCACGTGGGACGGGTCCGCACGGTGGACACCCACATCCTCAACCTGCGCGGCAAGCTGGGGGCCGCCGGCGACCTCCTCGAGGCCGTGCGCGGCATGGGCTACAAGCTGCGCAAGGTGCAGTCCGAGGACGGCCCGATCACCGAGCACCGGTCGATCGCTTGAGCTCCGCGTGCCTGAGCTCGGGCTTTGCAGCTACGCAGCGACCGTCAATTTTCTGACGTGTTCCCTGGTCGAAATTGACTGAATGAACACCGTGGTCGACGCGCCTTGCATCTGCCGGGGGTGACCTTCATTCTGAAAGTCATGGGTGGAGGCGATTTCCCGCAGCACGGCAGGGTGATCGAGCTGCGTCGGTCGATGGAAGGTCGCAGTTTGCTCGTCACGAATCGCTTTGACCAGGCCACGCTGCGGTTCGAGGCCGAGCTGCTCGAGCGCCGCGATCCGCGCCCGGTCGATGACGAGGGGGAGACCCAGATCTACACCCCGATCGAGCTGCCCCTTCCCCAGCGTCACGTCTGGCTCAAGCACACCCAGCGCGAGTGGTTGCTGTTCCAGATGCGCGACGCCCAGGGCCGGGCCGCGATGCAGGCGGTGGTGTCGATCTATCGGCCGCGGGGTCTTGGTGATCTGGTGTCGCAGGGCATGGTGCATCGGCTCGGCCCGGCCGCCACCGGAGAGGACGAGGAGGCCGGGCTGCGTGGCTTGCGCCTGATGTCGGCCGAGCTCGGGGATCTGCTGTCGCTGCGGCTGCAGCCGCGGCGGACCGTGCAGCGCTCGCTCTACGACTACGAGGCACGGGCCCGCCGGGCGGGGTTCTCGCTGCGCGATCCCGAGGGAATTACCCGCACGCTGGTGGTGGATCTGTCGACCACGCCGGAGGCGTACCTGGCCTCGCGCACGAAGAAGACCCGGGCCAAGTTTCGCCACCGCAAGCGCGCCGAGGTGGACATCCGTCCGCTCGAGGACCCCAGGTGGATCCCGGCCTGTCGCGCCGCCGCGCTCGCATCGATCGGTCGGACCGGCGGCGAGTCGGCTTCGCGGATGGATCTCGCGGCCCTCTTCGGGGTGGCGGCCGAGCGCCCCGAGCTCGCGCGGATCTTCGGGTTGTTCCTGCCCGACCGCCCCCAGGAGCTGCTGGCCTTCGTGTCGATCATGCGGCACGGGCGGCTGGCCGAGTACACCATGGCCGGCTCTCTCTTCGATCCGGTGCTGCGCTCGATGCCCTTCAATTACTTCCTGCTGTGGGAGCTCATGACCTGGGCGCGGGAGGGTGGCTCGGTGATGCTCGACCTCGGCGGCGTGACCGAGGGCGGCCCGACCGATCCGCTGGCCGGGATCTCGAGCTTCAAGCGCAACCTCACCGACAACGACGTCGAGCTCGGGCGGGAGATGGCCGTCGATCTCAAGCCGGTGCGCCTGCAGATGTTCGAGTACTCGCGCGAGGCGCGGGATCGCCTGGACAAGCTGCGCGGCTGGTGGCACGCGCGACACGACAAGACCAAGCCGGGTCGCGCCGCGTGAGCGGCTCGGGCCACTCGGCGGTGGGTGGCGCGCTCGACCGACCCTCGGCTCGGGTCCAGGGGGCGCGGGCCGCCGGCACTGTCCTCGTCCTGTTCGCGCTCTTCGGGCTCCCCTTCGCGCGCGTCGGCGACACGGTCGGACCTGGACGGCGCGCGCTCGAGGCGCACCCGGAGATCGCGCTGCTGGTGGTGGGAGATTCGCGTCCCCACGTGGCCATCTCGCCGGCGCGACTCTCGGCGGAGCTGCGGCAGATCCGATCGGGGCTTCTGCCCATCTTGAACGTCGCCGAGGACGGCACCGACACCCTCCATCAGTCCTGGCTGGTGCGGGAGGCGTTCGATCCCGCGCGGGCTCATCCCCCGGCCGTGATCGTGTGGGCGGTGGATCCGCAGGGATTCGACGGCTCGCGGCTGGCGAACCGGCTCGAGCGGGTGCCGGGGCGGGCGCTGCCCTGGCTGGTGGAGTCGGGCGCGCCCCTCGAGCTCTGTCTCGACGTGGCCCTGGGCGCGATCTACCCGCCCTACCGCCACCGGCCGATGATCAAGGAGAAGGTGGAAGGGCTCACCGATCGGATCGGGGGGGTGGCGGCGCGCCTCGAGACGACCTGGCTCGGGCTCGCGGCAGGCGCGCCGAAGGTCAAGGGGCGCCTCTACGAGCCGCAGCCCGACGGGTGGGAGCCCTTCGTGGTCACCGCCGACGGCCCCGGGCGCTTCGCCCGCGGGCTAGCCGCCTACGAGGTGGACGCGGCGAAGTACCGGCTGTCCGACTGGCACTTCGAGCTGGTCCGCCGCGCGGTGCGCGCGGCGCGCGCGCGCGGCGCCGTGGTTGTGTTCCTCGAGATGCCGGTGGCCCCCGTGTACCGCGAGCGCTTCGGCGGGCTCGGCCGGTACGAGGCCTGGGAGCGCCGCATGCGGGGCCTGGCCGCCGAGGAGGGGCAGATCTTCCTGTCGCAGGTGGAGCAATTTTCCACCCCCGAGCCCTTCGGGGATCCGGGCCACCTCACGCGCGCCGGGGCCGAGGCCTACATGCCCGTGCTGGCGGAGGCGCTGTCGCAGCAGCCCCCGGTGGTCGCGGCGCTCGCGGCCTGGTGACGGGGAGAGGACGGACGCCTCGTGCTCTTCAACTCGCTCACGTTCGCGGTCTTCTTCCTCGGGACGGTGGTGGTCCTCTACGCGCTGCCGCTCGCCCGTCGGAACGCCTGGCTGCTCGGGTGCGGCTTCCTGTTCTACGCGAGCTGGAGCCCCCCCTACATCGCTCTCTTGCTGGTGACCGCCGCCATCGACTACGTCGTGGCCTTGAAGATGGCGGCGCTCCCCGAGCAGCGACAGCGCCGGCCCTGGCTGGTGGGGAGCCTGATCTTCAGCCTCGGCAGCCTCCTCTACTTCAAGTACACCAACATGTTCCTCGGGACGGTCGGCACGCTCGGGCGCCTCTTCGGGGTTCCCTGGACCCCCCCGGCGCTGCACATCGTCCTTCCGCTCGGGATCTCGTTCTACACCTTCGAGACCATCAGCTACGGGATCGACGTCTACCGCGGGCAGCTCGAGCCGAAGCGCAGCTTCTTCGAGTACCTCAGCTTCCTGATGTTCTTCCCCAAGCTCATCGCGGGGCCGATCGTCCGCGCGAGCGAGCTCCTGCACCAGATCCCGAGACCGCGGACCTTCGATCGCGCGGGGCTGACGGCCGGGCTCAACCTGATCGCGCTCGGGTTCGGCAAGAAGGTCCTCTTCGCGGACAACTTCGCGCCCTTCGTCGAGACGGTGTTCGCCAACCCGCTGGCCCACAACCGCTGGATGTGCCTGGTGGCGGCCTACGGCTACTCGATGCAGGTCTACCTGGATTTTTCTGCCTACAGCGACATCGCCCGCGGGTGCGCCCGCCTGCTCGGGTACGAGCTGCCGCTCAACTTCAACCGGCCGTACGCCGCCGTGAGTATGGCCGACTTCTGGGGGCGCTGGCACATGACCCTGTCGCGCTGGCTGCGCGACTATCTTTACATCCCCCTCGGCGGCAACAAGGGGGGGCGCCTGCGCACCTACAAGAACCTGTTCCTCACCATGCTGCTCGGGGGCCTGTGGCATGGCGCCAACTGGACCTTCGTCGTGTGGGGCGCCCTCAACGGGGCCTTCCTGCTCGCCGAGCGGGCCTGGCACGATGCGCGCGGGTCGCGGCCCCGCCGCGGAGACTCGATGCCGGCGGGTGAGCGCCTGTTGCGCGGGATCGTGGTGTTTCACCTCATCACCCTCACGCGGGTCTTCTTCCGCGCGCCCACCTTCGGGGTGGCCATCGACCTGCTTCACGGCATCGTCGCGCCCCGGACCCGGACGGCGTCGACCGAGGCCGGGCTCCTGCTCATTCCCCTGGCGACGGTGGCCTACATCGCGGCGTCACGCTTTCGCCCGGCCATCGAGCGCCTCGAGCCGCGCGGGTTGACCCTGGTGGCCTACGCGGGGCTCCTCGGCGCCCTGTTCGTCTTCGGCGCGAGCCAGGCGGAGTTCATCTACTTTCACTTCTGACGAGCGCGGTCGAGGCGGGCCTTGAGGCGCGTCGCCATCGGCAGCGCGCGCACCAGCGCCGAGGGCAGGACGCCGCCCGTCGCCACCCAGCGGGTCTCGATGCGCCGGCGATCCGGCCACAGGCGATTGACCATGGGGTGATCGGGGCGGGCTCCCGAGTCCATCCAGGCGATCCCGGGGCGCTGGTGCAACCGCCTCAGGTTCACCACCTCCACGTACACGCCCGGGGAATACTTGGCCATCCGCTCGTCGTAACAGATCTTCCACGAGTACGAGGTCTCGCGGGCCACGAAGCTGAGCAGGCTGGCGATGGTGACCCCGTCGAGCTCCACGGTCTGGAACCAGATCCGCCCGCGCTCGTGGCCGCGGGTGACCGACTCCACGAAGAACGCGCGGGTCGCCGGGGTGCTGTCGAAGGCGGTCCTCGCCTCCCCCTTCCAGCCGGCGGCCTCCAGCGCCAGGAAGCTACGAACGAAGGGGGCCACGTCGCCGGGGTGCTGTCCGGCGGGGCCTGCCTCGGGACATTCCACCCGCCCGGCGGCCTGCAGCTGGCGCTCGCGTCGATCGACATCGCGTCGGCGCTTCGGGGCCATGGCCGCCGCCAGATAGGCGTCGGCGTCGCCGTCGGCGCGCGGGAAGAAGATCGCGCGCTCGTGGGTCGCGCGGACGAAGCTCGGGAGCCCGCGCCGCCCCATCTCCTCGAGCAGGAGCGCGCGCACGGGCCCCTCGGCGTACAGGTCGTCGAGCTCGAGGATGGGGGCGCGTCGCGAGCGACACCAGTCGAGGAGGGCGACCAGCGCTCGGGTCGCGGTGGCTGGATCCGGGGAGACGAGCGGGATGTGACAGAAGCTGTAGTCGTGGGTGAGGAGCCGGGCGCGGTGGAGAGGGAGCCGCAACTCTTCGAGGCGCACCTTGCCGAGCCCCACCTTGCCGAGCCGCAGGGGTTCGAGCCGCAGCGGCACCACCCCGATCAGGGTGCCATCGTCCTCCTCCTCGAGGAAGAGGACGCCCGCACCCACCCCGAGCCCCACCTCCGGCAGGTGGCGCAGGGCAGGCAGCAGGAACCAGGGCTCGAAGAACGGATTCGGTTCGAGCGCCTGCTCGGCCAGCGCTTGCCAGGCCCCGGCCCGTCCTTCGAGGCGCGGAAGGTCGGTTTCGAAGGAGCAACGGACGGGCACGGTCCCCGAGAGCTAACACGATTTTTCGGCCTCCGCACCGGCCTCGCCTCTGATAGAAATCTGCTTTCGAACATCGAGAGTCGAAAAAGCAGAAGTTTGGGTGCCGTGGCCAAGTGGTAAGGCAAGGGTCTGCAAAACCCTCACCCCTGGTTCAAATCCAGGCGGCACCTCGCAACGTGGACGCCAGGTGGCTGCGCCCGATTGAACCCGGGCACAGCGGCGGTGGCGTGGCCGGCTCACGGGGCCTTCTCGATCGAGGTCTTCGGGACCAGCAGCACCAGCACCAGGCTCGGCCAGCTGGCGATGAAGGCCACCGTGAAGAAGAGGGGGTGTCCGAGCCGCTCGTTGAGTGGGCCGGAGATCGCGCCCGAGAAGGTGCTGGCCACCGAGACGATGGCGGTGGCGAAGGCATAGTGCGAGGCCGAGAAGGCCGCGCGGCAGCGTTGCATCAGAAACACCACGTGCGCCGCGGCGCCGATGCCAGCGGCAAATTGCTCGGCGACGATGAAGGGGACCACCGCGTAGAACCTCGGTCTCGTGACGGCCATGACGATGTAGAGCGGAATCGCCAGGTTCTGCAGGAAGGTCATCGGGATGAGGCAGCGCACGAGGCCGCGCCGGGCGATGGCCGCGCCGCCGAGCACCGAGCCCACGATGAAGGCGCCCGTACCGACGCCGTTCAGGTAGGCGCGGTGGCTGGTGTCGATGCCGATGTCGCGCAGGAGCGGCTTCGACATGGCGAACATCATGATGTCGCCGAGCTTGTAGAAGAGCATGAACGACAGCACCAGCGCCGCCTGGGGCTGTCCGAAGAAGGAACGATAGGCGGCCCAGAAGGCCGCTCCGCGCGTCGGAGCCGTCGCCGCGCCTCCCGCGTCGTCGCCTGCACGTTCCCCGCGACCACCACCACCCTGTGGTGGCACCGGTCGTGGTGGCCGCGGCATCAACCGGGCGTTGACGGCGGCGACCAGCCACATGAGCGCCCCGGCGGCACCGAACCCGAGGAGCCAGCTGGTCCGTCCAGCCAGGTACACCAGCCCCGACGAGCCCACGAACATCGCGGCGCGGAAGGCCGCCGTGCGCGCCCCCGAGAACAGGGCCTGGCGTTTCTCGTCGAGGGCCTCGAGGTAAAAGCCGTCGCACGCGACGTCGTGGGTGGCGTGCACCACCGCGAGCGCGGAGAGGAGCACCCAGAACCAGGTCAGGTTGCCGTTTGCCGCCACCGCGGCGATCGCCAGCATGCCGAGCCCGAGCAGCACCTGCAGCGCCAGGAGCCAGCTCCGCTTGCGCCCGAACAGATCGACCACCGGGCTCCACGCGAACTTGAAGGTCACCGCCAGGTGGAACCACGAGGTGGCGGCGATCTGGGTCTTGGAGGCATCGATCGCGGTCAGGAACTCGGTGCCCATCTGGTGGATGAAGGTCCAGGGCAGGCCCTCGCCGAAGTAGGTCGACGATATCCAGCCGAGGGCCCTCGATCGGTCGGCATCCGGTGGTCTCTCGGCCTTCCGCGCCATGCAGGTCCATCGTCAGACGTCGCGCCCGGAACCGCCAGTCTTTTTGACGTGGAGGCGGTTCACCCGTCGAGCGGGGCCGCCCCGCTGGCCAATTTCTTGCGCTCGGTGCGGGCGGGCCTATCGTGATCCGACGATCATGTATCGAATACGCATCGGCTGCCGGCTCGAGTACCTGGCCTCGGGACCCACCCCGGCGGTGTTCATCGTGCAGCCGCCGCCGCACGCGCGCCAGATCCTGAGCGCCGAGACGCTCACCCTCGAGGGCGCGCCGCTGTTCGAGGAGTACGGGGATCTCTTCGGCAACCGCTGCCAGCGATCCACCTTGCCGGCGGGCGCCAGCGTGCTCAGGTACGAGGCCGTCGCGGTGGTGCCGGCCGACGCCGACGCGGCCCGTCCCGGCGCGCGCCAGGTACCGCCCCAGGAGTTGCCGTCGCGGCTGCTGCGCTACACCCTGCCGAGCCGGTACGCCGAGACCGACGAGCTCCTGGGGTTTGCCTGGGAGACCTTCGCCCGGCTCCCGGCAGGCTGGGAGCGCGCCCAGGGCATCTGCGACTGGGTCCACCGCAACGTCACCTACCGCCGCGGGGTCAGCCAGCCGGACTGGTCGGCGACCGACGTCCTGGCGCGGCGGCAGGGGGTGTGCCGGGATCGCGCCCACCTGGTGATCGCGCTCTGCCGCGCGTTCAGCATGCCGGCCCGCTATGCGGTGGCGTACCTGCCCGACATCGCGATCGCCGACGACGGCGCGCCGATGGACTTTCACGCCTACGCCGAGGTCTGGCTGGAGGGCGCCTGGTACGTGTTCGACCCCCACGTCACCGAGCGCCGCAAGGGGCGGGTCTTCATCGCCTGCGGCCTCGACGCGGCGGACGCCGCCTTCGCCACGCTCTACGGCGGGGCGACCCTCAATAAGTTCCAGGTGTGGGCCGACCCCATCAGCGAGGCGGGAGAGACCCTCGATCTTTCGCTGCCCCCGAGGCCGCCGGGTGTCCCGAATCCGCCGAATGTCCCGAGCGTGCACCTGCCCGCGCAAGGTCCGTCGGTCGAACCCCTGCCCGCGACGCTGAACCGGGCCGCGCTGACGGTCGACCGCCCCGCCGAGCCGCTGTGGAGCGCCGTGGCCGTGGCCTGACGCGCACCCCGTGCGCGGGCGTTCACCCGGGGAGCGCCGGGCTCGGTAGCGGCGATGATGGAGCGGGCCCGCCATCGTCGGCGCGCGCCGCGGGCTCGCTCTCGAGCTGGCGGCGGGCGGCGCGGAAGGCGTTCCGGATCGCGACGTACACGTCCTCGTGAGAGGCGTTCATGCCCTGGGCGTGGCACACCGTCACCAGCCCGCGTGGCGTCGCGAGATCCATGCGCACCCGGTAGAGGCGCTCCTTGCGGTGTTCCTCGACGGCCTCGATGAACACGTGCCCGCCCGAGACCGGCTCCATCAAGGCCCCGAGCCGCGCGAACCAGGCGCGCACCTCGACCCGGATCGCCTCGACGGGATCCATCCCGAGGAAGGTGATTTCGCAGGCGCTCCCGTTCATGTCCGTCGACCGGGGCAGGATGCCGGCGCGCGCGGGGCGGAGCTCATCTGCCGAGGGCGGAGGCCGCCGCCATGCTGGCCTCGGGCGCGTCGTCGTCGCTGCGCTCGGCGATGATGGCCTCGGTGGTCAACATCAGGGCCGCCACCGAGGCCGCGTTCTGGAGGGCCACGCGCACGACCTTGGTCGGGTCGATGACCCCGGACTTGACCAGATCCTCGTACTCCTCGCTGGCGGCGTTGAATCCAAAGGAGCCGCTGCCGTCCTTGACCTTCTCGACCACGATGGATCCCTCGAGGCCGGCGTTGCGGGCGATCTGGCGCAGGGGCTCCTCGAGCGCACGGCGGACCACGTTGACCCCGTACTGGCGATCGTCGGCGAACTTGACGGTCGCCAGGGCCGGCAGCGCCCGGAGCAGGGCCACGCCCCCGCCCGGAACGATCCCTTCCTCGATGGCGGCGCGCGTGGCGTGCAGGGCGTCCTCGACCCGGGCCTTCTTCTCCTTCATCTCCGACTCGGTGGCGGCGCCCACCTTGATGATCGCCACCCCACCCACGATCTTGGCCAGGCGTTCCTGCAGCTTCTCGCGGTCGTACTCCGAGGTGGTGTCCTCGACCTGGGCGCGCAGCTGGGTCACGCGCGCCGCGATCTCGGGCTTCTTGCCCGCACCCTCGACCAGGATGGTGTTGTCCTTGCCGACGGTCACCCGCTTGGCCCGCCCGAGCTCCTTGAGCCCGACGTTCTCGAGCTTGAGCCCGAGATCCTCGATGATGGCCTGGCCGCCGGTGAGGACCGCGATGTCCTGCAAGATCTCCTTTCGTCGGTCACCGAACCCGGGCGCTTTGACCGCGCAGACGTTGAGGGTGCCGCGCAGCTTGTTCACCACCAGGGTGGCCAGCGCCTCTCCTTCGATGTCCTCGGCCACGATCAGCAGGGGCTTGCCGGCCTTGGCCACCTCCTCGAGCACCGGCACGAGCTCCTTCATGCCCGACAGCCGCTTCTCGTGGATGAGGATGTAGCAGTCCTCGAGGACCGCCTCCATGCGCTCGGCGTCGGTCACGAAGTAGGGCGAGAGGTAGCCGCGGTCGAACTGCAGGCCCTCCACCACGTCGAGGGTGGTATCCATGGACTTGGCCTCCTCGACGGTGACCACGCCCTCCTTGCCGACCCGGTCCATCGCCTGCGCCAGCAGATCGCCGATCACCTGGTCGCCGTTGGCGCTGATGGTGCCGACCTGGGCGATCTCGGCCTTGCCGCGGGTGGGCTTGGACTGCTGCTTGAGGTTCTCCACCACCTTGGTCACCGCGGCGTCGATGCCGCGCTTGATGTCCATCGGGTTGTGCCCCGCCGAGACCAGCTTGCTGCCTTCGGCGTAGATGATCTGCGCGAGCACGGTGGCCGTGGTGGTCCCGTCGCCCGCCAGATCGGAGGTCTTCGAGGCGACCTCCTTGACCATCTGGGCCCCGAGGTTGGCCAGGCGATCCTCGAGCTCGATCTCCTTGGCCACGGTCACGCCGTCCTTGGTCACGGTCGGAGAGCCCCAGGACTTGGAGATGATGACGTTGCGTCCCCGCGGCCCGAGGGTCACCTTGACGGTGTTGGCGAGCATATCGAGCCCGCTGGCAATCCGCTGGCGGGCGTGGTCGGAGAACATGATGGTCTTGGCTGACATGGTCGGGGTCCCTTCTTCTGGCGTACGGCTGAGATCAGGTATGAGAAACGGTGGCGGCACCGGCCGCGTGGTCTTGGCGCGGGCTGCCTGCCGCGCGCGCGTGCCAGCAGAACCCGCACAGGGTCGCCGCCGGCATGATCAGGCGTCCACAGAAGTCGCACGGCACCCGGCGGACCGCCGGGGCCTCGCTGTCGACGCCCTCGAGCTCGGTCAGGATGCGTGTCACCTCGGCGGTGACCGTCGCGCCGGACAGGCTGCCGCCCGCGACGCTGGCCAGCGAACCGAGCTCGCGGAGGGTGACCCGCGCCGCTTGCAGGTGACGGCGGCCCGCCTCCGTGTCCCCCAGCGCATGCGGTCGCTTCGTGGTCGTGTCGGGGCTCGATTGTGCGATGCTTTCCATGGTGTCCTCCGTGGGCGGGGTCACCAGGGCGTCAATCTGGCCAGTGGGCTGAATCCACTCCGCTATGGGATTCAGCGCGTAGTTTTTACTCCACGGGACCTGCAATCGCAAGGCACGTTTACGGGCGTATGCTCCTCGCCATGCAAGCAGACTCGATCGAGGCCTTCCGGCACAGCCACGATCACGTCACGGTCGACCACCACGAGCGACGAACCCGGTGGGTGGTGGTGCTCACCGCGGCCATGATGGGGGTCGAGCTGGTGGTCGGCACGCTGACCAACTCGATGGCGCTGACCGCGGATGGATGGCACATGGCCACCCACGCGGGCGCCCTCGGAATGTCGGCGCTCGCGTACTGGTACGCGCGCACCCGGGCGCGGGCGGAGGTGTTCTCTTTTGGCACGGGCAAGGTGTATGCGCTCGCGGGCTACACGAGCGCGGTGATCCTCGGAATGGTCGCGATCCTGATGTTCGCCGAATCGGCGCGGCGGCTGCTTCACCCGTCGGCAATTCACTTCGCCGAGGCGTTGCCGGTCGCCGTCATCGGCCTGCTCGTGAACCTGGGAAGCGCCAAGTTGCTCGATGCGGGTGGCGCCCATTCCCACGACCACG
>CAZIOH010000059.1:0-10881 GCA_964540815.1 uncultured Myxococcales bacterium | reverse complement strand
CCACGACCACGACCACGACCACGATGCTGACCACACGCATGACCACGACCACGGCGACCGGGACCACGTCGAGCCGCACCGACCTTCACACCATGCGCACGACCACGACGCGCCTGCGGTGGCTGGACCTCCTGCGCACCATCAAGACCACAACCTGCGGGCCGCCTACCTTCATGTCGTGGCGGACGCCTTCACCAGCGTCCTCGCGATCGCCGCGCTCATCGGGGGAAAGTATGCCGGGTGGACCTTCCTCGATCCGCTGATGGGCATCGTGGGCGGCGCGGTGATCCTGAACTGGAGCGTGGGTCTTTGTCGGGGGGCCGCGCACCAGCTGCTCGACATGCTGCCGTCCCCTGACCTGGCGCGGGAGGTGCGCGAGCGGCTCGAGGTCGGCGGCGTCCAGGTCGCGGACCTGCACCTGTGGGATCTCGCGCCCGGGCGGCGCGGGTGCATCGTCTCCCTGGTCACCGCGGAGCCGCAGGAGGTGGCGACGTATCGGTCGCGGCTCGAAGGCTTCCACGGCATCTCGCACGTGACGGTGGAGATCCATCGCCGCCCGCCTCCGACGGCACGCGCGTCCGGCGCTTGATTCGGCCAAGCCGCCGCGCGCCACCGCGCGCCGTGGCCGTTGGTTCAGCCGGTGGGATGCTCCCGTATCCTTGTGGCTGTCGTGCACCGCCCCACGTTCGCGCTCCTCGGCTCGCGTGACTTCGCGTCTTCGGTCCTCGCCGCAGCGGTCCTCGCCACGCCATTGGGTCATGCCGCGGTGGCCCTGGCGGCCCCCGCGACACGTGCCACCTACTATGTCTCACCGAGCGGCAACGACGCCGGCCCCGGCGCGATCGGCGCCCCCTTCGCCACCATCGCCCACGCCCAGTCCGTCGCCGCGCCCGGAGACACCGTCTACCTCCGTGGTGGACGGTACGCCTACACGGCCGGAACGTCCGCCTGCGCCAGCCCGACCGCCGTCATCAGCGCCATCGAGCTCTCGAAGAGCGGCGCGCCCGGAAGCCCGATCGAATACCTGGCCTACCCGGGCGAGAAGCCGGTGTTCGACTTTTCGGGCATCAAGGATTCGTGCCGCGTGAAGGGCTTCCTCGTGTCGGGGAGCTGGCTTCACCTCGAGGGGCTGGAGGTCACCGGAGCTCCCCAGAACAACACCCTCAACCACGAGTCCTGGGGTATGTGGATCTCGGGCAGCAACGACGTCTTCGAACGGCTCGATCTGCACCACAACATGGGCCCGGGGCTGTTCATCCAGGACGGGGGTGGCAACCTGGTCCTCGACTGCGACTCGCACGAGAACTACGACCCGCTGACGTCGAACGGCGCCGGACAGAGCGCCGACGGGTTCGGCTGCCACATCGCGCAGGGGGGCACGGGCAACGTGTTTCGCGGATGCCGCGCCTGGTGGAACAGCGACGATGGCTGGGATTTCATCCAGGCCGCCGAGGTCGTCACGGTCGAGAAGTCCTGGTCCTGGTACAACGGCTACCTCCCCGGGACCATGACCCCCGCGCCAGCCGGCAATGGAAACGGGTTCAAGGGCGGCGGCTTCGGCGTGCCCGAGACCAAGGTCCCCGCCAGCCCACCGAGCCACGTCATCCGGAATTGCCTCTCCTTCCTGAACAAGGCCGCGGGCTTCTACGCCAACCACGAGCCGGTGGCGGACCACTTCTACAACAACACCGCCTATGCCAATCACCCCGACTTCGACCTGCTCGGCATGCTGCCGGACGGGACCGTGCAGAACCTCGGGATCCTGCGCAACAACCTCGCCTACGGAGGGACGTTGCTCGGGAACGCGACCGGGCCGATGGTGGATGCCTCCAACGACTCGTGGGACCTGTCGCCCGCCCTCACCGTCGGCGACGGGGATTTTCTCAGCACCTCCGTCACCGGAATGGACGGCCCGCGGCAGGCGGATGGCAGCCTCCCGTGCGTCCCCTTCATGCGGCTGTCTCCGACGAGCCAGCTCATCGACAAGGGAGTGGACGTGGGGATTGCGTTCCTTGGTGCCGCGCCCGACCTCGGAGCCTTCGAGCAGGGCGCCTGCGTGTCGAGCCCCGCACCCGGCACGGGGGGAGGCCCAGGCAGCGGTGGCGCGGCGGGCATGACTGGCATGACGGGCGGCGCGGGCATGATGGGCATGACGGGCGGCGCGACGGCCACGGGCGGTTCGGGTGGCTCCGCTTCCGGCGGAGCTGGCGGCTCCGGCGGCTTCGGACCACTGGCCACGGGGGGAACTGGACCGGCCGCCAGCGGCGGCGCGCCGGTGTCTGGCGGGGCCGGCGGTGCCCCGGTCGGCAGCGCCGGCGCGAGCCCGCCTGCAGGCGGGCCGCCCTCCTCCCCGGGGGTGCGTCCCCCCGGGGAGGGCGTCGGTGGCGGGGGATGCACCTGCGCGCTCGATCGCACCGTTGCCGGCCACGGTGCCGGCGCCTCGGGGACCGAGGGCCAGCTCGCCACGGCGCTCGGCGCGCTCCTTGCCCTCACCATCCGGCGGCGGCGTGCGGTGCGCCCGATCGCGGCTCAGTCGGTCGAAGGGCGGTGCTTGGTGATCTCCTCGTAGCGGGCGGATCGCACGCGCAGCGGCTGGCTTCCCTCGAGCTTGTCCCAGTCGGGGTTGTCGATGGCCTCGAACGCGGCGTGCAGCCGCTCCCCCCAGGACCGCCGGATCATCGCAAAATACGGGTTGTTCTCGTCGATGCAGACGAGCGCGTCGCTCTGCAGGGCGTCGGCGCGATAGACCACGAGATCGATCGGCAGCCCGACGGACAGGTTCGACTTCAAGGTCGAATCGATCGACACGAGCGCGCACTTGGTCGCCTCAGGAAGCGGAGTGGTCGGCACCAGCATCCGGTCGAGCACCGGCTTGCCATACTTCGACTCCCCGATCTGGAAGTAGCAGGTCTCGGCGGTGGCCTCGATGAAGTTGCCGGTGGAGTACACCAGGAACAGGCGCATACCCTCTCCCTTGATCTGGCCCCCGAAGATCAGCGTGCACCCAGCGTCGATCCCGGCCGCCCGCAGCGCCGGCCCGTCGCGATCGTACACCCGTCGCACGATGCTCCCCAGGACCTGGGCCGCATCGAACAGGCTCTTGGCGTTCCAGATGGTGGTGTGCCCAGGCAACTCGGCCGCGTATCGCTCCACCTGCAACCACTCGCGGACCGACTGGGAGATCGAGAGGTTCCCGGCCGAGAGCAGCACCATGAAGCGCTCTCCGGGCCGCTCGTAGACCCCCATCTTGCGAAACGTGCTGATCTGATCGAACCCGGCGTTGGTTCGCGAGTCCGCCGCGAAGACCATCCCGGCCTCGACCTTGAGCGACACGCAGTAGGTCACGGCGCCTGCTCCCTGCCAATCGATGTGCGCATGCGTCCTCGAGTCATACCGCACCGGCGACGCTGCCGCGACGACCGGGGCCGGGTACACTCGGGCCCGGCAGGCCGGGCCAGCACCAGAGCCAGAACACTGGCGAGGCGAGGGCGAGGCCAGGCCGGGCGATGACCGTCATCTGGGTATTTCTGGTGCACCACGCGCTGTGGCTCTCGGGCCTCGGGGTGGCCGCGCTGTTCGCGCCGTCGGTCCTGCGCCAGCGCAGGCCCACGGGGAGCGCCTTCGCCTGGTTGCTGGCGCTGGTGCTGATCCCCTACGTCGGGATCCCCCTCTACGCCGTCTTCGGCGGACGCAAGTTCCGGGGGCGCGTGGCGGCCAAGGGCGTGCTCACGCTGGGCAGCGCGCGGGCGCGGGCGCGGGTGCAGGTGAACACCGGCCGCCGCCCCAACGTGGATGTGGAGTCCGTGCTCGGCCCGGACATCCCCGCCCCGAGTCACCTGTCCTTTCTGCGCTGGTTCTCCGACGGCGAACAGGCCTTCCGCGGAATGATCGAGGCAATCGAGGGCGCCGAACGGTCGATTCGTATCGTGACCTACCTCGTCGGAAGCGACGAGACCGGCGCGGCGGTGCTGTCCGCCCTGGTCCGGCGGGCCGAGGCGGGCGTGGTGGTGGAGCTCTTGATCGACGATCTCCTCTTTTACCGGGCGCCCCATGGGCTGGTGGCCGCGCTCGAGGCGGCGGGCGGCAAGGTGGCGCGCTTCATGCCGCTCCTGCACCTGCCTTTTCGGGGTCGCGCGAACCTGCGCAACCATCGGAAGATCGCCATCTTCGACGGAAAGCGCGCGGTCCTCGGGGGAATGAACCTCGCCGAGGAGTACATGGGCCCGCGGCCCTTCGAGGGGCGCTGGCGCGATCTCGCGCTCGCCATCGAGGGCCCCCCGGTGGCCACGCTGGAGGGCATCTTCCGCTCCGACTGGCGCTTCGCGGTGGGGCGCGCCGCCACCTCGCCCGCGGAGGGGCCGGCGCCCGCGGGCACCGGGAGCTCCGCACCACCGGCCGCCGCGGCACCGACGGTCTTCGCGGCGGCACCGGGCGGGGCCCTGGCGCAGGTGGTTCCGAGCGGACCCGACCGCCCCGACGATTCGCTCTACGACGTGCTCCTGCAAGCCGTCTTCGGGGCCCGCGAGCGGGTCTGGATCGCCACGCCCTACTTCGTGCCCGACGATTCGCTCTACAAGGCGCTCGAGCTGGCGGCGCGGCGCGGGGTCGAGGTACGGGTGGTGGTCCCTGGGCGCTCGAATCATCGCCTGGCGGACTTCGTGGCGGCATCGCTGCTGCGCGATCTCGGGCGCGTCGGGGTGGACGTGCGCCGGTTCGGGCCCGGCATGCTGCACGCCAAGGCCGTGCTGGTCGACGAGGATCTCGCGGTCGTCGGGTCGGCGAACTTCGATCTGCGGAGCCTCTACCTCGACTACGAGGTCGCCTTGCTGCTCTACGGCGCCGACGAGGCCCGCTGGCTCGCCACCTGGTTCGAGACCACCTGCGCCTCCGCTTCACGCGGGGTTCCCGAGGCGGGCAAGCTCATGGGGGCCCTGCAAACTCTGGCGCGCCTGCTCGCCCCGCTCGTGTAGCACCGATGTCTTCCGGGACGAGGCCTCGGGCCTCGGACCCCCTGGAGGCGGCTGGGAGCACGCACTTGATCCCACGCGGCCGGGGATTGATCATCGGTCCATGAGCACGGTCAACCGGCGGGTCGCGGCCCAGATCGAAGGTGACTTCGTGGTCTTCCTGATCGGGGCTCGGATCAACCGCTGGTGGAAGCTCCCCCTGCACCTCTGGTTCGTCAGCACCATGCCGAAGATGATCAAGGAGCTCGAGGCCAACCCGAGCTCCGGTTTTCTCGGCCATCAGATGCTGGGGTTCGGCGTGCTGGTGCAGTACTGGCGCTCGGCCGCGCAGCTCGTCGCCTACGCCCGCGATCGCGACAAGGTCCACTACCCCTACTGGGTCGAGTTCAACCGGAAGATTGGCTCGCGCGGAGACATCGGGATCTGGCACGAGACCTATCTGGTCAAGGCGGGGCAGTACGAGGCGATCTACAACAACATGCCGCTCTTCGGCCTCGCCAAGGCCAGCAAGACCCTGGATGCCACCGGTGTGCACGCCACGGCGCGGGGCCGCCTCGGCGAGACCGACGGGACCGATGCCCCGATCTCGCCCGACGGGCAGCCGAGCTGAGGACGCGATGCGGGGCCGTGGCGGCCCATGCCCGCGGGTGAAAGTCGACGCCCGCTCCATTCGGGTGCGAGCACCGCGGGTGTCTTCTCGATGTCCCGATTTCATGTCCCGATGACGCGATGTATCGATCGCATCGGCGCGGGCGCGGTTGTGTCGCTCTGTTCATCGGGTTCGGTAGGGTCATGTGGCGTATCTCACGGTCTTGCCCCCGCCACGGGCGAACTCCCATCCGGAAGGCCAGAACACATGAAGCCATTTCTCGGGGCCACGAAGAACGTCCGCATCCTCGCCGGCATCCTCCCCATGCTCGTCTCGGGAGCCTGCGGGTCTTCCTCGGATAACGGCGGAGCTCCGGTGCCGGTGGGGACCAGTGGGATCTCGGCGACCGGATCTGGAGGAACGTCGAACGGCACCGGCGGCACGAACGGCGGTCCGGGGGCCGGTTCGGGGGGAGCGGTCAGCGGATCGGGAGGCGCCGCCGCCCAGGCCACCGGCGGGTCGTCCCAGGCCAGCGGCGGGACCGCACCGAGCACGGGCGGTGTCTCCGGGCAGCCGGGCGGGACCGGAAGCGGCGGCCAGTCCGGCGCGGGGACGGGGGCAGGCACGGGCACGTCGGTGGGCGGCACTGCCGCAGGGAACGCCGGGGGCTCGGCGCCGCCGCCGCCGCCGGCAGGTCCGGCGCCGGCGCTGGATCCGGCGGCCCTGATGAAGTGCACGGGAACGAGCCCGATTCGCTGCAGCTTTGGCGGGCCAACCGGGAACTACGACGTCACGGTCCTGCTCGGCGGCGCCGCCGCCGGCACCACCATCGCGCAGGCCGAGCAGGGGCGGGTGATGTTGCCGTCGGTCATGACGGCCGCCGGCGAGACGAAGATGTTCTCGTTCACGGTGAACGTCCGCCAGCCCGAGGGCGAGCCCGTCGAGATGCGCCCCAGCAACGGCACGCCTGGCCTCGACGTGTACTTCTCGGGGGCGGCTCCGCAGCTGAAGGGCATCGGCTATGCCCCGGCAGCGAAGCCGTTCATGATCTACATCGCCGGTGATTCGACCACCTGCGATCAACCTGCTGGACTCGGCGGATGGGGCCAGTCGCTGCCCCAGTTCTTCGACTACCCCGTGTCGGTGGCCAACTACGCCGACTCGGGGGAGAGCTCGGGGAGCTTCCTCGGAAACGCGAAGCTCTTCGGGGCCATCAAGGCCGCGCTCAAGCCGGGCGACTGGGTGTTCGCGGTGTTCGGGCACAACGACAAGACCACCTCGGAGAAGGCCTTTCACGACAACATGACCGCCTACGTGACCCAGACCCGGGCCCTCGGCGGGTTCCCGCTGCTGCTCTCGCCCATATCGCGCGCCCAGTTCAACGGCAACACGCTCGGCCCCCAGCACATCAACTCGGCGGGCGTGAACCTGCCCATGGTGGTCAAGCAGGTGGCCACGGAGACCGGGGCTCCCTTCATCGACCTGACCGCCCTCACCACGACCTGGCTGAACGGCGTCGGACCGAGCGCGGTGCAAACGTACTTCAACGGCCAGGTGACCCACACCAACGTCGCCGGCGCGAACGCGATCGCCGCCATCGTGCACGATGCCCTCCGGCAGCTCGGCATCCCGGCGCTGACGGCGTACATGCGCTGACGGGCGCGCCCCTTCCGCCAGGAAGTTCACCAATTCGCCACATTGACGTGACGTGACTGCCATCGAGCTATGTTCATGATGCGCCCGCCAACAGGGAGGCGTGCACATGACTGAGATCGGACGCGTGAGATGGGTTTTGGTCGCGGGAATGTTTCTGTCACTCGGCGCAACGGCCTGGGAATACCCGGCTTTTGCCCAGACGAGCGCCCCGGCAGCTGCGGGGGCCGAGCCTGCCGCGGCTGCGGAGGCCGTGGAGCCCGCCGAGCCCCCCGAGCGAGCCGTGGCTGCGACGCCCCCGGCGCCACCACCATCCCCCGCGGCCGCACCGGCCCCGGCGGCACCCGCCGACATGGCGGTCATGAAGTCGAAGTGGGCGGCGACGTTCTATGGATTCCTCGAAGGTGACGCGATCTGGGATTCGACCGAGGGCCTGAACGACGCCGGGGGCATCCCCGTCCTGCCGCGCCCGGTGGCCTACGGCGGCGCCACCGGGAACCATCGATGGACCGAGAGCATCCGGAACTCTCGCTTCGGCTTCAAGATCGCGGCACCCGAAGTCGAGGGAGTGCGGGTGAGTGGTCAGGTGGAGGTGGATTGGCTCGGCAACGCGCCTCCCACCTTCCAGCAGGTGGCAGGTGGGGTCAGCGAGGCGGCGTTCTGGAACAACACCGGCATGCGGGTTCGTCACGTCTTCCTGAAGATGGAGAGTGACTACGTCGATCTTCTCTTCGGCCAGACGTGGAACCTGTTCGGCTGGCAGACCACGTTCTTCCCGCTGACCGTCCAGATCCAGGGCGTCCCCGGGGAGCTCTTCGGTCGCACGGCCCAGTTCAAGCTCTCGCACCTCTTCAAGAGCGATGCCATCAGCGTCGAGCTGGCGGCGGCGGCGGTCCGTCCCCCTCAGAGGGATGCCGGCGTCCCGGACGGGCAGGGCGGGCTCAAGCTCGTCATCAACAACTGGAAGGGGGTGCACACCGCCGGCGGTGGCGCGGGAAATGCGGTGGATGGCCTCAGCATTGGCGTCTCCGGGTTGGCGCGGCAGTTCAAGGTGCTGCAATTCCTTCCGGCCGCGGCTGGGACCGTTCCGGGCAGCAATTCCAAGATGGGGTGGGGCGTGTCGGTCGATGGCATGATTCCGGTCATCCCGGCGACGGCGGGGCACATCGGCAACGCCCTGACCCTGAACGGGTCGTTCCAGACCGGCAGCGGGTTCAACGATCAGTACACCGGGTTCACGGGCGGCGTGACCTATCCCGCCGTGCCCAACCCAGGCATGGCCACCCCCGCGCCGACCTTCACCCCCAACATCGACAATGGCCTCGTCACCTACGACGCGACCGGCGCCTTGCACACCATCAACTGGACCAGCTTCCTCGCGGGCTTCCAGTACTACCTGCCCCCGTCGGGGAGCTTCTTCATCTCCGCCAATGTCTCGCAGATGAAGTCGGACAACATCGCCTCCTTCGGCGCCGCGCCGACCGCGGTCTTCACCAAGGTGCAGTGGGCCGACGGCAACCTCTTCTGGAACGTGACCCCTGCGCTCCGGTTCGGGGCCGAGTACGCCTACTACCGAGAGACCTTCGCCAACAACGACGTGGTGAAGAACCACCGCGGGCAGTTCTCGGGCTTCTTCCTGTTCTAGCTTGACGGTCGCCGCGCTCGATGAGGGGGGCGACCCCCTCATGGCGGCGGAGCTGCTAGCGAACGGCGTAGATCCGAGGCCTAACGGCGCCGGGACGAGACCCCGGCGCCGCCGCGCCTCTCGTGGGCGACTCGGTCGCGGCATCCTCGTGGTAGCGAAACTGTCGCACCAGCGCTTCCAGCTGACTCGCCATCCGGGCGAGCTCCATCGAGGCAGCCTCCGTCTGGCTCGTGCCCGCCGAGGTGTTGGCGGCTCCCTCGGCGACCTTGGAAATGTTGTCGCTGATGTCCGAGCTCGCCTGGGCCACGTGTGAGATGTTGCGACCGATCTCGCTCGAGCTCGACGCCTGCCTTTCCACCGCGGTGACGACGCTGGTTTGAAGGTCGCTGATCCGGCCGATGGTGACCCCTATCTGGCTGATGGCGTCGATCGCGCCTCTGCTGTTGCTCTGGATCTGACGGACCTTGTCCTCGATGTCCTCGGTCGCCTTGGTGGTCTGCTTGGCGAGCTCTTTGACCTCGCTCGCCACCACCGAGAAGCCCTTGCCCGCCTCTCCCGCCCGCGCGGCCTCGATGGTGGCATTGAGCGCGAGCAAGTTGGTCTGCTCGGCGATCGCCGTGATGACCTTGATGACGGCGCCGATCTCGATGCTGCTCTGACCGAGGCGCGCCACCGTCTCGTTGGTGCTGGCGGTCCTGGCCACCGCGTCCGCGGCCACGCGCTCGGCCTCGGAGGTGCTGCGCGCGATGGCCACGATGCCGGCGCTCATGTCCTCGGAGGCTGCCGCCACCGTCCTCGCGTTCTGGGTGATCTCCTCGCTGGCGGCCGCTACCGACCCCGCCCGGTCGTTCGTTGCCTGTGCGTTCGAGGCCAGCTGGCGACTGACGGCCGTGAACTCCTCGGCCGCGGCGGACAGGGTCTGCGCCAACGCGCCGATTGCGGCGACCGTCCGCTCGATGCGTACCACGAACTGATTGAAGGCATGCGCCATCTCGCCGAGCTCGTCGTCGCTGTCGACGGCGATGCGCTGGGTGAGGTCGCCATCCCCCTCGGCGATGGCACG
This sequence comes from uncultured Myxococcales bacterium, assembly GCA_964540815.1. GTDB lineage: Bacteria > Myxococcota_A > Polyangia > Fen-1088 > Fen-1088 > CAZIOH01. Next base: position 964 of record CAZIOH010000059.1, on the reverse strand, counting down.
CAGGTTGTGGGTCAACCTGTCGAGCTGGCGGCGCAGGCGACGCACCGTCACGACGCCGAGCACGATCAGCGCGGCCGCCGCGAGCAGGCCGAAGAGAAGCATGGTTCGTTGCGAGTCCCGGGCGGCTTCGGAGAGCGCCCTGGCCCGGGCGTCGCGCTCCCTGGTCAAATCCTCGACGAAGCCGTCGAGGATATCCGTCGCCGCCCGATCGCGGCCCTTGACGAGAGCGTCGGCCTCCCGGTAGTTCGTGCCCGCAGCCGACACGAAGATCGCCAGGGCGCCATCGTACGCCGTCCCGAGGGTGGTATGGGCGTCGGTGAACGCTCGCAGCAGCGACAGCCGGCTCGGTGCCGTTTCGCTCGCCAGGAGCGCCGCGACCTGACCACGCACCGCCGCGGTGCGCTCCCGGAAGTGGCCCACGTACTTGTCGCGAGCGACGGGATCATGCCCGCGCAGGAGGATGTCCTTCCATTCCTGGACCTGCTTCTTGAATTCGAGCTGGAGCTGTCGCGCCTGGCCAGCGCGTTCGACCTGCGAGGCCACCAGCCGTTCGTACCCTGCGACGTTGCGATGAAGCGCCAGACCGAGCGATGCGCCTACCCCGAGCATTCCGACCACCGCCGCCGTTACCACCACCATGATGCGCCCGCCAACGCTGATCTTCATCCCTCGGGAATCGGGTTGGCGGTGTCCCGACTGGAGTGTCAGCCGTGAGCTGCCTATCAGCGACGCCGTCCGCACGGCCCTCGACTCGGTCTGTCCCCCGGCTTGCCTCATCCGCGCTGCCGCTGCCGCTGCTAATGCGGCAGAAATTCCGGCCACACCGAGCCTTCCGGGCCCTCCCCGTCGCCGCCGACCCCAGAAAGACAAAACCCCGAACCATATGAAATGATTCGGGGTTTGCCTGCTGTGCGAGGACGGGGACTTGAACCCCGATGGCTGTTAACCGCTAGCACCTCAAGCT
>CAZIOH010000058.1:0-40642 GCA_964540815.1 uncultured Myxococcales bacterium | reverse complement strand
CCGCCGACGACGTCGTGCGATCGCGGTGGTACCCTTCTACGATGACTTCTGCCGTCCCGCGAGAGCGCCTGGCTTCTCTCGGGGAGCTCACGACCAGCCTCGAAGCCAACGTCGCTCGGGTCATCCGCGGCAAACCCCAGGCGATTCGCCACACGGTGATCGCGCTCCTCGCGCGCGGACACCTGCTCATCGAGGACGTCCCCGGCGTCGGCAAGACCACCCTGGCCCGGGCGCTCGCCACCTCGATTGGCGGCACCTTCCACCGCATCCAGTTCACGAGCGACCTCCTCCCCTCCGACATCGTCGGGGTCTCGGTCCTCGACGCCGCCTCGGGGAGCTTCTCGTTTCACCCGGGGGCGATCTTCGCGAATCTGGTCCTGGCCGACGAGATCAACCGGACCACGCCCCGCACCCAGAGCGCCCTCCTCGAGGCCATGAGCGACGGGCAGGTGTCGATGGACGGACAGACCTACCCGCTCGACACGCCCTTCATGGTGATCGCCACCCAGAACCCCGAGGAGCATCACGGCACCTACCCGCTCCCCGAGTCGCAGCTCGACCGCTTCCTCCTGCGCATCCGAATCGACTACCCGTCCGCCGAGGACGAGCGCCGCCTGCTGCTCGAGTCCCCGGGGCGCAGCGGGGACACCCTGGCCGAGCTCGCCCCGGTCCTGCGCATCTCCGACGTCCGCGCCCTGCAGGAGGCCGCCGACCGGGTGCACCTCGAGCCGGAGCTGGCGGACTACATCGTGGCGGTGGCGCGCGAGACCCGGCGCTCGCCTCACCTGGCGCTCGGCGTGTCCCCGCGCGGGCAGCTGGCCTGGCGCAACGCCGCCCGCGCCTCGGCCCTGATCGAGGGGCGCGGCTTCGTGCTCCCGGATGACCTCAAGGGGCTGGCGGTGCCGGTGCTGGCCCACCGGGTGGTGATCTCGTCGCAGGGCGAATCGATCGGCCGCTCGCGCAGCGACGCCGAGCGCATCATCACCGACATCCTCGACCGCATCCCGGCGCCTGGCTGAGCGGCGCGCGGAGGCAAACCCACGCATGGCCCCGGGCTCGTCACCAGGCTGGCGCTCCAGCATTCGCAAGTGGCTCCTGCCGCGCCGCCGGTTCCCCCCGACGCGCGAGGGCTGGTACTTCCTGGTCGCGACCCTGCTCGTCGGGCTCGGCGCCATCAACGCCGGCCTCAACCTCCTGTTCCTGCTGTGGGGGATGATGCTGTTTCTCATCCTCGCGAGCGGCGTGCTGTCGGAGTTCTGCCTGCGCAACCTGGTGCCGCGCCGCACGCCCCCCGCTTCGATCACCGCCGGGACGCCGTACCTGATGGGGATCGCGCTCGCCAACCGGAAGCGGCGGCTGCCCTCGTTCTCGATCGAGGTCGAGGACCTGGTGGCCGGCAAGCCCATCGAGAAGCGTTGCTACTTCCTGAAGCTGCCGGCCGGGCGCACCCAGGAGACCGCGTATCGCCACACCGTCGAGCGGCGCGGGCGCCTGCACCTGTCGGGGTATCGCCTCTCGACCCGCTTCCCCTTCGGCCTCATTCACAAGTCGAAGGACGTCCCCGAGCCCCTCGAGCTGCTGGTGTATCCAGCGCTCTGTCCGGTGCCGACCGACCTCATCGCCGGGCTGGCGTCCCGGCACGGGCTCGGCCAGCACAAGCGCCGCAGCCGGCGCGGCGAGTTTCATGGGCTGCGCGAGTTTCGCAAGGGCGATGACCCGCGCGACATCCACTGGCGCACCAGCGCCCGTCGGGGCGCGGCCTTCGTCCGCGAGACCGAGGATGACGAGGGCCAGGACGTGTGGCTGGTGTTCGACAACGCGGCCCCCGCCGGCGCCGAGCCCGGCGCCGCGTTCGAGCACGCGGTCTCCCTCACCGCCTCGCTCGCCTGCGCCCTGGTCGGCCGCGGTTATCGGGTGGGCCTGGCCGTGCGCGGGGCCACCCTGGCACCGGAGGGCGGTCAGGCTCAGATCGCCCGCCTCCTGCGTCACCTCGCGCTCATCTCCCCCGCGGCGCCCGGCGCCCCGCCCCCCGAGAACCGTCGCGGGGGAGCCCAGGTCGTGCTGGTGGTCGGCCACCCGCCGCAGGTTCGGGTGACGCCCGCCGGGTCGACCCACGACCGCCCCCGGAGAAGCGCGTGAGATTCCAGCTCACCCACAAGCTCACCACGTACCTGCTGTCGCTCGCGGCCCTGTCGACCTTGCTGGCCGCGAACCTCGTCTCGGGTCAGGTGGCGCTGGCGGCGGTGGTGCTCGGGGCGGCGTCCTGGTTCGTCGATCCCGGGACCCGCGCGTTCGCCCAGATCGAGCGCGCCGCGCCCCTGCTGCGTCTCGTGGTGGTGGCCTTCTTCGCGGTCAACGCCTACCGGGTCTGGAAGCGCCTGCCCGAGCCCGATCTCACCCCCATCTTGAGCCTGGTGGTCTTCCTGGCGGTGTACAAGCTCTTCCAGCGCTCGGCCAACCGCGACTACCTGCAGATCTACGTGCTGGCGTTCCTGATGGTGCTGGCAGGCGCGGCCTTCGCGCAGAGCTTCGCGTTCGTGCCGGCCTTCGTGGTCTACGTGGTGCTCACCACCTGGGCGCTGATCCTGCTGCACCTGCGGCGCGAGATGGAGGACAACTACCTGGTCAAGCACGCCACCCAGGCGACCAGCCACAAGGTGGGGGTGGCGCGCATCCTGAATTCGCGCCGGGTCATCGGCGGCCCGTTCCTGGCGGCCATGGCGGGGGTGGCGCTGATGGTGGTCCTCGGGGCCATGGTGACCTTCGCGCTCGTGCCCCGGGTGGGGACCGGGTTCGCCTTCGGGGGACAGCGCTCCCGGCGCACGCTGATTGGCTTCTCCGACGAGGTGACGCTCGGGACCTCCGGCTTCCTGTCGGACGACAACGACACGGTCGCGCTGCGGGCGGTGCTGCCGAGCCTCGCGCGCCTGCCGAGCGATCGGGCGCGGGAGGCCGCGGTCGACGGGCTTTACTGGCGCGGCACCGTGTACGAAGCCTACCGGCGTGGGCGCTGGCTGCGCGCGCGCCGCGAGGTCCTGCGCACGTCCATCGTCGAGGCGGGCGGGCCGGCCCTGGTCCGCGAGCCCCACCTCGGCCCCGCGGGCGATCCGTTTCCGCCGCTCGCCGGGACCGAGCGCCAGGAGATCGACATCGTGGGTGTCTCCACCCCGGTCGCCTTCGCCCTCGACCACCCGGTGGCCTTCGAGCTACCACCGCCCAAGTTCGGGACCCTCGAGGCCTTGCGGCTGGTCCCGCGCTGGTCTGGCGAGGTGGCCTTTCGTTCGCTCGTGGCCGCCACCGGGGGTCCAGGCGACCCTGCCAGGCCTGCCGAGCCTGCCGACGCCGCCCACCTCGATCCGCCGCCCCCCGACGAGCTGCACACCTTCGCGGGAGCCCACTACATCGCGTACTCGCGCGATCCGCAGACCTCGGTGCGGGCCACGAGCGGGCGCCCACTGGCCGAGATCCCCGCGGAGGTGCTCGAAGCGTACCTGGCGGTCCCGCCCGAGTTCGTGCCCGAGCTCACCGCGCTCGCGGGGTCCATCACCGCCGGGAAGACCACCGCCATCGACAAGATCATCGCGGTCACCAACTGGCTCGATCGCACCCATGGGTACAGCGTCGACCTCGACCGGACGCCGGGGGGGCGGCGCGATCCCGTGGAGGACTTCCTCTTCGAGCGCAAGGTGGGGCACTGCGAGTACTTCGCGTCGGCGGCGGCCCTCCTGTTGCGGACGGTCGGGGTCCCCACCCGCTACGTGAATGGATTCCTCGGCGGGGAATGGAACGCGGTCGGCCACTACGTGACGGTGAGGCAGAATCGCGCGCACGCCTGGGTCGAGGCCTACCTCGGCCCACTTGGCTGGGCGCGGGTGGACGCGACGCCACCGGTGCGACCGTCGGGGCGAATGGGACGTCTCGGCCAGCTCTTCGATTCGATCGACTTCGTCTGGGGGCGGTGGATCGTGGGCTACGACCTCGGACGGCAGATCGACATCGCCCGCAACTTCGGGCGCGGCCTCGGGCTCGCCGCCGATGCGCGCGCGGCGGCCGGCGACCGGGGCGCGGGGACCTGGTTGCATCTCACGCGGAGGACCTGGGTCAGGCTCGGGGCGCTGGCCGCGGTGGCGGGCGCCGCCGCCTGGTTCGGCCTGCGGCGGCGCCGGCGCCGGCGCCGGCGGTTCGGACGAGCGGGGACAGGTGGAACCCCGATCACGCGCGACGCGGTGGGGAGGCTGTACGAGCGCAGCCTCGGCCACCTGGCCGCGCGCGGATGTCCGCGTCGCCCGTCCGAGACCCCGCGCGAGTTTTCGCATCGGGTGATGGAGCTCGAGCCCGTGATCGCGGGTCGCGAAGAGTTCGGTCGCTTGACCGAGCTCTACCTGCGGTCGCGGTTCGGCCAGGAGCGCATCGCCGATGGTCCAGTCTCGGAGCTCGGGAAGCGCCTGAGCGAGCTCGGTTGGTTCACCCGCGCGGGTCGCGCGCCCCGGGACGCCCGCGCCGCCTGACGCGGCCGAGCGGGCTCGGCGAGCAATCATCAACCTCGGCAACCGCACGGGTGGCCTGCCAAATTGGCGCGGGATGTGGGTGCCCATCGCCAGGGGGACACGTCACCCCGCCGCCCGCAGCGGAGAAAGCGGCGATCAACCCCCCCGCCACCTAAGGCATTCCGCTTGCACAGGTTTGCGAGCGATCATGTTCCCCTTCACAATGTCGCGCGACCCCATGCTCGAATCGTCGACACCCTCCGCGTGGCCTGCGCCGCCGCCTGACCATGGTCCTCGGCGGGCGCGAACGCGCCGGCGCGGCGTGACCCAGCGAGGCGCGGTCCGACTGGCGCTCGGAGTCGCGTTGCTGGTGGCCGTGTCGAGCCTTGGGCCGCGGCGCGCCGAGGCCCAATTCGGAACCGGAGGAGTCGTCGGAACCATCACGACCGGGACGCTGTCGTCCACGGACTTCTTCATCGCCGCCCAGTCGGTGCAGGGGGTGAACCTCAACGATCGCGATCGCACGAACTTCTTGAACCAGGGCAACTGCCTCTGCCAGAAGCCGGTCTGGATAAACGCGGTCCTGGCGAACACGGCGGCGATCACCAAGGCGGCCGCGATCTCCTCGGTGGCGACCGTGTCGATTTACGTGGGGCAGCAGTGCGACTCCACCATCAACCCCAATTGCTGCTTGCCGCTCAAGCAAGGCGTTTCGCTCGCCGAGTTCCGCCTGAACGGGATCTCGGTCATGACCACCGTGGACGTGCTGGCCCAGAACTACGGCCCCACCCAATGCGACCCGCACCCCCACGGCACGGGAGCCTGTTTCGCCACGACGGTCACGTCGACCGGCGGAGCCGCTGGAACCGGTGGGGTCGGTGGCGACGCTGGAGCTGGCGGCGCGGCGGGGGACACTGGCGGCAACGGCGGAGATTCGGGTACGGGTGGCGCCGGAACCGGCGGCGTCACGGGAACGGGGGGCGCCACGGTGCTCTCGGCGCCCTCCCAGACCATCTTTCTCTTCGTGTCGACCACCGGCGAGGGGTACCACGACGTCGCCGAGTCGACCGCGCAGTGGATCCTGGACACGCTCCCCCCCGACCAGCCGACGGGGCTGTCCGTGCAGCCCGGCACCCGGGCGCTGATCACGAACTGGACCGCGGTCGATGCCACGGCCAACACCGATCTCGCGGGCTATCAGCTGCTGTGCGCGGACGCGAGCGGCGGCAGCGTCTTCCCGGGCAAGTTCACCGCTGCGTTCGACGATCGCTGCGCTCCGGCGAGCAACGATCCCCTGGCGCCCTTTTCCCGGGTGGATTCGACCTTCATCTGCTCGGACCTGCTGTCCCCGGTCTCGACGTCCTTTCGGGTGAAATACCTCACGAACGGCGCGCTCTACAACGTCGGGGTGGTCGCGGTCGACAACCATCGCAACGCCAGCATCCCCATGCCCCTGCCCGGCACGCCCATTCAGACCCTGGATTTCTATACCGACTACCGCGAGAACACCCACCCCGAGGGCCAGGCGACGGGAGGCTGCTCGGTCGGGGACGCCGGGACCGAACACAGCATCGCCACCGCCCTCGGTGGCGTGTCCCTGACGGTTCTCCTCGGGCTCGGCGCGGTCATGGTTCGTCGCCGCCGCTCCGGGAGGAGGCGCTAGTGCACCGCCTTCGAAATAGCGTCAATACCGAGGCCGACAAGCCGAGCCGGCCGCGAGGCGCGACGACGAGGAATACCCGTAGGTATTGTGAGGAGGAGCAACGAAGCGGCCGGCTCGGATCGTCGGCCGAACATGATGCTATTTCGAAGGCGGTGCACTCGTGAGCGGCTCGCTGCCCCGCCACGTGGGCATCCGGATGGTTCTTGGTCCCCGTCGCGGCGTCGAGTTCGCCCAGCTCGCCGTCCTCGTCGCGCTGGGCGGGCTCGCCTTGGGCGTACCGACGGCGCACGCCCAGGTGTTCATGGGGGAATCCGACCATTACGTCACGCCACAGCACTTTGCGCTCGAGTTTCGCTTTGGCCCCTACAAGCCCGACATCGACTCCGAGTTCCCGGGAGGCATTCACCCGTATCGCGACTTCTTCGGGAACAGCAGGCGCCTGATGTCGCAGGTCGAGGGCGACTATCAGATTCTCCACCACGTCGGATCGCTCGGGGTGGGCTTCGCGGTCGGCTACTTCAGCGAGTCCGCCAACAATCCCACCAATGCTCCGGGGTACGCCATCACGGCGGACTCGACCACGCTCCGGCTCATCCCGCTCTCCCTGTCGGCGGTGTACCGCTTCGATCTCCCGTGGGAGCGCTGGCGGGTCCCGCTCGTGCCCTACGCCAAGCTCGGGCTCGACTACGTCATCTGGACCGTCACCGACGGCAACGGGGACATCCCCGAGCCTGCCGTCGGGGGCAAGGGGCAAGGGGGGACCTGGGGGTGGCACGCCGCCGCCGGTCTGTCGTTCGTGCTCAACTTCCTCGATCCGGGCTCCGCGCGGCAGTTCGATTCGGAGACCGGGATCAACAGCACGCACCTGTTCTTCGAGTGGACCCGCTCGGACGTGAGCGGGCTCGGTGCCTCCGCCAAGCTCCACGTCGGCGACAACACCTGGACGGCCGGCATGCTCTTCGAGTTTTGATTGTATCGGGGACGTGGCTCGCTGCCGCTTGCACGTCCCCGCACCCCTCTCGCTCCGCGCGGCAAAGCCGCGCTGCGCTCGCCTGATCAGCGGGGGGTGAATGACGGACTTCGCGGTGCCCCGCCCCAGATTTTTCCCCTCACCCCGCGCCAGCGGGGTGAGGGCCAGGGAGAGGGACCCCACTCTCTGAGCAAACGCGGCTACGTGACCGAGCCCGGGTGCGGATCGGCGGCTGGTGGCGCCGGGTGTCCCCCCGAGTCGTCGGCGCTGGGGCGGCCCGGCTCGTCGTCCTGCGGATCGAAGGCCCCGAGCTCGGCCAGGACCTCCTCGTCCTTCGGCAGATCGGCGTTGAGGGCATCCTCCTCGGCGCGACCGCTCTGCCGGGCGCGCGCCTCGGCCAGGCGCCGCCGGATGAAGATGATCTCCTCGGTCAGGCCAAGGGCGATGTACGCCGAGATCAAGGTCAGGAAGATGAACGCGTCGTCGATGCGGTTCATGCGCATGGCGATCCAGCCGCCCGCCACCACCAGGATGGCGCCCACGGTCTTGCGCGTGGGCCGCACATCCTTGAACGACCGGAAGCGGATGCGCGACACCATCAGGTACGCGAGGGCCAGCACCACCGCGGCCACCAGGCCCTGGCTGACCTTCTGGAACTGCCCCGCGTTGTGGGTGAGGAGCACCATCAACACCACCACGCTGGCGGCGGCCGGGATGGTGAGCCCGAGGGTGTACTTGCCCGGGTTCTTGTGCCCGGAGGACTCCTCGCGCCGCGACAGCACGTTGAAGCGCGCGAGGCGCAGCGCGCCGCCGCACAGGAACAGCCCGGAGATGACCAGGCCCCAGCGACCGAAGCTGGTGAGGCCCCACTTGTAGACCAGCAGCGCCGGGGCGGCGCCGAAGGTCACCAGATCCGACAGCGAATCCAGATCGCGCCCGAGGTCGGTCTGGGTCTTGGTGAGGCGCGCCACCCGCCCGTCGAACGTGTCGAAGAAGAATCCGAAGCAGATCGCCAGGGCGGCGAGGTAAAGATCCGACCCACCTTGGCCCGATGCCGACAGCGAGATCGAGATGAACCCCGAAAACACGTTCGACAACGTGAAAAGGTTCGGAAGAATGTAGTAGGTCTTCCGGAAATCCACGAGGCAGGCATCATAACACCGCCTCACCTACATCGCATCGGGGACCGAAAGCTTGACCGTCAGCATGGCCCCTGAATCGCCGGCCCGAGCCTCCCGCCTCGACACCGTCTGGGCGCGGTGTCACGTCGTCTACTTCGTGGCCTCCACGCTGGTGGGGGCGGTGCTGGCCATCGCCTCCTTTCCCTTCTCCCCGTCCGGGGACGCGGTCATCTTCCTGGCCCGGCTGTGGTCGCGCCTCTTGCTGGCCACCGCGCGGGTGCGGGTGGTGGTCACTTTCCACGGCACCGGCGGCGCCCTCGCCGCGGATCGCCCGTACGTGTTCGCGGCCAACCACGCCTCGTCGGTCGACATCTGGGCGCTGTTCGTGGCCCTCCCGGTGAACTTCCGCTTCATCGCCAAGAAGCAACTCGGACACATCCCGCTCTTCGGGTGGGCCATGGCGGCCGGGCGGTTCATCTTCATCGATCGCCAGAACCCGGCGGCCGCCCGCCGCAGCATCGCGCGCGCGGCCGCCCGCATTCGCTCCGGGACGTCGGTGGCCATCTTTCCAGAGGGTACCCGCACACGCGACGGCACGCTCGGTCCCTTCAAGAAGGGTGGCGTGCACCTGGCGGCCGAAGCGGGGGTGCCGATCGTCCCCATCGCCATCCGCGGTTCCCGCGAGATCATGCCGCGCGGGAGCGTCTTCCTGCGCCGCGGGACCGTCCACGTGGACGTCGGCGAGCCCATCGCCACCGCAGGCATTCATTCCTCGGGGGAGCGCACGGTGCTGGTCGAAAAGATCCGGGACGCGATCGCCCAGATGCTCGCCGAGAACGCCGACGCCCGAGGCGCCGGGCGGTCCCCCCCTACTCAATAAATGACGCGGGCCAGGGTCAGGCCCTGCGGCGGAGCAGTGACTCCACCCGCCGTGCGGTCGCCGGTTTCGAGGACGCGGGTCACGGTGGCCACGTCCAGGTAGCCGCGGCCCACGTCGGCCAGAGTTCCGACCAGGATCCGCACCATGTTCCGCAGAAAGGCGGTCGCCTCGATCTCCACCTCGACGAGCGCGCCTTGCCGCTGGATTTCGAGGCGCCGGATCTGGCGGACGGTGTTGTGTCGCTCGCAGTCCGACGAGCGGAAGCCCCGAAAATCGTGCTCGCCGGTCAGCAACGCCGCCGCCGCGCGCATGGCGCCGAGCTCGAGCGGGCGTGGACACTGCCAGGTGGTGCGGGCGTGCTTGGCGGAGCGAACCGAGTGGTTCCAGATCCGGTAGCGGTAGACCTTGCCACGCGCCGAGAAGCGCGCGTCGAAGGCGGCCGGCACGGTCTCGACCGCGGTGACGGCGATGTCGCTCGGCAGCCTCGAGTTCAGCGCGCGCAGCAAGCCCCGGTCCGGGATGCGCGATTCCAGGAAGAAGCTGCCGACCTGGCCCTCCGCGTGAACTCCGGCGTCGGTCCGCCCAGCGCCTCGGACCTCGACGGACTCACCGAGCAGCTCGTGGATGGCGTGCTCGATCGATTCCTGGACGGTGCGCCGACCGATCTGGCGCTGCCACCCCGAAAAGTCGGTGCCGTCGTACTCGATACCGATCTTGAGCTTCCGCCCGTCCGCCGGGGCCGGAGTCCTCGCTGGCGATGCGAGAGCGTCGCGCTGGTCGATCACCGGCGCGGGGACTTGGCGGGTGCCGGCGCGGCTGGGCCCGCGCCTCCATCGTCGAGCTCGACGAAGATCCCGTAGATGGCCCCGACCAACGGACCGACCAAGGCGGGCACCTCGGAGATGGGATGACCGACCGAGCCGGGGATGGCGGCGATCGGGACGACCGTCGTTCCGAGCACCTTTCGTGCCAGGAACGCGAGCCCCACCCCGACCCCGGCCCCGAACAGCGCCTTCAAGATCGGCGTGAAGATGGTCTCTTGCCGCCACAGAGGCCTGCCGCAGAACAGGCCCACCACCCCACCGATGGCGGCGTAGAGCACCAAGGCCAGGGGTCCGCTGACCAGCCCGGCCGCGCTGCCGGCGTATCCCAGAATGGCGCCGAGCAGCCCGCCCTTCAGAAATCCGAGAAAAATACGACCCATGAACGGGCAGTATAGCAGGCCGACGCGTGCGCTCAGTTGCGCGCCAGCGCGGTCGGTTGCAGCTGTCGCAGCACCGCCAGGCGCTCGCGAACCGCGCCGAGATACGCGCCGCGATCGGGCACGGGCGCGTCCCGATTCATCTTCACCTTGCTGGGATCGACGAAGGCCCCGTTCTGCGTGACGCTGAAGTGCAGGTGCGGGCCAGTCGACAGGCCGGTGGTCCCGACGAAACCGATGACCTCCTTCTGCCGGACGAGCTTGCCCACCTTCAACCCGCGCGCGAACCGTGACAGGTGGTAGTAGCGGGTCGCGAGCCCATTGGCGTGGGCCAGCACCACCGTGTTTCCCGAGCCGCGCTTCATCTGGCACTCGACCACCTTGCCCGCCGACGATGCCCACACCGGCGTTCCCACCGGCGCGGCGTAGTCGATCCCGAGGTGGGCCTTCTCCCGGTGCAGGATCGGGTGGAAGCGGTGGCGATCGAAGGTGGAGCTGACCCGCACGAAGCGCAGCGGTGTCTTCAGCAAGGTCTTGGCGATGGCCTGGCCGCGCTCGTCGAAGTAGTGGCCCCCACCCTCACCCGCCCCGGACCTCCAGTAGAAGGCCCGGAAGGGTCCGACCTTGCCACCGTACTCGGCGGCGAGGAGGTGCCCGTAGCGGTAGAAGCGCCCGCCGAGATATTGCTTCTCGACCACCACCTTCCAGGTGTCCCCGGGGTGTGTGTCGGTGAAGAAGTTGACGTCCCAGGCCAGCAACTCGACGAGGAGGCCCGCGAGGGCGCTGGACTCGCCGGCCTTCTGCACCGACTCGTAGAGGGAGGACTCGATGACCCCGGCCACGGACGCGACCTGGCTGTCGACCGATTGATCCACCCGCGTCACGACCCAGTCGCTCCCGCTTCCGCGCGTCACCGCGAATCGGGTCACGGCGTTCGGACGCAGCTCGAAGGCCTCGGGCTCTCCTTGCTCGTCGAGCCGCACCCGGTAGGCCTGACCGGCCCGGATCAGGCGCGGATCGAAGAGACGGGACAGGACCGCCGTGATCCGGGCGGCCACCTCCGGGCCGAATCCCTCACGGACGAGGATCTGTCCCAGCGTGTCCGACGGACCGACGCGCTTTTCCGGGCTTTGTCCCGTGTCGTCGTCCTCTCCCGGGCTCCCCCCGGGCTGGTCTTTTGGGGATGGGCTCCCCAGGGTGGTCGGTGCTTGGGCCTGCCCGCGGGCCACCGCGTCGCCGCCGACGCTCCCCGCGGGCGCGGGCGGCTCTTCCGGGCCCGAGACCGTGGCAGCCGGAAGTCCGACGATCCTGGCCGGATCCGAGTCGTCCCCCACGGGCGCCGGATCGGAGCTCGGGAGATCCTTCGATGAGGATGAGATCACCGAACCGGACGTCGAGCCGGACGTCGCCCCAGACTTGGACCCGGACTTGCCCATCGCGGACCTGGAGAGCGTCGAGGGCTTCAGCACCTCGCGCGGAGCGGTCCCGTGGTTGAAGAAGAACACGTAGACGTTGACGGCGCCGAGGACGGTGAGCAACCCGAACAGACGCAACGAGTTGCGCACCTCGGCAGACCTTCTCTTTCGACGGGGCGACAAATGTGGTGGCCTGGGTGCCTGACACACCCGAGCCGCGCCACCTGCGTCGCAGGCTTCGCGCACCTCCAGATGTGCTCCCCTTTTCCGTATCACGTCGATGGCGCTCGGTCAACGCGCGCAACGCGGACTCGAGGCGCGCGCCGCGGGCGCCTCGTCGTCACCACCGTCGAGATCAAGCGGTGCGGTCGGTCCCGTCGCGCGCGTCGGACTGGCGCGCGCGGCGCAACATCTCGTCGGCGTGCGCACCCGCCTGCTTGGTGGGGGTGGCCCCGGACAGCATGCGCGCGATCTCCGCCGAGCGCCGGGCCTCGTCGAGCCGCGCGATGGTGATGGTGGTGCGCTCCCCCTTCACGTGCTTCTCCACCCGCAGGTGGGTGTCCGCGAAGACCGCGATCTGCGGCAGGTGGGTTATGGCGATCACCTGCCGGTCGGTCGCGATGGACTTCAGCTTCCTCCCGATGGTCTCCGCCACCGCGCCGCCCACCCCGGTGTCGACCTCGTCGAAGACGTAGGTCGACACCCGGTCGGAGTGGGCGAGCGCTTGCTTGACGGCCAGCATGACCCTCGACAGCTCGCCGCCCGAGGCGATCTTGGCCAGGGGACGTGGCGGCTCGCCGGGATTGGGCGCGAACTGAAAACGCACGCGATCCGCCCCGCCGGGTCCGATCGCGTCTCTCGGCTCGACCACGATCGGCAGCTTGGCCGTCGCCAGCGCCAGCTCGCGCAGGCCGCGGTTGACGCGCTTCTCGAGGCCGGCGGCGGCGTCCTTGCGCGACACCGAGAGGGCCAGGGCGGCGTGCTCGGCCCGGGCCGTGGCGGCATCCACCGCCGCGCGCCGCCCGGCGAGCTCCTCATCGAAGGAGCCAATCGCCGCCAGCTCGGCCCGCATGCGCTCCGCGCGCGTGAGCACATCCGCCAGGGTGCCCCCGTGCTTGCGGGCGAGGCGTCCGAGCAGGAACAGCCGGTCCTCGATCTCGGTCAGCCGCGCCGGATCGGAGCGAATCCCCTGCCCGTAGCGGCCGAGCTCCCGCGCGACGTCCTCGATCTGGATCTGGGCCTCGCGCAGCCGTTCGGCGAACGGGCGCAGCGCCGGGTCGAGCGGCGCCAGCGTCTCGAGCTCGCGCGCCACCCCGGCGAGGGTGCCCACCACCGCCGCCTCTCCCGCGTAGAGCACCTCCTCCCCCCGCCCCACCGCCGCCTCGAACTTCGAGGCGCTGCGCAGCCGCTCGCGCTCGGCCTTGATCAGCGTCTCCTCGTCGGGGTCGGACAGCCTCGCCGCCTCGATCTCCTGGAGCTGGTACCGCAGCAGATCCTCGCGTTCGGCCCGGGTGCGGGCGTCGGTGTTGAACGCCTCGAGCTCGAGCCGGGCCTCCTGGAGGGCCCGGTGGGCGGCCTGCATCTCGTCGGTGAGCCCGAGGTTCCCGGCGAAGGCGTCGAGGATCGCCAGCTGGTTGTCGGGATCGGTCAGTGTCTGTTGATCGTGCTGCGAAGCGATGTCGATGAGGCCCCCCACCGTCGCGGCGAGATCGTTGGCGGTCGCCAGGGTGCCACCGAGGTGGATGCGCCCGCGGCCCGAACGGGCGATGGTCCGCCGCACCACCAGCTCGCCGTCCACCTCGCGACCATCGGCCAGCAGCCGCTCCCGCGCCACCGAGCCCGGTCGGAGCTCGAGGGCCGCCTCCACCCGCGCCTCCTCGGCGCCGGTGCGAATCGACTCCGCGCTGGCGCGGCCCCCGCGCAGCAGGCCCAGCGCCTCGACCAGGATGCTCTTGCCGGCCCCGGTCTCGCCGGTGATGACCGTGAGGCCGGGCCCAAGCGCGAGCTCGAGCTCGTCGATCAGGGCAAAGCCCGAGATCCGCAGCACCGCGATCATCGTGACGCCCCCCGGGCGCGCTGCCGGGATGAACCTCGCCTGTCCTGTCGCACGTGTGGCAAAACCCGCTGCCTCCTCGCTTGCTGTACTCTCATCGACCGCGAACCACGCCGGTTGCGTGCGGCGCTCTGCGCCTACCCTTGGCGCTCGCCCCAGAAGAGCTTCTCGTGCAACACGGCAAAGAAGGAGCCGCTGCCGCGGAAGACCCGCAGGGGGCGATCGGCCTGGCCCACGCGGATGGACTGTCCGGGCAGGAGCGGCCGGCCCCACTGTCCATCGATGGTGAGCTGCGCGGCACCCTCCGACACGTTGGTCACCGTCACGTGGCTGTCGGCGCGGACCACGAGGGGGCGGTTGGTGAGCGTGTGGGGGCAGATGGGGCTGAGCACGATGGCCTCGAGATCGGGGCTGAGGATCGGGCCACCGGCCGCCAGGTTGTAGGCGGTCGAGCCGGTGGGCGTGGCCAGGATCAATCCATCCGACTTGTACGTGGTGATGGCGGCACCATCCAGACGCGCCTCGAGGTCGAGCAGCCGCGCCATGGCGGGCTGGCTGATCACCGCATCGTTGACGGCGCTGCGGGTCTCGAGCACCTCTCCATCGAGCGCACGAACCGTGATCGACAGCCGCATGCGCTGGTCGATCGGCAGGTGCCCCTCGCTGATCGCGACCAGCGCCCCGGCGGCCTCGGAGGTCTGGTAGCGGGTCATGAACCCCATGCTGCCGAGGTTCACGCCGAAGATGGGGACCCCGAGGTCGGATACCAGGCCCGCCCCGTAGAGGAAGGTCCCATCCCCCCCGAGCACGATGAGCACGTCGACGGACGCGCCGAGATCCCTCTCCTTGACCGCCGCTGCGCCGGGGAACGGGGAGCCATCCGTGTCGGAGGCAAACACCCGATCCCCCCGCGACCGCAACAACTGCGCCAGCTCGACCGCGAGCTGGCGTGCTTCGAGCTTGCCTCGCTTGAGAAGGAACCCGAATCGCATCAAGCGGCCCAGTATAGCCTGACCGAGGACCGCTGCCCGCGTCGACATGGCCGAGCGGAGCAGAGTCGAGCCACGGCAGGGACGAGGCGGGCGGCTCAGGTCGCCGCAGGCAAAGGAACTTCGTAGAAGATCGTGATCGAGAGACAGTGGAACTCGTTGTCGGAGCTCTGGGTCACGACCTTGTCGATGACCTTGTTCTTTGGATTGTCACGCAACCATCGCGTGAGAACCTCGCCCAGCTCCTCCCTGTCCTTGGCCTTCGTCGCGGTGAAGACCTTCGCCCCCATCAGCATGTTTTTCAGCTCCTTTTCACATCCCGTCACGTCGCCCCTCGTCACCATGATGAGGGCTGCTTCGGTTTCCGTGCAGTTTCGCGGCTCGGACGTTCCGAACCGGCTCCAATCGGCGAAGCGCCGGGAATACTACAGAATGCGCCAACCATACAAGGGTGAAAGTGCGGAATGCTAGCCTATTTCAGAAATAATATGTTCGTTCAATTACATAATTCACCCTATGTCAGATAACTGGAAGTCTGAGAATCCGCGGCGCTCCCGGGCCAGCCGACCCGAGCGGCTCGCACCGATGCAGGGTAAGTGCGGACGGAACCGGCCACAATATGCCCGTTTTTCCGTCCGCGGGCCAGCGAGCACGTGCCGTGTATGTGGAGGAAGCGGGCCCGGGAAGGGCGGATCTGCTTGACGTCACCCGGTCACGCGTTGTTGAATGCCGGCCCTTCTCACGGTTCAGTCCACGCTGCACCCGCGCACTGGACGCTGCACCACCCACGCTGCACCACCCCTGCACCCTGCCATCCGGAGGCGATTTCTTGGAGACACTGCTAGGCCGCCCACTCGAGGTCGAGGTTCGCGACTCGATCGAGAAGGCCATGAAGATTCTGAAGCAAAAGATGTCGAAGGAAGGCATCCTTCAAGAGATCAAGCGCCGCCGGTACTACGAGAAGCCATCGGTGAAGCGGAAGCGCAAGATGCGCGAGGCCCGCAAGCGTCGCCGTCGTGAGCAGAAGCGCCGCGTGATTCGCTAGTCGACGGGCCCGTTGGTCCCGCGCCCGCCGTGTGAGGCATGACGACGTTGGAACGCCGCACGAGCTGGCTCGAGGTCCAGGTCGAGACCGCCCCCGAGGCGGCGGAGGTCATGACAGCGGAGCTGTCGGAGCTCGCCGAGGGGGTGGAGCTCCGTGACGGCGGAACCGTCATCAAGGCCCCCGCCGGGCGGGCCCTCGCGATCGTGCACATCCAGCCCGAGGAGCTCGCCAGCCTCGAGGAGCTGGTGGCCGGGGTGGTGGAGCGGCTGCGGGCGACCGGGGTCCCGGTGGATCCGGTCGAGATCCGCACCCGGGCGGCCCACGAGGACGAGTGGCGGGACGTCTGGAAGCAGTTCTTCCGCGCCACCCGGGTGGGCCGCGGTTTCGTGGTGCGGCCGAGCTGGGATCCGGGCGAGCTCGTCACCGGCGATCGGGTTATCGACCTCGACCCGGGCCGGGCCTTCGGAACCGGCGGACACGCCTCGACCCGCCTGGTGATCGCTCTCGCCGAGGATCTGGCGGAGCGGTGGGAGAAAGACGGGCGGGCCGTCACCCGCTTCCTCGATCTCGGGTGCGGCTCGGGCATCCTGTCGATCGCGGCCTGCCTGCTGTGGAAGCAGGCCACCGGGCTCGCGATCGATCTCGACCCCGAGTCGACCGCCTGCGCCGGAGAGAACTTCGAGCGCAACCACGTCACGCGGGTCGCCCGGGCCACGGGATCGATCGACCTGGCGCCCGCCGACAGGGGCTTCGATGTGATCATGGCCAACATCCAGGCCGACGTGCTCGCCCACCTGGCCCCGGACTTTCCCGCCCGCCTGCGCCGCGGGGGCCACGCCATCTTGTCGGGGCTCTTGCTGCGCGACGCGGAGCCCGTCTGGGAGGTCTTCCGCGCGCTCGGGTTCTCCCGGGTCCTGCGCCGGGACGACGGGGACTGGGCGGCGCTGGATCTGCTCTGGAGCCCCCCCGCCGCCTAGTCCCGCCAAGGCGATGACCTCGCCGAGGGCCCGGGCGCACGCCGGCAGGGAGCACCGAGGACGGCATGCCGCGTATCCACGCCGCGACCGACGCGCTCGACGGAGATTCCCTGGTGCTCGAGGGCGAGGCCGCGCACTACCTGGTGCGGGTGCTGCGCCTCGGACCAGGCGAGAAGATCTGTCTCTTCGATGGCCGCGGGACCGAGGTGGACGCGACCATCGAGCGGGCCGGGACGCGCGCGGTGACGCTCACGCTCGGCGCGCGCACCTTCGTCGCCCCGGCGCTCGCGCCCCCGGTCACCCTGCTGCAAGGCCTGCCGCGCGCGGATCGGATGGAGCTCATCGTACAGAAGGCGACCGAGCTCGGGGCCGCGCGGGTGATCCCGGTGCGAACGGAACGAACGGCGGCCGGCCAGCAAGGACGGCTCGAGCGCTGGCAGCGCATCGCGCGGGAGGCCGAGCGGCAGTGCGGTCGAAGCACCGCCCTCGCGCTGTCGGAGGTGGTCTCCCTCGCGGACGCCCTCGCGGCCATCGGGGACGAGGTCCGGCTGCGGTTCATGCCGTGGGAGGAGGACCCGAAGGCGCCGTCGCTGCAGCAGCTGCTCGAGTCCGCTCGACGAGCACCAGCGGGGTCAGGTGGCCCGATCGGCCACGCCGCTGGCGGCGTGGCCCTGTTCATCGGCCCCGAGGGGGGCCTGGGGACCGCCGAGGCGAACCTGGCGATGCGTTCGGGGTTTCAGGTGGCGACCCTCGGGCCGCGCATCTTGAGAACCGAGACCGCGGCCATCGCGGCGCTGGCGGTCGCCCAGGCCATGGTCGGAGGGCTCGGGCCGGTGTGAGCAGGTCGAGCCAGGTCTGTCCAGCCGGGACGTCCGGGTCCTCGATATCTGCACAAATCTTGCCCTCTCGACCTCGCATCCTCAGAATGGTCGAGGTGAGCGTCGCGGCGGCCATGCCGACTCCCCCCAGAACCGAAACTCCAGCCACCCGCGCCTACGGCGAGGTGGTCCTGCGTGTACACGCATCGGGGTTCGTGCGGCGCGTCCTCGCCGCCGCGGTGGACGCCGCCGTGCTGCTGGCCCTCAGCCTGTGCGTCACGCTCCTCACCGCGACGGCCCTCGGGGCGAGCCCCCCCAGGCTGCGCGAGATCGGACCCGACTTCCTGGTGGCCGGGCTCCTCGACCGGAGCCCCATGGCGGTCGGCGCGGTGGGGCTCTTCCTCGGGCTGACGGTGCTCTATCAGCTGTACTGCGCGGGGATGGCCGGCCAGACCTTCGGGATGAAGCTGCTCGGGATCCGGTTGATCTCGGCGCGCGGGCAAGCCCCGGGGGCCGGGCGCGGCCTCTTGCGGGTGCTCGGCTTCAGCATCAGCGTCTTGCCCGGCGCGCTCGGGTGGCTGTGGGCGATCTTCGATCGCGAGCACCGCGCGCTGCATGATCACCTGGCTGGGACTTACGTGATCCTGGATTCGTAGCCGGAAGAAGAAGTTCGGGCCCGTCCTCGTCCTCGTCCTCGTCACGAGACAGGGCCCGGAGCCTTGGACTGGGGGGCGCGGCGCAAGCCTGGCGTGGAGACTTTGGGCACGGGCTGCTAGATTCCGCGACCAATGTTCGAGACACTGACCAAGGGTTTCCGCAGCGCCAAGCAACGTTTTCAAGGGCTGGCCGAGCTCGACGAGGCCACGGTGAACGAGGCGTTGAAGGACGTCCGCACCTCGTTGCTCGAGGCCGACGTGGGCTACGACGTGGTCCAGGACTTCTGCAACCGGGTCCGTGAGAAGGCCATCGGCGTCATCGTCAAGGTGCGCGCCTCGACCAAGGAGAAGGTGCGGCGGGTCTCCCCCGAGGACCACTTCGTCAAGATCTGCCACGACGAGCTGGTGGATCTGATGGGCCCGGTGGACACCAGCCTGAAGTTCGCCAAGAAGGGCCCCACCGGGATCATGCTGGTGGGCCTGCAGGGCTCCGGAAAGACCACCACCGTCGGCAAGCTGGCCCGCTTCCTGGAGAAGAGCCACAAGCGGCCGCTGCTGGTGGCGGCCGACGTGTACCGGCCGGCGGCCATCGAGCAGCTCAAGATCATCGGCGAGAAGCTGGGGATGCCGGTGTACTCCGAGCCTGGGGGCTCGCCGCCGGCCATCTGCGAGCGGGCGGTGCGGGTGGCGGTGGAGACCGGACGCGACGTGGTCATCTTCGACACCGCCGGACGGCTGGCGATCGACGAGCCGCTCATGCAGGAGCTGACCGAGATCGACAAGCGGGTGCACCCCGCCAACATCCTCCTGGTGGTGGACGCGATGATCGGGCAGGACGCGGTCGGGACCGCCAAGGCCTTCAACGATCGGTTGAACCTCGACGGGGTGGTGCTGACCAAGCTGGATGGCGACGCGCGGGGCGGGGCCGCGCTCTCGGTCAAGGCGGTGACCGGCAAGCCGATCAAGTTCGTCGGCATGGGCGAGTCGTCGGACCGCCTGGAGGAGTTCCGGCCGGACGGGATGGCGAGCCGGGTGCTGGGGCGGGGCGACGTGGTGGGGCTGGTGCAGCAGTTCGAGGAGGTGGTGGACGAGGAGAAGGCCGAGCAGGACGCCGTCCGCATGTTGAAGGGGAAGTTCGACATGAAC
Organism: uncultured Myxococcales bacterium; assembly: GCA_964540815.1. GTDB lineage: Bacteria > Myxococcota_A > Polyangia > Fen-1088 > Fen-1088 > CAZIOH01. The sequence continues at coordinate 21,221 of CAZIOH010000058.1, read as the reverse complement.
GACTTCCTCGAACAGATCGCGGTCCTGAAGAAGATGGGCTCCCTGTCGGACATGGTGGACAAGATCCCGGGGATGGCCGACGCCATGCCGGAGGGCGCGAAGATCGACGATCGCGAGCTCGACCGGATCAAGGCGGTCATCTCGTCGATGACCGACGACGAGCGCCGCCACCCCGAGCGGTTCGTGATCACCAGCTGGGAGGAGGTGGTGGAGGGCGGCAAGCGCAAGAAGAAGCGCAGCGCGTTCTACGACCAGAGTCGACTGCGTCGCGTGGCGCGGGGGGCCGGACGCAAGGAGGCCGAGGTGGCGGATCTGCTGAACCGCTTCGCGACCATGCGCCAGATGATGATGCAGATCGGGATGTCGACCGGCCTGCTGGGCAAGATCCCCGGCTTCAAGCAGATGGCGCAGCTGAAGAAGTTCGCCGGGATGGACATGGAGCAGCTCGCGTCGATGATGAACACGCCCTCGGCGGAGCGCGGGCACTTCCAGGCCCCCAAACGCAACGTCGACAAGGGCAAGGAGAAGCGCAAGCGCAAGGATGCCCGCAAGGCGCGCAAGGCGGGACGCAAGAACCGCTGACGCGCCTTCGGCGGTCGCGGGTGGGGACTTCGTCCCCCCCGCGGGCCCTCCCGGATCCTGCTGCGGTGAGCCGGCGCGGCGAAGCCGCCCCTCCCGGTGAAAGACACACTCGCTTCGCTCGCTCCGGCGCTTCGACGAAGAGAGGCTCCCTCGCCCCGCGGTGTCGCGCAGGAGATGGTCGAGGCTGGAAGTTCTCCTCTTACGCGCCCTCGCCCTTCCCGGTCCGCGTCTGGCTCAACGGCCACGGGCCGCAGACGACGGGCTACCGCAGGGAGATCGCGAGAGCGATCAGGCCGGAGACGGCGAGGAGGGTCATCGCCACGGCGAAGGCGATGACCGCGATGCGGCCGACGGACCGGCCGGGCGCGGGAGGCGGGGACTCGGTCGGCCGCCGGCGCTCGGCTGGGTTCGGGGTCGTCGAGCGCGGGCTTGGTGCTCGGGCGTGCGGGATGGTCGACGGAGCGCGCGGAGTCGACGTGCGAGAGGGAGATTGGGATGCGGATGAGGGTGGCGCGAAGCTTGGGGTGGATCTGGGTGTGGGGGGAGCGGAGCCGCCGCCGATCAGGCGACGGCCGATGGTGGCGGTGCTCTCGGCGGATGCGGAGAGCGGGCCTCCGTCGATGCCATCGACGACCAGCACGAGCTCGCCGAGGCGAAACCGGTCGCCGATCTGGACCAGCTCGGGCGCCCGAGGAGGAAGGCGGCGGGTCCCGAGCCAGGTTCCGTTCGAGCTCCCGAGATCCTCCAGCCACCACCCGGGAGGGGTGCCCTGGCGGAAGAGGCGCGCATGCATCGCCGAGATGCCAGCGAAGGGCAACGCGAGATCGTTGTCGGGGTGTCGGCCGATTCGAACCTCGGACTCCCCACCGAGGCCCACCTCGCGCGCCTCGCCCGGGACACCGGCTCCCCGGGGCAGGAGTTTCAATCGCAGCGCCATGGCCGGCACTTTACACCGAGCGTGCGCGGGGCTCCCGCGCACCCGGGCGCACCCAGACGCCGCCGGCTCATCGCGCGGGGTCGGGCGAATCGCAGCCGCGCTGACAGTCGAGACCGAGCTCCCCGCCAGGACCGAGGGTGAGGGTGATGGCTCCCACCTCATCGGTGCGCAGGATCCGGATGCCCCGCCGCCGGTAGCGCGCGATCACCTCGGGCCGCGGGAAATGAAAGCGGTTGAGCCAGCCGAGCGAGATCACCGCCACCTGGGGATGCACCGCGCTCAGCAACTCCTCGGAGGACGAGGTCCGGCTGCCGTGGTGTGGCACCTTCAGCACGTCGGCGGCGATGGTCTGACCGACATCGACCCGGCCACGGAGCTCTCCTTCGCCCGGGCCCTCGAGATCTCCCGAGAACAGCACCGCCCGGCCGGCCCTCGCCACCCGCAGGACCAGGGAGGCGTCGTTCACCGACGCTCCGTCGGGCGGTCCGATCCGTTCGCGTCCGTCCGGATCCGTCACGAACGGCCCGAGGGGCTCGACCAGCGCGGGCGCTCCGCCATCGCCGAGGGCGCAGCGCGCCGGGGCGGGGGTGGGAATCCGGCGCTCGGCCGCCTCGGCGAGGAGGGTCCGGTAGTCGGGGTTGTGGCCGTCGTCCCCCGAGGTCCACAGCGCGTTCACCTCGAACCGCTGCAGCACCCGGTGCAACCCGCCCATGTGATCCGGGTGCGGATGGGAGAGCGCCACCAGATCGAGCCGCAGGATTCCCGCGGCGCGCAGGAATGGCTCCACGATCCGCGCGCCGGGGTCGAACGCGCCGTCGTAGGTGCCTCCCGCGTCGATCAGCATGGTGTGCCCACCGGGAAACTGCACGACGGCTGAATCCCCCTGCCCCACGTCGAGGAACGTCACCACGAGATCGGTCCGGCGACGGCGAGAGAGATCGCGTAGCGCGAGGCTGGCAAATCCGGCGGACACGCCGAGCAGCGCCAGGGCCAGCTGTCGCCGCGCGGCGGGCGGCGAGATGCTGGGCAAGGGAAGCCGCCGTCGAGCGTCCGCCCCCCGCCACTCGAGGCGCGCGCAGGCGTGGATCGCGAGCCCGCCGGCCAGGGACAGGATCAGGGTCTCGCCGGCATTCGGCGCCCGCGTGAGCAGGACCGGCGCGTGCCGCCGAAACAGCTCGGCGAGCGACAGCACGAGCTGCGCCGTCCACCCGGCGATCGCCAGCGGCGGACCGGAGGCCCAGTCTCCGAGGGTCGCCCCGAGTGCGCCGCCCACCAGCCCCACGGGGACCACCACGCTCTCGACCAGCGGGACCAGCACCAGGTTGCCGAGGGGGGCAGCCGGAGTCACCTCGCCGAAGTGATGCGCCACGAGCGGGGCGGTCAGCGTGCCCGCCACCAGCGTCGCGAACGCCAGGCCGCGCACGCTGCGTCCGGCGGCGCGGAGGGCGCGGGCGGCCAGGCCGCCGCCGCCGCACCCCACCCGCCCTGGCCGGTCGCGACGCCGGAGCCAGAGCGCCAGCGCCAGCACCGAGCAGATCGAGAGCTGGTAGGACACGTCGAAGATCACGTCGGGGAGCGCGAAGGTCAATAGCAGCGCGGTCAGGGCGACGGACACCACGGTCGAGCTCCGGCGGCCGACGAGGTGCGCGCCGAACCCGACCGTCATCATGCACGCCGCGCGAACGGTGGCGATCGCTCCGCCGGTCAGCGCCGTATAGAACCACACGGCCGGGATGGTGCAGGCGGCCGCCAGACCGGCGGGCGACACCGTGAGCGCCAGCCGCGGTACGCGGCGGAGGATGGCGCGGAGGGCCGAGAAGAGGGCCATCGCCACCACCGCCAGGTGAAGCCCGGAGACGGAGAGGACGTGGGTCGCCCCGGCTGCGCGAAACCCGTCCTCGACGCGCACGTCGGCCTGCCGCCGCTCACCCAGCATGGCCGTGTGGAGAAAGAGCCCGGGGGCGCCCGCCACCCGGCGATCGACCGCCGCCGCCAGCGCCCGGCGCGCGACCGCCGCCCGCCGCAGCCACCAGCACCACGCGTCGAGCGCCGACCAGCCCCGGCGCTCCGCCGCCCCGTGGGGGCGCACCAGGCGCAGGTCGGCCACCGAACCGACGCCGGTCAGCAGCTCGATCCCGGCGGCCCGCAGCTGGAGCTCGGGATCGGGGACGCCCGGGTTCGCGGTCCCGCGCGGGATGTGCAACTTCGATCGCGGCTCGATCCGGTCGCCGGGCAGCAGGTCCGCCTGGCCGGCGGCGAGCGAGAGCGCGACCAGCGCCTGCACCTCGCGCCCGGCGATGCGGGTCGCGCGCACCCGGATGCGCCAGCCCGCGCGCGCGGCCTCGGGCGCCGAGACGACGATCCCCGACCAGGGGACGGGGCGATCGGTCTCCACGGCGCCGACGAGCTCCACCATTTTGCTATTATACTTTTGCTCATGGCGCGCGAACCAGCTACCGCCCGCGACGAGCGCGCATACGGTCGGCAGCAGCAGCCGCCGCGAGGCCGCACGCCACCTCCACGGGCCTCTTGGCCAGCGGCGCGTGATCGCGAGAGCGACCACGCCCGCGCCGACCGACGCCCCGACGATAGACGACAGCGAAGACCCCTGCGCGCGCGCTGCGATCCCAAGAGAAAATGCCACGGCCCAGACCACGAGTGGTCGCATGTCGGCGTTTTCGTCCGCACCCGAGAAGGGTTGCGGAGGCGTTGTTACGAAAGATTCTTTCCTCCGAAAGGATGCTGAAACATTCGGGCGCTATAAAAGAACCATCGAATGAATGCAGCAGTGGTTCACAGAGACTAGCTTTCACAGCGGGACGAGTGGCAGGTGGGAGGAGGCGGGAGGAGGTCGGCGGAGGGGGCAAGGGCAAAGACGGGGGCGGGATTTGACGGTGGGAATCGGGGAAATTTGGAAGAATCAATCGCCCGAATCGTTAGAGGGAGAAGGCGGTGCAACATAGAACACTCGGCAGAAAACTAAATACGAAGGTCCCTCATCGAAAAATTGAATAGCAGGTCCAATAGGGGAACAGACACGGGAATGGAGTGGGTAGGTAGGGCGGGGGGATTAGCGGTGTGAGACACCTAGACCAGGGGGCTGGAGCTAGGTATCTCGCACCGCTTTTTTTTTGCGCGAGCGCGAGCGATCGCGAACAGCGGCAGCGGGACTGAAGGTCGCGCCTCGGAGCCCATGTGGGAGCGCGCCGGAGCTGTCGGTTCGAGTCCGGTCAAAAGCGCGGGTGTGGCGCATGGGGCGCATCTGGAAGGGAAGAGTGGGTGAGCACACCCACATTCACCCGAGATCGGCACCGGCCACCCGGCCACCTGTCGACGCACCCTTCCAAAAATCCGCTCGTTCCGGTACTTTGGAAGGATGGCTTCTTCCTTGTACGTCGTGACGGGTGGTGCCGGCTTCATCGGCTCGGCGATCGTTCGAGCGTTGCTCACGCGGGGAGATCGCGTTCGAGTGCTCGACAACCTTTCGACCGGCCGACGGTCGAATCTGGCCGAAGTCGCGAGCGACATCGAATTCCTCGAAGGTGACGTGCGCGACGAGTCGATGCTGGAGCGCGCCCTCGCCGGCGTCGAGGTGGTCTTCCACGAGGCGGCCATCCCGTCCGTGCCTAGATCGCTGGTCGATCCCATCGGCAGCCACGATTCGAACGCCACCGCCACCTTGAAGCTCCTGCACCAGGCCAAGAAGGCAGGCGTCCGCCGGGTGGTCTACGCGGCCTCGTCGTCGGCTTACGGGGACACCCCCGTCTTGCCGAAGGTGGAGACCATGTCTCCGGCGCCCCTGTCTCCGTATGCGGTCTCCAAGCTGGCCGGTGAGTACTACCTGCAGGTCTACGCGGGGGCGTACGGGCTCGAGACGGTCTCGCTGCGCTACTTCAACGTCTTCGGACCGCGCCAGGACCCGGCCTCCGAGTACGCGGCGGTCATCCCACGCTTCATCACCGCGGCGCTGGCTGGGAAGGGTGTCACCATCTACGGGGACGGGACGCAGTCGCGCGACTTCTGCTTCATCGACAACACGGTCGAAGCCAACCTGGCGGCCGCCTCGGCGCCCGGGGCCTCGGGCAAGGTGTTCAACGTGGCGGTCGGGACGGCCACCACGCTCAACGAGGTCGTCAAGCAGCTCGAGCCGCTGCTTGGTCACCCCATTCCCATCACCTATGCCCCGCGCCGCGTGGGGGACGTCATGCATTCCCTGGCCGACATCGAGGCGGCCCGGCGGGTGCTGGGCTATCGGGGCGCCATCGACTTTCCCGAGGGTCTGCGGCGAACGCTCGAGTGGTATTCGAAGAGCCGCTGAGCCGAGGCCGCGGCGGTCGGCCGCAAATGGACGTTCACGAGCCCGAGCACCAGGGCCCGGCGAGCCCCGGCACGCGCGGGGACGTTCCGGTGCTCTTCCTCGACGCCGGGATGGTGGTGATCAACAAGCCAGCCGGCGTGGCGGTTCACCGCGGCTGGGCCCGGGAGCGCGATGTGCTCACGGAGCGGCTGCGCATCCAGCTCGGGCGCGCGGTGTTCCCGGTGCATCGCCTGGATCGCGGCACGAGCGGGGTCCTGGTGCTGGCGCTGGACGCCGCCACCGCCCGCGTGCTCGGCGCCGCCTTCGCGGCGGGCGCGGTGGAGAAGCGCTACCTCGCGCTGGTGCGCGGCATCCCCGCCCCACGCACCCAGTGGATAGACCAGCCGATCCCGAGCGACGAGGGACCGGGCGCGACGAGGGTCCCTGCCCGCACCCACGTGCACACGCTCGCCACCTACGGCCGCTACGCGTTGGTCGAAGCCCGACCCGAGACCGGCCGCCTGCATCAGATCCGCCGCCACCTCAAGCACATCTCCTGTCCGGTCATCGGCGACGTGAACTACGGCAAGGGGCTGCACAACCGCTGGTTTCGCCAGCGCCACGGCCTCGGGCGCATGTTCCTCCACGCCGCCACGGTCCGCCTCCAGCCCCCGCATCACCCAGAAGCCCGCGGCCCCGGGGACCCGTCGGACCACCGGATGACCTTCGATGCCCCACTGCCGCCCGAGCTGGCGGAGATCCTGCTGCGGCTCGCCGCCGACCCCTCGGGCCCCGACACCGACAGCCGCCGGGCGACGGCGGCCCTTTCCCCCTGAGCCGCGGGATCCGAAGGCGCGGCGCCCCCGGTCTATGGCGAGAAGCCGAGGGCCTGCTTGACGGCGACGTTGGGGACCGACTTGACGCCGCTCGCATCGAGGCGCCACTTGTCCATGTACTGCACCGGCTTGAGGAGCTTCACACCTGCGCGCGACAGCAGGGAGGCGAGGCTCGAATCGTTGTACTTGCTGGGGACACCGGAGAGGAAGGCACCCCACAGACCGTCCCAGTGCACGGGAAGATAGGCCTTCGGCTTGAGGATCGGCAAGACGAGCTGGGCCACCTGGGCGCCGCCGCTGCCGATCCACAGGTCGACCCCGGCGAGACCGGCGTCTTGCAGAGCCGCCTTGAGGTTGACGAGGGGGGCGCCGTAGTTGGTGCCGTCGACCACGATCGCGGCGTTGAGGTCGGAAGGACTGGCGGAGTTCTGAAAGAACCAGCTGAAGGGCCCGCCCGGCGCGTCCACCGTGAAGAGGAAGGCGCGCCCACCGCCGCCGTTCGGAAAGTCCTCGGCCACGCCGGCATGCAGCCCCCCCGTTGCCGGGTCCGGGACCGGGACCGCCGCGAGCTCGACCGGGTCGTGCTGCTCGGGGTTGCCGAGGTGGTCGCCGCTGTGGTTCCAGCGGATCACCCGCATGGTCACGCCACCGGTGACGGCGATCTTCTCTCCGCCGACCACGGTGGTGCACCGGTCCACGGGGATGGCCTGAGCTTGTGCCTGGAGGCAGGTGCTGCGCGCGCCGATGATCGGCGCGCCCGTCAACGCCGACCAGGTCGCGGTGTCGAACGCGTGGTCGAAGTGGCTGTGTCCGGTGAGCAACAGGCCGATCGTGGATGCGTCGCCGGTGATCGCGCCGAGCACCCGCTTCACGAGAGCGGCGTCGGGCGTGCTCGCGCTGCGGGTCTGGGCGAGGCCCCCGCCCCCACCAAAGAAGTTCTGGGCCTGCAGGCGCGTGAAGTACCCGTCGGTCAACACTCCGAACGAGCCGAGCTCGTAGTACACGTTCGAGATCGACATCCAGGTGATGTCAACCGAGGCGGGCCCCGAGCCCGCGGCGCTGGGAGCTGCCGCGGCAAAGGGGGCCATCGAGAGCAAACCCACGGTCACGAACAAGCTGCGAGTTGCGCGCATCATTCGATCCTCCCGCCAGTGCCGATGATGAAAGCAAGAACGTATCACGCCCCCATCCCGCGAGGCGAGCGCCGACGACGACGCGGGCTTCGAACCCGAACCAGGAAGCGCGGGGGTCAGAGGCCTTCGCCTGGGGCGGGAAGGTCACGCGCGGCGCCTTCACGTCCAGCGGAAGAGGCGCAGGGCCACCACGGAGCTGGTCACGCCCCAGGCGACCAGCACCGCGATCGGCAGAGCCTGCGAGAAGAGGGACGCGCCGTCGTTGACGACGTGCCGGAGAGCCTCGTTGAAGGCGCTGAGCGGCAGCAATCGAATCGCCGGCTGGACCAGCGCCGGGAAGCGCGCCGACGAGAAGAACACCCCCGAGAGCACGAACATCGGCATGGTGACGAGGTTGATGAGGCCATTGGCGGTCTCGGTGTTCTCCGCCCGGGCCGCGCACAGCAGGCCGAGCCCGGCGAACGACCAGGAGGCGAGCAGCGCGAGCACCAGGACGGCGAGCCAGCTCCCGTGGATCACCACCCCGAACGTGAGCCGCGCAAACACGAAGAGCACGATGGTCTGGACCGGGACGAACACCAGACCCGCCAGGCGAAACGACAGCAGGTAGTGGCCGCGACGCATGGGCGTGGCGGCCAGGCGCTTGAGCAGCTTGCGCTGCCGCGCGGTCACGATGTTCCACGCGGTCCCCCACAGCGCCCCGCTGAGGAGCTGCATCCCGAGCAGCCCCGGGACCAGCCAGTCGACGTAGCGCGCGCCCTGCACCACCGTCACCCGATCGCGTGTGAGCAGCACGTCCCGCCTCCCGGAGCGCCGCTGCAGGTGATCGTCGAGGGCCCGCCGGGCGGCGGGTGCGTCGGGCCGGGAGGGATCGAAGGTGTAGACCACCTCCCCTGCCCGCCCGGCGCCCTCGCCGCCGAGGGACACGACCACCAGCACCCCACCGGTTCGCAACAGCTGGGCCGCCTCCGCCGCCGACGACACCCGCGCCGCGATGGCGGGGTCATGGGCGAGCTCGACGGCCAGCCCCTCGGCCCCCGGGCCCTCGACGAGGGCGACCGGGAAGCGCCCCGGACCCTGGTTGCGAAACGCGATGCCGAGCGCCACCGTGATCAGCAGCGGAAACCCAAAGGTCCAGAACACCGCGCCCGGCTCGCGCAGGAAGGTGCGAATCCGGGACGCGCCGAGGGCGAACAGGGGCGACTGCGACAGGCTCATGGGCTCCGGCTCCTCAGGGATTTGGTCGACATGTTGGTGTCATGTTGGTGTCATGTGTCACACGCCGCATGGAGCCGCTGGATCTTCCGCGCCTCAATCCTCGCGCAGGGTGCGCCCGGTCAGGGAGAGGAACACGTCGTCGAGGGTGGCGGTCCGCGAGACCAGGCGGGTGGGCTTGGCCCCGCGTTCGGCGAGGCGCTGGAACAGCGCCGGCAACGTCACGTGCGGCTCGTCGATGGACAGCACCAGCCCGTCCTGCGGCTCGCTGCGATCTCGCTGCGACGCGCGCACGGCGCGCACACCCACGAGGTCGGTGAACACCTCGGCCTGCAAGCTCGGGACCGAGGAGAGCTCCACCAGGTGGTGGCCGCCGATGTCGTCGATCAGCGCGGCCGGCGTCCCGAGGGCGATACGCCGGCCGTGATCCACGATGGCCACCCGATCGCACAGGTGTTCGGCCTCGTCCATGTAGTGGGTGGTGAGCACCACGGTCTTGCCACGGCTTCTGAGGGACGCCACCGTGTCCCACAGGGCGCGACGCGATTGGGGGTCGAGCCCGGTGGTCGGCTCGTCGAGGAACAGCACGTCCGGATCCCCGACCAGCGCCAGCGCGACGGCCAGGCGCTGGCGTTGCCCGCCCGACAGCTTCTGCACCCAGGCCCGCCGCTTGTCACCGAGCTGTAACTCGGTGAGCAGGGTCTCGACCTCGAGCGCCCGATCGGACGGGTAGAAGGTGCGGAAGAGCCGCAGGGTCTCCTCGACCGTGAGCCGGTCGAACAGCTTGGTCTCCTGCAGGGCCACCCCGATGCGCGCCCGCAGCTCGTCGCCGTGGTGCGCCCAGTCGCGCCCGAGCATCTCGACAGTCCCGGCGGTGGGGGTGTTGAGGCCCTCCATGATCTCGATGGTGGTGGTCTTGCCGGCGCCGTTCGGCCCGAGCAGGCCGAAGCACTCGCCGCGCTCGACCTCGAGATCGAGCCCGTCGACCGCCACCACGTCGGCGTACTTCTTGACCAGTCCCTTTATCCGAATGGCGATGTCGTTCATGCGGCAATCTCTCGGCCCCCGCTTGGCTGCGGACCTTAACCCAAAACCGCGCCGGTGCGTGCCCCGACGAACAGGATGGTGTCCCGAGCGCGTCGAGGCGACCAGACCAGGCCCGCGGCCGGCCACGTTGGGGTAAACTATCGCATGGCCAGGGCGCCCCTCAACGTCGAGGAAACCATCAAACGCATCAAGCAGTCCCCCTCGATCAAGGTCAAGGTGGCGATCGTCGACACGGACGGAGTCCTGCGGGGCAAGTACATTCACCGGGACAAGTTCCTGTCGGCGGTGGACAAGTCGACCGGTGGCTTCGGATTTTGCAACGTGGTGTTCGGCTGGGATGCGGCGGACGTCTGCTACGACAACGTTCGTTACACCGGATGGCATTCCGGGTATCCGGATGCGCTGGCGCAGATCGATCTGTCGACCTTCCGGGAGATCCCCTGGGACGGGGGGGTCCCGTTCTTCCTGGGGGATTTTCGCAACGCCGACGGCGGCCCGCTCGCCATCTGTCCGCGCCAGCTGCTCAAGCGGGTGGTGGGCCAGCTGACCCAGAGCGGCTTTTCGGCCTGCGCCTCGCTCGAGTACGAGTTCTTCAACTTTCGCGAGACCGCGCAGTCGCTGGAGGACAAGCAGTTCCGCCAGCCCCAGCCAATGACCCCGGGGATGTTCGGGTATTCGTTGCTGCGCCTGGCCCAGAACCGGGATTACATCAACGCGCTCTTCGACGAGATGGCGGCCTTTCGGGTCCCCATCGAGGGGCTGCACACCGAGACCGGCCCCGGGGTGCTCGAGGCGGCGATCCTCTACTCCGATCCGGTCGAGGCCGCCGACCGGGCCGTGCTGTTCAAGTCAGGGGCAAAGGAGATCGCCCACCGCTTCGGGATCATCCCGTCCTTCATGGCCAAGTGGAACGCCAGCCTGCCCGGCTGCAGCGGCCACATCCACCAGAGCCTGTGGGACGCCGAACAGAAGCGGAACCTGTTCTTCGACGACGCGCGCCCGGGCCAGCTGAGCGAGGTGTTCGAACACTACCTGGCGGGACAGCTGCACTGCCTGCCGGACGTCCTGCCGATGTATGCCCCGACCGTCAACAGCTACAAGCGCCTGGTCGAGGGGGCCTGGGCCCCCACCCGCGCCAACTGGGGCATCGACAACCGGACCACGGCGCTCCGCGTGATCCAGGCCGGGCCGAAGTCGACCCGCATCGAGACCCGGGTCACGGGCTCCGACGGAAACCCGTACCTGGCGCTGGCCGCGACCCTCGCCAGCGGGCTCTATGGCATCCGCAACCAGCTGCCGCTGCCCTCACCCGCGGTCACCGGCAGCGGGTACGCCGACGCGTCGGCGCCGCGGCTGCCGCGCACCCTCGAGGAGGCGGCGCAGCGCTTCGAGCGCTCGAAGATCGCGCACGAGCTCTTCGGCGCGGAGTTCGTGGAGCACTTCTCGGCGACGCGCCACTGGGAATGGCAACAATTTGGGAAAGCCGTTTCCGATTGGGAGCTGGCGCGCTATTTCCAGATCATCTGAACAGACATCCCAGAACTGCGAGAACTGCGAGAATTGGAGGACCGCGATGGCGTTCGACCAGTACAACTTCCCGACCCGAATCCAGTCCGGCCCGGGGGCGATCGGGCTGCTCCCGGCGGTCCTCGGTGAGCTCGGCCTCCGCCGCCCGCTGATCGTGACGGATCAGGGCCTGGCCGGTCTGCGGCCGGTGGTCGGCACCCGGAAGCTGCTCGCGGACGCCGGCATCGACGCGGCGGTCTTCTCGGGGATCTGGGGCAACCCGGTCAAGGCGCAGGTCACGAGCGGGGTGGCGGCGTTCCGCGCGGCCGGCGCCGATGCCATCGTGGCCATCGGGGGCGGCGCGGCCATCGACGTGGCAAAAGCCATCGCACTCATGGTCCACCACCCGGGGGATCTCTTCGACTACGAGGACGATCTGCCCGGCGCCCGCCCGATCGATCAGAAGATCCCGGCGTTCATCGCCGTGCCCACCACCGCGGGCACCGGGAGCGAGGTGGGCCGGAGCACGGTGATCTCGGTCGACGAGACCCACGTCAAGAAGATCATCTTCTCGCCGCGCTTGCTCGCGGTGCGCGTCCTCGTCGACCCCGAGCTGACGGTCGGGCTGCCCTCGAGGGTCACGGCCGCGACGGGGATGGACGCGGTCACCCACCTCGTGGAGTCCTTCCTCGCCAAGGGATTTCACCCGATGTGCGACGGCATCGCGCTCGAGGGATTGCGCCTGGCGGCCGCCAACCTGCCGGTCTGCGTGGACTTCGCCCGGCGGATCGAGAACGGAGAGCGGGAGCTGGCGGCCGACGCCCGTCACGTCGAGGCCCGCGGGCTCATGCTGAACGCGGCGTTGATGGGCGGCGTGGCTTTTCAAAAAGGGCTCGGGGTGACCCACTCCCTCGCGCACGCGCTGTCCACCGTCTGCGACGTGCACCACGGGCTGGCCAATGGAATCGTCCTGCCCTATGCCATGGACTTCAACCGCGCGGTGGTGGCCGATCGGCTGGGTCGCCTGGGGGCGGCGGTGGGCGCGGCCCCGACCGCCGACGGCTTCATGGGCTGGCTGCGCGCGCTCGAGGCGCACCTCGGAATCCCGCGCACGTTGACCGAGGCGGGCGTCGACCGCAAGCACCTCGACCGTCTGGTCGAGATCGCGGTCCACGATGTCTGCCACGCGAACAACCCGCGGCCGGTCGGTGAGGGCGACTTCCGACAGCTCTTCGATCGGGCCTTCTCGGGCGTGCGCGCGGACGAGGTCGCGGGCCAGGTCAGATGACCGGTGGTCCTGTCCGGGCATCGGCATCGGCAGCGCCAGCGCCCGAAACGCCGGGCGCGGTGCGAACCGCGCGCATCGGGGTGTCGGCTTGCATCATGCACGCCGATCCCCAGCGCCCGCTCTTCAAGGGCAAGACCCTGCTCTATGCGGAGGAGTCGATGCTGGGCTGGATCATGGCGGGTGGGGCCCTGCCGTTCTTGTTGCCGAGGGCCAGCGGGCCGATCGGCGTTCGCGAGCTCCTCGGCCAGGTGGACGGGGTGATCTTGCAGGGTGGGGTCGACATGTCCCCGCGCCACTACGGTGAGGAGCCGGTGCGGCAGGAGTGGTCGGGGGATCCGGCGCGCGACGTCTACGAGATGGAGCTGGTGCGGACCTGCCTCGAGCTCGACCTTCCCGTGCTGGGGGTGTGCCGCGGGGCCCAGGTCCTGAACGTGGCGCTCGGAGGATCGCTGTATCAGGACATCGAGACCATGCACGACGGGCGCCGCGTGCACCGCAACTGGGACATCTACGATCGCCACGGGCACGACGTGGTCATCGAGCCCGGCTCGTGGCTGGAGCGCTGGTACGGCGGCGCCGGCGCCGCAGGCGGAGCAAGCGACGCAGCCAGCGCAAGCAGCGCAATCATGAAGGCCCGCATCAACAGCGTGCACCATCAGGGGCTGAAGACCCTCGGCCGCGACGTGGTGGTCGAGGCGCGCTCCGACCCCGACGGCGTGGTGGAGGCGATCCGCTACGAGGGGCGCGTGCAAGGCCACCGGCCGTTCGCCTACGGGGTGCAATGGCACCCCGAGTTCCTGACCACCACCCCCATCGAGGGACAGCTCGCGCCCGAGACGCTGCTGCGCGGATTCCTGGCCGAGATCGGCGCGCGTCAGCACACCCGACCGGAAGGATGCGCCCCCCCATGACCATTCAAAGACTGTCCATTCAGGTGACCGCAAGATGAAGGTTCAAAACCCCGCGACCCACGAGACGCTGGCGGAGCTCGCCTCCGACTCCGGGCCCGACCTGGCCCGCAAGCTGGCGCTGGCGCGCGCGGCGCAGCCCGGCTGGGCGGCGACCTCGCTCGGCGATCGGCTGGCCATCGTCGCCCGCTTCCGGGATGCCCTCGCCGCGCGCAAGCCCGAGCTGGCCCGGATCCTGACCCGGGAGATGGGAAAGCCGATCCGGCAGGCCGAGAACGAGATCGGGGCCATGACCCAGTCGATGACCGGACGGATCGACTTCTTCCTGGGGGCCACCGCCGAGGCCCTCAAGCCGACCACGGTCCTCGACGACGCCGGGATGGAGGAGACCATCACCCACGAGCCGCTCGGGGTGGTGGCCAACGTCTCGGCCTGGAACTACCCCTACTTCGTGGGCTCGAACGTGTTCATCCCGGCGCTCTTGACCGGCAACGCGGTCCTCTACAAGCCGTCCGAGCTGACCTCGATGACCGGCCTCGCCATCGCCGAGCTCCTGCATGGGGCGGGCGTGCCGAGCGAGATCTTCGCGCCGGTGATCGGCACCGGCGCGGTGGGCGATGCCCTCGTCCGGCTGGACGTCGACGGGGTGTTCTTCACCGGCAGCCACCCCACCGGCAAGAAGATCGCCGAGGCGCTGGCCGGGCGCTTCATCCGCACGCAGTTCGAGCTCGGCGGCAAGGACCCCACCTACGTGTGCGACGACGTGGCCTCGGTGAGCGCGGCGGCCGAGGGGCTGGCCGACGGTGCCTTTTACAACACCGGACAGAGCTGCTGCTCGGTCGAGCGCATCTACGTCCACCAGAAGGTGGCGCGGGCCTTCATCGAGGCTTTTCTGGAGAACGTCCGCGGGTTCCGCCTCGGGGATCCCGAGGATCCGGCGACCTACATCGGGCCGCTGGCGCGGGCGCCGCAGCTCGGGGTGCTCGAGGCCCAGGTCCGGGACGCGGTGGCGCGCGGGGCCCGGCTACTGTGCGGCGGCCAGCGCAGCGCGCGCCCGGGCAACTACTTCGAGCCGACCGTGCTGACGGAGGTCACCACCGACATGGCGGTGATGCGCGAGGAGAGCTTCGGACCCATCATCGGCATCGAGGTGGTGCCGGACGACGAGGCGGCCATCGCGCGCATGAACGACACCGAATATGGGCTCACCGCCGGGGTGTATTCGTCGGACCGGGAGCGGGCCCGCCGGATCCTGTCGCGGGTGGACGCGGGGAGCGTGTATTGGAACTGCTGCGACCGCGTGAGCCCGCGCCTGCCCTGGACGGGGCGCAAGCACTCGGGAATGGGCTCGACCCTGTCGACCGCCGGCATCACGGCCTTCCTGCAACCGAAGGCCTGGCACCTGCGGCGGGTCTGACCCGGTCACCCAGCCGTCGCGTCGGTCGCCATGAGCCGGGCGAGCGCGGCGCGCAGGGCGGACGGATCGATCCCGCTGCCGACGAACACCGCCACCGGCTCGAGGGTGTCGGGCTCGAGGAGATCGCACGGCGAGATCTCGGCCTCGCCCGCCGCCAGCTGAAAGCTGCGCTTGGCCCCAGCCGGCTCGCGCAGCCGGACGATGCCCTTGGCGCGAACGACGCTCTCGGGCAGGGCGCGCAAGAAGGCCTCGAAGGCTGCGCCGTCCACCGCGTCCGGAAGCGGGAACTGGCAGGACAGGAACGGATGCCGGTGGTCATGCGCGTGCGTCTGTGCGTGGGCGTGCGTCTGCGCGGTGGCGCGCGGGTGAACCCGAGCACCCGCCGAACCCGGCTCTTCGACGGGTGCGGGGCCGCTGCGCGGAGGTGGGGCGATCGTGGTGCCGGGCTGTCGTTGCCCCGCCGCCGCGCGCTCGACCGCCGCGGCCACGTCGTCGGCCAGGGCCCCGACCGCCGTCCAGATCGCCGCTGGCACCAGCTCCGTCAGCTCCGTGCGCACCGCACGCGTGCGGGCGGCGTCGACCAGATCGCCCTTGCTGATGCGCAGGTGACTGCTGGTCATGGCCTGCTCGCGCTCGATCGCATTCATCCACCCGCGGCGCCCGAACCTGGTGGCGTCCAGGGTGGTGACCTGGATGGGGGACGCGAGGTGCTCGAGCCCGGGAGCCACCGCCAGCGTCTCGAGCAGCAGCGCCGTGTCGGTCGTGCCGTTGGCTTCGAGTACGATCGCGTCGTGCGGCTCCCCGCCGGTCGCGGCCAGCGCCGCCACCAGGTCCTCCTGGGTCTCGCAGCACAGGCAACCGCCCGTGATCGGTGCGAGCTCGACCTGCAGATCGCGCAGGGCCGCCGCGTCCACGGCGGCGCGCTCGAGATCGTTGAGGATCACCCGCGCCCGCACGCCGCGCGCCCGCAGGGCCGGAACCAGGGCCCGCAGGAAGTGGGTCTTTCCCGCTCCGAGGAAGCCCGCGAGGATCACGAGCGGCAGGCTCGGCCTCGGACCAAGGCCGGTCCTGGACACCGCGTCCGCCGGCCGCCCAACCGAGCCCTTCGCCTTTTCCTCGTCTTGCCCGTCTTGCCGGCTCACGTCAGGTCACCCGGTCCCGCCCGGCGCAGGCGCGTCCGTCAGCCCGACCGGCGCGCGGGCCAGCCGCTCGAGCTCCGTGGCCACCTCGCCGAGGGGCTGAAACGCGAAGCCCGCCGCGCGGATCTGCAGGAGCGTCGCCTCGAGGGCGGCCCGCTTCGCCGCGAGGCCGTGGCGCAGGTCGGGCTGGCGGGCCACGAGCTCGCCCGGAAACCCGTCGCCGGCCGCGTCGGCCAGATCGATGCCGTGCAGCTCGAGGTTGACGAAGGGCGCGTCGAGCACCGCCGCCACCAGCCGCCGCCGCGCCCACGCCGGGGCCATGACGACGCTCGTGCCAATCACCGGCAGGCGGAGGACCGGGGTGACCGCCATGGGCAGCTCCCAGATCGGCAGATCCCCCCGCGCGTAGGGGTCGTCCGAGGCGGGACGATAGGGCATGGACGGCGCGGCCAGCGCCCGGGGACTGCCGAGGATGCTGCCCGAGGTCCGCCCGCGCAGCCGCATCGCCGCCATCGCCACCGCCTTCGCCGCGTAGTATGGGACGGAAGGGAACGCCGACGAGTCGTAGCGGTAGCCGCGCTCGCACAGCCGGGCCATGACCGCGGCGGTGGTCTCGTAGCCGGGAGCGCGAAAGCCCACCGGCGCCCGCCCCGCGCAGTCGCCGATCGCGGCGTGCGCGTGCTCGATCTCGCTGACGATGGTCCCTGCTGGCCGCCGAACGAAGTCGTAGTGGTGCGAATGGCTGTGGTTCGCGAGCTCATGCCCCGCGCCCGCCAGGCTCGCGAGCAGGCCCCGACCCTCGGCGTCCTCCAGCACATCGCGCCCGACGACGAACAAGGTGGACCGGATGCCGAGCCCGGCGAAGAGCTCGGCGAACCGAGGCAGACATCGCCGCAGGATGGTCGCCCGGAGCGACTCGGGAGGCTGTCCAGGGAGGGCATGGATCCGCCAGTAGCAATCGACGCTGTCGAGGTCGACGGAGACGCTGGCGACGCGCGGGAACGAGGCCGGAAACGAGGCGAAGTCTCGACGAGGGGACATGAGCATGGGGTTCGGACCAGGGCGGCGAAAGCGCGCGCCCTCGCGTGAAGCAGTCTACCAGACCCCCACCACCGCCCTGGCCGGCACCGGGTTGGCCGCGGGTTGGCCGATGTTATGGTGAAGTCCATGCTCACCGGCAGGTCCACCGCGCGAAAGAGTCGAGTCCACTCCCGCAGGGCCCCCGTGCGAGGACGGCCCGCGCGAGGGCGGGCGGCCGCCCCGCGAGCCCGGGAGCTGCCGCAGGAGCCGCTGGTCTACCAGGTGCGGATGCCGCAGCCCATGTCGCACGAGTACGAGGTCGAGCTGCAGATCCCCGCCCTTCCGGATCACCCCGCCATCGAGATCGGTTTTCCGGCCTGGGCCCCGGGCAGCTACATGATCCGCGACTTCGTCCGGCACGTGTACCGCCTGACCATCACCGACGGCGCCGGCAAGCCCCTGCCCCACGTGCGCCTCGACAAGCAACGCTGGAGCGTGGAGGCGGACGGTGGCGCCGTCATCGTCCGCTACCGGGTGTTTGCCTTCGAGAGCACCGTGCGCACCTCGTTCCTCGACGACAGCCACGCCTACTTCAACGGGACCAGCCTGTTCTTCCAGGTGCTGGGTGAGCCCGAGCGGCCCTGTCGGCTGGAGATCCTGCCACCCGCGGGCTGGCACGTGTCCACCGCCCTCCCGCCAGCGCCCGCGCCGCGCGCGGCGGGGACGTTCTCGCGCGCGGCACGACGGCGCGGGCCGCGCTCGTCGGCCCCGGTGGCCTTCGCCGCCTCGGACTTCGACGATCTGGTGGACGCCCCCGTCGAGATCGGAACCCACGTCGTGCACACCTTCCGGGTGGACGGCTGCCGCTTCGAGCTCGCCCTCTACGGTCGCACCAACGCCAGCGCGGAGCGCCTGCTGCGTATCCTGCGGCAGGTGGTTCGAGCGACGAGCGCCATCTTCGGTGGCGGCTTTCCCTTCGATCGCTACGTGTTCATCGTGCACGCCCTGCCCGTCGCCTCGGGCGGGCTCGAGCACCGGGCGTCGGTCACCATGGACATCGCCGGCCTCTCCTTCGACGAGGAGCAGGGCTACGTGCGCTTTGCCGATCTGGCCGCCCACGAGTTCTTTCACGCCTGGAACGTCAAGCGGCTGCACGATCCGGTGCTCGGCCCGGCCTTCGACTACGGGCGCGAGAGCTACACCCGGCTCCTGTGGTTCCACGAGGGCTTCACCGACTACCTGGCCAACGTCATCATCCTGCGCGCCGGGATCATCGACGACCAGGCCTTCTGGCGCTGGATCTGCACCGACTGGCCCAGGTACGCGAACCGTCCGGGCCGGCTCGAGGCCCCGCTCACCGAGCTCTCGTTCGAGGCCTGGATCAAGCAGTACAAGCCGGCCGAGAACCACGTCAACCGGGCGGTCAGCTACTACGAGAAGGGGCTGTGGGTGGGGATGGCGCTCGACCTCGAGCTCCGGATCGCCACGCGCGGGCGCCACGGGCTGCCCGAGCTCTTCGGGCACCTGTGGAACCGAGCCGGACACCAGACGGCGCCCGTCACCGAGGCGGACGTGCGGGCAGCGGCCCGCGCGGTCGGGGGGCGGTCCTTCGACGCCTTCTTCGAGCTCTACGTGCACGGCCGCGTGGAGATCCCCCTGCCGCGCCTGTGGAAGCGGGCCGGGCTCGAGGTGCGGCTCCGCCGTCCCTGGGACAAGGAGCCCCCCGAAGCCGATCCGATCTTGCGCGCCCGGGGACGCAGCTGGATCGGCCTTGCGCTGAACCCACCCGCCAGCCCCGGCGCTCCGGGCAGCGACCGGGTGATCGTGAAGAACGTGCTCCCCGACTCGCCGGCGGAGCGGGCCGGCCTCACCTTCGGCGACGAGATCGTGGCCATCGACGGCGACCGCGTGAACGCGGCGTCGTTCTCGCGGCGGCTCGGCGACCATCCGCCCGGAGAGCGGGTGGAGATCGCCTACTTTCGCCGCGATCGCCTGCGCACCGCCCGGGTCGTGATCGGCACCTCCCCCGAGCGCACGCTCGAGCTCCGCCCCGCCAGGTCGCCCAGCCCCGCCGCCGCAGCCATCACCCGGGGCTGGCTCGGCATCTGAGGTCCAGTCGCGGGGCGAGGGAATAGGAGGAAGGGCCGGGCCCGCCAGGGCCTCAGTCGCTCGCGGCGCCCGTCCACGCATTCAGGCCGCACGCCCCCTCGCGGACGATGTGCATGTACACGATCTGCATGGAGAGTGCGCCCGTCATCACGCCGTTCGCGTCGACAACGGTGACGTCGTACTGGTTGCGCGGGTCCTTGGGGGTGAAGGCGTCGGCTTCCATGATGATCGGCCAGTCGATCTCGAGCAGACGCACGCCGCCCGGTGCGGGCTGCACGGTCGCGGTCGCCGTCGACGCCACGAAGGAAAAAGGGGCGAGGAGTCCCGGCGCTGCGAGCGGCGGCACGACGCCCGTGCGGCAGGCGGGCTGCTGACAGACCTCGACGGACTCGGGCATCGCGACATCCTTCTCGGGCGGCAGGTGGAGCGTCAGCTTGACCTCCGACAAGATGCCGACGGGGCGCATTGGCCGCCGCAGCCGGTGACCAGGAGCGCAGCGCCAAGGGCACAGATGCCGGCGAGGAGAATGCGCGAGGAATGGAGGGTCATACGTTGCGTCTAGCATGTGGCGCGCCAGCCTCTGGGTCCGCGATCGCGGACCCACCCGGCCTCGGGCACGCTCCCTCGCGACACGCCGATCACGGTCGCGTCGCGTCGCAGCCCCTCCGTCGCAAGTTGGCTCTGAGCGCCAAGCTCGATGAGGAAGCGACCTTTCCCCCCCCTTCTCATCCCCTCCTATCCCCAACCTCCGCATCGCGGGGGGAGCATCTGTGTTTCTTGTCAAGCGGATAACTCCTGTGACCAGGGGGATTTTGACCGGGCCATGGCGTTGAGCATAGTGAGGAGCTTGCGAATGCAGGCGACGAGGGCCGGGGAATTTCGGACCGCCTGGTCGAGGTCTGAATCAACCTCCTCGAGCTGCTTTTCGAGCCACTTGATGGTCTTGCCGATCGCGGTCCTGACCCGCTTTGATGGCGGTGCAGCGCTCAGTCGGTTCTTTTCAGCAGTGATCATGTCGACCACCTGGCGGCGCCGGACCACGAGGGCCTCGAGCTCCTGTGCATCAGCGTCTCGATGCGGTCGCACCTCTGGCCGAATCCGATCCCCGAAGCGGGCCAGTTCAGCCGCGTCGATAGCGTCGGATTTCGCCAGCCGGCCGGTGGCCCTGGCAAAGTCCCTGACCTGCCCGGGGTTGATAGCCACCACCGGAAGCCCAGCCCCAGCCAGCGCTGCGACCGCGCGCCGTTCGAGACCGCCGGTCGCTTCCAGCACGATACGGGTCGGGGCAAGAAGCCGGAGACGCTCGACCAGGTCCCGCGTGCCTGCCTCTGAATTCGACACCCTCCAGGACTCCGCGGTTGGGGAGACTGCGATATCGAGGACTGCTTTGGAAACATAGATTTCTACGAATTTGTCCACGGGTGGTAATGCCTCCTTTGCAGCTAGGGGTGGACGAGACGGGCATGGCTCATCCTTGCGAATCCGGGCTCGAGGCCCACGCATCTGTTCGAGCTCATTGCCAAAAATGGCACGACGACCCACGCTCTCCCGCGATCTCGAGGACCCGAGGGCAAACGGTCTGTCGTGCCTGGAACCTTTGGTCACCTCCCGCTGATCAGGCGAGCGTAGCGCGGCTTTGCCGCGCGGAGCGAGAGGGGCGCGGGGACGTGCGAGCGGCAGCGAGCCACGTCCCCGATACATACAAGGGCTAGGGAGAGGGGCCCCACTCTTACGGAGCTCCGCGGGGCGAGGGGATCGTATGGAGGGCGGGGTTCGGCCTTCATCCG
>CAZIOH010000057.1:0-41881 GCA_964540815.1 uncultured Myxococcales bacterium | reverse complement strand
GAGGATCTTGGCCTCGTAGTCCGCCAGCTCGGGCGTGACGAAGCGCTCGGCGTTGGCCACGGTCTGCTTGCGGACGTAGTCGGCGGGCACCCGCTCCATCTGGGCGCGGGTGATCTCGATGTAGTAACCGAAGACACTGTTGAACTTGATCTTCAGCGACGGGATGCCGGTCCGCGCGCGCTCGCGCAGCTCGATGGCGGCGAGCCCGTCCCGACCGCCGGCGGCGATGGCCACCCACTCGTCGAGGGGAGCCGAGAACCCGGGGCGCACGAGGCCCCCGTCCTTGGTCAGCACCGGCGCATCCTCGCGCAGGGTGCGGGCGATCTCGTTGGCGAGGTCGGTCCCGAGGTCGGCCCCGAGCCCCCCGAGCTCGGGGTCGGCGCCGATCTCACCCGCGGCGGCGTCCTCGAGCGCGTGCACCAGGCCTGGCAGGCGGTGCAGCCCGGCGCCGAGGGCCCACAGGTCGCGCGGGGTCGCCACGCCCAGTCGGGCGCGCGCCACCAGGCGCTCGAGATCCCCGACCTCGCCCAGGATCTTGCGGGCCGCGTCGCGCGCGCCGTGGGCCCCGACCAGACGCTCGACCGCGTCCTGGCGGCGACGGATGGTCACCACGTCCACCAGAGGGAAGAGCAGCCAGCGCCGCAGCAGTCGACCGCCCATCGGCGAGCGGGTCTGGTCGAGGAGATCGATGAGGCTCCCGGTCCGCTTGCCGTCCTGCAGGGTCGCGGTGAGCTCGAGGTGCGCGCGGGCCTGCTCGTCGATGACCAGGGTGTCGGCGCGCCGGAACAGCTCGAGCTCGGTGA
This sequence comes from uncultured Myxococcales bacterium, assembly GCA_964540815.1. Lineage (GTDB taxonomy): Bacteria > Myxococcota_A > Polyangia > Fen-1088 > Fen-1088 > CAZIOH01. Next base: position 41,078 of record CAZIOH010000057.1, on the reverse strand, counting down.
GCGGCAGGCTGGCCGCGGGCTGGGTCGAGCGGGCGTAGGCCAGCACCGCCTGGGCGGCGGCCACCGCCATCGGGGCGCGCTCGGCGAGCGCGGGCTCCCACGGAGGCCTGTCGCTTCCGACCTGCCCGACGGCTCCCCCCGCCCCTCCGGTCGCTGGCCCCGACCCCGTGGTCGCCGTCGTCGTCGCAGACGCTGTCGCAGGCGCCGCCGCCATCCTGGTCGCGCGCGCTTCGTCCACCAGCGTCTGCACGATCCCGGGATAGGTCCGGCGCACGGCCGCTGCGAGCTCGCCGTCCTCCTTGCGCAGCACGAGCTCGCGCGGCTCGGCGCGCGCCAGCTCGTCGAGCAGCGCCTCGAGGGTGGGCGATTCGGTGGCCCGAAAGCTGCCGGTGGTCACGTCGAGGAACGCGAGGCCATACCCGCGACGGCCGTCGCCCCGGACCGCGGCGAGGTGACAGGGCACCCGCGGGTCGAGCGATTCCTCGTCGAGGGTCACCCCCGGGGTCACAACCCGCACCACGTCGCGCTTGACGATCCCGCGCACCGACCTCGGATCCTCGAGCTGCTCGCAGATGGCGACGCGGTAACCGAGGTCAGTCAGCCTGGCCAGGTAGCCTCGGGCCGCGTGGTAAGGGATCCCGCACATCGGGACCGGATCTTCCTTGCCCCGATCGCGGGTGGTGAGCGTCAGATCGAGGACCCGCGCCACGTGCGTGGCGTCCTCGTAGAACATCTCGTAGAAGTCCCCGAGCCGGAAGAACAGCACCGCGTCGGGGTAGCGCGCCTTGACGTCGAGGTACTGGCGCATGAGCGCCGTCGGTGCGGACGCCCCACCCGCCCCGCTGCCCGGGGCTACGGGAGCCACGCCGAATCCGATCCCATGTCCCGGGGCCGGCCGCTACTCCTTGGGAGCCGCCGCCTTCTTCGTCGCGCGCGACTTCGCCGCCGCCGGGGCCTTGGCCGCCGGGCGCTTCTCGGCGATCTTGCGCTTGAGGCGCGCCTTGAGCTTCTTCTGGCTGACGCGGCGGCGCATCTTCAACGAACGGCGGTTGTCGTGCCTTCCCATGCGCGCCAGATAAGCGGATCGTGTCGGGGGTGTCAAGCCTTTCCCCGAGAGGACCGCCTGCGGACCGCGTCCGCGACCACGGCTCGATCACGATCAAGGGACCCGTTCCCGTGCACGTTCACGGGAACGGGAACGGCCACGATCACGGGTTCGGCCAGGTGCACGATCACGGCAAAGCTCACGGCCATTTATCACGGGTTCCGACGGATTGCTCTCAGTCGCGAACCACGGTGGCTTCCAGGCGAGCCCCCTCGGGGCCGACCAGGGCGACGGTGGCGCCGACCTGCACGCTCGCGTGGAGGAGGGCCAACGCCAGCACGCCCTCGCCGGGGACGCGCGCGACGGTCGTCAGCGTCCCGGCGCGCGCCTTGCTGCTCGCCTCAATCTGCCAGGTGGCCGGATCGGGGAGCGCGCCCTCCCCCACCACCTGGAGCTGCGCCAGTCGCCAGTTGAGGTGGCCGCGATCGCGGATGCGCACGATGGGCTCCTGGCCGAGGAAGCACCCCTTCTTGTAGTCGATGGTATCGGCGAGCCCGACCTCCATGGGAAAGTGGCCATCGGTGATCTCGCGGCCCCATGCCGGCTCGAACGCCACGACCCGCGCCGCGGTGGCCGCCCCGGGCGTCAGGGTCGCCAGGCCCCGGGCGCCGAGCGCCTCCCGCACCCGGGCCAGGGTCGCGCCCGGAGCCCCGATCCAGTAGCCGTCCGCGCCGAGCTGGTGCACCCGGACCAGCCACAGGGCCCCGAAGGGGCCGACGGACTCCGCGTGCGACCACGTCGCACCCTCGGCGAGCGCTCCCACCGGGTATCCGAGCTCCAGCAAGTGTCGGTCGGCGGCCGGGCCGAGCAGGCCGAGGAGCGCGAAGTTCGTCATGGGCGTGGCGTCGAAGTCGTCGGTGATCGCATAACGAGCGAGCGCGGCCGCCACGGGGACGCCCTGCCCGCCCGCCACCACCAGACGCACATCCTCCGGGCGCACGAAGATTCGGAGCTCGGCGACCACGTGGGCCTTGAGGGTGAGCAAGGTCGCGTGGCACCCGCCGCCCACCGGGGTCGTCGCGACGCTGCCGGTGACGATGCCGTTCAGGAAGCGGACGCGATCGGCGCCGGAGGCGTGGACGACCTCGCGGGCCTCGGGGCTCCCTGGGCCGAGATCGAGCAGCGCCGCTCCATCGGTCAGATCCAGGAAACCTCGGCCGTGGCCATCGTCCCTGTCACCTTCGGGGCCGTCACCTTCATGGCCGTCAGGTTGGCCGTCATCTCGTGCGCCGGTGTCCATTGCGCTCCGTCATAGCGCGCCGCTCGCGCAGGCGCACGCGACGCCGGGCCTCGGCCTCGGCGAAGCGCCGCCGATCGGCGGCGGTGCGCAGCTCGAGCCTGGGCACCTCGCGCGGTCGCCCCTCATCGTCGATCGCCACGAAGGTGAGGTAGGCACGGGTGGCCTGCCGGCGGCCGTATCCGGGGCGACCCTCGGCGAACACCCGCACGCCCACCTCCATCGAGGTGCGGGCCGCGAAGTTCACCTGGGCCTGCAGCGTGACCACCTCGCCCACATGAACCGGCGACAGGAAGTGCAGCCGATCCATCGCCGCGGTCACCACCGGGCCGGAGGCGTGACGGCCGGCCGACACGGCGGCCGCGATGTCGATCCACTGCATGAGCATGCCTCCGAAGATGGTGCCGTGGGTGTTGGTCAGCCCCGGCAGGACGATCTGCACGGTCTCGACCCGTGACGCTCGGGGGGTGTGCTTGCTGACGGCCGCCATGCCCACACCACAGCACACGCCGGCCCGGACGGCAAACAGGACGCCCGGCCCGCGGAACAGGATTAGAGGCAAGGTCGATGGCGCCGTGGTACTCAAGGGAGCACCATGTCGGGGATGAAGACGAGGGCGACCGCCATCGGCGTGGCCGCACTGCTGCTCTCTTTCATGCTGCCCCTCCGGCGGGCGGCGGCGCGTCCGTACACGCTCGAAGAGCTCATCGAGATGGCCCGCCGGGGAAACCCCGGCATCGCCGCCGGGGGCGCAGCGGCGCAGGCCATGGAGTCGCAGGTCAGCGAGGCGCGCCGCAACTGGTTTCCCTCCGGCGATCTGCTGTCCTTCGTGGCGCCGGTCCCGGAGATCCACTGCGCCGGGCCCGATCGCACGGACATCGCCGGCACCGACGCCCGCGAACAGAACTGCGTCACCACCGCGCAGGACCCCCTGCACAACCCCAGCATCATCACCAACTTGAAGGGCGTCTGGACCCGCACCGAGCTGCGCCTGATCCAGCCCATCTGGGACTTCGGGAAGATCTCGGCGGGGGTGAGCGCGGCCGAGGCCGGCGTGGCGGCCCTGCGCGAGAAGCAGGCGGGCACCGCCGGGGACGTCGAGCTCAACGTGCGGCGCGCGTACTGGGGATACAAGCTGGCGCGGGAGCTGATCGACGCGCTCGACGAGGGCTCGGGCTACGTGGACACCGCGCAGAAGAAGATCGACAAGCAACTGGAGGAGGGCTCCGGCAGCGTCACGGTCACCGACAAGCTCCGGCTGCGCACCGTCCGCGCCGAGGTGGATGCCCGCATCCTCGAGACCAAGCGGCTGGCGGAGCTGGCGCTGAACGGGTTGCACACCCTGCTCGGTCCCACCGCGCCGCCGGATCTGCAGGTCGACGACGCGCCCTTCGAGCCGCTCGAGATCCCGCCCCGGCCCGTGACCTTCTACGAGACGCGCGCCCGTCTCAATCGACCGGAGGTGCGCGCGCTCGGCCAGGCGGTCAAGGCCAAGCACGCGCTGTTCGATCTCGAGCGGCGCAAGGTCTATCCGGATCTCGTGCTGATCGGCACGGCCTCGTTCGCCTATGCCCCGACGGTGGATACCCCCCGCAACGCCTTCCTGTCGAACCCGTTCAACTCGCTCGGGGCCGGCATCGCGGCGGCGCTGCGCATGCAGCTCGATCTCGGACCGAAGCTGGCGCGCGCCGACCGCGTGCACGCCGAGGCCAACGAGATGGACCTGCGCCAGGACGAGGCCATGGGCGGCATCCTGCTCGAGGTGCGCAAGTCCTACGGCGAGGTCACCGAGGCGGTCGCGCGGGTGGAGACCCTGCGCAAGGGTGAGAAGGCCGGCAAGTCCTGGATCGCGGCCACCTCGCAGAACTTCGCGATCGGGCTGGCCGAGGCGCGCGACTTCTCGGATTCCCTCATGGCCTTCTTCCAGATGCGGGCTCGGTACCTGCAGTCCATCTACGATCTCAACGTCGCTGCCGCGGCCCTGGCTCGCGCCACGGGCACCGCGGTGCCGTGATCGGGGCGGGACTCGTGCTCGTCCCGAGATCAGCCGCGGCGGGGACGAGGACGGGTTTTGGGGTCGAGATAATCGTCAGGACGGGGGGAAGGTGAGGCTGCGGACGAAGGTGGCGTAGTCGTCGCCGAGCTTGGGATACAGCTCGGGGGACGCGTTCAGGACCAGGAAGAGAACCACGCCGGCCCGCTCGAGGGTCACGACCTCACCCACGCGCGTGCCCTCCGGCTGCTGGTCGCGGAACTGGCTGCGCCGGGAGCCCGGCAGGAGGGGCGGCAAGGTCTTCAGCTTGGCGGTCGGGAACAGCTTGCGCACGCCGTCGCGCACCAGCGCCGCGCGCGCCACCGGCCCGAGCGGCTTTTGCGCCAGGACCACGGCGCTGGCGCGCTCGGCCCGGCCATCGTCGAGGAGCGCGCGCCCGGTCGAGAGGGTCGCGAGCACCCCGGCCGCCGGGCTGGCCGCGAGCTGCGACACCCGCCAGGTGAGGGGCCAGCTCACGCGAAAGCCGAGGCTCCGGCTCTCGAAGCCCACGCGCTCGGGCGAGGCGAAGTACGTGATCCCGTCGACGGCCGCGACCGCGATCGGGGACATGCCCACCGCCCCCGGGACCGCCGTGGGCAGCCCCGGCGCTGGCGCGGCGGACGGGCGCGTCGGGTGGCTTCCGGTCGGCTCGGGCGCGCGCAGCCGGGCTCGCATCCGGACCGCCCGCCTGTCCCCGGGGGCCAGGGTCGAGAAGCGCTCGAGCGCCGCGCCTCCCTCCGCGCGGTTCCCCATCGCCAGCAGGGCCCGCACCTCGAGCCAGCGGGCCGGGAGCTCCGGCGGCTCGAGGCTGAGATCGCCTTCGTCCACGCCCGCGCCCGCGCCGGCCTGCCGTCCGAGCGCCTCGCGCGCGTCGCCGAGCGCCCGCCCCGGATCGCCGCGCAACCCCGCCAGCACCCCATGGGCCACCCAGGCCTCCGCCCGGGCAGGTGCCCGCGCGAGCACATCGTCCACCAGCGCCAGGCCGGCCTCGATGGCCGCCGGCCAGCCGAGCGCCGCGCCGAGGGCGTACCCGCGCGCCGCCAGCACCCGGCGGTCGAGATCGTAGGCTTCCTCCGCGACCAGGGACCAGGCCTCGTCGATGAGATCGTGGATCTTCTCGGCCACGACGTCCTCGGCGCCCTCCCCGACCGCCAGCATGGCGGGGGCATCGCCGATGGTCCGCTCGAGATGGCGGAGATCACGCCGCAGCTCGCGCAGGTGGCCGATGGTGTCTTCCTTCTTCACGCGGATGCGGTAGAGCCGGACCCCGGGCAGGGGCGTCTTGCCGTCCGCCGCGAAGAACAGCGGGCTGCCCACCCGCAAGGCCGCCCCGCGACCCTCGTCGTCGATCTCGAGGGTCCCCCACTTCCCGCCGCTGCTGCCGCTGTTCTCTTGCAACACCGCCAACACCGCCATCTTGCCGCACGCGCTGCCCACCGCCTCGGCGTGGGGACGAACCAGGATGTCGCCCTTGGCCAGCTCGGCGGCCGTCACGGCCTGATAGAGCCCCCAGCGTGGGTTCCTCGACTCGGCGTCGAGCAGCAGCGCCGAGGCGACCGGGCTCGGCGTGCGCCACCAGGCCGGCGGCGATTGCGTGCGATCCTCCTCGATGTCGGGGACCACGCCCCCCGCTTGCTCGATGGCCTCCCAGGCCACCACCCCGGAGCGATCCCACCCGCGCCAGCCGGGCGGCGTCTGAACCGGACCGTCCGCGGCGCAGGGGCTGCCGGGAATCGCGGCCGGAGCCGGAATCGGAACCGACGGCGACGGCGACGGCGCGGCCCGCGCGGGCGACATCGCGAGGAACAGGGCGGAGGCGAGCCCGCACATCCCGGCCAACCAGCCGTATCCGCCAGCCCCACCGCTGGGTGCACCCGCTCGGCGGTGGCGCGGCTCCGGGCTCCGCGCCCCCTCAGACCCCGATGAACAGGCGGTGCCCGAAGTTCGGCTCCAGATCGGAGGCGAAGATCTTGTCCGCCGAGGCCTTGACGTCGTACTCCACGCGCCTGAACTCGAACACCTTCGCGGTGGTGTCGAACAGCACGTAGCTCGCCCGCGGATCGTAGTCACGCGGCTGCCCCACCGAGCCCACGCTCACGATGTACTTCCACCCGGGCCGCAGCTCGAACTTCTGCGCGACGACCTCGTGCACCGCGCCCGGCTCCGACAGCGCGAAGGCCTTGCAGAGGTGGGAGTGGCCAATCAGCGTCAGCTGGGACATCTCGGGAAAGATGACCATGCATTGTGCCGCCTGCTCCTTGGCGAAGATGTAGTCGAACTCCTGGATGTTCAGCGGCGAGCCATGACAGAAGTGGACGTCGCCCTCCTTGACCTCGTAGGGCAGCGCCTTCAGCCACTCCATGTGCTCGGGCGAGAGCTGGCGGGCATGCAGATCGAGCGCGTGGCGAGCCGCGTGATAGTAGTACGAGTAGTCCATTCGCCCGGCGACGGCTGCGTCGTGGTTGCCGAGGATGGTGTGCGCCGCGCGCTGCCGGATGAGCGCACACGTCTCGTTCGGGCTCGCGCCGTAGCCGACCACGTCACCCAAGCAGATGACCCTATCGACGCCGTCCGCGTCCATAGAGCGAAACGCAGCTTCCAGCGCTTCGATATTGGCGTGAATGTCCGAGACGATCCCCAGGCGCATCGCTTCCTTGGTCGACGGAACCTACCATCGAACCGGGCGATTGTCCTGATCGGCCCGCAAAGTCTGCGGGCTGTCGACCACCACACGACCTATCACGGAGGTGAGCTCGACGATGGGAGAGTCTCCGGTGCGGCTCGCCACGACCTCGGGGGGCGGGACCGGCTCCACCAGCGCACGCAGGCGATCTCCTTGCCTCCATGTCGTCTGGAGGGCGAGCAGGGACGACATGGGCAGCCCCGAGCGCACGCGCAGCTCGAACCCGACCGGCGCCGAGGTCACCCCCAGGTGGACCTCGCCTTGATAAGACCGCAGGTCGTAGTGGGCATGCGGCCGGACGATGCCCACCAGCACCACGTCGCCGAGGGTGCTGGCGAGCAGCACCTGGTCCGAGCGCAGGTCCTCGGCCCGAATGTCCCCGTCCACGATCCGGACCTCGATCCGCGCGCCGCCCACTTTTTCGAGCCGCATCTGTCCCTCGACCCCGTCGAGATCGACGTCACCATCGACGGCCGCGATGCTCTGTCCCCCGCGGAGCTGTCGCGTCACGACCCGCCCCCGGATGTCGGAGATCTGGATGCGCCCCCCGGTGGTCTCGAGGCGGGTCGCCGAACGCAGGCCCGAGGCCGAGATGTTCCCGCCGAAGGTCTTCACGGCGACCTCCAGATCGGGCGGGACCTCCACGACCAGATCGACCCCGCTCGCGATCAGCGGCAAGGCTCGCTCCCGACCCCCGAGATCGACGCGGGTCTCGACCGCGATCTCGCCTGAGGAGAAGGCCGTGAAGTGAACCCGCAGGCGCTCGAGCCCGGCGGGGCTGGCCGCCCGCTTCTCGGCCAGGATGTGGATGGACTCGGGTCGGCTCCAGGCCCGGATCACCACGTTGCCGAGCGGGTTGTCGATGCGCACCCGCTCGGCGCCCTGCACCGGAACCACCACCTCGCGCCCATCGAGCGCGCCCGGTGCCGCCGCGCCCGCGTCTCCCGCCGCCCCGGGCTCGGCCAAGACCATCGAATCGAGCAAGCACCCCGCTGCGACGAGCGCACAGCGAAGCAGGGGTCGCAATTTCGTGAGCCCCGTCCTCGCCCTCGTCCTCGTCCCACGACCGGGCTCGAAGAGGAACGAGGGCGAGCACGGGTTCCACCTCGTGCGGGGACCAAGCGGGAGGCTCACCGGACCCTCGAGAAGACGTCGTGCGATGGCTCCCCGAGGGGCATCGCCAGCGACGATCCGCCGCGATGCACCGCCTCGGCCATGAAGTCGATCTGCTTCTGATAGGCCGCGAACAGCATCTCGGCGCGCGCGCCGTCCCCCGGATCGCGCCGCACCAGGGCCTGCGAGTCGGCCACCGCCTCGTCGAGGCGCGCCAGGCGCTCCGCCACGCGGGCGCGCTGGGCGGAGTCCCAGTCGAGCTGCGCGTGGTCCAGGATCGCGCGCAGGCGGCTCGCCGCCGTCTGGTAGGCCAGGGCCGCCCGACCGAGCTCTGACTCCGCCTCCACCAGCAGGGGATCGCCCGCCGCTTCACCCGCGCCCCGGTCGGGTCCAGGACCCACGCCTCGCGCCACCACCGCCATCCCCGCTCCCGTCGCCCCGTCCAGGCGCTTGCCCCCCGCGGCCGCGACCGGGCTCGAGGCCGCCGGATCCCCCCGGCCTCGGCGGCCCGCCGCCATCGGCCCCCACAAGAAGACGCCCGCCACCGCCACCGCCCCGACGCCGAGCCCGAGCGCGCCGCTCGCCAGCAGCCGCCAGGACCCGAGGGCGCCCGCCCAGCCGGGGACCCGGGCCGCGCGGGCTTCGCAGGCACCTTCGATCGCCGCCCACATGGTGACCGGAGGCTCCGGCCTATCGAGCGCCCCCAGCGCCTCGGTCTGCCGTCCGAGCTCCTCGGCGACGCGGGTGCAGGCGGCGCATGCGCCGAGATGACGCCGCACCGAAGCCGCGTCACGCTCCGAGATGTCCCCGGCGAGATAGGCCGACAGCTGCTCGACCGCGGGGTGCCCCGGCGAGGTCATCGCGTGCTCCCGCCGCCACGCGCGCCGAGCTCCCCGGCCGCGGTGACCCCCTCCGCCGACAGGAGGTCGCGCAGCCGGGCCCGCGCCTTGTGAAGCTGGGACTTCGAGGTGCCCACGTGGCAGCCGAGCACCTCCGCGATCTCCTCGTGCTCGAGCCCCTCGATGTCGTGCAGGACGATCACGGTCCGATACCCCACGGGCAGGCTGGCCAGGCCCCGCTCGAGCCGACGGCGCAGCACCGCGTCGCCGCCCGGACCGAGCGCGCCCGCCCCGTGCGCCTGGGGCTCGAGCCACCCGTCATCGCCGGCCGCGTCCTGGCCGTGTCTCTGGTGGGCGAGACGACCGCCCCCGTGCTGGCGCTGATCGAGGGACTCGGCGATGGGTGGACGACGCGCCCGGTGCGACAGCGCCGCGTTCACCGCCAGGCGGTAGATCCAGGTGCCGAGGGCGGAGTCGCCCCGGAAGCGTGGCAGCCCTCGAAACACACGGATGAAGGCCTCCTGCACCACCTCCTCCGCTTCTCCGGGGCCGGCGATGCGGGCGGCGAGCGCGAAGACCCGCCGCTTGTAGCGGTGGTAGACGGCCTCGCGGCTCCCTGGGGCATTGCGTTTGACCGCCTCCACCAGCGCCGCCTCGTCCGTCGGGCCTTCCGTTCGCGTCCCTGTCGCCGTCAAAGTTCCGAATCCGGGCCGTGGGTCCGTGGCAATCAGCATGGTGACGTCCGGGATTTTGACTGGCATGGCGACTTAGGGGTTGTCCGAGAGCAGACCGGGGCGGACCGGGGCGATGTTACATTCTCGCGCCCATGCGCACCGTCATTCTCGGGTGTTTTTTCCTGTCCGGGGCCTCCGGCCTGGTCCTGGAGATGCTGTGGACCCGCATGCTCACCCTGGTCTTCGGGTCCACCACCCTGGCGGTCTCGACGGTGCTCACGGCCTTCATGGGCGGGCTCGGGCTCGGCGCCTACCTGGCCGGGCGGGTGGCCGACCGCCTGCGCGCCCCGGCCCGGACCTACGCGCTGACCGAGGCCGCCATCGGCGCCTATGCGCTCCTGGTGCCGGTGGCCATCTCGTTTTATCCGGGGCTCAACCGCTGGCTGTGGAGCACCTTCGGCGATCGCTACACGGTCCTGTCGGTGCTGCGCTTCGCGGCCTCCGCCGGGCTCCTGCTCCTGCCCACCACCCTCATGGGCGCGACCCTCCCGATCCTGGCGCGACACTTCATCCAGCATCCCGCGGAGCTGCGCCGGGTCGGCCTGCGGATCGGCACGCTGTACTCGGTCAACCTGTTCGGGGCGGTGGCCGGGGCCTTCCTGGCCGGCTTCGCATTCCTGCCTGGGCTCGGGATCCGCTGGACCAACGTGATCGCGGCCTCGTTCAACCTGACCCTGGCGGCGGTGGTGCTGGTCGCCCGCCGCCTGCCGCGGTTCTCGGGGGCCAACGCCGATCACCTCGGGGCGGCCGAGGCCATGGACCACATGCTCGAGCAGGCGGCGGCCCGGGGCGACGTGGCCGCCATGAAGGCGCTGCCGCCGCTGGCCCTGATCCCGGCCCGCGCGCGCCAGGTGAGCTTGTGGGCGTTCGCGGTGTCGGGGGCCACCGCGATGACCATCCAGGTCCTGTGGACGCGCGCCCTCGCCGTCCTCATCGGCTCCTCGGCCTACTCGTTCACGCTGATCCTGCTGGCCTTCCTGGTGGGCCTCGGCACGGGGTCGGCGCTGTTCGGCCGCCTGTCGCAGCGGACCGCCAACCCGGTGCGCTGGCTCGCCACCCTGCACCTCGGGATCGCGGTGGCCATCGGGGTGTCGTACCTGGTCACCGACCGGCTGCCCCTGGTCTTCACCTGGTTGCTCGAGTCCGCGAGCTTCGGGGTGGATGCGGTCCTCGTCTGCCAGTTCGCCCTGGCCTGCATCGCGGTCCTGCCCACCACCATCCTGATGGGCGGCGTCTTCCCGCTCACCATGCGCATCGTGGCGCCGGCCCTCGGCAGCGTGGGCAAGGACGTCGGAAACGCGTACGCCATGAACACGGTCGGCGCGATCGTCGGCTCGTTCGTCTCGGGGTTCTTCGTGCTCCCCGGCCTCGGTCTGCAAAAGGGCATCTACCTGGTGGCGGTGACCGGCCTCGGCCTGGCGGTGGCGCTGTTCGCGACGGCGCCGGCGCCGTCGCGCCCGCGGCGCTGGGTGCCGGTCGGGGTGGCGGTGGCGCTGGCGGGCCTCGGGCTCGGGCTGCCCCGCTGGAACCTGACCTTGTTCTCGTCCGGCTTCTTCCGGGTGTCGATCGCGCGCGACTACATCTACCGCCAGATCCACAAGAAGGAATGGAAGTTCCCGCAGCTGGCCTTCTACGAGGACGGGATCGCCACCACGGTGTCGGTCGACCGGTGGGGCAAGACGCTCTCGCTCAAGAACAACGGCAAGGTGGACGCGTCGAACGAGGGCGACATGCCCACCCAGATCACCGTCGGGCTCCTGCCGCTCCTCCTCTATCCGGGCGACCACCCTCCAAAGGTGGCGCTCATCGGCTACGGCTCGGGGGTGACGGCCGGCGCCATCACCCAGTACCCCATCGCCTCGCTGGAGCTGGTCGAGCTCGAGCCCGCGATCCTGTACCGGGCCTCGCGGCTCTTCGACGACGTGAACCACCGTCCGCTCGACAATCCCAAGGTCACCGCCCGGGTGGGCGATGGGCGCAACTTCCTGACCCAGCGCTCGGATCGCTTCGACGTGGTCGTCAGCCAACCATCCAACCCGTGGCTGACGGGGGTGTCGAACCTCTTCACCCGCGAGTATTTCCGCGACATCAAGCGACGCCTCGCCCCGGGCGGGATCTTCTGCCAGTGGGCGCAGCTCTACGAGCTCGCCCCGTGGAACGTGAAGACCATCTACCGGACCGTGCGCGAGGAGTTTCCCTACGTCTACGTGTTCTCGGCCGAGGATCTCTCGTCGGACACCATCCTCATCGCCACCGAGACGCCGCTCGAGCTGGATCTCGCCGCGGTGGAGCGGGCCTTCGCCCACCCCGCCACCCGGGCCGAGGCCCACCGTGGCCTGATCGAATCGGCGCACGACGTGTTCGCCTACCTGCTGCTCACCCCCGACGAGATCGAGTCGTTCACCGCCGGCTCGCCCATCAACACCGACGACAACGCGCGCATCGAGTTCGCCGCCCCCCGCGATCTCCTCGGCTACGCCAAGTTCGATCCCTACCTGGCCAAGGTGTACGGCCCCCTGTGGCCCTACGGGCACCTCACCGAGATGGTGACCGGCTACCAGGGCCCCAATCAGAGTGCTCTTTGCGGTTTGCTCGCGCGCAGCCTGCTGGCCCACGGCAAGGCCCGGGAGGCCGAGCTGTGGACCCGGCGTGCCGAGGCGGCCGGCGACTCCGAGGAGGCCCGCCACGCCCGGCTGCTCCTCCGCCTCGTGTCCACCCGCCTCGATCGGGATCCGGAGATCCCCCTCGCTCCGGAGGACGGCCTCGCCCCGCCCCGGCTCGAAGGCAAGCTCGCCGCGCAGTACGGCCAGAAGGTGGCCGAGGAGTACCCGGATGTCGCGGCGGCGGTCGGCGCTCGACGTTATGCCACCGCCTACAAGATCCTCGACAAGTGGCCCGAGGCCCTGTGGACCGGGCTCGGCCTCGACTTCAGCCTGCTCGAGGGGTTCCTCGACTACAAGGCCGAGCAGTACGTGGACGCGGTGGAGGAGCTCAAGCCCCTCGCCGAGAACGCCCCCTTCGCCGCGCGTCGCCCCGAGACGTTTTACTATCTCGGCCGCGCCCACTACGCGAACGCCAGCTACAACAAGGCGATCCTCGCGCTCGAGCGCTTCATCGAGGGCCAGCGCCGGCTCGGGCGTCCCCTCCTCCCGGCCTCCGAGCGCTAACCTTCGTGGGGGGCCGGGGACGGCCCCCCCACGTACCCCCTCGGATCTTGCTGCGGCGAGCCGGCGCGCCGAAGCCGCGCCTCCCGGTGAAAGACCCGCTCGCTGCGCTCGCTCTGGCGCTTCGACGCAAAGAATCGCGATCGCCTACGGGTTCGCGCGAAGCCGCCGCTTCCTGGCGTTCGTGATATGGTCGACGCATGCCGGGTGCTGAGGCCGACATCGTCGGCATTGGTTTGGCGACCCTCGATCAGATCGGGGTGGGTCCGCGCTCCCGCGATTCCGCCGCGGAGCTCGAGACGTTCTCGATCCAGGCCGGGGGCCCGACGGGGACCGCCCTGGCCGCGGCGAGCGCCTTCGGCGCGCGGACCCGCTACTTCGCCCGCCTGGGAGACGACGAGTTCGGGCGGCTGATCCAGAGCCGCCTTCGCAGCTTCGGCGTCGACACCTCGTCGACGCTGATGGAGCCCGGGCGACTGTCGCCCGTCACCTTCGTGATGATCGAGGAGGATGGCGGCCGCCGTTACACGCGCTACACCCGGGGCGACACCACGCCGCTCGTGCCCGCGGACATCCCCCGCGACCTCATCGAGTCGGCACGGATCCTCTACGTCGACGCGGAGATGGTGGAGGTGCAGATCGCCGCCGCCGAGCGGGCGCGCGCCGCGGGGGTGAAGGTCGTCGTCGGCATCCGCCGCATGAGCCCCGGCGTCGGGGAGCTCCTCGGCCTGGCGGACGCGGTGATTGCCTCCGAACGGGTGGCGGCCGAGATGGCGCATTCGGGCGACATCGAGCGGGCGGTGCGCGATCTGCACCAGATGGGTCCGGAGCTGGCCGTCATCACGCTCGGCGCCGACGGTGCCATCGGATTCGATGGCACCGCACTCTGTCGCCAGACCGCGCTCCCGGTGCGCGTCGTCGACGTCACCGGGGCGGGCTCGGTCTTCCGTGGAGCCTTCACCTATTCCCTCTTGCGGGCATGGCCCCTCGGCCGGGCGCTCTCCTTTGCCAGCGCCGCGGCCGGCCTCAACTGTCAGTCTCTCGGCGGCCAGCAGGGCATTCCGACCCTCGAGGCCACCGAACGGGCCCGGGCAATCGCTGCCTGAGACGCGTCTGGCCTCTCGCGGAGAGGGCCGGCGCCCTCCCCGCGGTTCGCGGTGGGGTCACTCACCCGCGCGCGGCTCAGCGCGGAGGCGAGCCGAGCGCGTGCACGCGATTCTCGAACCGACCGGTGCTCGAGGGAGCCTTGGTCTCGGTCGGAGCGCGATCGTCTCCAGACAGCTCCATTCCCGCCTCTGTTCCCGACTCCAATTTGGCCCCTCTCTCTGCCATCGCCTCGATGGTCTCCATCCACTCAGTCGAACGGGGATCGATGTGCCTTAGATTCATTTCCGATACCCTCCCTCTTCCTATTTGGACGCGAGCTGATCTGGGTCGATTGTAACTTCCGCCTGTTTCGTCAACCTTTCAAGGCGAATTTTTATTCGTAACTCGACTTCGGAGAGAAAGGTGTCGCGCCGAGTGGGACCACGAAAGACAGCGCCCGACGTGTCGGACACGCTGCACACGCGGCTCCGACGTGCACGCGCAGCGTCGCCCGCCGCTATTTTTGGAGGGCTGTCTTTGGAAGAGCAGCTGTTCTTGCAAGATCTTGCGCGAACGCGGGCGCGAGGTTGGCGGCGTTCCCCCAGCGGCTCTTCGACCAGCGCGCCTCGTACGGGTGAATCACGCCGAGCACGCCCCGCATGGCACGGAGCGCGATCGGGCGCGCAGCGGCGACATCCTTCTGCTCGAGCCGATCCTCGAGCTCGTCGTAGAGCTCGAACCGGCCCGACGCGGCCACCAGCCGGTAGCGGCCCACCTTCACGCCGCGGGCGGTCTGGCCGTCGATGGTCATGGCCGCCCGGGGAGTCGCGGGGAGCTCGTCCCAGGCGAGCGGCACGAGCGACGTCCCCTGGATGAGCGCGCCCGGGTGCTCGCCCGCGAGATCCAGCGCCGCGAGGTCGACGCCCGCGAGATCGAGCATGGTCGGGTACAGATCCATGATCTCCACGTCCGTCCGCACCACCTTGCCGGCCGGAAGCCGGCCGGGCGCGCGGATGATGAGAGGGACGTGGGTCAGCTCTTGATACACCGAGTGCCCGTGTCCGAAGCGCCCGTGCTCGCCGAACTCGTCGCCGTGATCCGAGACCACGATGATCGCCGACCGGTCGTAGAGGTGCGCGGCCTTCAGATCGGCGATGAACACCGCGAACAGGGCGTCGCTCTGCGAGATCTCCCCGTCGTGCAGGGCCTCGAGGTAGGCCTTGTCGTTGTCGTCGATCTGGAGCTTGCCGGCCCCGATGAGCCCGAGCTGAACTCCCGTCAGCGCCGGCTTGAGCGGACCCCGGTAGGGCTTGTTCCAGTACTTCTTGAGGAACTCGGGGCGCGGCGTGTACGCCACGTGCGGCTCCACCGTCGCGAGGTACGCGAACTCGCGGCGTCGGGCGTTCTGCAGCACCCACGGCTTGGCGGTCTTCCACAGGTAGTCGGCGCCGTTCGGGAGGTTCTCGCGAATGAAGTTGCGGTAGGCGTCCCAGCCGCGATCGAAGCCCCACTTGTTCGAGACGTAGCCGTTCGACGAGAACAGCGCGGTCTTGAAGCCCTTCTTCTTCAGCTCCTCGGCGATGAAGCCCACCTCGCGCGACAGGCGCGCCTCGTGGGCGATGGCCTTGTGCACCGGCGGGTAGACGCCGGTCAAGAGCGAGGCGTGCGATGGCAACGACCAGGTGCCCGGCACCTGTGCCCACGCGAACCGGGTGGCGTCCGCCGCGAAGGCGTCGTAGTTGGGTGTCTGCACCCGGGTCTCGGGGTTGTTGGCCCGTACCTTGTCCGCCCGCAACGTGTCGACCATCCACACGAAGATGTGATCGATGGGCGTCCGCCCGAGGGGCGGATCGGGGACCTGGGCGGCGGGCGGCGCGCTGACCACCACCCGGGGGCTCGCCCAGTGCACCGTCCCTCCACGCGAGATGAGGTCGATGCGCACCGCCTCGGGGCCGTCGGCGGCCGGCGCGGCGAGCGGCAGGTCGGCCTCGGTCCAGCTGGCACCCGCCGCGGCCTCGAGCAGCCGGCGCGGCGGCGCGCGATCGGACGAGATCCGGACCTCGGCGCGGGCGCCCGGGCTCGCGCTGCCGTAAGCGAAGACCAGGTGGGCCGCCGCTGGAACCTGAACGAAGTACGAGATGCGGCTCGAGCCGGTGGCGCCGGCACCGACCGCGAGGGACAGGGCCGGCCTCGCGACGCCGCCCAGCGCGACCTGGTCGACCGACACCGGACGGCTGCCGGGCGACGGCGGGGGCTCGGTCGCGGGACCGAAGGTGAGCTGCGTGAAGGCGGCGGCGCTGCGCTTGCCCGCGATGGTCGCGGCTGACCTGAAGGTGAACCGCAGCCGGGCGTCTCCTGCCTTCTGGGCGGTCGCAGGCACCCTGACCTCGTAACGACGACCATGACCGGCGTCGAGGTCGAGGGTCCCGAGGGATCGGTCGTTGAAGAACAGCGTGCACTTCTGGCCTGGGGCGAGCGCCCGCGCCGTGAAGGTGACCACCGCGTCGACCGGAGCCGCCCCCGACCTGGTGGGGGCGCCGCCGGCACCAGCAGGACCTCTCGCGTCGGCCACGCCGGCGACGCCGCCGACACCGGCGACGCCTCCCCCAGCGCCCCCGGTGCCCGCGCCGGCGTCGAGCGCGGGCAGGGACATCAGGGACGACAACCCCAAGGTGAGCGCGGCCGGGTGGCCCTGGTCGGACCCATCGACCAGCCAGGCGGTCTTCCAGCCACCGTCGATGTACTTCAGGAGATCGGGAGAGCCAGCGTCCACGATCAGGTGATCCTTCACGTACGAGGCGGCGTGGACCCGGTTGGCCAGCAGATCCATGGTGGTGTGCGCCACGGTGTGCGAGATGCCCGCGTCGGCGGACGCGGACGCGGCCCCATCCGCGTGCGCGTGCCCGCCGCCCGCCCCGACGAGCAGCAGCATCGCGGCGAGCGCGCGGGCCCTCGCGGGGCGCCACCTCGTCGCCCGCGCCGTCGACGCATCCCGCTCCGTTACCTCGGAACCACGCGGGGAGCAGGTCGGGGCGGCGCACTGACGCAAGGGTCGGGAGTTATCGTGTCGTGCGTCGGACGTCAAGTTCCGGGCCCACCGGAGACCGTTTGTATTGTCTGGCGCGGGGTCGCGTGGTAGCTGCATGAAAGCGCCGGTGCCGAAGTCGCCTTCATCCAGGGTCAAGTTGGGCCCCATCGCTGCGTCGACGCTGGCAGGATTTCTCGGGGCGGGTGCCTGCGACGTGGTCGCCACCATGGTGCGGGCGGCCGGTCCGCGTTCCTTCGGCGCAGTCTGCCTGGTGGCCCTCGGTCTCTACGGGCTCGCCGGGCTCTGCCTCGGCGCCCTCGGCGCCGCGCTGGTGTGGGGCTCCGTCTCGGCGATTCCAGGCCGCTGGCCACGCATCCGCTACGACGAGTGGTTCGACCGCGCGGTGACCACCGGATTGCTCTCGGGCCTGGTCACGATCGCGACCCTCGCGGTGGCCGTCGCGCTCGGGCACCAGCGCATCGCCCGTCCCATGCAGAGCGACCGACTGGCGACCATCGCGGTGGGTGGCCTCGTGTTGCTGGCCGCTCCGGTCGCGATCGCGCTCGGCCTCGCCGTGAGCCGGCCCATCGGGCGGTGGGTGACACCACGCCTGCCGCGCCACGAGCGCATGGGCACGACCGGCGTGGTGCTGCTCGCCTGCGTGGTCGCCGGAATCCTGGCGGCCGTCGCGGCCTTCTCGCGCGCCGACTGGCGCGTGCTCGATCTGTCGCCGTTCGTGGCGCTCGCCATCGCGCTCGTCCTCGGGCTCGCGCATGGGCTCTACTGGTACCGATCGGCCGACGGGAGGCGGCGGGCCCGCGGGCTCGAGCGGAGGCTCGCCGGGGCTCCCTGGGTCGTCCCGTCCGCCGAGCTCGGGCTCGTGGCGGTGATCCTGGCGGCGCTGTGGGGGGCCGCACACCTCGACGCGGCTTCCCCGGCGTTCCGGGCCATCGACGACGGATCCCTCGGGCTGCGTCTGGGGCTTCGGCTGGCTCGCGCCGCCACCGATCGCGACGGCGACGGGTTCTCGGACCGCTTCGGGGGCGGGGACTGCGACGATCGCTCGGCAGAGATCCACCCCGGCGCCGAGGACATCCCGGGCAACGGCATCGACGAGAACTGCGAGGGGGGGGATGCCGTCCCCGAGGCCGAAGCAGAGGACGACGCCGACCTCGACCACCCGGCGCCGGTCGGTGACCGGCCGGCCTCGCACGAAGGCTCGCGCGAAGGCTCGCGCGAAGGCTCGCGCGATCGCCACGCCCCGAGCCCGGAGGCGGCCCGGACCGAGGCCACCGCCGTCGACTCCGGTGGGCCACCCAGCAGCGACGAGGGCGGCCCACGGCCACCGGAGTCGACGGCGGCGAGCCAGCCGGCGCCGGCGGCCGAGCGAGCGGCGGGGCCGTTTCGTGGCAACATCTTGCTCATCACCATCGATGCCCTGCGGGCCGATCGCCTCGGGGTGGCCGGCTACGAGCGGCCCGACGGACACTCGCTCACGCCCAACCTCGACGCCCTGGCCCGCCGCGGCGCCTACTTCCGGCGGGTGTGGTCTCAGGCCCCGAACACGCCCCGCTCGTTCCCGTCGATCTTGACCAGCCAGATCCCTTCGGGCGTCAAGTGGGACAAGCCGAGCGTGAACTATCCCCAGGTCCTGGCCTCGAACCGCAGCATGTTCGAGGACCTCAGGGCGGCGGGGCTGACGCCGCTCGGGATCTTCTCGCACTTCTACTTCACGCCGGATCGGGGGATCAGCAAGGCCTTCGCGGAGTGGTCGAACGACGGGGCCGGGACCATCGCCGAGTCCAACAAGGACATCGCCTCGCCGCGCCTCGTGCCGCGGGCGGTGGCGCGGCTCAAGAAGGCGGCGAGCCGGCACGAACGGTTCGTCCTGTGGACCCACCTGTTCGAGCCGCACTCGAGCTACATGACCCACAAGGAGTTTCCACCCACCGGCCTCGGCGGGGTGGCGGGCTTGATGGAGAAGTACGATCTCGAGATCGCGTACGTCGACTCGTGGATAGGCAAGCTGCTGGGGGCGCTCGACGAGCTCGGGCTTCGCGACAGCACCACGGTGGTGGTCATGGCCGATCATGGCGAGGCCTGGGGCGAGCACAAGGCCTTCTTTCACGGGCAGGATCTCTTCGACGAGCAGCTGCGCATTCCCCTCATCATCGCGGTCCCGGGCCAGGACCCGGTCGTGCGCAGCGAACCGGTCGCGGCGATGGACGTGGCGCCCACGTTGCTGGCGCTGGTCGGTGCCCCGATTCCGAGATCGTTCCGCGGGCGGAGCTTGTTGCCGCTCATCGAGGGGGCGTCGCTGCCACCGCGGCCGGTGTACGCCGAGTTGATGCCCGCCACGGCCTGGCCCCACCACGCGATGATGATCATCGACGACGACAAGAAGCTGATTCACCGGATCAGCGAGCGCCGGTGGGAGCTCTACGATCTGCGCACCGATCCCGGGGAGAAGAAGAACCTCACGGACGACGGCGCCTACCGGGCGACCTTCGACCGGCTGCGCGCGCGACTCCTCGCCTACGAGGAGCGCAAGCGCTGACCGCGACGACGCCCCGGAATGCCGCTGGACGGGCCCGGGGTGGGCGCGGGCGCGGGCGGTGGCTCGACGGCGGGAAGGCCGGGCGAGAAGGCGGGGGAGATCGGAGCCGACGGGGCTCTGGGCCCCGGCCGCGCACACGACAGGTTCGGGGCCCGCCCGCTCACGAACCGCTCGGCCAGGTCGAGGTTGCTGGCGCCAGGCGTCTCGGCGGCGCAGCGGAGGAACTGACACCAGTGCGGATCGTCGACGGCGCCGGCCAGGGCCGCCTGCTCCCAGGCGGCGCAGGCCCGACGGGGCTGCCCGGCTTCCTGCCAGACGACCGCCACCCGAGCGGCCGCGCGCACCTTGTCGCCCGAATAGAAGACCAGATCCTCGAGCTTGCTGGCGGCGCTGTCCACCCGACCCGCGAGCGCCTCGATGCGCGCCGCCAGCTCCAGGGAATCCGGCGAGGTCGGATCCTCGGCGAGCAGATGCACGGCGAGCTCCCGTGATCGCGGGCCGGCGGCCAGCACCTCCGGGTGTCGACGAGCCGCCGGCATCAGCCGCCGCGCCAGGGTGGGACCACGATACAGATCCCGCCATGGATCGTCGTCGGGTGGCTCGGGGGGGACGACCCCGGCCGGGAGTGCCCGCGGCAAAGCTGGAGGGCGAGGTGGGGTCGGAGCCGGATTCGGATTCGCCGCGAGCGCGGGCGTCACGGCCGCGGATGCGGCGGGAGTCGGAGACGCCGGCGCGGGCAAGGCGGTCGGCGGCGACACCCCGGTGGCGGGCGGGGGCGGCTCGGGACCTTCCGCCCCCGGGGCGAGGGCGCCCGGCGCGCTCGAAGGGACCCCTGACGGCGAGGTGCCCTCACCCGGAGCGCCGGCCACCCGCGCGCTCCGGCGCCTCTCGTCGAGTCGCCGGGCGAGATCCGCTGGCCCGTGCACGCGCGCGGCCGCCCACGCGCGATCGAGGACGGCCGGCCTGGCTCCCCCGGCGGCGAGGTAAGCCTCCGAGAAGGTGGCGAGGACCTTCCCTGGGAGCTCGGTCAGGGCCTCCTCGAGCGTGGGCAGATCGAGATCCCCCACCGCGGCCCCCCACACGGCGCGGAAGCGAAAGGTCATCCCACCCATGCCGTCGCGCTCCGCGTGTCGATACTCCTCCTCGGCCTGACTCGACTGGCCCATGGCCAGCCAGGTATCTCCTGCCGCCCGCTCGGCGCGTCGCAACGGGCGCGCGAGCGCCAGTCGCCGCCCCGGGGCCAGCGTCACGACGTTCCGCAGATCGGCCACGAGGGGGATCGGCCGCTGCAGCGCAATCCAGTCGCCCGCGCGCGCCAGCAGGAGCTCGACCAGGCGGGCGCGCTCGGCATCGTGAAGGGCATCCCGTTCCTCGATGGCCTCGAGCTCGGCGATCTCGTCGACGCCGTCGCCGGCGGCGCGCGCGGCCTCGGCGTTGTGCCGGTGCTCGGCCACGGTGACCACCCGGCTGCGGGCGGGGATCGAAGGGTGACCATCGAGGGGCGCGCCGAGAAACCAGGGCGTCCCACCACAGCCACCCGCGAGCAAGGCCGCCACGGCCGCCACGGCCGCCAGGGCCGCGCGCGTCGCCGCCCCACCGCCCACCGTCGCCGAGGGCCCCGCGCCAGACCCGCGGGCAGGGCGGGACCGCGTCCCGCGGCAGGCGGGACCGCCGAGGCTCATGGTCTCCTCCACGACGGTGCGAAGACCACGGCGAACACCACGCCGCCCGCCAGGGCGCCCGAAGCCACGGCCAGCCACCAGATCCCGGCCGCGACCGCGCCGAGGGTGGGTGCGGCCAGGGCCAGCGCGCAGGGCGCGAGCGCGACCGGAAACCAGCCAAGGGCGCGCGGGCCACCGATGGCCATCAACGTCCCGGCCAGCCACAGCGCCACCACCCCGAGCCCGACCCACAGGCGGCTGACCCACGCCTCGGAGAGGGCAGCGTCCTGCGCGATGCCTCCGACGACGAAGCCATCCAGCCGAAACACCGGCGAATGGCCCGGCGCGGGGCCCCGGACCGCCGCCTCGGGCGTGGCGGCCACCTCGACCCCCACCACGGGTCCCATGGCCTCGAAGACCGTGTCGCGGATCTCCTCCGACAGCCGTCCCTCGACCGGCAGATCCAGATCCGACAGCAGCGCCCGCACGACGAGCCGCCCGGCGTTGCGTCGGCGGATCCCCGCGAGGTCCGCCGCGAGCTCCGCCGCTCGCTCCGCCAGCGCCCGCTCGAGCTCCCGCCCGAGGCCGCTGTGGAGGACCAGCCGGGTCACGTCGGCGGTGGTGCTGTGCCAGGGCTCCCGCGCGAGCTCGTCGGCCAGCCGCAGCGTGGCGCTGGCGCGCGGCAGGGCCACCCGCCGCTCCGCAAAGGCGACCCGCTCCACGAGCTCGAGGACCCGCTGGCGGAGCTCGCCCTGCAATCGCGCGAGATCGACGTTCGGTGCCAGCGTCGCCTGCCGCATGGAGCGGGTGATCTCGGCGGCGTCGCTCTCGTCGAGGTTGCGTCCGGCGCGCCCACACAGGCGCCGCACGCGCAGGTCCCCGTCGCCGGCCGCCACCCCTCGGGCGAAGCCGCGCGCGGCGATCGGCGCCGCGTCGTCGTCCGCATCCACCCGGGCCAGCGTGTGGCGCAGCCCGCGCGCGACGTACACCCCGAGGCGATGGGCGATCCGCTCGCGATCCGCGGCGGGATCCAGGCGCACCACCAGCAACGCCTCCTTCCGGTCGGAGGTGACGAGCAGCCTGGCCGCGGCGTCGTCGCTGGCCCGTGCGAGCAGCTGGTCCACCGTCCGGCGATCCTCGGGGATCCCGCCCCGCTCGTCGAGCAAGATCCCTCCGCCGGCCCCGGCACGCTCGTCAGGCCGTCCTCCTGGCCATCCTGCGAGGCGGCCCGAGGCCGCCGAGCTCAACGAGCCGACGGTGTCGGCGATCGACCAGGCCTCGACCACGTCGGGCTCGCCCCGGACGAAGTCCGCGAGCCGCCGCAGCTCGCGCAGGACGATGGGCTCGCCGAGATCTCCGCGCAGGCTGACGAACGCCAGCCGGGCGCCCTGCCACAGATGCGTCTCGAGCCGGAGCTCGGCGCGGCGGTCGAGCTGGAAGACCAGCAACCCCACGCAGGACACCACGACCGGCCAGGGGGCGGCGAAGCGAATCCCGCCCCCCTGGGATGGACCCGAGCGCCGGGGGACCGCCCGGGACAGCTTGGCCACACGTCCCCGGACCAGGGCCTCGATCAGCAGCACCGCGAGGACGGCGATCCCTCCCGCGCACCAGGCGTAGCGGCGGACCGGCTCCACCGGCGCGAACATGCCCAGGGCGGACGCCGCGAGGCCCCCCCCCGAGGCCGCGAGCGCGGCCCGCTGCCAGCTGGGCTTGGCGCGGTAGAGCGCGGGGACGGCAAAGACCGTCAGGAACGCCGCGACCACCAGCAGGGGAAGCAGCGGCGAGAGCGGCACCGAGCCACGATCCGGGACCGGCAACAGGGGCTCCGCCACGGGAGGGCCACCGAGCAGCACCACGCCCGAATCCAGCAGGATGCGTCCGAGCGCCTGCTCCACGCCCGCGAGATGCAGCCGGGCGGTGCTGGCGTCGTCCATCTCGACCAGCAGCCGCACCTCGGTCCCGTCCCGCGACATGAACCAGCCGGCTGCGTCCGGGCGGCGCTCGAGTCGCCGGCGCGCGGCCTCGTCCGGGGCGTCCGTGGCGGCCGCACCGGTGCCGGAGATGCCGACGACCTCGGTCGGGGCTGGCACCGGCGGCGGCGGGGCAATCCCCCCCTCCGCGGGCAACGGAGGCGGCAGGAACGCCGGCAAGAACGGCTCGGTGACCACCTGCCCGTTCGCGCCGAGGTCAAAGGACAAGAGGGAGGATGGCCCGACGACCGCCCGCACACCGGGCAGCTCGGCCAGCTCCCGCTCGGCGCGCGCGAAGGCCGCGCGGTTGACGGGCGACGCGGCATCGTTGACCTGGACCGACAGCAGCCAGCGCCGCTCGAGCGCGAACCGCTCCGAGATCTCGCCGCCCCGTCGCGCGAGGGGCGACCTTGTGGGGGTCCAGGCCGCGTTGCCGATCGCCGCCGTCCGGGCGCCGAGGCCGAGGAGGCGCCCGCCTCCCGCCGCCGGCGACCGGTGACAGGCCAGGCAGGCCAGCGCCGTCAGCAGCCACCTCCGCGTCGGCGAGGACTTCAGCGCAGGAAGGTGGCGGAGTGGGCGTTGGCGATGCACTGCTCGACCTGGGCCTCGGTGAGGATGCTCGCCCCGAGCAAGAGCTCGATCTCCTGCCGCAAGTGGGTGTTGAGCAGGTACGGTCCGTCGGTGTTGATGGTGAACCGGACCCCGGCGGCCCCGAAGGCCCGCAGCGCGGTGCCGAGCTCCGCGAGATCGGCGACCGCGTGGGTGCGCAGGTTGGAGCTCGGACAGATCTCGAGCACCGTGCCGGTCTCCGCCAGGCGCCGAATCGCCTCCGGATCGGCGGCGGCGGCCACCCCGTGCCCGATGCGCGACGGCGCCAGCTTGTCGATGACCGCCAGCACGCCACGCGCCGAGGTGTACGCGGTCTCGCCGGTGTGCACGGTGGTGCCGAGCCCGGCCGCGCGCGCCCGCGAGAACAGCTCCTTGTAGCCCTCGGCCTCGGGGCTGAGCTCGAGGGTGTGGATCTCGGGCCCGGCCAGATCGATCCCGATCACCCCGCGCGAGCGGTACTTCACCGCCTTCTTGACCAGGATCTCGTTCAGCATGAAGGGGAATTCGCGCGCCAGGCAGAAGATCAATCCCGCCCGCACCCCGTACTCGAGGCAGGCCCGATCCATCCCGCGCAGGGCCGCGTGGATGATGTGGTCGAGGTCGCGCTCCCCGCCGAGGTTGCGCTTCATGGGGTTGAAGCGGAGCTCGATCAACGTGACCGAGCTCGAGCGGAACTCCTTGCCGATGATCTCGTAGATCGAGCGCTCGATCGCCGCCGGGGAGGACTGAATCTTCTCGGTCCACTGGTGCAGGATCGCGAGGTAGTCCCCGAGCGACGACACGGTGCTCGGGGTGGCGGTGACCAGGTCCCGGAACTCCCAGTAGGTCGAGACCGGCAGCTTGAACCCCTGGTCGTGGGCGATCGACCACAGGATGTGCGGGGCGACGGCGGCCCCCACGTGAATGTGCAGGTCCGCGAGCTCCGTCCGGGGATCGAGCATCGGTTCAATTGTACATCGCACCGCGCGCTTCCGCCCGGGTGGCGCGCGGCGAGATCGAGCCGCCAGAGCGCGTGGCGCGCTGGCGGCCCGAGCCCTGATCCTCAGGTCAGAACTGCATGCCGCCGCCGCCCGGCATCCCGCCGCCACCCGCGCCCGGGCTCGGGGCCGGGAGGTCCTCCTTCGGCGGCTCGGCGATGAGCGCGCCGGTGGTCAGCAACAGCCCGGCCACCGAGGCGGCGTTCTGCAGCGCGCAGCGCACCACCTTGGTCGGATCGATGACGCCCGCCTCGACCAGGTCCTCGAACTCGTCCGTCGCGGCGTTGTAGCCGAAGGCACCCTTGCCCTCGCGCACGCGGTTGACGACCACGCCGGCCTCTTGCCCGGCGTTGGCGGCGATCTGGCGACACGGCTCCTCGGCGGCGCGCTTGATGATGTTGACGCCGATGCGCTCCCCGTCGGTCAGCCCTTCGATCTTCTCCACCGCCTGCAGCGCGCGGATCAGGGCCACCCCACCGCCCGGGACGATGCCCTCCTCCACCGCCGCACGGGTCGCGTGCAGGGCGTCCTCGACGCGCGCCTTCTTCTCGCGCAGCTCGGACTCGCTGGCCGCCCCCACCTTGATGACGGCGACCCCGCCCACCAGCTTGGCCACCCGCTCCTGCAGCTTCTCCTTGTCGTACTCGGAGTTGGTGTCCTCCATCTGGCCGCGGATCTGCTTCACGCGGGCCTCGATGTCGGCCTTCTTGCCGGCGCCGTCGACCACCGTGGTGTTCTCCTTGTCGATGGTGATGCGCTTGGCGCGCCCCAGATCCTTGAGGGTCAGCGCCTCGAGCTTGAGCCCGAGATCCTCGGTGATGGCCTGCCCGCCGGTGAGGATCGCGATGTCCTTCATCATGTCCTTGCGGCGATCGCCGTAGCCGGGGGCCTTGACCGCGCACACCTGCAGGGTCCCGCGCAGCTTGTTGACCACCATGGTGGCCAGCGCCTCGCCCTCGACGTCCGCGATGATCAGGAGCGGCTTGCCCGAACGGGCGATCTGCTCCAGGAGCGGCAGCAGATCCTTCATGGCGCTGATGGTCTTCTCGTGGATCAGGATGTACGGATCCTCGAGCTTGACCTCGAGGCGCTCGTTGTCGGTCACGAAGTAGGGCGACTGGTAGCCCCGGTCGAACTGCATGCCCTCGACCAGATCGAGGGTGGTGTCCATGGTGCGCGCCTCCTCGATGGTGACGACGCCCTCCTTGCCCACCTTCTCCATCGCCTCGGCGATGAGCTTGCCGATGAACTGATCGCCGTTGGCGCTGATGGTCCCGACCTGGGTGACGTCCTTGGTGCCCTTGGTGGGCTTCGAGACCTTGGCCAGCGAGGCAACCATGGCCGTGACGGCCTTGTCGATGCCGCGCTTGATCTCCATCGGGCTGTGGCCGGCGACCACCATCTTCGAGCCCTCGCGGAAGATGGCCTGCGCCAGCACCGTCGCGGTGGTGGTGCCGTCGCCCGCCAGATCGGAGGTCTTGGAGGCGACCTCCTTGACCATCTGGGCGCCCATGTTCTCGAACTTGTCCTCGAGATCGATCTCCTTGGCGACCGTCACGCCGTCCTTGGTCACCGTCGGAGAGCCCCAGCTCTTCTCGATCACCACGTTGCGACCCCGGGGTCCGAGGGTGGCCTTCACCGCCTCGGCCAGGGTGTTCACCCCGCGCAAAATCTTCTCACGTCCCTCGGTGTCGAACAGAATTTCCTTGGCTGCCATCTTCGGATCCTCCTTGTCTCGCTGGATGCGTACTGGTTACTTCACAATGACGCCGAGGATTTCGTCCTCGCGCAGAATCAGGTGGTCCACGCCGTCGATGCGGATCTCGTTGCCCGAGTACTTGCCGAAGAGCACGCGGTCGCCCTTCTTGACGTCGAGCGCCCGCAGCTGCCCCTTGTCGTTGTACTTGCCCGAACCCACGGCGATCACCTCGCCCTCGGCCGGCTTCTCCTTGGCGCTGTCGGGGATGATGATCCCGCCCTTGGTCTTTTCCTCTTCGGCGACTCGCTTGATAACGACGCGGTCCTGTAGCGGGCGAACCTTCATGTCTGTCTCCTGTTGTCTGGTCGTCTGCGGAAATGGGGGAGCTTGTGGCGCACCCGGCGACGCCGGGGCGACGGGCTAGCACTCACATGGGTTGACTGCCAGGCGGTCAGGTTAGTCGCAACTGCGCTCAAGTCAACGCGTTCGGCGACGTGGCCTGGCAATCGACGGCTTCACCTGCCAGAATAGTTACACCATATACACATGAAATCATTAATGAATTTACGAGATCCCGTCGATATCCACGCTAACTTTCATGGTGATGCAGGTAACCGAAACGTTGACATCGTTCTTCCGTGGTCAGGTGGACGAGGCCTTTCGGACCGAGGGCCTCGAGCGCGACGAGCACACCGAGCACTACCTGGTCCGACTGCTGACCGGGTACGCCGCCCAGCCCATCGATGACGCCCCCCTGGCCTTGCGCCTGATGACGGCGATGAACGAGCCGCCGCTCGAGCGGCGGCATCATCTGCGGGAGATCGGGGACACGTCGCTCTACGTCTCCGGATTCTGGACCGACAGCCTCGACCGCAGCCTGGTGGACGTGGACTACTACATCTCGCTCGGGGGCAGCGCGTACCGGATGCTGGCCAAGGCCGGGCCGTCGGCCGCGCCCGCCGGCCGCGGTGAGCCACACCAGTCGGTGTTCCAGCAGCTCGCGGAGAACTTCGCGCGCTTCGTGGAGGTGCTGATGACCATCCGCCAGCGCACCTGGCGCGCGCGCAGCCCGAGCGACATGCTGCGGCTCTACGAGCGGTGGATGCACACCAGGAGCCGCTGGACCGCCAGGCGCCTGGCCGAGCTCGGGGTCCTGCCGCTCGTCGTTCGGGGCGGCGCTGGCAATTGAGGGCGCCCCCCCGGATGACCGAGGCGATCCCGTCGGTGGTGTTGCGGACCCAGCGGGGGCTGGAGGAGCTGTACCGGGTCGAGACCCAGCTCGATGTCACCGACTTCCTGGTCGATGAGGCGGGTCGGGCGGAGGCGGGGCCGGCCCGGGCCCCCCGGGAGCAGCTGCTCATCCGCCAGGACGGCGCCGACGAGCTCGGGATCGGGCTGTTCCTGGACCAGGCGGTGATGGAGAACCTCGAGCGCAACGATCCCGCGCAGGACCTCGGAGCCCACAACTTCTCGGACTTCTGCTTGCTCGTCGAGGGGGTGAGCCACTTCGTGTACTTCACCCTGCGGGCGCGGGCCGACCGCCCGGTGTCGGCGCTGGAGCTCGAGCTGCAGGCCGAGGTGGATAAGTTTGCGTGTTGCGTTTTGCTCTCGGCGAACCGGCCGGGCGGGCCCGAGGGCGCGGCGGCGCGGGGGCGGACCGGGGCGGCGGGCTGGGCCCGGGGGCTGTTCGAGGACGTGCGGTTCGCCGACGATCTCGACCCCGAGGAGCTCGACCGGTACCGCACCGCCAACCGAGACGCGCGCCGCTACGCTGCCGCCCTGTCGCGCCAGTTCATCGACTCCGACCGGCTGGCCGACATGTTGCCGGAGCTGCGGCATTTTTATCGCATGCCGCTGGCGCAGAAGCGCGCCCACATCGCCCGCGCCGACGGCTGACGGCGCGGGGGGGGCGGCGGGCTCGGGGGGAGCTGCGGGCTCGGGGGGAGCTGCCCTCAGGGAGGAGCGAGGCGGACGTTGTCGATGAGGCGCGTGGTGCCCACGAAGCCCGCCACCGCCAGGACGGCCGGCCGCGTGATGGCTCCCTGCACCGGTTGCAGGGTCTCCGCGTCGTCGAGCTCGAGGTAGTCCAGGCGATCCACCGCCGGGTGGATGAGCGCCTCGGCCACGGTCAGCAGCTCGGCCGCCCGCCGCTCGCCGGCCGCGAAGCGCGCGCGCGCCGCGAAGAGCCCGTCCGGGAGCCCGCGGGCCCGGGCCCGCTCGTCGGCGGAGAGGTAGCGGTTGCGCGACGACAGGGCCAGCCCGTCGGCCTCGCGCACGGTCGGCGCGCCGATCACCTCGACCCGGAGATCGAGATCGCGCACCATCCGACGGATCACCGCCAGCTGCTGGAAGTCCTTCTCGCCGAACCAGGCCAGGTCGGGGCGGACGATGTTGAAGAGCTTGCACACCACCGAGGCCACGCCGGCGAAGTGCCCGGGGCGGAACGGGCCGCACATGGCCCGCTCGAGCTGCTCGACCCGCACGGTGGTCTGATGGCCTGCGGGGTACATCTCGGCCACCGTCGGAGCGAACACCACGTCCACCCCGGCCGGAGCCGCGAGCTGCACATCCGCCCGCAGATCCCGGGGATAGCGCGCGAAGTCCTCCTTCGGACCGAACTGGGTCGGGTTGACGAAGATCGACAGCACCACCCGATCGGCCCGCGAGCGGGCCGCCTCGAGCAAGGAGAGGTGCCCGGTGTGCAGGGCCCCCATGGTCGGGACCAGGGCGATGCGCTGGTTCCGCGCGCGCGCGTCGTCCGACCAGCGCGCCATCTCGGACACGGTCGCCAGCGTCGGTGGCGACGGCAGCGTCGGCGCAGGCAACGTCCCGTCGCCGGGCGGGGGGCTCACTCGAAGCTCTCGCGGTCGGCGGGGAAGGCCCCGCTCTTCACGTCGGCCGTGAAGGCCGCGAAGGCGTCGCGGGCGGCCGTGCCGAGCTCCGCGTAGCGGCGCGCGAAGCGGGGCTTCCAGCTGGGATCGAGCCCGAGCAGATCGTGCATGACCAGGACCTGCCCGTCGCAGTCGGGGCCGGCCCCGATCCCGATGGTCAGCGCGGTGACGGCCCGGGTGATCTCGGCCCCGAGATCGCGCGGGACGCTCTCGATCACCGTGGCGTAGGCCCCGGCCGCGCTCACCGCGCGCGCGTCCTCCAGGACGTGGGCCCGCTGCGGGGCGGTGCGTCCCTGGACCTTGAATCCGCCGAACAGGTGCATCGATTGCGGGGTCATCCCCACGTGGCCCATGACCGGGATGCCGGCGGCGACCAGCCGCGCGATGAGCGGGGCCACCGTGGTGCCACCCTCGACCTTGACCGCCGCCGCTCCCCCCTCCTTCAGCAGGCGACCGGCCGCGCGCATGCCGTCCTCGACCGACGCCTGGTAACTGAGGAAGGGCATGTCCGCCACCACGTGGCTGCGGGGGGCGCCGCGGGTGACCATCCGGGTGTGATACACCATCTCGTCGAGCGTCACCGGCAAGGTCGAGCTCTGCCCCTGCACCACCATCCCCAGCGAATCCCCGACCAGGATGGCGTCGACGCCCGCCTCCTCCGCCAGCCGGGCATAGGCGGCATCGTAGGCCGTCACGAGGGCGGTTCGCTCCCCGGTGCCCTTGCGCGCGGCCAGGGTCACGGCGCTCACCGCCGGGCGCTTGCCGGGTGCGGAAGCCTCGATCATGTGGGGGGATCTAGCACGCCGGGGACGTTCAGCGCCGGCTCCAGTGGTTGATCCCGGAGCGGGTGCGCGCGATGACCTCGAGGAGCTCGTCGCGGTGCTGGCCGTTGCTCACGAAGTCGAGCTCGCTCGCGTCCACGATCAGCACCGGACCTTCGTCGTAGCGGTAGAAGAACTCGGAATAGGTGCGCACCACCTCGTCGAGGTATTCGGCGCGGATCGGCTTCTCGACCGCGCGCCCCCGGCGACGGATGCGCTCGAGCAACACCGGCGTGGTGGCCTTGAGGTAGATCACGAGGTCCGGGGTCGCCACGCGCGGCCGCAGCATGTCGTAAATGCGCTGGTAGAGGGCCAGCTCGTCGTTCGAGAGCGTGAGGGCGGCGAACAGGCGATCCTTGGCGAACAGGTAGTCGGCCACCAGGCCCCCCCGCGCGAACAGGTTCCCCTGGGCCAGCTCGCCTTGTTGCTGGTAACGCTGGAGCAGGAAGAAGAGCTGGGTGGACATCGCGTGGCGCCTGGGATCCTTGTAGAAGGCGCCGAGGAAGGGGTTGTCCTCGGGCTGCTCGCGCACCAGCTCCGCCCCGAGGTGCTCGGCCAGGAGCTCGGCCAGGGTGGTCTTCCCCACCCCGATCGGACCTTCGACCGCTATGTAGCGAGGCTTGTCGACCACCCTCCCGACCTATACCCCGCCCCCGCCCCCGAGTCGACTGTATCGGGGCCGTGGCTCGCTACCCCGCTCGCACGTCCCCGCGCCCCTCTCGCTCCGCGCGGCAAAGCCGCGCTACGCTCGCACTGAACAGCGGGAGGTGGAGGTGCTTCGCGGTACTCCGCAATGAAGTGGGGCCCCTCTCCCTCACCCTCTCCCCGCTGCGCGGGGCGAGGGGATAGGAAGGGGGTTGGGGCTCTCCCCGGGCCAGTTCATGCCCCGCTGCCACGTCCTCCATGCGGTGGATCGGAGGTTGGCTTTGCCAACCGGAGACGACACCAGCAAAGCAGATCCGGGCCCGCTTCTTGTCGTCCGTGGGAGGGGCCCGCGGGGAGGGGTCCGCCCCTTCCCGCGAGCGCCGAAGGCGCGTCCGTCCGCCCCTTCCCGCGCTCCGGTCCGCCCCTTCCCGCGAGCGCCGTAGGCGCGTCCCTAGATATCGAGCTCGGCCTGGGTCGATCGCTCCATGATGAAGCGGAAGCGAGCCTCGACGTCCTTGCCCATCAGCTCGGTCAGCACCCGATCGGTCTCGGTCAGATCCGCCACCATCACCCGGAGGAACCGGCGGCTGCGGGGGTCGAGGGTGGTGCGCTTCAGCTCCTCGGGTTGCATCTCGCCGAGGCCCTTGAAGCGCATGATCTCCGGGCGGGCGTTCTTGGGCAGCTCGCCCACGATGCGATCGCGATCGGCCTCGTCGAGCGCCCAGTGGGTCTCCTTGCCGTGGTCGATGCGAAACAGGGGCGGCTGGGCCAGGAACACGTAGCCCTGCTCGATGAGGGGGCGCAGATGGCGGTAAAAGAAGGTGAGGAGGAGCGTGGCGATGTGGTGCCCGTCCGAGTCGGCGTCCATCAGCAGCACGATCTTGTGGTAGCGCAGGCGCTCGACCTTGAAGTCCTCTCCCACCCCGCACCCGAGGGCCGACACCACGTCCTGCAGCTCCTTGTTCGACAGCACCTTCTGCAGCGTCGCCTGCTCGGCGTTCAACACCTTGCCGCGCAGGGGCAGGATGGCCTGGGTCCGCCGCTCGCGGCCCTGCTTGGCCGAGCCGCCGGCGCTGTCCCCCTCGACGATGAACAGCTCGCTGCGCGCCGGATCCGTCGACGAGCAATCGGCCAGCTTGCCCGGCAGGTTCAGGCGGTGCGAGACCGCGGTCTTGCGCGAGACGGCCTGGGCCGCCGCCCGCGAGGCCTCCCGGGCCTTGGCGGCGAGCGCGATCCGTTCGACGATCGCCAGCCCCGCCGTGCGGTTCTCGAGGAGGAACTTCTCCAGCGCCGGCCGGACCACGTTGTCGCACTGGCTCTGGATCTCCGGGCTACCGAGCCGCTCCTTGGTCTGCCCCTGGAACTGCGGCTCCTGCATGTAGATGGACAGGATGCAGACCACCCCCTCCCGGATGTCCTCGGCCGTGACGGTGACGCCCTTCGGAGCGGCGCTGGCCGTCTCGATGAACGATCGCACCGCCTTGACCAGGGCCGCGCGCAGGCCGAGCTCGTGGGTGCCCCCCTGGATGGTGGGGATCCCGTTGACGTAGGAGCGCAGGGTCTCGTCGGGCGACTCGGTCCACTGCAGCGCCACCTCCAGGCGGAAGCCCTGCTCGCCGTCGCGGTTGAGGTAGAAGACCTGGGGGATGGTCGGCGACTTGTCGCGATCGGAGACCACCTTGGTCAGCAGATCCGCGATTCCACCCGCGTGCGAGAACACCTCGGTGGTGCCGGCCGCCTCGTCGGTGAAGGTGATCTCGAGGCCCTTGTGCAGGTAGGCCTTGGTGTCGAGGCGCGCGCGGATGATGGCGGCGTCGAAGGTCTGCTTGCCGAAGATCTCGGGATCGGGGTGGAACCGGATGGAGGTGCCGGTCCCGCGCGCCGACCCCACCTTGGCGAGCTTGCTGGTCGGCTTGCCGCGCCGGTAGCTCTGCTGCCAGGAGGCCCCGTCGCGCTTGATGGTGGCCACCAGCTCGTCGGAGAGCGCGTTCACCACCGACGAGCCGACCCCGTGGAGGCCCCCCGAGAACTGGTACTGCCCCGAGGAGAACTTGCCGCCGGCGTGCAGGGTGGTGAGCACCAGCTCCAGCGCCGACTTGTGGAACTCCTTCTTGATGTCGATGGGGATGCCGCGCCCATCGTCGACCACCGTCACGGAGGCGTGATCCGCGTGCAGGGTCACCTGGATGTGCGCGCCGTAACCGTTGATGATCTCGTCCACCGAGTTGTCGACGATCTCCCACAGCAGGTGGTGGTAGCCCTTGCTGTCGGTGCCCCCGATGTACATGCCGGGCCGACGGCGCACCGGCTCCAGCCCCTCGAGGACGGTGATGTGCTCGGATGTGTAGTTCGATCCTGGGGTCGTCGCCATGGGGCTGTCTCAGTTCGGCAGGTTCGAGGAGGGCGGCGCCACCACCGGCTCGGGCGGGATCACCCGGACGATGCGCAGCTTGCGACCGAGGGCATGCCCCGAGCCGCCGCGCTTGGTGATCTCGTAGCGCCCGGGACCGAGGCTGAGCCGCTTGCCCGCGTCGGTCTCGACGCTCAGTGCCTCCTTGTCTCCGCGGGAGCTCACCGCGAAGCCCAGCACCGCGTCCGTCTCGGCCACCTTCATCAGGACCACCCCGCGCCCGGGGTTGGCCAGCTCCGGCAGCTCGGAGGCGGCGCACACCAGGACCCGGGCTTCGGCCGTCACCACCGTGACCACCGACGACGGCCGCACGACCGCCACCCCCACCACCTCGTCACCGTCGCCGAGCTTGGCGAACCGCCGGCCGGCCCGGGTCGACAGCTCGCGGTGGGGATCGAGGTTGAAGCGCAGCCCGAAGCCCCCCTTCGAGACCGCCAGCGCCAGCGCGCCCGCCGGGGCCTCGCCCCCCGACATCAGGAGGGCCCCGACCATCCGCTCGCCGTCCTTCAGGTTGAAGAGCTTCTGCACCGGCTCGCCGTAGCCGGTGGACTGAGGGACGTCGTTGATCCGCAGCACGTAGCAGCTCCCCTGGTTGGAGAAGAGCCCCAGCGCCTCCTTGGTCCCGCCGCGCCCCGCCCACAGGACCGCGTCGCCGTCGCGCAGGCGCGTGGCGGACAGATCCTTCACCTCGCGGACCCGCTTGATCCAGCCGTCGCGCGAGAGGATCACCGTCACCTCCTCGTCGACGATGAAGGCCTCGGCGTCGAACTCCTGCTCGTCGCCCGCCCCCGCCCCGATCTTGGTGCGCCGCTTGTCGGCGTACTTGGCCGAGACCGCCACCAGCTCGTTGCGGATCACCTTCCAGAGCTTCTTCTTGTCGGCCAGGATCGCGCGGATCTCCGCCGCCCGGCCCCGCTTCTCGCCCAGCTCCTGGCGGATCAGGTTGATCTCGAGCCGCGCCAGCTTGTAGAGCTTGAGCTCGAGGATGGCGTCGGTCTGCTCGGCGTCGAGCGAGAACCGGCTCATCAGCTTCTGGGCGGCGTCGGCCTTGCCCTCCGACTTGCGGATGATCCGGATGGTCTCGTCGAGCACGTCGAACACCACCTCGAAGCCTTCGAGGATGTGGATGCGCCTCTCGAGCTCGGCGAGCTCGAACTGGAACCGGCGGGTCACCACCTCGTCGCGGAACTGCAGGAACTCCTTGAGGATGGACCGCAGATCCAGCCGCGCCGGGCCGGCGATCTCCCGGTTCGAGGTCGGCACCAGGCAGGTCATGTTGACGTGAAATCCGAGCTCGAGCGGGGTGTGCTTGTAGAGGTACGCCATGACCAGCGCGGGCGCAGCCCCTGGCTTCAGCTCGAGCACGATGCGCACGTCGGAGGTGGACTCGTCGCGCACGTCGAGCAAGAGCGGCAGCTTCTTGTTGATGATCACGTCGGCGATCTTCTCGACCACGGTCGACTTCGACAGCCCGAAGGGAATCGAGGTGATGACCACCTGGTCGCCGCCACGCTTGACCGGCTCGGTCTTCCACTCACCGCGCACCTTGACGCCCCCCTGACCGGTCTCGTAGATCTCGCGCAGCTCCTTGCGCGAGTTGACGATCAGGCCCCCGGTGGGAAAGTCCGGGCCCTTGACGTACTTCAGGAGATCCTTGGTCTCGAGCGCGCCGTCGTCGATGAGCGCGATGGTGGCGTCGCACACCTCCTTGAGGTTGTGGGGAGGGATGTTGGTGGCCATCCCCACCGCGATCCCCGTGCAGCCGTTGACCAGCATCTGGGGCAGGCGGGCGGGCAACACGATGGGCTCGGTGGTGGTCCCGTCGTAGTTCGGCCGGAACTCGACCGTGCCCTCGCGGATCTCGTCGAGCAGCTCGGTCGCGAGCGGGGCCAGGCGCGCCTCGGTGTACCGGTAGGCGGCGGCCGCGTCGCCATCGAGCGAGCCGAAGTTCCCGTGCCCCTCGACCAGCGGATAGCGCAGCGAGAAGTCCTGCGCCATGCGCACCATCGCCTCGTAGCAGGAGGAGTCGCCGTGCGGGTGGAACTTGCCCAGCACCTCCCCCACGATGGTGGCGCTCTTGCGAAAGCGCGCGTCGGGGTAGAGGTGCAGGTTGTTGTGCATGGCGTACAGGATCCGCCGCTGCACGGGCTTGAGCCCGTCGCGCACGTCGGGCAGCGCGCGCGCGGTGATCACGCTGACGGCGTAGTTCAGGTACCGGCTCTGGGCCTCGTCCGACAGGGACACGTCGCGCACGGCCCGCGCGCCGGAGTCGTCTCCCCCGTCGTCGTCGTTCCCGCCGCCGCCAGCTCCACCTCCGCCTCCGCCTGCACCTCCGCCGCTCCGGGCGCCTCGACCACCCGCGCCAGTCGCCGGCGCGGCCCCCCCGGAGCTCGCGCCCCGGCCGCCGCCCGATCCGGAGCCACCTCGGGCGGGACCGGTTCCATCCCGGTTACCGCCGGGGGCTCCACCGGCTCGCGGCGCGCCCTCCCCGGCCAGCTGCTGGGAGGGCGACGGCGAGAGACCCGGTGGCGCGTGCGGCCCCGGGTCATTTTGGGCTTGGTTCTTCGGTGCCTCGAAATTCAGCTGCTTTTGTCGCTCCATGTATTCCCAGAGGTGCTCGCAAGCTAAAGGACCGGGTCGGCAATTGCAAGAAACGACGGGGCGCCGATGCCCGGGGACACAGGAAATCCAGCGGAGGAATCAGCAGGTTGCGTTAATCTCGCGGTGATGCCCCGTGTGAACTCCATGGCTTGCCTGGTCTCGCTTCCCGTCCTCACGACCGTCGTCCTCACCACCGTTGCGGCGGTCCGGCTCGCCTTCGGCGCTCCCACCGTCGGCGCTGGGCTGGAGCACACGGTCGGAGGCGCGACGGCCGAGAGCGGGGGCCCGAGCGCCGCCGCTCCCCGGCCAGGTCCCCCCCGCTCGTTCGACACCGATGCCGGGCCGGTCTTCCGCCGACACTGTGTCCGCTGCCACAACGAGGACGACAACGCCGGCGGACTGCGGCTCGACACCTACGAGGGTGCCCTGCGCGGAGGCGATCGGGGCCCGGCGGTCATCCCGCGCAACCCCGCCGGCAGTCTGATCCTGCAGAAGGTCCTTCACCGGGATCGGCCGTACATGCCCCCGAAGAAGTTCCTTCCCGTGGTCGAGATCGACATTCTGCGGGCGTGGATCGAAGACGGCGCGCGCCGATGAGGAGCTCGGTCGCCGTCGCCGTCCTCGCCCCTACGACGGGACGGGACCGGATGGGGAACCATACTTGTGCGTATGTGAGGAGCGGACCGGAGCGCCGGCGCAGCCAGCGGCCCGGATCGTCGCCCGTCGGTGGAACGAGCGCTCTCGCCCAACTAACTCTGCAGCTTTTTGCGCTTCCAGCCGCGGGGGGGAAGCTTGTCGATCGAGTTGGGGTTCGGTCGCGCGTTGTCGATCCACCGGTAGCTGGGAAGTGGACGCACGTCGATGTGCACGAAGCCGGCGCGCGGGTAGAAGCCCACGCCCATGCCGCCCGCGTCCAGGCTGTCGGCGAAGTCCCGGATCTTCTTCAGCTGGACCCCAGGGATCCGGATGTCGCTGGCCGACCCCTTGTAGTGAAAGCTGGTCTGGCGCCGCTGGTTGCGGTACCCCGACACGATCTCGAGCGGCTTGCCGAAGTGATCGTAGACGTGAGAGAGGATGACGTAGAGGCGCGGCTCGAGCGGCTTCTCCGCGTCGGTCCGCTTGCAGCGCAGCACGTGGTCGATGTCGTGCAAGGCCTCCACGTTGTACGAGCCGTCGGGGTTGAAGATCTGCACGTCGGCCTCATCGTGCGTCGCGAGGCTGACCACCTTGAGCCGGCCCGAAGGCGCCCCGGGGGGCTCCACCCGCAGCTTGGATTCCGGGACCGCGTACCCCGCCACCTTCTTGCGTTTCCTGGATTTCGCGTCGGAGGAACTGCCGTCGGCGACCGGCGGCTTCGCCTGGCGGGGGCCCGTGACGGGGACCGCGTCCGCGGCGGCCGATTCGTCCGACTCCACGCCTTCGGGACCTGTCGCGCTCGCGAGCGCCAGAGGCGACCGAAACAGAATCGCCAATGAAAATGCGAACATCAGAGATCCAAGCCGCAGCATCGACTCACTACGCTCGGCCAGTTCGCCCCCGAAATCAAGTCCAAAACGTCCTTCCGAGGGCAAAATCTGTGGTGAAACCTCGCGAACCTGGGGTCGAGTGCCTACGTGCTCGTAACGCGATGCCGCAATTTTCACGCAGCCGGCGGACGCGGTGCATTTTCCGGAGGAAGGTGCACGAGATCGATTCCGAGCCGCTGGGCCACCGAGAAGATGCGCTCGTCGCGATAGAACTCCCCGAAGACGATGCGCTTGATCCCGCCGTTGGCGAGCTGCTTGAAGCAGTTCCAGCAGGGGCTGGCGGTGACGTACACGGTCCCGAAGTCGATCATGACGCCATTCTTGGCCGCCTGGATGATGGCGTTGGACTCGGCGTGGATGGTGGCGACGCAATGGTCGTTCTCCATCATGTGCCCCTCCTCGGTGCAGTGGGGCATCCCGCGGATCGAGCCGTTGTAGCCGGTCGAGAGGATGGTTCGGTCGCGCACGATCACCGCGCCCACGAACTTGCGCGGACAGGTCGAGCGCGACGCCACCACCGCCGCGATGTTCATGAAGTACTGATCCCAGGATACGCGCGCCATGCCGAGCTCCGATCTTTTCCAGCCCAATCGACGATCCCCGTCCACCGGCCGGAGAGTATCCGATAATATCCGCCGCGCCGTGGACTGGAAAACGACCCTGAACCTCCCCAAGACGGAATTCCCGATGCGCGCCGATCTGGCCAGGCGGGAGCCCGCCTGGTTGGCCCGCTGGGAGTCCGAGCGACAGTACGACCGCATCCTTGCGCGCCGCGCGCACGACGAGGCTCCCGCCTTCGTGCTGCACGACGGGCCGCCCTACCCGACGGGCGGGATCCACTACGGCACCGTCCTCAACAAGGTCCTCAAGGACATCGTGGTGCGCTCGCAGCTGATCATGGGCAAGCGGGCGATCTTTCGCCCGGGGTGGGATTGCCACGGCCTGCCCATCGAGCAGCAGGTCGAGAAGGAGCTGGGTGGACGCGACGCCAAGGCCAAGCTCGGCGCCGGCGAGTTTCGCGCGCGCTGCGACGCCCACGCCCGCAGGTTCGTGGACGTCATGCGCGGGGAGTTCAAGCGGCTCGGCTGTCTCGGGCTGTGGGACGACCCTTACCTGACGCTCGCCCCGTCGTACGAGGCGACCATCGTGCGGCAGCTGGCCGAGTTCACGCGGGCCGGGCTCATCTACCGCGACAAGAAGCCGGTGCACTGGTGCCTGTTTCACCAGACCGCTCTCGCCGAGGCGGAGGTGGAGTACGCCGAGCACCTGTCGCCTTCGATCTACGTGCGCTTCCCGCTGACGGCCGGGCTGGGGGCGGCCGTGCCCGCGCTCGCCGGACTTCCGGCGTCGCTGGTCATCTGGACCACCACGCCGTGGACCTTGCCCGCCAATCTGGCCGTGGTGGCCAACCCCGAGCTCGAGTACGTGGCGCTGCCGGTCGAGCTCGGCGGCCCCGGCGGGTCCGCATCGAGGTTCGAGCACCTGGTGGTCGCGCGGGGCCTGGCCGAGTCCTTCCTCGCGGCCTGTCACCTCGACTGCCCGCCCGAGCGCTGGGTCGCGATTCCGAAGGCCGGGCTGCTGGCGCTCGAGGGCGCGCACTACGAGCCGCTCTTCCCGCCGCGCCCCGGCACCGAGGGGGTGCCGACCTTCAGCGGGGGTGAGTATCGCCTCTATTTCGCCCGCCACGCGACGCTCGAGGCAGGGACCGGGCTCGTGCACACCGCTCCAGGGCACGGCGCGGACGACTACGTGGTGGGACGCGATCACGGCCTGCCGATCTACGCACCGGTGGATGCCGCGGGCCGGCTCACCGCGGCCGTCGGCGCCGGTGGCGGCGCGGGCCCGACCGCGACGGACACCTCCGGGTGGGTCGGGCTCACGGTGTTCGAGGCCAACCCGCGCATCGTCGCCGAGCTGGCCGCGCGCGGGGTGCTCCTCAACCGCCCCGGGGAGACGGTGCGGCACCCCTACCCGCATTGCTGGCGGTGCAAGCAGCCGGTGATCTTTCGGGCCACCTTGCAGTGGTTTGCGCGCCTCGGCTCCGCCGAGGACCCGACCTCGCTGCGCAGCCGCGCGCTCGCGGAGATCGCCAGCACCAGGTGGATCCCGACCTGGGGGGAGAATCGGATTCGCGGAATGATCGAGGCGCGGCCGGACTGGTGCCTGTCGCGCCAGCGGGTGTGGGGGGTCCCGATCCCGGCGTTCGAGTGTGGTGGCTGCGCGCACGTCTTCCTGGATCCGGACATCATGCAGCACGTGGCGAGTCTCTTCGCCGAGAGCGGCTCGAACGTGTGGTTCACGAGGCCAGCGGCCGACCTGCTGCCGCCGGGCATCCGTTGCCCGCGCTGCGACGGGCGCGACTGGAAGAAGGGCGAGGACATCGTCGACGTGTGGTTCGAGTCGGGCGTGTCGTGGGCGGCCGTGTGCGAGGGCCAGCTCTGCCCGCCGGGCGACAAGGTCGATCTCTACCTCGAGGGCGCGGACCAGCACCGCGGGTGGTTTCACTCGTCGCTGCTGACGGGCGTCGCCACCCGCGATCAGGCCCCCTATCAGGCGGTCCTGACCCACGGCTGGGTGCTGGACGAGCGCGGCAAGGTGTATTCGAAGTCGGAGATCGCCAAGGCGCGCGCGGCGGGCGCCAAGCTGGACTACGTCGAGCCCTCGGTGTGGATGGAGAAGAACGGGGCCGAGCTCCTGCGCCTGTGGACCGCGGCGGCGGACTATCAGGGGGACATCGTCTTCTCGAAGGCGATCCTCGACCACCTCGGCGAGTCCTATCGCAAGATCCGCAACACCTGTCGGTACCTGCTGTCGAACCTGTACGACTTCGTCCCGGGCCGTGACCGGCGAGAAGACGAGTCGCTGCGCGAGCTGGATCTGCTGGCGCTCGGGCTCCTGCGCGAGCGCGACCATCAGATCTTCGAGGCCTTCCGGCGCTTCGCCTTCGCCGAGGTGGTTCGCCTGACCACCGACTTCGCCATCACCATCTCGGCGGAGTACCTCGACCCGGTCAAGGACGTGCTCTACTGCGAGGGGCAGGACTCGGAGGCGCGGCGCAGCGCCCAGACCGCCATCTTCGAGATGGTGCGGACCATCGCCCGCTGGGTGGCGCCCGTCCTGGTGTTCACCGCGCAGGACATCGCCGACGAGCTCGGCCGCGCGACGGGGGAGCCCTTCGACGTGCACGGAGAGGTCCGCGGCGAGGTGTTCCTCGAGGGCCGCGAGATGGATCACCCGAACCGGCGCTGGACCGAGGAGATCCGACCGCGCCGGGAGGCCATCCTGCGCCCGCTCGAAGCCTTCCGCGCGGCCGGCCACAAGTCGCTCGAGGCCTGGGTGCGCGTTCGTCCGGCGCCCACCGAGCGCCCGCACTGGGAGTGGAACCGCGCGCACCTGACCGAGCTGTGCGTGGTGTCCGGTGTCGAGGTGACCGCGGACGACGCCGCCGGCCCCACCGAGATCACCGTCCTCCAATCCCCCCACGCCGAGTGTCCACGCTGCTGGCGCCGCCTGCCCCCGCCCCCGCCCGCCGAGCGCCACCCCGACCACCCCGACCTCTGCGCCCGCTGCACCTCCGTCGCGCTGTCCCTGAACCACCCGGCGGGGCTCGCCTTTCATCCGTAGGGGCGCGCCGCCACGAACCACGGCGGTTTCTCGCTCGTCCGGCGCCCGGACGCGACGGAGGCG
>CAZIOH010000056.1:34643-42232 GCA_964540815.1 uncultured Myxococcales bacterium | reverse complement strand
TAACGGGTGTAGCCGCCGAGGGCCTCGTCGCCCCCCTCGCCCGAGAGGGCGACCTTGACCCGCGAGGCGGTGGCCTGGCACAGGTGCCAGAGGGGGACCACCGCGCTGTCGGCGATCGGCTCCTCGAGGGCCGCCTGGATGGGCGCCAGATCCTCGAGGGTGGTGGGATCGAGCTTCCAGATCACGTGCTCGCTGCCGGTGGCCGCGGCGATCACGGCGGCGGGCCCGGTCTCGTCTCGGGTCTCGGACGACTCGAAGCCCATGGAGAAGGCCTGCGGCGGCGTCTCGAGGTGGGGCGTGGCGGTGGTCAGGATCGCACTCGAGTCGAGCCCGCCCGAGAGGAACACCCCGACCGGGACGTCCGACAGCAACTGGCGGCGCACCACCCAGTTGAGCCGTTCGCGAAAACGCGCCATCAGCTCGTCGTCTCCGAGTCCGATCAGCGTGGACTCCGGCGCGAGCTCGTAGAAGCGGCGTTCGGTCTCGGCGCCGGTCTCGAGATCCACCTCGAGGATGGCCCCGGCCGGCAGCTTGTGCACGCCCACGAACGCGGTGGCGGGCGACGGCACCCACCCGGTGTACAGGTAGGACGACACGAACCCGGGCTCGGGTGACGGGCGCCCGAGCCCGTCGTGGGCGAAGGAGCGCACCTCCGAGGCGAAGGAGATTTGCCCTGGACCCCTCCGCAGGTAGAGCGGCTTGACGCCAAAGGCGTCGCGGGCGAAGACCAGCTTGCGGCGGATGCGATCGAGGACCGCGAAGGCGAACATGCCGTCGATGCGGGCCAGGAGCCCATCGATCCCGAAGCGGCGGTAGCCGTGGACCAGGGTCTCGGTGTCGCTGGTCCCGCGGAACGGCTGGCCCTCGGCGCTGAGGCGCGAGCGCAGGTCGAGGTGGTCGTAGATCTCGCCGTTGAAGACCAGCGTGATGGCCCCGTCCTCGGAGGACATCGGTTGCTCCCCGGTCGGGCTCAGATCCTGGATGGCGAGGCGGCGCATCCCGAGCCCCACCCGGCCCTCGCACAGGAGGCCCTGGTGATCGGGTCCGCGGTGGCTGAGGGCGAGGACCATGCGGTGGATCTCGGCCGGATCGAGCGTCGCGCCGGTCCGCCAGCGCAGGATCCCCGCGATGCCGCACATCGGGACTAGACCGCCTCTCGGACGCGGCGGTAGAGGGCCATCATGCGCTCGGCGGTGCGATCCCAGCGGAACTGCTGGGCGTGGACCAGCCCGCGCTCGCGCATGGCCGACGCCAGGGCCGGGTCGGTGAGGACCGCCGCGACGTGCGTCGACAGGCGCGTCACGTCCTCGGGGTCGCAGGTCAGGGCGGCCGGTGCCGAGATCTCCCCCAGGGACCCCGAGCGCGAGCACACCACCGGCGTCCCGCAGGCCATGGCCTCGAGCGGGGGCCACCCGAACCCTTCGTAGTACGAGGGAAACAAGAGCACATCGGCGGCGTTGTAGAGGGTGGCCAGGTCGGCGTCCTCGAGGACCCCGAGATCGCGCACGAACCGCCCGATGCCGAGCCGCTCGACCCGCGCGCGCTGGGCCGGACCGAGCCGCTGGCGGGCGCGGATGAGCGTCACCGGCAGGCCGCGCTGGCGCAGATCCGCGACCACATCCAGGCAGGCCTCCACGTTCTTGTAGAAGGCGTTGCCGAGCTGGAGGATCACGTGATCGTCACCCAGGCGCCAGCGCCGTCGGCCGAGCTCGCGCCGCGCGGGGTCGGGTGCGAACGGCTGGTTGAGCCCGGGTGGGATGACCTCGATGCGCTCCGGATCCACGTTGAGGTAGCGGAGGATGTCGCGCCGGGTGCTCTCCGAATCGGCCACGATGGCGGCGGCCTGGCCGAGGAAGGAGGAGATCTCGCGGAAGACGTGCAGGGCCACGGTCAGCTCGGGACGCCGGCCGAGGCGGCCCGACGAGGCCACGAGCAGCATCATGTCGTGGCAGGTGACCACGGTTCGACGCGGCTCGAGCGAGGCCGTCAAGAAGGCCTGACCATGATCCACCACGTGGTAGATGTCGGCGCGGGCGCCATGGGCGATGCGCGGGTACGCGACGAAGCGACCGAGATACGAGTCGAGCTTGTCGAAGAACCAGGCCTTGCCGCCCGAGCCGAACAGGGGCGGCGGGCTCAGCCGCTCGACGTCGGCGCCCTGGCGGCGCAGCGCCGAGCCGAGGCGATCGGCGTAGAGCTTCATGCTGATCTGCTGCGACTCGCGGTAGTTGTGCAGCAAGCAGATGCGCAGGCGGCGATCGGACGTGTCGGTTGCCAACTTGATACCAGCCGGCGCCAAGCTACCGCACCCGGCGACGCGCGTCACGGCGAAACCGGAGCGCGTACAATGGCACGGGCCGAATGCAGACGCCGGTCCCGCCGATGCCGATGCCGATGATGATGCCAACGCCAACGCCGCCAGGGATGCGCTCCGCTGATCAGCGGCTCCTCGTCGCGCTGGTGGCGACCGCCGACCGCGGCGTGCCCTTTCGATCTCCCACGGGGATCGAGGCTGCGCGGATCGTCGCGCTGGCCCGGCATCACCGCCTGTCCCCGCTCCTTTCGATCGGGAGCCGGCCCGCCGGGTTCTCCCCGGAGATCGCCGAGACATTTCGCCGGGATCGGTTGTCCACGCTCGGGCGCTCGACCCTGCTGCGCCACGCCCTCTCCGAGATCCTGGCCGCGCTCGACGCCCGGGGCGTCGAGGTGGCCGTCCTGAAGGGGATCGCCTACGAGGATCTCATCTATCCCGACCCTGGGACGCGCCCGTCGTCCGACATCGATCTGCTCGTCCGCGGGAGCGAGCGGCGGGCGGCCCTCGGCACACTCGCGCGCCTCGGCTACCGACCGTCGGCCGGCGCCCCCGGCTTCGACCAGCCCGACTACCACGAGGTCTCGTTCCGCCGGGACGCCGTCAACGTGGACCTGCACTTCGCGCTCGCGCCCCTGGTCCGCGGCGCGATCGACTACCGGGCCCTGTGGAACGACATGCGGACGTGGAGCTTCGCGGGGCGCGTGACGAAGACCCCGAGCTTCGTGCACGCGGCCGTCAACCAGGCGCTCCACATGGCCATCCACCACTTCGACGTCCCGGCGCTCTACCTCCTCGACTTTCGCCGCCTCGCGGCGATGGCGACGACGGCCGGGCAGCCGGAGGCCGCCGCCGCCGCGGATACCATCGTGCGTTTGCGCGCCGCGGCTCGGGCGTGGGAATGCCTGCGCGCCCTCGAGACGACCCTTGCCCTCTCGGCCGCATTTCTCGGCGACCCGGCGACCGGT
Source organism: uncultured Myxococcales bacterium (assembly GCA_964540815.1). Lineage (GTDB taxonomy): Bacteria > Myxococcota_A > Polyangia > Fen-1088 > Fen-1088 > CAZIOH01. The sequence continues at coordinate 38,953 of CAZIOH010000056.1, read as the reverse complement.
GCGGCAGCCGACGCGCAGGGTCGGGGGCCGGGTCTCTCGTGGTTGGTGGAACGGGTAATCGCTGGATATGGCGGGCTCGAGCCGGTGTCGCGTCCGGAGCAGCTCGGGCGGAAGGTCCTGAGCTTCGACCACCCACGCACGGCCGCGCGTTACCTGTGGGTTCAGGGCGGGCGCATCGTGCGCGAGCACTGGCTCACCCGGGGTGACCGAGCCCGATCAGCGACGCAGCGCCTGGGCCTCGACCATCCGGCCCCCCCCATCGACGACAACGTCGATGCCGCGCCACCACCGAAGTCGCAATCCACGTCGCGCTGAGCCGCAGGGGCCTGGTGCGGTCATCTCCGAGCAAGTCTTCGGTCCAAAATCGCGCTGTCCATGCGGTGGATCGGAGGTTGGCTTAGCCAACCGGAGATATCGCGGGCGAAGCAGATCCGGGTGCGCTTCTTGTCGTCCGTCGGGAGGGGCTCGCGGGGAGGGGTCCTCCCCTTCCCGCGGCTGGTCCGTCGGGAGGGGCTCGCGGGGAGGGGTCCTCCCCTTCCCGCGCTCCGTTACGGATCTTGGACGCTCGCTCGGGTTGCACCGGTGCTCTTTCATGAGCTACCGTAAGCCCTTCTCATGGACTCTTCGTCAGACACGGGCGCCGCCGACAATCGCACCAGCAACCAGACGGATCTGCTCGAGTCCAAGACGGACTTGCGGGCCTACTGGCGCACCGTCGTCAAGCGCTGGCCGATCGTGGTCTTGTGCCTGGTCGCCGCCATCGGGGTGACCATCGTCTGGACCTATCGTCAGCCCAAGATCTACGAGGCGCGCTGCCAGATCGTCATCGAGCCGATGGCGCCGCAGGTCCTGCAAGGCGTGAAGGACGTGGTCGAGATGGGGACGGGGAGCTACTGGGCCAACAAGGAGTTCTACGAGACGCAGTACCGGATCATCCAGTCGCCGGGGGTGTCGCGGCGAGTGGTCGAGAAGCTCGGCCTTCAGTACGACAAGGACTTCAACGGCGGGGCCACCGGCAAGCCGGACATGGACGCGATCGCCCGCGCGCTCGCCGGTCGGATCCAGGTCCGCCCCATCAAGGATTCTCGCATCTCCGAGGTGGTGGTGAGCGACACCAAGCCGAAGCGCGCGACCCTGCTGGCCGACGCAGTCGCCGAGACGTACATCGAATACAACCTCGACTACAAGCTCGAGGGGGCCCGGACCGCCACGGCGTGGCTGCAGGAGCAGGAGACCGACCTCGGCAAGAAGCTGGAGGAGTCCGAGCTCACGCTCTTCAACTTCCGCAAGACCCACAACCTCCTCGACACCAGCTTCGACGAACGCCAGAGCATGGTCACGCAGAACCTGCAGAACCTCAACCTGCGGGTCAACGAGGCCAGGGCCATCCGGATCGCGCTCGATGCCAGGCGCAAACAGGTGCAGGCGGCCCTCCAGAACCCGGCCCTGAAGGAGAGCTTGCCCGTCGTCACGAGCAGCGGTGCCGTGCAGAAGATGCAGGACGAGTACATGAAAGTCTCCCGGGATTACCTCGAGCTGTCGGAGAAGTACGGGCCCGAGCATCCCAAGCTGAAGGCGGCCCGCGCGCAGCTCGAGGACATGAAGGCGGCCTACAACTCGACGGTGGACAAGGCGATCGAATCGTTCGAGAACGAGTATCAGTCGGCGGTGGAGACCGAACGATCGCTCGAGGCCTTGATGGAGAAGACCAAGCACGAGGCCATCGACCTGTCGAAGATCGAGGTGGAGTATCGGCCCTACAGCCGTGCCGCGCAGGAGACCTCCAAGGTCTTCTCGCTCATCAGTCAGAGGCGCAAGGAGATCAACCTGACCGAGGTCATGCGCACCAACAACGTGCGCATTCTCGAGCACGCGGTGCTGCCGAGCACGCCCGTCCGGCCGAAGCCTGTCCAGAACCTGGCCATCGCGGCCATGGTGGGCCTCGGTCTCGGCATCGGCCTGGCCTTCCTGATCGAGGCGCTCGACAACACGCTCAAGACCCAGGCGGACGTCGAGAACCTCCTCGGGGTGCCGGTCCTCGGCCTGATCCCCATCATCGGCTCGGGCCAGGAGGCCAAGGAAGACCCGGCGCGCATCCGGGATCGCGATCTCGGGGTCTTCCTCGAGCCGAAGTCTCTGGCGGCCGAGTGCTGCCGATCCATCCGCACCAACATCCTCTTCATGTCGCCCGATCACCCGATCCGCACCATGGTGGTCACGAGCCCGAGCCCGCAGGAGGGTAAGACCACCACGGCCGCCAACCTGGCCATCACCCTGGCCGAGACCGGGAACCGCGTGCTCATCGTCGACACCGATCTGCGGCGACCGCGGCTGCACAAGTCGTTCGGGGTACCCAACCAGGTGGGGGTGTCGAGCGTGATCGTGGGCGAGACCACGCCCGAGCAAGCCATCAAGCGCTCCGAGGTCCCCAACCTCGACGTGATGACCTGCGGGCCCGTCCCTCCGAACCCGGCCGAGCTCCTGCACACCGAGAAGTTCTTGAAGCTGATCGAGAGCCTCAAGAAGCACTACGATCGGATCATCTTCGACTCACCGCCCACCTCGGCGGTGACCGACCCGGCGGTGATCGGGAACGTGGTCGACGGCGTGATCCTGGTGGTGAAGGGTGGCAAGACCACTCGCGACGCGGCTGGGCATGCCAAGCGGCAGCTCGCATCCGCCAACGTCCGCATCCTCGGCGTGATCGTCAACGAGATCGATTTCTCGAGCTCGTCGTACGGCTACCAGTATTACAACTACCGAAACTACTCGCGGTACGGATATTCGTACGGTGAGCGGGCGGAAGAGAAGGGCGCGTAGGCGGCCCGCGCGCCTCGACCCTCGATGTCGCTCGGGTTGGGGGCGGTGCTGCCGAGCTCGGCGCAGGTTTCCTCGGCCTGAGTGCCTCCGCCCATGCGTGAAGCGCGGAGTCGGTATCGGCCCTGCCAAAGGATGCTGGAGGCTGCCAGCCGGGATGGGCGCCCGCACGGGGCAATGTCGAGGACGTGCGTGAAGCCGCGTGCCCGCAGCACGGCTGCTGGCTCGAGCTCAGGTCGCGTCTCCGCGGGCACCCGTAGGTAAAAGAGGTTGTCCGCTCCGACGACAGCCACGCGATTCCCTGCCCCGGGACCGAGCCGGGCGTTGGTGGCTTCGAAGGCCGGGAAGTGCCAGCTCATCCGGGTGAGGAATGCCTCCCGGTCCTCGAGCCCGAGCGCGACCGGTCCGTAGGTCCTGACGGCGAGGACCGCGAAGGCCGCGCCGAGAATCGCCGCACTTCCCAGCAAGACCACCGCGGCCCGGCGCAGCCAGCGCTCGGGCGAGCCGAGGACGGCCACGGCGCCCGCCGAGGCGAGCGCGGCCGCGGTCGGCAAGATCGGGAGCAAGAGCCGCGTCTGCGGGCTCGAGAAGAACCACATGATCCACCAGGACAGGAGAAGGGCGCAGGCCGCCCGGCCGACCTTTGTGGCCCAGGTCACGGCGATCCCGACCGGCACCAGCGCCAGGTAAGCCGGACCGATGGCCCAGCCCTTGTCGAAGGCGTCTCCGCGCCAGACCAGGTCGAAGGGCGACGTCAAGAGATGCAGCAGATCCCGGCCGTACCCGTACTGGCTGAACGCGAGGGGCCGCTCAGGGAGCCCGAGCCAGAGGTTGCCGATCGGGAACACGGGGTTGCCGGTGAACCACACATTCCTCAGGTACCACGGCAGCGCGAGCGCGAAGGCCCCCGCGACCACGATGCCAAAGGCTCGGGCGGCCCTCCTCGACCGGCGAAGAGAGGGTGGGGACGTGGACGAACACGGAGACGAAGACGAAGACGAGAGCGTGAAGGCGGCGGCGACCACCGCGGTCTGCAGTGCCGCGACGCCACCCGTGAGCTTGCTCCCGGCGGCGAGGCCCGCGAAGACGGCAGCCAGGCCAACCGAAGCGCCGACCTCTCCGGCCATGGTGGCCCAGAGCAAGCCGAGCGAGGCGAAGAGCGCCAGCGCGAGATCGATGAAGGCCGAGGTGGACTCCCAGGTGATGAGTGCCGCCAGTCCGAACACCGCCATGCCGAGCAAGGCCGAGCCCCCGAGGCGCCGGCTCCAGGCGCCCGCGGCGAGGATCGCCCCGAGCCCGAGGATCCAGTGCATGAGCGCCGCGAAGACCTCGTCACAGAGCCCGAGGCCCTCGGCGAAGAGCATCTGGACGTAGAGCGGCTGGTAGGACTGCACCACCTCGGGGAGCTCGGTCCAGTGTCCTGACAGCAGAAACTGACGCGCCACCCGCAAGTGGTAGACGGTGGCATCCATCGACGACGGCGGGGCCAGCGT
>CAZIOH010000056.1:0-34543 GCA_964540815.1 uncultured Myxococcales bacterium | reverse complement strand
GTGGCGAGCAGGGTCATGAGGATCAGCAGGGCGACGGCGATCGTCGCCGCACGCCGCCGCCGCGCGCCTCGCCACAGCGCCCGCAGCCGAGAGCCGACGCCGATCGGTCGCCGGAGCCCGGCGATCGCTACCGCCGAGACCACTCCCGCGATGGCCCAGGCGGCCGCAGTCCCGAAGATTCCGAGGGCCACCGAGGCCGTGACGAGGACAGCCGTCAGGCCCGCTCCGAGGGCCAGCGCCGAGCTCCACAACAGGAACGGCTCGGTTTGCTGAATCAGCCTGGCGAGCAGGGTCCTGCCCGCCAGGCCGAAGACCGCGATGGTCGCGGCGGCGGCGATGACGTGGCCAAGGGCGCGGAGGCAGTCCAGGGGACTACCCTCGCCAGCGCAGGAGCACCAGGCGTGCGAGCCAGCGCCCGCAGACCGGCACCAGGCGGGGAGCGGCGAACTGCCACCCGAAGCCGAAGAGGACGATCCCGAACCACAATGCCCAGAGCCGCGACGGGTTAGCTGCAGACGCAGGCGCGGGCCTCGACGATGGTCCGGTGCGGCGGGATTCGAAGCGATTCGCGAGCAGTCCGATGAGGGCACGCGTTTGCATCTCACCTTGGGATCGGGTTCTCGGGCGCGCGACTTGAGCGGGCAAGGCGAGGCGCCGCCGATGAAGTCGCCGTCGTGAGCCCTCGGACCTCGGCCGTCGGACGCGCCGAGTTGAGAGGACCTCGGCGAAAGAGCTCCCCGCAAGTCCGAGGCGGCGGGTTCTGATGCGTAGTACCAACAGGACGATCCGCCGCCCGAAGCAGACGGTAGACGGCTGCCAAACGGGCCGGATCCTTCCAGTCCACCGCGCCCCGCCTCCGAGACGGCACTTCAGGCAGCCGCCGGGATCATCGCCTCCCACCCGGTCGTGCGGTCGACCGATTGAGCCAGGCCACCATGGTGTGAGCGCAGGAGCCGCCGAAAGGTGCGCCCGCGCCCGGCGGTCGCGACTCTTCTCTAACGACATGGACATTCCCTCCCGCCCCTCCCGGTCGTCCTCGCTCTTTCCCCGGGCTCGTGGCGCGCGGCTCGCCCGCGCCGACGGGACGGTCGTCGCCACCGCGCTCGCCGCGCTCGCGGCCGCCGGTCTTTCGGGCTGCGCGAAGGACCCGGCGCCCAAGGACGCGCTCGGCGGCCCCGGCGTCACCACCCCCACTCCGGACGCCGCGACGCCCGCCTCCGCACCGGCGACGGTGGAGGGCAAGCTGACGGTCTCGCTGTCCGGCCGCACGCCCATCCCGCCCCTGGCGCTCGGGCTCAACTACTGGAGCTGGACCTATGGGCTGACCCTCGCGGGCAGCGAGACCGCCGTCACCGCCCTCGGGCCCAAGATCTTGCGCATCGGGGGCCACAACAACGACACGAATTCCCCCAGCCCCTTCAGCGAAGCCGAGATCGATCGGGCCGTCGCCTACGCCCGAACGGTGGGAGCCGAGCCGATTCTCCAGGTGCCGATCCTGGCCGACGTCAACGCGGTGGCCCCGACCGCCGACACGGCCGCCCAGATGGTCCGGTACACCAACACGACCAAGGCCTACGGCGTCAAGTACTTCTCCATCGGCAACGAGCCGGATCTCTACGCCGATCCCACCCAGTCGCCCCCGCATCTGCTCTCGTACACCGCGGACAGCTACTGCCAGACCGCCGAGGCCTTCGTCCCCGCCATGCGCGCCGTGGACCCCACCATCCAGATCGTCGGGCCGGACCTCTCGTGGAAGTACCAGGACGGTGCCAACGACTGGCTGAGCCCGATCCTCGCGAACTGCGGCGATCTCTTCGACGTCGTCTCGATCCACCGCTACCCGATCGCCCCTACCGCGACCTCGCGCACGGCGGCGGCGGCCGACGCGGCCGCCTTTCACGCCACCATCGAGGCGGTCCGCAAGAAGATGGCGGCCGCCGGGCAGGGCGCAAAGCCGCTCGCCCTCACCGAGGCGAACATCACCTGGAACGGCGATCCCGCGATGAGCACCCTCGAGGCGTCTCCCGGCACCCTGCCCGCCGGGCTCTGGGTGGCCGATACCCTCGGAACCGGGCTGTCGGAGGGCCTGTGGACCACGGCGATCTGGAGCATCCGCGAGAGCTGGACCTTCGGCATCCTGACCCCGGACAACGTCGCGCGTCCCGCCTATCGGGCCGTCGCCCTCTTCAGCCATCACTTCGGGACCACCATGCTCGCGGTGACCTCCGCGCCGACCGGGGTCCACGCCTACGCGAGCCGCAACGCCGCCGACGACGGCACCGCGCTGGTGATCGTCAACTGGACCGACAACGTGCAGAAGCTCTCGGTCGCGTTCGACGGGGCGACCACGTCGCTGGTGCCGCCCGCCACGGTGCTCGTGCAGCCCATGACCATGAACGCGGTCCAGATCCCCGACGATGGAGGGGACGTCGTCGTCTGGCCCTATGGCCCCAGCACCTGGCAGAGCCGCGCCGAGCCTTCCCCGATCACCTCCAGCCGAGGTGGGCTCCCGAACTTGTGATCTGATCGCCGGATGCCCCTGCCCCTGCCGCCGGGGCGCCGCCCGTCAACCGAGCTTGTAGGCGCGCCGAGCGAGGTTGTAGGCGAGGTCGACGGCCACCGCGTGCGCCTCGTCCTCTTCCAGGCGACCATCGGAGACGAGGCGGGCGAGGAACGCCGAGTCCATGCGCCGGGCGACGTCGTGGCGAGCCGGGATCGACAGGAAGGCCCGGGTGTCGTCGTTGAACCCGACCGTGTTGTAGAAGCCCGCCGTCTCGGTCACCCGTTCGCGGAAGAAGCGCATGCCTTCCGGGCTGTCGAAGAACCACCACGAGGGCCCGAGCTTGAGCACCGGATAGTGTCCGGCGAGGGGCGCGAGCTCGCGCGCGTAGACCGTCTCGTCGAGGGTGAACAGGATGATGGAGAGCCGGCGATCGTTGCCGAACCGGTCGAGCAGCGGCTTCAGCGCCCGGACGTAGTCGGTGCGCGTGGGGATGTCGGCACCCTTGTCGCGCCCGAAGGCCCGCAGCACCGTGGGGTTGTGGTTGCGGAAGGCGCCGGCGTGGATCTGCATGACCAGACCATCCTCGATGCTCATGCGGGCCATCTCGGTCAGCATCTGCCCGCGAAACCGCTCGGCCTCGTCGGGCGTGATGCGGCCCGCCAGGGCCCTGTCGAGCAGGGTCGCGCATTCCGTGGTGGGCAAGTCGAACGTCGCCGCGGTCGGATGGCCGTGGTCGGTCGAGGTGGCGCCGTAGGACGCGAAGTAGGCCCGGCGATCGGCGAGCGCCTTGAGGTAGCCGCTCCAGGTGGAGGTGTTCTCTCCCGTGATGGCGCCGAGCTCCGCGAGGTTGGCGGCAAACCCTTCGAACTCGGGATCCACCACCGGATCCGGCCGATACGCCGTGATGACCCGACCCTTCCAGCCCGAGGCGCGGATCTTCTGGTGGTGCGGCAACGGGTCGAGGGGCGATTCCGTGGTCGCCAGCACCTCGATCCCGAAGCGCTCGAACAGGGCCCGTGGGCGGAACTCGGGACGGCCGAGACAGTCGCTGATGCGATCGAAGATCCTGTCGGCGGAGTCCGCGCTCAACCGCTCTCGAACCCCGAAGACATCATGCAACGCGTGGCTAAACCAGATCCGGGTCGGGGTGCCGCGGAACAGGTGCCAGCTCTGCGCGAACAACCGCCAGATCTTGCGCGGATCCTGCTCCACATTCTCGCCGTCATTCTCGCCCTCGCCATCCTTCTTCTTCGGAACTCCGAGCGCCTCGAGGGGGATGCCCTGGCTGTACAGCATCCGGAACACGTAGTGATCGGGGATGATGAGCAGGCTCGCGGGATCCGGGAAGGGCTCGTTGTCGGCGAACCACCGGGGATCGGTGTGACCGTGCGGGCTGAGGATGGGCAGCGCCCGGACCCCGGCATAGAGTCGCCGGGCGATGTCACGCTCGACCGGATTCGCCGAAAAGAGGCGATCGTCGTCGAGCACCAGGGGAACGACCGGAGCGGAGGCGGCGCACATGTCTCCCTACAGGATGCCCCCTCCGTCGCGGACGGCTCATCAACGCCGGCAGGAACCTGGGCGACGCGTCGGAGCGGACTTGCCGCCAGACTTGCCGCCAGACCGTGCTCAGTCCCGCTCTTCGACCAGGAATTTCTCGTTCACCCAGCCGTGCACGTCCCCATAGCTGACCTCGCGCCAGTACCCGGAGCCCACCGCACGCCGTGCTCCCGTGACCAGCACCCCCCGGGTGTCGGGCGGGATTTGACCGACCACCGGGCTTCCAGATCCGGGAGCGGACCGCACGTTGAGCACGTCCGATCTGTCCACGCCACGGACCGTGTAGCGCGGGCCCTGCGCGAGCGGGAGCGGGCGATCGTATTGCCGCTCCATGGCGCTCCGGGACGGCGGCGCGTACGGCGCCGATCGTGACACGGACGGCGAAGACGACGACGAAGACGGCGGGTACGGCGGGTACGGCGGGTACGGATAGGAGGCCGACGCCGCCGTCGGTCCGGTCGCCGGACTCGTGTTCGACTGGACGTACGGGCGGAGCGCCGGCGTCCCGCCACTCGGGCCGGCGGCTCCCGACTGAGGATCCGGTTGCATCGGGATCGGCGCCGCCCCGGCACCGGGACTTCCCGCGGCCATCGGGCCGCGCGGGGGCCAGAAGCGTTCGGTCGGCCGGGCCTCGTCCGAGCCGGGACGGGCGGCGACGGGAGCCGACCCGCTCGGGCTCGGGCTCGCGGTCGCAACTGGCCCGGTGGGTGATCCGGCCGATACGGTCGGCGTCGTGGGCGCGGCGGGCGCGGACGGGACCGCCGCGCTCTCGGCCGGTACCTTCTGGGCCAGGTTGGGATAACCCTTCAGCGTCGAGGCCTGCTGAGCGGTGTCAGCTGGAACGTCCGCCGTGTGTCCGCAAGCCAGCGCCCCCAGCACGGCCAAGCCAGACGGCCCCAGGTACCACCGAGCGCTCGATCGCGCGTCCGACCGAATCCTCTTCCGGGCGGCCGGCTCCTCCCCCCCGCTCTTCAGAATGCTCCGCATCGCCACGCAAGCGTCTATCACCGCGTCCGGCGTGGATCAATCTGGGTTGGCTGCCCCGCCGGCCTGAAAGAATCCGGCCAGCACCAGCAGCAAGCGATCCAGATCGACCGGTTTTCGCATCACGGGAACGCGCCCCGGTGCGCGCGACGGATCCGAGGTGGAGATCAGCACCGGGATGTCCGCCAGCTCCGGGGTCGTGCGCAGGACGGAGTACAGCTCCGTTCCGCTCATCACGGGCATGATCATGTCGAGGATCACGGCGCACGGCCGCTGCAGGTCGGGCAGGATCTTCAGCGCCTCCCGCCCGTTCGAGGCCAGAAAGACCGAGTACCCCTCATCCCCGAGGGCATCCCGCAGAGACTCGCGAATGTCGGGTTCGTCATCCACGACGAGAACGGTCCGCGTCACCGAGCGCCCACCCTATCGAGGCACGCGCCCGAAGGCAGTCGGCCCGAAGGGGGTCGGCCTGGAGGGCATCGGCCCCGGGGGCATCGATGCGTGACACTCGATGATCGGACATTGGTCATTGGCAGTCGGGGACCGGGGAACGCCGCGCGGCGCTGCGCTGCCCGGCAACTGGGGTTCAGGAAACGTCACCCTCGCCGAGCGAAGCCATGTCGCCCGCTCGGCTCGAGACGTCGCGACGCAATTTCTCCCAGAGGGTCTTGCGCGAGATCCCGAGCAGCTCGGCGGTCCGGGTGCGTTTCCCGTCGGTGGCCTTGAGGGCGCGCAAGAGGTAGTCGTGCTCGAAGTCGCGGATCGCGAGGTGCAGCGGTCGCACCACCGAGGGCGCCGCCGCCGCTTCGGGCCGCCGGAGCGGCACACGCGATCCGACCATCGATGGCGGCAGGTGGCCGACATCGATCTCACGCCCGCCGGACAGGACCATCGCGTGCTCGATCGCATGCGACAGCTCCCGGATGTTCCCCGGGAAGCGGTGCTGCGCCAGCACCGCCCAGGCGGCTGGCGAGACCGTCGGCGCGGGGGCTCCAGGTGGGGTCATGCGCGAGATGAAGTGGCGCAGCAGGAGCGGCAGATCCTCCAGGCGTTCCCGCAACGCCGGGATCGGGATCTCGATGACATTTATGCGATAGTAGAGATCCTCGCGGAAGAGCCCGGCCTTGATCCGCTCGGTCAGGTTCCGATGGGTGGCCGAGATGATCCGGACGTCGACCCGCACGGGGGTGTTGGTCCCGAGCGGCTCGAAGGAGCCCTCCTGCAGGACCCGAAGCAACTTGGCCTGGGCGGCTTGCGGGAGCTCGGCCACCTCGTCGAGGAACAGCGTGCCGCCGTCCGCCGCCTTGAACCGACCGTCCCGCTTCTTCACCGCTCCGGTGAAGGCGCCCCGCTCGTGTCCGAACAGCTCGGCCTCGATCAGGTTCTCGGCCAGGGCACCGCAGTTGACGGCCACGAAGGGCTTGGTACGGCGCGCGCTCTGCTCGTGGATCAGCCGGGCCACCACCTCCTTGCCGGTCCCACTCTCGCCGGTGACCAGGGTGGGGGCGTCGCTCTGGGAGACCATGGTGATGAGCTCACCCACCCGGCGAATCCCGGGGGACTGGCCGACCAGGGCCTGCAGGGCGCCCCGCTCCTTGAGCTCGCCTTTTATGTTCTCGAGCTCGCGCCGCAGCCCGCGGTTCTCGGCCAGCCTCCGCATCTGTAGCAAGAGCTCGTCGATGTCGAACGGCTTGGTCAGATAATCGTACGCGCCCTCCTTCAGCGCGGACACCGCCTGCACCACGTCGGAGTAGGCGGTCATCAAGATGACGTCGGTGCTGGGCGTCTCCTGCCGGATGCGCCGGAACAGCGTGAGACCGTCGATCCGGGGCAGGCGAACATCGCAGATGACCACGTCGAAGGTCTGACGGGACAGCCAGTCGGCGCCCTCCTGGCCATCCGCGGCAGCCCGCACCCGATAACCGGCTTCCCCGAGTTGCTCTTCCAGAAGCTCCCTGAGCTCAGGTTCATCGTCGATCAACAGTATGTCCAGCACCGTTCGTTCCTCCGATTTGCCGTTGTGCACTGTCACCCCGTCACCGCCAGGTAACGTCCCCGCCGGGGGCGTTACACCGAGGGAACCGATCCAGCCCCAAATCGACCTTTCGTGGATGTCCCCATCACCCGGCTCGATTCACTTCAATTGGCGTGCCGCCCCGATTCTTCTTGGGGAACACGGCGCTCTGGTGCGCCCGGCCTTTCGGTACGGATGGTGCAGGTCCGGGCGGGATGCCAAACGACAATCCAGTCCCTCAGCAACCGTTTCTCTCCGACATCAAGGAGCTCCGGCGACGCGCCCGCGAGCACATCGAGAAGGGCGCCGTGACCGAAGCCTACAAGGGTGATCGGCCGACCGTGATCCGCCTGCTCAACGAAGCCCTGGCGACCGAGCTGGTCTGCGTCCTTCGGTACAAGCGGCACCACTACATGGCGACCGGAATCCACGCCCAGGCGGTCGCCGAGGAGTTTCTCGAGCACGCCAACGAGGAGCAGGATCATGCCGACCGCATCGCCGCCCGCATCACCCAGCTCGATGGCGAGCCGAACTTCAGCCCGGAGGGCCTCGCGACCCGCAGCCACTCCGAGTACGTCGAAGGTACGACCCTCATCGACATGATCCGTGAGGACCTGGTGGCGGAGCGTATCGCCATCGACTCGTACTCGGAGATGGTGCGTTACCTCGCCGACTCCGATCCGACCACCCGCCGTCTGCTGGAGTCCGTGCTGGCTGTGGAGGAAGAGCACGCCGAGGACATGAAGACCCTGCTCGAGTCCATCGGCGAAGGCAAGGACGGCAAGGGCAAGGAGGGCCGGCGCGGATGAAGCTCTTCTCCTGCGGCAACTGCGAACAGAGCGTGTTCTTCGAGAGCGTGGCCTGCGTCCATTGCGGCCACACGCTGGCCTTCGTCCCCGATCGCGCCCTGGTGTGTGCGATGGAGGTCGAGCCCGAGCCGGGAGTCGCCCCCGGGGATCCGAGTGAACCGGGGGTCGCGCCCGTGTCAGTCCCAGGGCCTGTCCACTGGAGGGCGCTCGGTGATGAGCCGGGGGGAGCCCTCTACCGACCGTGCCGAAACCAGGTCGAACACGCGGTGTGCAACTGGGCCGTCCGCGACGACGATCCGAACGCCTACTGCCTCTCCTGCCGCCTCAACCACGTGATCCCTCCGCTCGATGCGCCGGACGCCCTGCGGGCCTGGCACGAGCTCGAGACCGCCAAGCGCCGGGTGCTCTACAGCCTGTATCAACTCGGCATTCCGGTGGAAGGAAAGTCCGAGCATCCCAAGGGGCTCGAATTCAACTTCATGCGGGACGGCGTCAGCCCCGGGCAGCCACACATCTTCACGGGCCACGCCGACGGCGTCATCACCATCAACGCCGCCGAGGCCGACGACGCCTTCCGCGAGAAGGTCCGCAACGGATTGGGAGAGACTTACCGGACGGTGCTCGGCCACCTGCGCCATGAGATCGGCCACTATTACTGGGATCGGCTGATCGCCGGCGGGCCACGGCTGGCAGGGTTTCGCGAGCTCTTCGGGGACGAGCAGCGGGATTACGCCGAGGCTCAGAAGGTCCACTACGGACAGGGGGCTCCGCGCGACTGGCCGCTGTCCTTCGTGAGCGCCTACGCTTCGATGCATCCCTGGGAGGACTGGGCCGAGACCTGGGCCCACTACCTGCATCTGACGGACACGCTCGAGACCGCGCGCGCCTACGGCCTGTCCCTGCACCCGAAGACTCAGTCCCTGAGCGGAGCCAAGCCGGCGCGCGCGGCCAGCCTGATCGCCGGCCGCATCGACTTTCACGACTTCGACACCTTGATCGGGAGCTGGATTCCGCTCACCGTGGCGCTCAACAACCTCAACCGGAGCATGGGGGTGAAGGACAGCTATCCGTTCGTGCTGCCCGGCCCGGCCATCGAGAAGCTGAGGTTCGTCCATCAGCTCATCTCGGAATCAGCCGCCGCCGAGGCCGAGGCTCACGCGCCGGAGGCGGCCCGCCTGGCCAAGGCGGGTTGACACCACCGCGACGTCCGGGGGGCCGACCGAGCGGCCTTGGCCCCTGCTAGTGCACCGCCGTCGAAATAGCGTCAATACCGAGGCCGGCAAGCCGGCTCGGATCGTCGGCCGAATATGATGCTAGTTCGACGGCGGTGCACTAGACCCATCAACGTCATCTTCAGGACAGCTCGCCCTCGTCCGCGCTCTCCTCGGGGTCCGGCGCGTCCGCCGGCTCTATCCCGATGCTGCGCAGCTTTTCCCACAGCGTCTTGCGCGAGATCCCCAGCATCGCGGCGGTTCGATTGCGCTTGCCGAGGCCGACCTTCAAGGCGCGTTGCAGGTACTCCTGCTCGAACTCGCGCAGGGCCACCTGCAGCGGACGGATCTGGCTCGAGTCGACCGTGCTTGCGGGGCCGGGGACGCCGTTGCCATGCCCGAGGGCGCTCGGGGCGTCTGGATGGTGTGAGGCGGCGGGGGTCCGGCCCCCCCCGGAGGCGACCGCCGCGACCATGGCAGGCGGCAGGTGCTGGAGATCGATCTCCTTGCCCCCCGAGACGATCAGCGCACGCTCGATGGCGTGCGAGAACTCCCGCACGTTCCCTGGAAACCCGTAGTGCATGAGGGCGGCCCAGGCCGCGGGCGAGATCAGCGGCATGGGCGCGTTCGGCCCGCTGTGCCGCTGGATGAAGTGTCGGAGCAGGAGCGGCAGATCCCCCAGGCGCTCGCGCAAGGGAGGGATCTGGATCTCGATCACGTTGATGCGGTAGTAGAGATCCTCGCGAAACAGCCCGGCCTTGATCCGGTCCGGCAGGTTGCGGTGGGTGGCGGAGACGATGCGAACGTCCACCCGGACGGTGGTGTTGGTGCCGATGGGCTCGAAGGTCCCCTCCTGCAGGACCCGCAGCAGCTTGGACTGAGCGGCAGCGGGCAACTCCGCGATCTCGTCCAGGAAGAGCACCCCGCCGTCGGCGGCCTTGAACCGGCCGTCGCGCTTCTTGACCGCCCCCGTGAAGGCGCCACGCTCATGACCAAAGAGCTCGGCCTCGATCAGGTTCTCGGCCAGGGCGCCGCAGTTGACCGCCACGAACGGCTTGCCGGCGCGGGCACTCGACGAATGGATCAGCCGCGCGACGACTTCCTTGCCGGTTCCGCTCTCGCCGGTGATGAGGGTGGGCGCATCGCTCTGCGCCACCATCTTGCTCATGTCGACCACCCGCCGGATCGCCGGTGACTCGCCGACCAAGGTGGTCTCGCTGCTGCGGCCCACGAGCTCGTGACGGGCCCGGTCGAGCTCGCGCCGCAGTTCGTGGTCCTCGTTGATCCGGCGGGTCTGGATCAGCAACTCATCCACGTCGAAGGGCTTGATGAGGTAATCGTAGGCCCCCTCCTTGAGGGCCGACACCGCCTCCGAGACGCCGGCATAGGCCGTCATCAGGATCACCTTGGTCGAGGGCGACTCCCGGCGAACGTGTCGCATCAAGCTGACCCCGTCCAGGCCGGGCAGCCGAACGTCACACAGGATCAGGTCGAAGACCCGCCTCGTCACCTGGTCCAGTCCGTCGACGCCGTCCCGGGCGACCTGGACGTTGTAACCGGCGCCCTCGAGGCTGTCCTGCAGCAAATCGCGGATGTCCGGATCGTCGTCGACCAAGAGGATGTCTAGCATGGGCTCGCAATCATGTTTGGGCGATCCTAACCCCAAAGCGCGTTGGCGGGTTCCAACAGAGATCTGTCGAGCGCCGCTTTTCACCGCCAATGAGGATCGCGCCTGATCCCGCACGAGACGTGGTCGCCCGCCGCCGCCGCGACGCGCCTCCTCAGAAACGCGCGTGGGTGAGCGATGCCATCAGGCTGTCGGTGGAGACCTGCTGCGGGTAGAGATCGACCAGGACCAGGTTCCTCGAATGGAAGTCGAGCCGCGGGAGGGACTGCCGGTACTCCTCGAGACCACGTCGTTCGGTCGCCACGAGAGCGGCGATCGCCACGTTCGGTCCGGCGAGCTGGCTCTCACCCTCGACGAGCCGCGCCGACGCCCCCCAGGCTTCTCCCGTCGAGACCGGCTCCCCGCCGAGCTCGAGGATCTCCGAACGGAGGCGAAGCGCCCGATTCTCATGCGAAATCTGGCACTGTTCGAGATCCGCTCGCTGAGCCGATTCGGGACCAACCAGACGCAACGCTCGATTGTACATCTCCACCGCCGCGAGCTCACCGCGCAGCAGCTCGTTCAGCGTCTCGAGGGTCTCGAGGGTCTCCGTGGTCCGACTTGGGCTCATCATGGGGTCGCGCTCCTCTCGTTTTTTCGGGGGTCCGATCACGTCCGCCTCCGTTGGTCTGTCGGTCTATCCTTCGGACTGTCCGGCCTGGTCCACGGGGCGACTCGACTGCTCTCGGTCAGGAGCTATTCAAGGTCCGTACCAACGGATGCCTCCCGGGAGGAACCGGGTTCCACCGCGAGCGACAACCCACACGCGCCGGGAATGCGCGGCCTCCAGAAATTTCTGCCGTCATTCCGGCCATCCGACTCGACCCGCTTGGCGCAGCTTCTGCGCGGCGAGGCCAAGGTGCACGATCCCGTCTTGCGAACGTCACGCTTTGGTGACCCGAGGTTCGAACGGGTGACACGCCAGCGGCTGAGACGGTCGACCTTCCGTCCGCTTGCCCAATTCTGACGCGCAGATCTCGCCCTCGCTCGCTGGCGAGGCGCTCGGAGACGGCGCCTTCGCGCATGGCACGGGCCTTGAAGCCTCCGCAGACAGCCGTTGGCGAAAACGCTGGCCGGGATGGCCGGAGTCACCGCGGAGGGCCGCTCGAGCCCGGACGATTTGACCAAGGAGCGCGTGATGAATTTCAAGTCCGAAGTGTCGAACATGACCGACAAGCTGGCGGAGCAGAGGGGGGAGCTGACCGAGCGCGCGGAAGACATGCGCCGAAAGCTGGCGGGGTGGGGGGACCGCACCCGTGGATTCATCCGCACCAACCCAGGGCTGGCCCTCGTGGGGGCCTTCGCGGTGGGGTTCGTCCTGGCGAGGGCCGCTCGCCATGCGTGATGCGGGTCGCGAGCCTGGCCACGGGCAGGCGCACGGCGACACGAACGGACGGGCCGCTCCCCGCTCCGTTGCGCAGATGGGCAGGGATCTCGGCGAGCTCCGGGATCGCCTGATGCGGGAAGCGGACGTGCGGCCGTTCCGCACCGCCGGCCTGGCTGTGGCGAGCGGTTACCTCCTCGGCGGAGGGCTCTTCTCGAAGCTGACCGCCCGCCTCGTCGGGACCGGCCTTCGGATCGGGCTGCGTTTGGCCTTCATTCCCTTCGTCACGCAGAGCCTCGCCGCCTGGGGCGAGGATCTGCTTCGGAGCCGCCCATCGGGCCCACAGGTCACCCGGCGGGGGCACGATGACACGCCCGCCGGCGCCGGACCATTCGCGGCAGACACCAGCACCAGTGCCAGCACCGGCAGTACCAGCAGCAGCATTCCACGAAAGCCCGCACGATCAACCGACCCCAAGGAGAACAATCCATGAAGCTCAGTGACATTTCCAGCTTGAGTAAGGACGATATCCTGGCAACGCTCGGGCTCGAGCGCAGGAGCAGCATGACGAGCGATGTGCTCACGACCGCCGGCATCTTCGGTCTCGGCCTCCTGGTGGGGGCTGCGGGGGCTCTGCTGCTCGCGCCGAAGTCTGGACAGGACCTCCGCGAGGATCTCGGGCAACGGCTCCGGACCATACGCGAGGACCAGACCCGATCGTCGAGCCTGCGCGGCACCGGCGCGTCCGCCCGTGACGAGGCGATCACGTAGGATGGGCTCACACCGAGACTCCGGCCTTCCGGTTCGCCGGAGTTGGCGTCGGCTCGGGTGACCGGGGAGACGACATGCCAGGAACTTCGGGCCATGGCGTCGGCCCTTCACTGGTCGACGCCGTCAAGACCGCCGCTGAGGACATGGTCGACCTCATCGGTGCCCAGATCCGACTGGCGCGGATGGAGGCCGTCAAGGATCTCGGCGAGATGGCCCGCCGGCCGATCCGTATCGGTCTCTTCTTGCCCTTCTTGCTCGGCGGGTACGGATTCGCCATGGCCGCGCTCGCGTGCCTCCTGGCGCGCCCGCTCGGAATCGCGGCGGGACTGGCCGTCGTCGCCCTCGGTCAGCTGGTGGTCGGCGGGGTCGGAATCTTGGTGACCCAGCGGCGAGGAGCGCCAGTCAAGCTGCTCGAGCGCTCGGGGGCCGAGGCGAGCGCCAGCGTGAGCCAGGCTGTCACGGCGATCTCCTCCGCGCAACACCGTCAGGCGGAACCGAATGGCCCGCCGCTCGAGATCCGGAGCGTCACCAACCCGCGAGAAGGAGATTCAGGTGAGCACCCCAGAAAGGCCGCACCTCATGTCGAATGATCCGACCAACGATTCGCCCAAGGGCCAAGGCGACCCGCCCCTTCGGTCCGCGAACGGCATCCGCATAGATGCCGCCGGCCAACTCGACGAGCTCGAGGCCGAGATCGCCGACAAGCGCGCCCGAATGGCCGCGTCGCTCGGCGAGCTGCGCCGGCGCGTGGACCACGTCACCAGCTGGCGCCACTGGGCAGGAACCTATCCCATCATCTGGGTCGCCGCGGGACTGTCCCTCGGCTTCATCACTGGCTTCGGCGGCTCGAACCGCCGGCGCTGAAAGGAAAACGTCATGCTCTGGACCATCGCCGTCGTACTCGTGCTTCTGTGGGCCCTCGGGCTCGTCAGCTCCTACACCATGGGAGGATTCATCCATATCCTCCTGGTCGTTGCGGTGATCGTGGTGCTGGTACGCCTCATCGGAGGGCGAAGAACCCTGGATTGAGTACCAGGCTCCCTGAGGCTCGTCCTCGCCCTCGGCGAGGGCGGGCCGTTGCCATTTGGCCCTGACCCCGCGCCGGGGAGTTCGACCAGAGCGTCGAACCGGTATTCTCGGCCGAGGCCGATCACGGGTTCCGCCACGTCCAAGGCCTAAGGCCAGAACCAGCCGGACGCCGGCGCTCAGACCAGCGGGAGGGGACCGAGCAGGACCGTGGCGGCCCCCGGGATTCGCCAGCCCTTCTCCTCAGAGTCGGGCTCGGCGCAGCCGTGGCCGCCATAGCGCGGATCCTCGCTGCTCCAGACGATCCGCCAGCAGCCATATTGCGTCCGGCCAGGCGGCGACAGCAACGGCTCGGCGATGGTGGGCAGCACCAGGTCAGCTCCGAGGTTCACGATGAGCAGACGCTCCCGTGGGCCGGCGCTGCCGATCGGACCATCGACGAAGTATCGGATGATGCCGCAGGTCGCGGTGAGCGCGGCGACCTCGATCGAGACCCCGGTCGCCGCATGCGCGCCGAGCGTGGGATCCGAGCGACGCAGCGCTGCCAGGTCCGTGTGCAGGCGCAGCGACGCCGCGTGCGCGGGCAGATCCCGCTCTTCCCAGCGCAGCCGGCTCGCCTCGGGCAGATCGGGGGAGCTCGGATCGGGGAGCAGGCTCGGCTCCGAGCCCCTGACGCATCCAGGGAACTGGGACATGAAGGTCGCCCGGCCCTCTCGCACCGCCCGGGCCAGCTCGGCCGTATGATCGGCGAAGTAGTGAAAGGGCGCTGTCGAGCTCCACTCCTCGCCCTGGAACAGCATCGGCGTCCATGGCCCGAGCAGGAGCAGGGCGGTGAGGGCCCGGTGACACGCCGGGTTGCTCTGCGTCCAGAGGCGGGAAGACCCGAGCGAATTCGCGACCTGATCGTGGTTCTCGAGGAACGTCACGAACGACGCGGACGGCAGCCCGCGCGCCGGGTGGCCGCGTCGCTTGCCCTGCCAGACGGAGCGCTGCCCCTGAAACAGGAATCCGTGCTTCACCGCGGCCAGCCATTCGCTCGCCGTCCCGGCGTAGTCGCCGTAGTAGGCCTGCCTCCGCCCGGTGAGGGCGACGTTCATCGCGTGGTGCAGATCGTCGTTCCACAGCCCGTCGAGGCCAAGGCCACCGAGCTCGGTCGATCGCATCAGGTTGGCGTCCTCCGGCTCGTTCTCACCGATGAGCAGCAGGCGGCGCCCCCCCGCGGCGGTCCGGGCGGCGCGGCCGAGCGCCGCGATGATGTGTTCGGCGGACCCATCGGTCAGCGCCTGCGTGGCATCGAGGCGCAGCCCATCCAGGTGAAACTCGTCGATCCAGTAGGCGGCATTGTCGGTCACGTAGCGCCGAACCGGACCGCAGTCCGCGCCGTCGAAGTTCATGCCGCGGCCCCACTCGTTGGTGTGCTCGGCCAGGTAGCGAGGCGAGAACTGCTCGAGGTAGTTGCCGTCCGGACCGAGGTGGTTGTAGACCACGTCGAGCAGCACGCCGAGCCCGAGTCGGTGCGCCTCGTTCACGAAGCGCCGGAAATCATCCGGCGTCCCGTACAGGTGCGATGGCGCGAACCAGGCGACGCCGTCGTAGCCCCACCCGAACCTCCCCGGGAACTCGGCGACCGGCATCACCTCGACCGCGGTCACCCCGAGCGCCTGAAGGAGAGGCAGCTTGGCCATCGCACCTTGCCAGGTTCCCTCCGGGCTGAAGGTCCCGACGTGGAGCTCGTAGAGGAGTTGCCCGTGCAGGGGCAGCCCGGTCCACAGGGAGTCGGTCCAGGCGAAGGCGGCGGGATCGACAATCTCCGACGGACCATGGGGCCCCTCGGGCAGGGAGCGCGAGGCGGGGTCCGGGAAGCCCTGACCGTCCTCGTCGAGCCGCACCCGATAGCGCGCTCCGGCCCCGGCGTCGGCAACGAAGCTCGACCAGTGCCCATCCGGCTCGCGCTCGAGCCGGTGGACCGCCTGCTCGCCCCCGCTCGACTCCTCGAGCAGGATCTCGACCGAGCTCCGGGTGGGCGCCCAGATGCGAAAGTGCGTCCCGCGCCGACCGTCGACGGTGGTGAGCTCGGCCCCCTGGGCCAGACGACGCGGTGGATGGGAGTCGGCCGCCGGGGCGGTCGTTCGAAGTGGGCTCATGCTCATGGGGTGGGCTCCAAGATCGGTTCAAAGGTCGGTTCTTCCAAGTTCGGTTCCAACGTCGACTCGAGGATCGCCACCGGGAGGTGGCGGAAGACATCCGGCAACGGCAGACCGCCGTCGCCCGTCGGTCTCACGATGCGGTCGGTGAGCACCTCGCGGAACGTCCGTCCGGCGAGCGCTTCCGGTAAGCTCAGGCGCGTGCCGTCCCAGGCCGGCCCGCAGGGCCGTTCGGCCCCGAGGGAGACGAGGAAGCGACCGACCACGGCGATGACGATCTGGCCATCGCGCTTTCCGGCACGTCCGTCTGCGGGCACCGGGGGGGCCGAGCGGGCGAAGGCGAACACGTGCGCCGCCGCGGTGCCAACCGGGACGATCGGCTGGTAGGCGCCGAGCTCCAGCGCCTCGCGATTCCTGCGACGTGCCCGCAGGGCCGCCGCGGTGACCCACAGCTTGATGCGTCCGTCCTCCGGCGCGTCGAACCACCCCTCGACGGGCGAGCCGGCCACCGCCGACTCGGGGGTACGCCCGCTGCCGGCCACGCGCTCGAGCTCCGCCGACATGGCGCCCAGCCAGGCTCGCCGCACGCGATAGTCGACGAGCCGTCGGTTGTCGGGATCCACCAGGGAGAAGTCCCAGAGCTCGGTGCCCTGGAAGAAATCCGGGATCCCCGGGGCGCACACCTTGAGGACCACCTGCGCGAGGCCGTTCCACAAGCCGGGCCGGGCGATCTTGCGCACGAAGGTCTCCATGCTCTCATGGAACCGGCTGCTGCGTTCCGGGTCCATGAGCGCGTCGACGAAGGCGTCCGCTGCCCGATCGTAGTCCGGGTTCGGATTGATCCAGCTCGTGTTGGTCTTGGCCTCGTGCCTGGCCTTGGCCATGTACTGGTGAATCCGTTCGGGATACCCGGGCTCGCTGGCAAGGCCGCCGAGCGGCCACGACCCAGCCAGGGTCTGGTAGAGGATGAACTCCTCCGCGGGATCCGGGGCGGGTGTTCCGTCAACCTTGATCTTGTGGGCAGCGTTCAGGCTCGACCACTGCGAGGTGGCGATGGCCCATGCGTCGGCGACCTCGGAGAGCACGTACAGGCGGGCCCGGGTGTCCTCGCCCCGCTTGGTGTCGTGGGTGGCGGTGGCGGACAGGCTGCGCGGCGAACTCCGCGCGCGATCGGCGAGGGCCCGGTGGATCTCGACGTCGGCGGCTCCAAATCGCGTGGGATCGCCGCCCACTTCGTTGAGGGCGAGGAGCGGGAGATAACGGTAAAAGGCCGTGTCCTCGATACCCTTGGCGCAGACCGGTCCGGTGAGCTGCTGGAACCGGGTTTCGAAGGTGCGCCGCTCGTCGAGCTCGGCTGGGGCGAGCCCGGGCGGATCGCGCCGCATCAGCACCGACTCGATGAAGTCGAACAACGACGCGTTGATGAGCGGGTTGCGCCGACGTGCCGCCGCGATGGCCTGGCCGATCACCAGGCGATCGCCCTCGGAGATCTCGGGTTCCTGATCCCGCGCGCAACTCCGCACGTATGTCCTGTAGACCGGGAAGCAGGCCACCACCTCCAGGAGAGCCGCCTGCAGGTGGTTGAGGGTGAAGTCCCGGGTGTAGCGGTGCTGTTCGGAGATGCGATCGAGGCGCCGCGCGAGCACGGTGAGCTCGGCGGCCAGCGTGGTCCAGAGCAGCTCGCGTTTGCTCTCGTAGCCAACGTCAGTGAAGGACCGCAGCCCCGTGCTCGACGGTGGGCTCGACGAGCTGGGGTCGGGGTGCCCGGACTGGCCACCCGAGCCGCCCGCCGAGTTGGCCGCCAAATTGGCAGCGAAGTTGGCCGCCACTGCCCGCAGCCGCAGGCCACCCGTCGGACGCACCAGCACCCCGGCCAGGATCGGCATGAGCTCGTACCCGGTCGTCCCGTCCACGTCCCACGCGGAGGGCAGGTTCTCGGCGGGGGCCAGGATCTTCTCCACCACGATGAACGGTCGACGGGCATCACCGTCCCCCACGCCCGGCGCGGAGGTCGCGGCCCGCGCCCCATCCCGCAGGTCGATCAGGTACTGCTCCGGATCGGACAGCCCATCGACGTGGTCGACCCGGAAGCCCGTGAACGCGGGATGCCGGGCAATCTCGAAGGGCAGGACGTGCACCTCGGCGAAGACCGGGGGACTCTCGACCCGGATGGCCGCCAGCTCGTTGACGTCGAAGAAGCGGCGATAGTTGATCTCGTGGGCCGCCACCCGCCAGTTGGCCAGGCGGTAGCACTGGTCGTTCATCAGGCGCTCGAGCGCATCGAAGCTGCCCGGCTCCCCCTTGCGTCCATTGATGGCCGCGAGGGCCCCGTTCACGGCCTCCGCGCAGGCGGGATGCTCCTGCAGCACCGCGACCAGCCGGCGCTGAATGGCCTCCTTTTCATGCCGGTACTCGATCAGGCCGCCCAGGCCATCGGCGGAGGCCGTGAGCATGGGCAGCGCGTGGGTCAGGGCGCGCAGGATGCTCTCGAGCTCGATGAGCCCGGGGTCCTCGGCCGGCACCCCCTGCCGCACGAGCGCGAGGGCTGGCTCCAGCACCTGGCTCCAGCTCGCGAGCGTGAGGGGCAAGCGGCTGCCGCCGCTCTCCACCGAGAGCACACCTTGCTCCAGGCGAACGGTGAGGCCGCCCTCGAGGACCCGGCCGTACTGCTCGCCGAGGAACGGCAACAGCACCTTGCCGACGAGCTCGGGCTTCGGGGGATCCCAGTCGATGTCGAAGTGGGCCGCGCACGGCGAGTGGCGCCCGTTCTCGAGGACGTCCATCCAGAGGCGATTGCCGTCGCCGGCCACGCACATGTGGTTCGGCACCACGTCGAGCAGCACCCCCATCCCGGCTCCCTCCACCTGGTCGAGGAGCTGGCGCAGGGCGCGCGCGTCGCCGAGCTCGGGGTTGAGGCGGCCGTGATCGATCACGTCGTACCCGTGCACGCTGCCCTCCCGCGCGGCATACACCGGCGACAGGTACAGGTCCGACACCCCGAGCATGCGCAGGTACGGCACGGTGGCGCTGGCCGCCTCAAGGGGAAACTCCTTGCGGAGCTGCAGGCGGTAGGTCGCGAGCGGGATGCGCTTCGGTTGGGTCATGGCGCGCGCCCTGCCCGCGGCACCCGGGCGTCGCCCTCGGTCGGCGCCGTCTGCGCCGCCCTGGTACGGTCCCCTGGCTCGGGGCTGGTGCGCAGCCAGGCCCGCAGGAGCTCGGCCACGCCCCAGGCTTGCGCGATGGCCCCCCGCGGGAGGAAGGGCTTCTCGGCGTCGAAGATCTCGCTCACCGAGCCGACGCACGCTTGCCCGAGGTGATCGCGCAGGCCGAAGAGGAGCTGGCGCGCCTCCGACTCTTGCCCCGGGTGGACCTTGAGCCACGCATCGATGTAAGGGCCGATGAGCCAGCTCCAGACCGTGCCCTGATGGTAGGCGGCGTCGCGGGTCCGCAGGTCGCCGTGATAGGTGGTCTTGAAGTCCGGGTGATCGGGCGCGAGCGAGCGCAGGCCCACCGGGGTGAGCAACCAGGCGGCGACGGTCTCGACCACCGCCGACCAGCGCGCGGGATCGAGGACCGGGTGGGGCAGCGCGATCGCGAAGATCTGGTTGGGGCGCACCGCGCCGTCGGTGCGCGGGTCGGATCCGCCCACCACGTCCAGCAAGCAATGCCTGCCGTCGTTCCAGAACGCCCGGTTGAAGGACTCCTTGGCGCGCGCGGCCATCCGGCGATAGGTCACCGCGGCCTCGGCGCCCCGCTCGGACTCCATCCACTCCGCCATGAGCGCGAGGGCGTTGAACCACAGGGCGTTGATCTCGACGGCCTTGCCCCGACGTGGGGTCACCACCCAGCCCTCGACCAGGGCGTCCATCCAGGTGAGGGCGAATCCTTCTTGCCCCTGTCGCAAGAGCCCATCGTCCGCATCCATCCCGATCCCGAACGAGGTGCCCCGCACGTGGGCCTTCACGATGTCCTCGAGGAGCGGCAACAGCAGCCGCAGGGTTTCACGGTCGCCGGTGTACGCGAGATAGCGATCGAGCGCGTGGAAGTACCAGAGCGTCGCGTCCGCGGTGTGGTAGAGGCCCTCTCGCGCACCTTCGGGGAACAGGTTCGGGATGAGCCCGCCGCGGACGTAACGGGCGAACGTGTGCAGGATGAAGTGAGCGGTCTGCGGGCGCCCGGTGCACAAGGTCAAGCCCTCGAGGCTGATCATGGTGTCGCGGCCCCAGTCCGTGAACCAGTGGTACCCCGCAATGACCGAACGCAGCTCCTCGCCCTGGGCGCGGGCCCGGGTGGCGTCCTCGACCCGGCCGGCCGGCGCGATCACGAACTGATCGGCCGACAGCACCAGCTCGGCCGTGGTGGCATCCGCGAGCGACGGCGGGGCGGCGTGAAGCAACCGGACCCGGCGCTCGTTCTCGAAGGCGAAGGCCTGGTCGACCGAGAGCGCGTCCATCGTTTCCCAGGTCTCCGCTGACGCCACCAGCGCGGTGGGGGTCGACCGGGTGAGCCGCGCCTTGAACATCCCCGGGCTCCACAGGCTGCCGTGGGCCTCGTACCCGCGCGCGGCTTCCCAGCGGTAGCTCACCTTCTCCTGTCGCTCCGGGTAAAACTCGAAGTTCGGCCGATCGCCGACCACCCGCAGCTTCAGCGACGGCGCCATCCCGCTCGATGAGACCTCGTAGCGGTTTCCCGTCAGGCTGAGCGTGTAGGGATCGATCGGGAGCGAGACGGGTGACTCGTGGGGGCGAAAGTGAATCCCCGGGCGGAGCGTGAGCATGAGGCTGGAGGCATCGTCGGAGGACGGATCGCGCGATCCGGCGCCCGAGTCCCGAGCGTCATCGCCCGCGCCCGAGGATGTGTCCGAGGGCGACGTCCCGGGTGGCGCGTCGAGCAGGCGGTAGCGGACGAAGACGGTGTTCTGCATGTACGCCAGCAGCACCCGCTTCTCGAGGACGAAGCCACCGAGGCGATAGATCCAGACCGGCAGACCCATCTCCAGCCGGAACTCCTCGAGGGGCCCCGCCGCTCCGCGCGGGTCCTGCGCCGCATCCCCGTCGCCGAGGCCGAGCCTGTGGATGGACCCGTCGGGCAAGCGCACCTGCTCTGCCAGGTGATCGAACATGTTGGTACGCCCGAGCGGATTGGGCAGGGCCGCGATCAGCAGACCGTGGTACCGGCGGGTCACCACGCCCGCGATGGTGCCCGAGGCATACCCGCCGAGCCCGTTGGTCACCAGCCACTCGCCGTCGAGGACGGCTTCCGAGGCATCTGGTTGGTCGCGACGCCACCCGACCCGAATCACAGGTTTCATCGGTCCGGGCTGGTATCAATCGACGTGCCAACCGAGATCGCGAGGTTTCGACCCGCGGCCGGTTCGTGACCGTGGGTGTTTTGAAACGCGGGTTGCGGAGGTGTAACGCGATCCGACCGCTCTCGATCTACGCCCGGCTCGCCCCCCCTTGCGTGCCAGGCTGGTTTCGGGCGCGGAGCGCGACCATGTCCGCGCGGTTTCAAGGCCTCCTGCTCGTTGCGACGTGGTCGGCCGGGAGTGGCACGAGGCTTGATAGTGCCGTACACCATGACATCGCCGCAGGAGACGAACCTCGCGGACCGACCGGACGCGGCGCCCCCCCGTGCCCCGGGAACGTTCGCGCCCGTCGACGGCGGGTGGATCTGTTCGAAGGGGGCTACAAGCAATGTCAGGGATTCACACGTGTCCGCAGTGTACCGGTACCACCGTCTACCGTTCCCGATCCTGGCTGTCCGATGTCGTGCCGTGGGCGCTCAAGATCGCCGGCGTCTTCGGCTTCCGCAAGCGGCGCTACCGGTGCGCCGATTGCCGCACGCGCTTCTGGGACGTTCCAGCCCGACCGCCGCGGCAGCCGCATCCGAGGAGCGGGAGCTACGCCGTCGACCGCGAGCTCGAAAATCCGGCGCCACGCATGTGAACCGCCGAGCACGCCCGGGGCAGGCGTGTCCCCGGGCCATCCGAACTTGCGGGGACCTGTACTAGTGCACCGCCGTCGGAATAGCATCATATTCGGCCGACGATCCGAGCCGGCCGCTTCGTTGCTCCTCCTCACAATACCTACGGGTATTCCTCGTCGTCGCGCCTCGCGGCCGGCTCGGCTTGCCGGCCTCGGTATTGACGCTATTTCGACGGCGGTGCACTAAGCTGGCCGGGGCATGGACGAGGCCCATGGGGAGAGTGCCAGCGTGTCACGAGGTCCAGCGCCAGAATCGGGCGCTCCGGACCTCGAGGCGCTGCGTCGTGAAATCGAACGTCTGCGCGCGCTCGATCCATCGGAGAACCGGCTCGAGGTGATCACGGACGCCCTGCCCGTGCTGGTCTCGTACATAGGAACGGACGGGCGCCACCGCTTCGTCAACCGCACCTTCGAACGCTGGTTCGGAAGGCCGCGGTCCGCGATCCTGGGGCAGACCATCGAGGCGCTGGGGCGGCAGATCGCCGATCAGCTCCGGGCGCCGCTCGGCCGCGCCCTCGCAGGTCAGGCCTGCCAGCTCCACCTGCACGTCGAGCTGCCGGAGTTGCCCGAGCTGCACGAGCGCGAGCTCGAGATCACCATGACCCCGGACCTCGGACCCGATGGATCGGTGCGCGGGACGGTGAATCTGGTGGTGGACGTCACGCAGCAGCGCCGGCTGGAAGCGCGCCAGGAGCAGGCCCGGCTCGGTCTCGAGGAGTCGGCGCGACGCCTGGCGTTTCTGGCCAATGCATCGCGCGTCTTCGCCGACGCGGAGTCCGACCTGCCCCAGCTGCTCGCGGTGATCGCCCGCCAGACGACCCTTCAGTTCGGCGAGGTGGGCGGGCTCATCCTGCACCACCGCGATCCGGGGAACGACCCACAGGACGGCGAGCTCTTCGGCGCTCCCGAGCTCTTCGGCCTGCGGGCTGAGACGGTCGAGCCCCTTCGCCGGCTCTTCGAGCCCGAGCACCGCGATCCGTTGCTGATGGCGATCCTGAGGGAGATCGTCCGCGACGGACAGCCCGTCTCGCTGTCGCGCTCGTCCTCCGAGCCTCCTCCCGCCGGGGTGTCGAGCTCGGGCGCCGACCTGCTGGCGCGGTTACCGGTCGCCCATGCCCTGCTCGTTCCCCTGCGGGTGCGCGACTGCGTGATCGGCGTGCTCGGCTGCGGCCGGGCCGGCGTCGAGCCGCAGGCGCCGTACGGCGACGACGAGCGCGTCCTGCTCGAACAGGTGGCCGAGCGGGCGGCCCTCTCGATCGAGAAGTCTCGCCTGATCGCCGAGCTCAACGCGGTGAACGCCGAGACCGATCTGCTCTACGAGCTCGCCGACTCCCTGAACCGCACCGAGTCCCTCGAAGGGGTCTTCGCCCCGGCGGTCGCCGCGATGGCCAGACAGCTCGGCCGCATCGGCCTCGGGCGCTGCGCGCTCCTGCTCTTCGATCCCGACGGGGTGATGCGCTTCAAGGCCTGGAATGGGCTCTCCGAGCGCTATCGCGCCGCGCTGGAGAAGCACTCGGGGCGCTGGCCTTGGCCCACCGAGGCGTCCGTCCCCCAGGTGATCCTGGTGCCGGATGTGCGGCTCGCGCCCGAGCTCGAGCCCGATCGCGAGCTATTGGAGGCCGAGCAGGTTCGCGCCCTCGCCTTCATCCCGCTCGTGCAGACCGGTCAGCTGCTCGGTACGTTCGTGCTGTACAGCCGGCAGGTGCGGGCCTTCAGCTCCTCCGACCTGCGCCTCACCCAGACCATCGCCGACCAGGTCGCCAAGGCCGTCGGCCGCAAGCGCGCGGACGCCGAGCGCGAGCGGATGATCAGCGAGCTTCAGCGGACCGTGAAGTCCAACGAGCTCTTCGCGGGAATCCTCGGGCACGACCTGCGCAATCCCCTCGGGGCGATCCTGATGTCCGCCACGGTGCTGTCGCGCAAGGCCACCGACGAGGTCAGCGCCCGCACGGTCACCCGCATCCTCAGCGCCGGGCAGCGCATGAACCGGATGATCACCCAGCTCCTCGACTTCACGCAGGTGCGCGCCTCGGGCGGGCTGCCGATCGCCCCGTCGTGGGTCGACGTCGCCCCCATCTTCCAGCAGGCCATCGACGAGCTGATGCCGGGCAGCGGGCAGACCGCGCCCAGGCCCGAGCTCGAGCGGCAGGGGGACACCCGCGGGTGGTGGGATCCCGATCGCCTGGCCCAGCTCGCCTCCAATCTGATGAGCAACGCCATCCGCCACGGGGTGCCCCAGCAACCGGTCCGGGTCAGCGTGCGGGCCGAGCCCCGGCGGGGGGTGGTGATCGAGGTGCGCAACGGCGGAGTCATCCCGCCCGACCTGCTGCCCATCATCTTCGATCCCTTCCGACGGGGCGAGCTGCGTGAGCGGCGCAGCGGAGGGCTCGGCCTCGGCCTCTTCATCACCCGCGAGATCGTGGAAGCTCACCGCGGGAGCCTCGGCGTCGTGTGCTCGGACGACGAGACCGTCTTCACGGTGGAGCTGCCGCGGGGGCCCGACGGGTCCGGCACCGTCGGGCCGGCGGGCTCGCCGCGCCAGCCGCTCCCCGCAGGGTGATCGACCCGTGGTCGTCCCCGTCGCTGTCGCCGAGGCTGGCTCGCGCCTCGTCGTGGTGACGGAGCCGGCGCCGGGTTCGATCCCGATCACGAATGATGCGCCGTGCAATCTTTCGATCGGATGCCCTCCCCGTCGCACGAGCGTCGGGCGAATTGAGGTAGACTCGATCGCGATCCCGGCGGGATCGGGGAGATCCGATGAATCGCAGCGTCTCACCTGTTTCGAGCTTGGTGCTGGCCACGATGGTCGGGGTGGGGATGGCGGGAGCCGGGACGCTGGTCGGATGTGCCGGCGTCAAGACCGGCGGAACGCCCAGCTCGGGGACGTCGGGCGGGGCGGCGAACGGCGGCGCCCTCGGCCCAGACGCGGGGGGCGGCTCCTCGACGCCGATCACCACCCCGGTCTTCGATGCCCTCCCGGAGGACCTTCGGGCCCGCGTCGACCTCCTGACCTCGGAGCGACCGCTGCTCGGCAACACCCCGGACGCGGCGTGTGCCACCCAGTCGGCCTCCGCCGAACGCCTCCCTCTCGATCTGTACGTGATGATGGACACCTCGGGATCGATGCTCGACCCGACAGCGTCCGGCGTGACCAAGTGGGATGCCGTCAAGGCCGCGCTCACCGCTTTCTTCAAGGATCCCACGTCGAGCGGCATCGGCGTCGGGCTGCAGTACTTCCCGCAGGAGCAGCCCAACGTCCCAGCGAGCTGCAACACCGACGCCGAGTGCGGGGCCGCGTACGGCCCGTGCTTCCGCCTGCGGACCTGCACCGGCGCGACCTTCGCCGCCTGCACGACCACCGCGGATTGTCCGCGTGGGCAGACCTGCGAGCTGCTGGGGCTCTGCGCGCTCAATAACAACCTGTGCGCTCCGGCCGGAGCGGTCTGCGCCAATCCAGGCGGCGCCTGCACCGCGTTCGACGGGTACTGCGTGGGGCGCGACATCTGCACGATTCCTCCCTACGCCACCCCCGCGGTCCCCGTGGCGCCGCTGCCGGGCGCCGCGGCCGGGCTGATCGCGTCGCTCGGCACGCACGAGCCCGATGGCCTCACCCCCACGGCTCCGGCCCTGTCCGGCGCGATCCAGTATGCGCGTCAGCGGGCCATGACCAACCGCGGTCGCAAGGTGGCTGTGATCCTGGTGACCGACGGTTTTCCGAGCGAATGCATGCCGTCCGACATTCCGGGGGTGGCCGGCGTGGCCGCCGCGGGCGTGGCCGGGAACCCTTCGATCGCCACCTTCGTCATCGGCGTCTTCGCGCCCGAGGACGCGGTGATGGCCACCATGAACCTCAACGCCCTGGCGGTGGGGGGCGGGACCGGCCAGGCCGTCGTGATCAGCACCA
This sequence comes from uncultured Myxococcales bacterium, assembly GCA_964540815.1. Classification (GTDB taxonomy): domain Bacteria; phylum Myxococcota_A; class Polyangia; order Fen-1088; family Fen-1088; genus CAZIOH01. Next base: position 8,640 of record CAZIOH010000056.1, on the reverse strand, counting down.
TGCAGGACGTGACCCAGATGCTCCAGGTGGCCCTCAATCAGATCCGCACCCAGGCGGTGGCCTGCCAGTACCTCATCCCACCCCCGAGCGGCGGCGCGATTGACTTCAACAAGGTGAACGTGCAGTTCACCTCGGGTGCCGGGGCCACCGCCACCTCGCCCGCGACGGTGGGCTACGTCAAGAGCAAGGCCGGGTGCGATCCGGTGCGCGGCGGCTGGTACTACGACGTCGACCCGGCCAGCGGTGGCACCCCGACGTCGATCTTCGCCTGTGACGCGTCTTGCAACGCCTTCCGCGCCGATCTGACCATCCAGGTGGACATCGTGCTCGGCTGCCAGACGGTCATGGTGCTCTGAGCGTCTCCCGGCAGGCCCGTTACCTCGGAGGAACATCCGTCGAGGTTCGAGCAGCCGGGCGGGGGGGGGCGGGGAGCAATTCTTGGCGGATACCCCGGGATTGTTGGCAGGTCACGCTACCGACCCCGGTCGGCGTGCTTAGACTTCTGTATTACCCATGGTTGATTACCTCGAGGACGCTCCCGTGGGAGGCAGCTCTTCCCACGGTCGAACCCAGCTGGCCGGCCGGATCGGGATCTCAGGCGACCCGGGGCCGAGCGATCCCGCGGAACCTGGACCAGGGGAGGGCCCTTCTGTCGCACCCAGGCGAAAGCGGGTGCTGCTGGTCGAGGACGATCGCGACGTGCGCGAGACCGTGGGGGACCTGCTGCAGGCCGAAGGCTACGAGGTCGAGCTCGCCGACAACGGCCAGCAGGCCCTGAATCAGCTGCGCTCGGAAGCCGTCCTGCCAGACGCCATCGTCCTCGATCTCAACATGCCGGTGATGGATGGCTGGCAATTCCGCGCGATCCAGAAGGAGGATCCAGGCCTCAGCGCCATCCCCGTGATCGCGGTGTCGGCCGATCGCAGCGCCCCGGCCGTGGCCATCTCGTCCCAGGCGTACATTCAGAAGCCCTTCGATTTTCCCAGCCTGGTTCGCACGCTCGATCGCGTCCTGTTCGAGTCCGAGCGCCAGCGGATGTCGGTGCGCCTCGAGCAGGCGGAGCGCCTCGCCTCCCTCGGTCGGATCGCCGCCGGGGTGGGGCACGAGATCAACAATCCCCTCATGTTCTCGCTGCTGAACCTGCAGCAAGCCCTGGCCCAGCTCCGCACCATGTACCTGCGGGAGGGCAGCGGGGGCGGTGAGGGCGGCATGGGCAACGGCAATGGCACGCCGAGCCTCCGCGTCACCCTGCCGTCGGTGCTGGAGATGCTGGGTGACTGCGAGATCGGCCTCGAGCGCATCCGCCAGACCGTGGGGAACCTCCAGCGGCTGTCCCGGCGGGGGCTCAGCGCCCTCGGCACCATCGACGTGCGGGCGGTCATGGAGGAGTCGATCTCGATGGCCTGGAATCAGATCCGCCACCGAGCGCGCCTGGTGCGATCCTTCACCACGGTGGAGCCGATGGTGTGGGGCAATGCCTCGGCGCTCGGGCAGGTGTTCCTGAACGTCCTCGTCAACGGGGCCCAGTCGATCCCCGAGGGCCAGGCGGAGCGCCAGGAGATCTTCGTCTCCATCGAGGTCACCAACGGCGAGGTGGTGGTCGAGGTGCGCGATACGGGCAGCGGCATCCCAGCCGACGTCCTGCCCCACGTCTTCGATCCATTCTTCACGACCAAGTCCGTCGGCCTCGGGACGGGCCTCGGGCTGTCGATCAGCCGCCAGACGGTGAACGACTTCGGCGGGCGGATCGAGCTCACCAGCCGGACCGCCCCATCCACCGCGGTCGATGGAGCGGCGTCCGCCCCTGGCACCTCGTGCCGCATCGTCTTGCCCCTGGCGGCCCCCGTGATTCGCCCATCCCCGGTCGAGCCCGCGGCGCGCGGGCCCTCGATGAAGCGGGCCGGGCGTCTGCTGGTCATCGACGACGAAGAGTCGATCGGGAGGGTGATCGGGCGGGCCTTCGCGGATCGGCACGAGGTCACGGTGGTGCAACGGGCGCGGGACGCCTTCGCACGGTTCGAGGCGGGCGAGCGCTTCGATCTCGTCCTGTGCGATCTGCTCATGCCTTCCGTGAGCGGGCCCGACGTCTACGCCACGGTGGTCGAGCGGTGGCCGGACATCGTGCCGACCCTGGTGTTCATGACCGGTGGCGCCTTCACGCCCTCGACCGCCGAGTTCGCCGCCAGGGGGCTGACCCCGCTCCTGCAGAAGCCCTTTCGGATCGCCGACGTGCAGGCGCTGCTCGAGGCCCGCCTGCGCGCGTGAGGGTCGGCGCCCCTCGTCACAGATCGATCTCGGTCCCGATCTCCACCACCTGCTGCCAGGGGATCCGCAGGCGATCGGTCAAGGGGTTCGCGTTACGGGTCAGGAAGGCGAACAGACGCTCGCTCCAGCGCCCCATCTGGCCAGCGGGGCTCCCCACGAACGTGTGCCGCTCGAGGTAATAGGTGACCTCCGACAGCTCGATGGGGAGATGGAAGCGGGCGATGGCGGCCGCCAGGGCCGCCGGAACGTTCGGCCGTTGCATGAAGCCCGAGCTCAAGGTGAGGGCGTAGATCCCCCCGTCGACGATCTCCATCTCCACCGCATCCGGACCGGCCTGCGGGGTCCGGAGGGTTCGTATGCCGAAGAGCACGACGGACCGCGGAACCGCGCGCACCTGGGTCACCAGGCAGGACAGCACCGCGGGCACCCCAGGCAGCTCACCGCGCACGAAGACCCCCGTGCCGGGAACGCGGGCCACGGTCTCCCACGGGCTCGAGGCCACGAAGCGCGCGAGATCCGGGAGCTGCTGTGCCATGCGGCGCCGGTAGAGCTCCCAGCCGCGCTTCCAGGTGATCATGACCGCGAAGAAGATCGCCCCGATCGCCACCGGCACGAACCCACCCGAGGCGAACTTGGCGAGCGAGGCCCCGAAGAAGGGCAGATCGAACGAGAGGAAGAGCAGGAGCAAGCCGAGGGACCTGGGCAGGGGCCACCTCCAGGTGGTGCGGGTGACCTCGAAGAAGATCAGCGAGGTGATGGCCATGGTCCCGGTGACGGCGACCCCGTAGGCCGAGGCGAGCCGGGTCGATTCGCGGAACGTGAGGACCAGAGCCAGACAGCCCGTGGCCAGGATCCAGTTCATCTCGGGGATGTAGATCTGACCTTCCGCCTCGCCGCTCGTGTGTCGGATGGTGACCGTGGGGAAGAACCCGAGCGCCACCGCCTGATGGGTCAGCGAGAACGCCCCCGAGATCAGGGCCTGCGACGCGATCACCGTGGCCGCCGTCGCGAGGGCGACGAGCGCGCCCGTCTCGACTCCACCCGAGGCCATGGCGAAGAACGGGCGCGCGACGGCGCCCGGATGCTCGAGCAGCAGCGCGCCTTGCCCGAGGTAGTCGAGCACCAGGGCCGGCATGGCCAACCCGAACCACGACAGCCGGATGGCCTTGCGCCCGAAGTGGCCGAGGTCGGCGTAGAGCGCCTCGCCCCCGGTGATGGCGAGCACCACCGATCCGAGCACCTGGAAGCCGCGCCAACCTTCCCGCCGGAAGAAGTGCCACGCCTCGAGCGGGCAGAGCGCGGCCAGCACCTGGGGGCGATGGGCGATCTGCCTCATGCCGAGGCCGCCGAGGGTCACGAACCACAGGATCATCACCGGCCCGAACCAGCGCCCCATCGCGCCGGTGCCTCGATGCTGAAGCGCGAACAGCCCACCCAGGATCAGGCAGCTCACCGGGACCACGGCGGCCTTGTACGCCGGGGCGAGCGCTTCCACCCCTTCCACGGCGCTCAGGACCGAGATGGCCGGCGTGATCATCCCGTCGCCATAGAGCAGCGCCGCTCCGATGATCACCAGGATCGCCGTCCAGCCGAGCCCGCCGCCTGCGGTCCCCGCCCGCAGGCGGGCCGGGATCAGGGCCAGCAGCGCCAGGATGCCGCCTTCGCCCTGGTTGTCGGCGCGCAGGACGAAGACCAGGTACTTGACCCCGATCACCATGACCAGGGCCCAGAAGATGATCGAGAGGACGCCGAGGATGCCTCCCGGGGTGGGACCGACGCCGTGCTCGGAGCCGAGGCATTCGCGCAGGGTGTAAAGCGGGCTGGTCCCGATGTCGCCAAAGACGACGCCCAGCGCTCCGAGGGTCAGCGCCGCGATCCGACCCGGTCGCGTGCTCACGATGCCCGCAAGCGTACCTTGGATCCGGCGGCAGGGATCCCCTGCGCTCGGTCGGGGACGAGACCGCGCCTTGGCCGCAACAGCCGGACGAGCGCCCCAGGACGACCCACAGCGTCGGCCAGGGTGTGGCGGTCGAGCGTCTCGAAGAACCGGGCGCGTGCCTCCGCCAGGATGCCCTTCAGCCCGCAGGCGGGAACGATGGGACAGGTATTGCGCCTCGGATCGAAGCATTCGACCAGATCGAGGTCGGGCTCGAGCCGGCGCACGACCTCGCCGATGGAGATCCCTTCGGGGGCGCGCGCGAGCCGCAATCCCCCCTTCGCCCCGCGCAGGAGCTCGACGTAGCCCTCCCGACCGAGCCTCTGGGCGACCTTGCCGAGGTGGTGCGCGGAGATCCCGTAGCCGGCCGCCACCTCGCCGATGCTGACGGTGTCGCCGGGGCGGGTGGCGAGGAACAAGAGGACGCGCAGGCCGTAGTCGGAGTGCAGGGTCAACCGCATCCCGGCTCCCGCGTCGTCGTCGTCGTCGTCGTCGGGGTTGGCGGCGCGGCGGTGATGAATGCGTCGGCCAGGATGTCCGCCAGGGGCACGCCGGCGAGAAAGACCCGGCGTCGGAGCCCCACCACCAGCTCAGGGGGGCCGCAGAGGAACACCCGCACGCCCGGATGCCCGCGGAGGGCGTCGAGCACCTGCTCCTGCAGGTCGCGGACCGGGATGGGATCGCCCTCGGCCGCCCGAGATCCGCTCGCCGGGGCCGGGGACGGCGGCGGCTGCAGGACGCACGGCTCGTACCGGAACGTGGGATGCACGCGCGCGAGCGCCCGCAGCTCGGCGTCGGCGTAGAGGCCGGCGGCGGCGAGGGCGCCGTGGATGAGGCGGATGGGCCCGAGGTGTCCCCGGGCCAGGGCATCGCGCGCGATGCCGAGCAACGGCGCGAGCCCGGTGCCCGTCCCCGCCAGGAGCAAGGGATCGCGCGGTCGACCCTCCGTATAGAAGCAATCGCCCCCCGGCCCTCGCACGGTGAGGCGATCGCCCACCCGCACGACATCGTGCAGGTAGGTGCTCATTTGCCCACCGGGCAGACGCTTGACGTGGATCTCGAGCGAGGCGGCCCGCCCCTCGGTCGGCGGGAGGCTGGCGAGCGAGCACGAGCGGGTGAGCCCGTCGGCCCGGGCCAGGCTCACGAACTGCCCGGCCCGGTAGGCGAAGGGCGTCGCCGTCTCGAGCCCCAACCGTACGACGTCGGGGGTGGGGCGCTCGAGGGCGCGCACCACCGCCGCGACCGACGGCAAGGTCGCGTCGTCGGCGATCTCGACCAGCTCGGACGCGCCCTCACCCTCGGGGCGCCACCGACACGCCAGAAAATAACCGCGCGCGCGCAGGGTCGCGCCGAGCCCCTTCTGCGCGCTCTCCGGGATCGACCCCCGCGCGGCCCTGAGCAGGCAGGACTGACAGGCGCCCACCCGGCAGGACGATGCCACCGCGATCCCGTTCCGGAGCAGGCCATCGAGCACGGTCTCGTCCGGCGCCAGCGCGAGGGCCTGGCCCTTCCAGGTGACGGTGGCCATCCGACGTTCCCTCGTGCCCTCAGCGTCCGAGCACGTCGGCGCGGGTGCTGGCGGCGACGGCGGCAATCTGCGCGATGAGCGGCGCCGCCACGCCCAGCTCCTTCAAGGTGGCGCCGAGGTGCTCGACCACGGCATCGAAGTGCACGTCGGTGAGGCCGCCTTTGACCAGCCGGGCGTGCGCGCTCCGCATGTCCTTCCCCGTGTAATGGTTGGGCCCCCCGCACACGAAGGTCAGGAAAGCCTTCTGCTTGGCGGCCTGCTGGTTCATGTCCACCCCGTCGAAGAAATCGGCGATGCGCGGATCGCCGAGGACCTTGCGATAGAAGATGTCCACGGCCGCGTCGATGGCGGGTTCCCCGCCCACCTGCTCGAAGAGGGTGCTCATGTGGGCTCGCTTTCCTGGCCGGTGGCCTAAGCAGTATCTAATTTACTGGTATCGGAGTTCCAGCCGCGAGGCAAGCCCTGTCGGTGTGGTAAAAACCGCACGAACTTGGTTGCCAGGAACGTCGTGGGTTGAAGGAGGATCGCCATCGCGACATCCATTCGAGGCGCAGCGCCCGTCGGACCAGGGGATCCGGACGATCCCGGCGGGACGCGAGTGCTCCTCCCTCGGCAGCGCAACGTTGTCGCTATTTCGCGGGAGGTGCACTAGTGCACCGCCGTCGGAATAGCATCATATTCGGCCGACGATCCGAGCCGGCCGCTTCGTTGCTCCTCCTCACAATACCTACGGGTATTCCTCGTCGTCGCGCCTCGCGGCCGGCTCGGCTTGCCGGCCTCGTTATTGACGCTATTTCGACGGCGGTGCACTAGTGCTGGAGATCGACGGGCAGCCGCTCGGCATCGCGGAGGTGGCACGCGCTGCCCGTGGCCGGCCGCGGGTGTGGCTCGGCGCGCGGGCGCTCGAGCAGCTCGCGGCCTCGCGGGCGGCGCTCGAGGCCGCGATCGCGAGGGGCGAAGTGCTCTACGGCGTGAACACCGGCTTCGGCTCGCTGGCCCAGCAGCGCATCGGCGACGATCAGCTCCGCGCGGTCCAGCGCAACCTGATCCTCTCGCACGCCGCCGGGGTGGGCGAGCCCCTCGCCGAGGAAGTGGTGCGGGCCATGCTGATCCTGCTCGCCTCCTCGCTCGCGCGCGGCCATTCGGGCGTGCGGCCGGTGGTGGCCGAGGCCATCGTCCGGCTGCTCGATGTCGGGGTGACCCCGGTCGTCCCGTCGGTGGGCTCGGTGGGGGCATCGGGCGATCTCGCCCCGCTGGCCCACGCCGCCCTGGTCCTGCTCGGCGAGGGGGAGGCCACCGTCATCGATGACCCCGACGGCGGTGGCCACGGCGCGGCGCGGGTGGTGGGCGGGGCCGAGGCCCTGCGACGGGCGGGGCTCCCGCCGCTCGTGCTCGAAGCCAAGGAGGGCCTGGCCCTCATCAACGGCACGCACCTGATGGCCGGGAGCGCGGCCCTGGTGCTGGCGGAGCTCGAGCACCTGTGGGAGGCGGCGCTGTGCGCGGCGGCCATGTCCATCGACGCCTGTCGGGGAACCGACGCGTTCCTCGACGAGCGGGTGCACGCCGTGCGGGGCCAGGACGGCCCGAGCGCGGTGGCGCGGCGCCTGCGCGGGCTGATGGCGGGCAGCCAGATCGTGCCGAGCCACCTGCACCACGACTCGCGGGTCCAGGATCCCTATTCGCTGCGCTGCGCGCCGCAGGTGCTGGGGGCGGCGCTCGACGCCATCGGCTTCGTGCGCGGGGTGGTCGGGCGCGAGCTCGGCGCCGTGACCGACAACCCGCTGGTCTTTCCCCTCGATCCTGCCCACGCGCGGCAGGTGGTGTCGGCGGGCAATTTTCACGGGATGCCGCTGGCCTTGGCGCTCGACACGCTGATCGTGGCGATGACCCACATCGCCGGGATCGCCGAGCGGCGGGTGTACTTCATGCTGGCGGCGTCCGAGGCCGAGAACCACCTCAACCCGCACCTGTCGCCGCAGCCCGGGTTGCACTCGGGATTGATGATCGCGCAGTACGTGGCCGCCGCCTGCTGCAACGAGCTCATCGGGCTTTGCACCCCGGCCAGCGTGTCCAACATCCCGACCAGCGCCGGCATCGAGGACTACAACTCGATGGGCGCGACCTCGGCGCGCAAGGCCGGGCGGGCGCTCGAGCGGGTGGTGCAGGTGGTGGCCATCGAGCTCCTGTGCGCGGCAGAGGCGCTGGACTTCCAGCGCCCGCTGCGCTCGGGCCCGGGCGTCGAGGCCGCGCACGCCGTGGTCCGGGGAGCGGTCTCGCGCCGGACCGCCGACCGCCCGCCCGCGCCGGACATCCGGGCCATCGAGGGGCTGATTCGCGCCGGGGCCTTCTCGGCCGGCCCGTGAAGTGGCAACTGGCGGGGCAACTGGCGCTACACTTGAACGATGGGCCGCCCGCTCGATCGCGCTGGTCTGTCACCCGCTGCACCGGGCGACGGCGACGGCGACGGCACGGGATCGTCGCGGCAGCAAGCGCGCGAGGCTCGAAACGTCCGCGCGCCAAGGGGCGCCACGCGCACCTGTCAGACCTGGGAGGCCGAGGCCGCCCTCCGCATGCTGATGAACAACCTCGACCCCGAGGTGGCGGAGGACCCCGATCACCTGGTGGTGTACGGCGGCCGGGGTCGGGCCGTGCGTTCGTGGGCGGCGTTCGACGCCATCGTGGCGATCCTGACCCGGCTCGGCCCCGACGAGACGCTGCTGGTCCAGTCGGGCAAGCCGGTGGGGGTCCTGCGGACCCACCGGGACGCCCCGCGGGTGCTGATTGCCAATTCCAATCTGGTACCCCACTGGGCCACCCGCGCCTGCTTCGACGCGCTCGAACGCCAGGGGCTCACCATGTACGGCCAGATGACGGCGGGCTCGTGGATCTACATCGGCACCCAGGGCATCGT
>CAZIOH010000055.1:40176-42341 GCA_964540815.1 uncultured Myxococcales bacterium | reverse complement strand
TGTCCGTCGCCGTGTGGCTCTCCCAGTGATACAGATCCGCGTACGATCCGCCGGGATAGCGCAGCGACGTGACGCCGGCCGCGCGCAACAGTTGCTCCGTGGTGGCGGAGGTGGTCAGGAGGCCATCGTAGACGGCGGTGTGGATGCCCATCAGATCGGGGCTGACCTTCGTCGTGGCGGCGGCGGCGAGATCCACCGTGACGGTGACCGCGGCCCCCGTGGTGACCGGGGTGGGAGCCTGACAGGCGACCGTGGCGCCGCCCGTGCCCCGCCCGGGTGATCCAGCGTTACCGTTGGCGCCGCCGCTGCCGCTGGCGCCGCCGTTGGCGTTTCCGCCGCCACTGGCCATGCTTCCACCGCCGCCAGGCGACTGCCCGCCGCCTCCCCCCGGCGTGCCTCCCGTCCCCGCGCCGCCGCCACCGCCGGCGGCGTTTCCGCCCGTCCCTCCGGCCAAACCTCCGCTGCCCCCGGAAGAGCCCCCCGTCCCGGCCGCGCTGGCTCCACCGCTGGCCGAAGGGGCGCCCCCCGTTCCCGGCGAGCTGCTGCCCCCCGTCCCGGCAGGCATTGCCCCTGTGCCCCCTGTGCCGCCGGGGCCGGCCCCGCCGGTGCCGGCGGTCGTGCCTCCGGTGCCCGCGGACTTGCCCCCGCCCGTCCCTGAGGATGGTCCCCCTGAGCTGTTCGTGGAACACCCCGCCGCCAGCAACAAACCGACGAGTGCCGGAGAAAGGGTCCGCGTGATTCCAAAGGTCATGAGAGCTCCCGTTGTCGTTTGCGTGCCCGCAACCCGGGCATCGTCCCTGCTGGCGAACCGGCGCGCCGCCCAGCAGCGGCCCAAGCTACCACGAATCCGGGCGGTCGACCGGGCGGCGCTCGGGTCGGGAGCTGGGTCTTCCCCGCTGCCCTGACAGCGTCTCGACCGCCGCTCGCGTCAGCGCGCGTTGAGCAACACGGCGACACCGTTGACCGTGGCGGCGACGACGTCGAGCTTCCCGTCCCCATTCATGTCTCCGAGCGCCAAGGAAGCCACCGCCCCATCGGTCTCGAAGCCGATGGGGTCGCCGAAGGCTCCGGTGCCGTTGTTGAGGTACACGCCGATGGTTCCGGAGTTGATGAAAGACACGATCAGATCCGGGTAGCCATCTCCGTTGAGGTCGCCCACCGCGACGGACGTCGGGTACCGGTCTCCGCCGTAGATGATGGCAGCCCCGAGTGCCCCGTTCCCGACGTTGAGCAGGATTCCAATCCCTCCACCGCCATCGCCACCTCCCGCCACGACGACGTCGGCTCTTCCGTCGCCATTGAGGTCACCGCTGGCGAGGGCATGCGGGCTGCTCCCGGCGGCGTAGGTCTTGACGCCCGTCGCCCCGCCGAATTGTCCCATCCCGTCGTTGGTCATGACCCTCACGCCCCCGGCATCATCGGCCACCACCAGAGAGCCGCGTCCGTCCCCGTTGAGATCGGCGAGGAGCAGGAAATTCGGGCTGGGCCCGGCAGCATAGGTGCTCGCCAAGAACGCTGCGTGTCCAGCGTTGAGGAGAACTCCGATCCCGGAGCCATTGTGTGAAGGGTCGCCATGGTTGGCGGTCCCGATATCCAGGTGACCATCGTGGTCGAGATCGCCGATGATGACGCCAACGGGATTCTTGCCGACGCTGTAGCTCGTGGGGGCGGACAGCCGTCCTGCACCGTCGTTGATGAAGAGGTTGACGCTTCCGTTGTTCGGATTCGTGGCCGCGAGGTCGGGCTTGCCGTCTCCGTCGACGTCCCCGACCGCGATCGCGCTGAGGTAGCCCATGCCCACATTGTCCGCGGTACCCAAGACCCCTTTTCCATCGTTGCCGAGGACGTAGACGATGGTGCCGTCGTACTGACCACCCTGGGCACCGCCGGACGCCGCGCCACTTCCGTTGGCGCCTCCGGTCGCGACGGGCCCGCCGAGGGCGACCACGTCGGTCGCGTGGTCGCCGTTCATGTCGGCGAGGGCGACAGCGAAGGCACCGGGAACAGGGTAGGTGACGGAGGGCTCGAGGGCGAGGTGACTGGAGGCGGGAGCGCCCCCCAGGCCAGGGGCACCAGCGGCGGCGGACATCTGGCCGCCGGATCCCGGTGTTCCCCCCGAGGAGCTCGGGGGAAATACCCCGCCGCTGCCGTTGCCGCCGCTGCCC
>CAZIOH010000055.1:0-40076 GCA_964540815.1 uncultured Myxococcales bacterium | reverse complement strand
TCCCCCCGAGGAGCTCGGGGGAAATACCCCGCCGCTGCCGTTGCCGCCGCTGCCCAGCACGGCGCCGCCGCTGCCCAGCACGGCGCCTCCACTCCCGCCCATGCCACCAGAGGCGACCGCGGCGTCGCGAACCTCGCCGATGGCGGTGTGGTTGTTGCACGCTGCCGGCACGGCGGCGACGGCGGCGGCGCCTAACACGGTCATGGTCAAGGCGAAGGCAGTCTTCATTTTGCGTGGCTCCTTTTGATCAACCCATGTCGGTCGCGTCGAAAAAGTTACGATGAGCACGCACCGTCTCGCTGACGACAGGCGCTCGGACGTGGAACGTGGGTGTGGGCGGTGACACGACGGCTACAGGGCGTCATGTCGGGAGGGGCGCGAACGTTTCACGCTCCTCGGCCGAGGGAGACGCCTCCCCAAGGAACGCCTCGAACGCCGGCAGGTTGCGGCCGGTCCCCGTGACGGAAACGGTGTGGGTGCGTGGCCATGCCGCGCGTGCCGCCTCGAGCCAGGGCGAAGATCCGCTCGCGCGAAAGCCCGCGCGCAGCCCAACCAAGAAGCCCGGGTCGACCAGCGTCGCGCTCGCGGTCACGGGATAACTCTGCCCGGCGACATCGAGCGCCGTCGGGGCGAACCCCGCATCGAGCGTGAGCGCGACCGTCTTCGCACGCAGCAGCGAGCGCGCGTCGAGGACACCCCCGACGCGTCGCCAGGTCGCTTACCCGGGGCCAGCGGCGCTGGCTGGCCCGACCACGAGGGTGTGTGTGCCCACCGCGAGGACGCCGAGGCCGATGGCCACGCCCGCGTCGCGGCGATGGATGGCGACCTCGGCCAGCACGGCTGGTGCGAGATCCCTCGCCGCGAGCGACGCCAGCAGCGCGACGCCACTCTCGAGCTCGAGAGGCGCTGACGATCCTGAAAATGCGGCAAGCGCGGCCAGAGTATCAGCGCGCGGCGGCGCCTGTCGAGCTTCGCATCGCACGCCGGGGCGCGGCGCGGTCGTCACCGGATGTCAGTCAGGCAGACAGGCACGCACTCTGGGCGGGCCGAGCCTCCGCGCGGCTGACCCGAACCACGGGTTCAGGCACACTGTGGCGGCAATGACCAAGGTGCAACGCGCCCCGAGAATGACCCCAATGACCCGAATGAACACCTCCCGGTTGACCTGCTCCGCGCTCGTCATCGCCCTGGCCGGGTGGGTCGGGTGTTCCTCGGCCTCGAGCGCCGGTCCCGGATCGGCGGACAAGGGCACCGGCGGGGGCACGAGGATGGGCGCGAGCGGCGGCGGCATCGGTGACGGCGGCGGGTCCGCGGGTCTCGGCTCTTCTGGCGGTGCCTCCGGCACCGGGGGAAGCGCCGCGAGCTCCGCGTCCGGCGGAAGCCCTGCCATCGGAGGTGGGCGCGCGACCGGCGGAAGCGCGAGCGGCGGAGCGGCGGGATCCTCGGGCGCAGCCGGCGATGCCGCCGGCGCGGGTGCGTCGAGCGGCGGCATGATGGGCCGTGGCGCGGCCGGCGGCGTCGGCGGCGACTTCGGTGGCGCGGGTGCGGGGGTTTCGAGCGCGGCAGGCGGCGAAGCAGGCGGAGCGGGTGCAGCCAACGTCCCGGTGCTCGAGACTCTGGCGGTGCCCGGAACCGGCGAGAGCGTCTCGTCGAAGATGTCGCTCGACCAGGGAGAGTTGTTCTTGCTGAAGGCGACCGGGAGCGTCGGGGCTGGAGCGGACATGACCGACGCGGAGTTCGGGGGCGGCGACGCCGCCGCGGTCGGGCAGGACCTGGTGGCGGGCACGGACGTCGGGCTCGACGTCGGCGTCAAGGTGGAGCGCGTGACGAGCGGAACCACCGCCGGCCGCAAGAAGTGGTTCGGACCCTACCGGGCCGACCACGCCTACTACATGACCCTCACCGGGGCGGGGACCCCGCTCACCGTGAAGCTGGTGCGAGCGGGCGCGACCACCAGCCCAGGCAGCATCGTGGTCTCGATCTGGCGCCTGTCGCCGACCCCTGCCATCACCACCCCGCTCGAGACCCTGAAGGTCCCGGTCAACAAGCAGATGGCCCACACGCAGATGACCCCCGAGAAGGGCACGGTCTACCTGCTTCAGGCCGCCGGCTCGGGAAAGACCGGCGGCGCCAACCTCGGCCTCGGCGACGCGGACTGGATGGACTGGGCTGCCGACGGCACCGGAAAAGAGGACATCGGCGACAACAACGTCGACTATGGCCTCGGCGTCGACGAGGCCAACACCGCCGTCACGCCCCGCTTGCGCTGGTGGGGCCTCTGGCGGAAGGATCACACCTACTACCTGCTCTACCTCGGAGGCGGGGCCCCGATTCAGTTCATGTACTACGACTCGGGGTACACGGACAACTCCGCCACCGATCAGCTGACGGTCCAGGTGTTCGCGGTTCCCGGCTAAGGACCCAGGCTCCTAAGGACAGGCACCGAGGTCGATTCGCCCTGACGGGACTTCCGCGCTCACCGGCACGCCGCCTATGATGTCCAGTCGGAGGCCACCTTGCCGCATGAGCCCGTATCGCCCACTTCCCGTCTCCGCCCCCGTCGCCGCCATCTCCCCCGTCGCGGCGCCGCCGCGCTGGTGATGGTCGTGGCGACGACCGGACTGCTCGCGTGGACTGCGGGCGAGGCCGCCGCGGCTCCGCTGGCTTTCCCTGGGGCAGAGGGCTTTGCGGCTGCCGTCGCGGGGGGGCGCAAGGGGCAGGTGGTTCATGTCACCACCCTCGGCGATTCCGGGGCCGGCTCCCTGCGCGATGCCGTCAGCGGGTCGAACCGCATCGTGGTGTTCGACGTCAGCGGCGTGATCAAGCTCGGCTCGGTCCTGGTCATCGGCGGCGACAACATCACCTTGGCGGGTCAGAGCGCGCCCGGCGATGGCATCACCATCTACGGCCGGGAGACCAGCTTCAGCAGCCGCAGCAACATCGTCGTCCGCTATCTCCGTTTCCGGCAGGGGATGATTGACACCTCGGGAAGCGCGCAGAAGACCGTCAACATCACCGACGGCCAGAGCATGATCTTCGATCACGTCTCCATCCAGTGGGGACGCTGGGACAACTTCGGCATCACCGGGACCAGCACCACCGTGACCCTGCAGAACTCGATCGTCGGCGAGGGCGTGCCGCCGCAGAACTTCGGCTCGATCATCGATGGCGAGCAGGACATCACCATCGCCCACAACCTGTGGATCGACAACAACGAGCGCAACCCCAAGTTCAAGGCCAACGGGGAGTGCATCAACAACGTCGTCTATGACTGGGGCTCGGGTGGCGGCATCATCGGAGGCCACTCGGGGGCGGACTGGTACGAGGACTACGTTGGCAACTATCTGATTGCGGGGCCGTCGGCGGTCGCGAATTTCTTCACGTTCTACACCAGCACCGACCACGCCTACCAGACCGGCAACATGGTGGACGTGAACCGGGACGGCCAGCTCAACGGGAGGGCGGTGGTCAACGCGGACTTCGCAGGCACCACGCCGCCGACGTTCGAGGCCGCGGCGCACAGCAAGCCCCCCGTGCCCGTCACGGTGCTGAGCGCCGAGGATGCCTATGCGCGCGTGATGGCCCAGGCCGGGACCTGTCAGCACCGGGATGCGGTCGAGGCGCGCCTCGTCGCCCAGCTTGGCTCCCTCGGAACGAAGGGGGCCATCATCGCCGACGAGGCCGACGTGGGTGGTCAACCAGCCATGGCCCAGGTGACGCGACCCGCGGGATTCGACACGGACGGCGACGGCATGCCGGATGCCTGGGAGATCGCGCATGGACTCGACCCGAACAGCGCCAGCGACGGCGCTGGAGACAGCGACGGCGATGGCTACACCAACGTCGAGGAATACCTGAACGAGCTGGCCGATCTCGCTTGTCCGGGGAGCAGCACCACCATGCCGCCCGGCGTTGCCGACGCCGGAGCTCCGGTCGATGCCGCGGTCTCTCCCGTCGACGCGCGCGACGCGACGGGGAGTGGGGGTGGTGGCAAGACGGGAACCGGGGGCGCCGTGGCAAGCGGGGGCGTGACCGGCGCCGGGGCCGGCGGAAGCGGAATGGCAGCCGCGACCGGCGGCGAACCCGGCGGGCTCGGCGGGCTCGGATCCGGTGGCAGCCCGGGAACTGGGGGACAGCCCGGCAGCGGCGAGGGCGCCAGTCCTGGCGCGGTCGGGGCTGGCGGCAAGATCGGCACGGGCGAAGCACCAGGTAACGGAGCCGCCCAGGCCGGAAGCGGCGGCTGCTCGTGCCGCATGTCCCCGGTCGCGACCCGGAACGACCTGGCGCTGCTGGGGATGGTCATGCTCGCACTTCGGGTTCGCAAGAGGCACGGCAAGAGTCACCGCAAGAGGCACCGCAAGACTGACCGAATCGAGAACGACCGAGACGACCGAGGCGCGTCGACCAGGCGAGGGTGAGCGGCCAGCTCTCCGCCAACCACCGCGGTCCGTCGCCATTTCCGGAACGGGGGCGTTTCGCCGCCCCCACGCTGGCCCGCTCTGGGCGCCCCAGGTACACTTTGCGACCGGCGGATCGGTCCGACGCCGGAAACCACGGAGCGAACGCGGAGGAGCCCGTTGCCCCACCCCAACCCCGAGTCTGCCCTTGCCCGAGGTCCCTGGCGGATGGCGTCAAGCCGCATCACGCGGCTCCGGCCCACATCGCCCGCCGCACCTGCCCGAGCGCCAGGGCTGGCACACATCGCGTTCCTCGGGGTCGTCGGGGCCGCGATCGGGTGTCAGGCTGGGGTCGGAATGGGTGATTCGCAACCCCAACCCCCAGCTGGGGTCGGGGCGATCTCTCCGGGTTCGGGCGGGCGGTCCGCCTCCGGGATGGGCAGCACCGGCACGCTGGCCGGCGCGGGCGCCGCCAGCGGCGGCAACACCCCCGGCTCCGACTCCGGCTCTGGCGCTGGAGCTTCGACGCCACCGTCCGCCACCGGCGGCGTCCCTGCGCCGGGAAACGCCGGCGTCGCCGCGGCGGGCAGCGGGACCGCCGGCGGTGGCTCAGGCGGCCCCCTGATGGGCTCCGGGGGCGTCCCCGGCACCGGTGTCGACGGTGCTTCGAGCCCCCTCACGGCGACCCGCCTGCGCACCGAGCTGCGCGAGAGCCCGCTCGGCGTTCAGACGGCCACCCCGCGCCTCGCCTGGGAGCTCGTCTCCTCGGATCCGAGCGCGCGCGGAGAGAGCCAGAGCACCTACGAGGTGCTGGTCTCCTCCACCGCGGACAAGCTGGCCGCGGGGCAGGGGGATCTCTGGGCGAGCGGCTTGGTGATGTCCGCGGACTCGAACACCGTCTATGCCGGCCAGCCGCTCGGCTCGCTGACGGCCGCCACCTGGAAGGTCCGCGTCCGCGACGGTGCCGGGCGCCTGTCGGACTGGAGCGCCCCCGCCACCTTCACCGTCGGCTTGCTGGCCGCCACCGACTGGGGAGGCGCCGCGTGGATCACCCCGGCGACGCCCGCCACCCCGCCGGCGACCACGGCGCTGCCGATCTTCCGCCGCGAGGTGCAGGTGGCGAAGGCGATCACCCGGGCCCGCCTCGCCATCTGCGGCCTCGGTCAATACGAGGTGCGCATCAACGGGTCGAACGTCACCGACGCGGTGATGGAGCCGAGCTGGACCACCTTCGGCAAGACCTGCCACTACGCCATCTACGACGTGACCCGGCTGCTCGTCACCGGGCCAAATGCGATTGGCGTCTTGCTCGGCAACGGGATGTACAACGTCCCCACCAGCACCCGCTACGCCAAGTTCACCGGCTCGTTCGGCCCGCCCAAGCTGATCGCCCGCCTGCAGATCGAGCTCACCGACGGCACCACCACCGCGCTGGTCACGGACACCGCCTGGAAGTCGACCCCCGGGCCCATCACCTTCAGCAACATCTACGGCGGCGAGGACTTCGATGCGCGCCTCGAGCCCGCGGGCTGGGATCGCCCCGGCTTCGCCGACGGGGCCTGGACCTCGGCCACCGTGGTCGCGGGAGCCGGACCCACCCTGACCGCCCGCTCGGCGCCCCCCATCACCGTCGCCGAGGAGCTGGCCACCGCCAAGGTCACCCAGCCCCAGCCCGGCATCTTCGTCTACGATCTCGGGCAGAACTTCGCCGGCTGGCCCGAGATCACCGTCAGCGGCGCGGCCGGGATGGCGGTGAAGCTCACCCCCGGCGAGTTGCTCGCCACCACCGGACTCGTGACCCAGGCCAACGTCGGGGGCCCGGTCTGGTTCTCGTACACCCCGCGCGGCACCGCGGCGGAGACCTGGCATCCCCGCTTCTCGTTCACGGGATTCCGCTACGTGCAGGTCGAGGGGGCGGTCCCCGCCAGCCAGGCCGCGAGCTTCCCCGGGCGCCCCCAGATCGCCTCCTTGACCGGAAAGTTCCTGCACGCCTCGGCCGAGAGTGTCGGGACCTTCACCTCGTCCGACTCGGATCTGAACAAGATCCACGCGCTGATCCTGGCGGCCCTGCGCAGCAACCTGCAGAGCGTCCTCACCGACTGCCCCCAGCGCGAGAAGCTCGGGTGGCTCGAGACCTCGCACCTGCTCGCCACCAGCCTGGCGTTCGATCACGACGTCGCGGCCTTCTACGAGAAGATCCTGCGTGACATGAGCGACGCCCAGACCAGCGCCGGGCTCATCCCCGACATCGCGCCCGAGGTCACGGTCTTCGCCGGGAACTTCCGCGATTCACCGGAGTGGGGGAGCGCCTTCGTGATCAACCCCTGGTTCGTCTACCAGATGTACGGCGACCGACAGCCGCTCGACGAGCACTATGCCGACATGAAGCGGTACGTCTCGTACCTCGGCAGCAAGGCCACCCAGAACATCATCACCTACGGACTCGGCGACTGGTACGACGTGGGGCCCAACCCGCCCGGGGCCTCGCAGCTGACCACGGCCGGCGTGACGGCGACGGCGATCTGGCTGCAGGATCTCGAGGTCCTGCGTCAGGCCGCGACCCTGCTCGGAAAGACCGCCGAGGCTGCCCAGTTCCAGACCACCGAGACCGCGGTGACCGCCGCGTTCAATGCCAGGTTCCTCAACCCAACCGGGAGCTACGACAAGAACAGCCAGACGGCCAACGCCATGCCGCTCGCGCTCGGGCTGGTTCCGGCCGCCCAGCGCACCGCCGTGGTGAGCAGCCTGGTCGCGAGCGTCACCACCGCCCAGAGCCGGGTCAAGGCCGGCGACATCGGGTTCGTCTACCTCGTGCGCGCCCTCTCCGAGGCAGGGCGGAGCGACGTCCTTTACGCCATGCTCAAGCAGTCGTCCGGCCCGGGATACCTCTACCAGATCGCCCACGGGGCCACCGCGCTCGCCGAGGCCTGGGACGCGGGGCCAACGAGCTCGCAGAACCACGCCATGCTCGGGCACGCCGAGGAATGGCTCTACCGCGGCCTCGGCGGCCTCAACCCCGATCCGAGCGGCCCTGGCTTCAAGAAGTTCATCGTCAAGCCCCAGCCGCAGCCCGGGCTCGCCTCGGTCGACGTCCAGTACCACTCCATCCGCGGGCCCATCGCCGTGAGCTGGCAGCAGCAAGCCGCCACGGGACCGACACGGCTCACGCTCTCCGTCACCGTCCCGGTCAACACGACCGCGACGGTCTACGTCCCCACCACCAGCACGGACCCTGCCGCGGTCACCGAGGGCGGGCGCCCGGTCGCGACCGTCCCCGGGATCGTGGTCATGCCTCCCGTGGCCGGCGCCGCCGTGCTGGTGGTCGGCTCAGGACACTACGTCTTCGCCGCTCCCTGACCCAAACCCGTCCTCGTCCTCGTTCCCCGTCGCGCCGGGTCCTGGGACGAGGCCGGTCACGAAATCGCGGGGAACCTGTACTAAGCTCCTGGTCCTCGCACGTGTCCAGCCCCGCCGCTCCGTCGCCGTCCTCCGCGTCCTCCCCGTCTTCGCCGCCCACAGGCGGCGCGCCGCCGGCGCCGTTCACGGTCGCGTACCTCGTCAACCAGTATCCCCATGTCAGCCACAGCTTCATCCGGCGGGAGATCGCCGCGCTCGAGAAGCAGGGGCTCGTCGTGCTCCGGTTCTCGGTGCGGCCTGCACCAGCGGGGCTGGTGGACCCCGCGGATCTCGGCGAGCGCGAACGAACCCGGGTCCTGCTCGCGGCCGGGCCCCTGGCCCTCGCATGGGCGACCGCCGCCAGCGCGCTCGCCGGTCCACGCCGCTTCGGACAGGCCCTGCGCGCCGCCATCCGGCTCGGCCGCCGGTCCGAGCGTGGCGTGCTCCGCCACCTCGCGTACCTGGCCGAGGCCTGCCTGCTCGTGCGCTGGCTGCGCGCGGCTGGCGAAGCCGGGCACCCGAACGTCCAGCACCTCCACGCCCACTTCGGCACCAACTCGGCGGCGGTGGCGATGCTGGCCCGGCTGCTCGGCGGCCCGCCCTACAGCTTCACGGTCCACGGCCCGGAGGAGTTCGATCATCCGGTCGAGCTCTCCTTGCCCGAGAAGATCCGGCACGCGGCCGCGGTGGTGGCGGTCAGCAGCTTCGGGCGTAGCCAGCTCTTTCGATGGATCCCCTACACCGAGTGGCCGAAGGTCCAGGTGGTCCGGTGCGGCGTCGATGCCGCCTTCCTGGCGGCCGGACCCCGTCCGGTGGTGGACAACCGCCGGCTCGTGTGCGTGGGACGGCTGTGCGAGCAGAAGGGGCAGTTGTTGATCCTCGAAGCCCTCGGCGCGCTCGGCGCCGAGGGGATCGACTGCGAGCTGGTCCTGGCCGGCGACGGCCCCATGCGCGCCGCCCTCGAGGGGCGCATCCAGGCGCTCGGCCTCGAGCGCGCCGTGCGCATCACCGGCTGGATCAGCAACGAGACGGTGCGGGCGGAGATCCTCGGGGCGCGGGTGTTCCTGCTGCCGTCCTTCGCCGAGGGGCTACCGGTTGCCCTGATGGAGGCCCTGGCGCTCGGCCGCCCGGCCATCAGCACCAGCATCGCCGGCATCCCGGAGTTGCTGGAGGACGGTCGAAACGGGTGGCTGATCACCGCGGGCTCGGTCGAGGCCCTGGTGGGCGCCATCCGGCAGGCGCTCGCGGCCCCGCTCGAGCGGCTCGGCGACCTTGGTCGCCATGGCGCCGACGCGGTGGCCAGCCGCCACGACGCCGAGCGCGAGGCCGGCCGCCTGGCTCAGCTCTTTCGCTCGGCGTCGATGACCACCACGACCACCTCCTCCAGCGCCTGATCGTCCTTGGCTCCCGGGTCGGGGGTCCTGAAGGCGACCGGGCCGCGCGCCGGCCGACCGGCAGAGCGCTCGCTCCGCACCAGCGGGCGAGCCGGGATTCCGACCACGGTCGAGTGGGGCGGGCAGCTCCGGACCACCACCGCGTTGGCGCCGATGAAGCTGTCGTGTCCGACGGTGACGTCCCCGAGCACGCAGGCGCCGACCCCCACGTCGACCCGATCCTCGATGGTCGGCAGCTTCCAGCTCTGGTCGCGGCGCGCCACCCCGAAGGTGGTGTTGTGCCGGATGTGCACGTCGTCGCCGATGGCGCGCGCGCTCAGCACCATGGTGCCGTGGTGCCACAGCCGCACGCGCCGCCCGAGCTTGACGTTGTAGCCGATGTCGATCCCCCACAGCCAGTTCACGCCCGTGAACAGGGTGCGATAGGCCACGGTCAACGGCGCCCGCACCACCCTCGGGCCAATGCCCATGCGCCAGTTTCCGAAGCGGTGCACGGCCACCGCCCAGAACCCGGGCTCGAGCAGGTTGCGATCGTGGGTCGCGAAGTCTTCCCGCAGGAGCTCGAGGAGGCCGATCCCTTCGGGATTGGCGTTGCGATCGCCGAGCGGCAGCTGGCGATGCTCCGGTCCGGCCCCGGGCCCGACCCGAACGGTTACCCCCTCCACCGCCCCTTCGCGCGCGCTGGCGTGGGCCCCAAGCTCGCCCCCCGGAGCCCGCGCCAGCTCGGCCGCCTCGGACGGATGCAGGATGTTGGTCCAGATGTCGCGGGCCTCGCGATCGCGTGCGACCGGCTGCCTTCCCTCCACGAGCTCGCGGGTCCGCGAGATCGCCCGACCGGCCATCCACAGCGCGTTGGCCGCCAGCAGCCCGGCCCCGCCGTGGTACTTGGAGAAGTAGCGGGCCCGCGCCTCGTAGAGATAGCGCGGCGGTCGGCGGCGGCTGTGGTCGGACGAGGTGATGTTCGAGCTGCCACCCATGAGGTGCACGATCCGAGGCTTCGGCCAGTACAGGATCTTCCAGCCCGCGGCCCGCACCTTCTGGCAATAGTCGATGTCCTCGTAGTACATGAAGAAGCCTTCGTCGAGCAGCCCGACCTGCTCGAGCACCACGCCACGAATGGCGACGCAGGCGAAGGCCAGCCAGTCGACCTCGACCGGAACCTGGCTGAGCTCCATGGGCACGTCGTAGCGGCGCAACATCCGGGTGACGAGGCCGGTGCCCGCCGCGCGGATCAGCTCGCTCACCGGGTGGGGGAAGCGAAAGCAGCTCTTCTCGAGCGTCCCGTCGCGACCTTCGAGGCCGGGGCCGATGATCCCCGCCGATGGGTTCTCGGTCAGCCCCTGCAAGAGCCCGGCGATCGCCCCGGGACGGACGATGGTGTCGCTGTTGAGGAGGATGTAGTTCTCGGCGGACACCGAGCGGATCCCGAGGTTGTTGCCGGCCGCGAAGCCACCGTTGACGGGTGAACGGAGCACCCGGGCCCATCCTTCGTATCCCGAGCGCGCGACGTGCGCCTCGATCCGATCGGCCGAGCCGTCGCCCGAGGCGTTGTCGACCACCACCGTGACCATTCCCGGCCCGAGCTCACCCTGCAACGAATCGAGGCAGTCGACGACCATCTCGGGCGTCCGGTAGTTGAGCACGATGATCGCGAGCCGCACCTCCGGTGTGCTCACGGGCCGGTCCGCGCCAGCTCGCGCGCCAGCGACTGTACGTGCGGCTCCTCGAGCACCTCGAGATGGAAGGCTGGGATGTCGTGGACCACCACCTCCTTCGAGAACCCGCCCCAACCCTGGTCTCCGGGCGGCCGGAGCCAGTCGGGTGTGGGCTCGCGGGTGGCGCGGATGATCAGCAGCGGCCCCGACAGCCGCTTCGGCCGCGCCGCGAAACGCTCGACCGCCGCGTCGACCTCCGGGCCGTCGACGGGCAGGTCCATGGGCTGCAAGGCCGTGTCATCGGCACCCACCCCGCCGAGCACCCGACCGAGCACGGCGGCGCGCAGCCCGGACAGATAGGTCCCACCCGCCGTCCGCTGCCTCACCTGCTTGACGATCCTGGCAGGAAGCAAGCCCGGCTCCTCGACGGCGGAGCGCAGGTAGGCCCGCGCACGGGCCAGGTGGTCGACCTGTCCGCCGCGCGGCAGGCGGGCGTCGATGATCGTGACCCGCGCGATTGACTCCCCCGCGTCCTCGAGCTGGTGGGCGATCTCGTAGGCCACGATGCCGCCGAAGCACAGGCCGAGCAGGTGATAGGGGCCGTGCGGCTGCTGACTCCGGATGAGCTTCACGTAGCGGCGCGCGACCTCGTCGATGGTGGGCTGCGGATCGCGCCCCGGGACGTACCGGTTCGGGACATGGACCCCGATCACCGGATGGTCCCCGTCGATGGCCCGTGCCAGCGCCTGGTAGATGGTGATCCCGAAGACGCACCAGAGCGGGCTCGAGTCCGCCGAGCCCTCCCGCAGACGAACCACGATCGGGGCATCGGGGGAGAAGCGGCGGCCGACCCGCGCCGCGATGCCCTCGACGGTGGGCATCTCGTAGAACGCCTGCAGCGGAATCTCGACCCCGAGCTCCTCGTCGAGCCGGCGAAGCACCCGCGCCGCCAGCACCGAGGTGCCCCCGAGCGCGAAGAAGTCCTGGTCTCTCCCCACCTCCGCCAACCCGAGGACGTTGCGCCAGACGGCGGCGATCCGGGTCTCGGTGTCGTTGCGGGGGGCGCGGTAGGCCCGGGTTCCGAGCGCCGAGGCCTTGGGGACCGGCAGCTGCTTGCGATCGATCTTGCCGTTGGTGTTGAGGGGGAAGGCCTCGAGCTGAACGTAGACCGCCGGCACCATGTGCTGGGGGAGCTTGCGCCTGGCGGCGGCGAGCAGCGACTCCCGCTCGGCCTCGCCGAGCCAGTAGGCGACGAGGCGCGGTTCGGCGTCCGCGGTGTCCGAGCCGCGATCCGCCACCACCAGCACCTCCGAGACCCCCGGCACGGCCCGCAGCACCGTCTCGATCTCACCGAGCTCGATCCGGAATCCACGAATCTTGACCTGGTGGTCGATCCGCCCGAGGCACTCGAAGCGTCCATCCGGCAGCTGCCGGCCGAGATCTCCGGTGCGGTAGAGGCGCTCGCCAGGGGAGCCGTAGGGGCTCGGCACGAAGCGCTCGACCGTCAGGTCCGGGCGCTTGAAGTAGCCCCGGGCGAGCCCCTCGCCCCCGATCCAGATCTCGCCTTCCGCCCCGGGCGGCAGCCGTCCGAGGCTCCCATCGAGGACGTACATCGTCGTGCGATCGATGGGCCGTCCGACGGTGATCCGCTCGAAGCCCGGCCACACCCGCTCGAGCGAGGACCAGACCGTGGTCTCGGTCGGGCCGTACAGGTTCCACAGCTCGCCGCCGCAGGCGACCAGCCGCCGCGCCAGCTCGGGGGGCAGGGCCTCTCCACCACACAGCATCCGCACGCCGGCGTCGGGCCGCCACCCGGCCTCGAGCAGCAGGCGCCAGGTGGTGGGCGTGGCCTGCAGCATCGACACCCGGTCACTCTCGAGCCGCTTCTTCAGACGCCGCGGATCCCGCGCGGTCTCGCGGTCGGCGATCAGCACCGTCGCCCCAACCCACAGCGGCAAGAACAGCTCGAGCCCCGCGATGTCGAAGGAGGTGGTGGTGATGGCGAGGAGCCGCTCGGAGGCCGACAGGCCCGGCGTGTGGGCCATCGACCCGAGGAAGTTCGCGAAGGCCCCGCGGGTGATCTCCACCCCCTTCGGCCGTCCGGTCGAGCCGGACGTGAAGAGGATGTAACAGAGCTGATCCGGAGCGCAGGGGATCCGGGGAGGCACGCCGTCGAAGTCGGTGGCGGTGCGACGGATGTCGTCGACGAAGATCACCGGGCCCGTGAACGCGGACTGCAGGGGCAGGGGAGAGTCGTGGTCGGTGATGAGCACCTCAGGCGCGGCGTCCTCGAGGATCGCCAGCACCCGCTCGAGAGGGTGCGACGGATCGAGCGGGACGTACGCCCCCCCGGCCTTGAGCGTGGCGAGCAGGCTGACCAGCTCTCCCGCCCCGCGCGGCAGCGAGATCCCCACCCGCCGGTCGCGCCCCACGCCCATCGAGCGGAGCTGGTTCGCGAGCCGGTTCGACAGCAGCTCGATCTCCCGGTAGGTGAAATGCCCATCGGGAGCCTCGAGCGCCACCCAGTCGCGCCGCCGCGCCTCGATCTCTCCGAGCCGCGATACCAGATCGCCTTCCGGGCCACCGGGGACGTTTGCCTGGTCGAGCTCGATACGGGTCACCGACGGGCTTGAGACGACCATGATGCGGGACTCCAGAATGGGAGATTGGTGGCTTCTTGTCACGCTTCGGCGCTTCCTGCAAACAAATCCCCCAGGCTGGAGCCGCCTTTCGCGGCCTTGCTGCCGACTCCGGGCCGCGCGGGTGGCGCGACGACCGGCGCACGCGGCGAAAGACCCGAATGAGGACTCAGCGGCGACGCGCGGCGCGCCGGCGGAGGACGTGCGCCAGGAGCTCGAGCGAAAAGGGCAGGTCCTCCACCAGGTAACGGCGCGCCAGCCGCCGGGGATCCTGGGCCAGCCGCCAGCACCACTCGAGCCCGGATCGCTGCATCCAGGCCGGAGCGCGCCGCTGATGTCCGGCCACCAGGCTGAAGCTGATCCCGACGCCGATCATCCAGGTCGAAGGCAGCTCGGCGCGCAGCGCGTGAATGATCTGCTCCTGCTTCGGCGAGCCCATCCCGACCAGCAGGAGATCGGGACGGAGCGGGACGATCGCGTTGCGCAAGGCCCCGAGCTCCTCCGGCGTGGGGGGGCTGCCGACCATGGGGCTCGAGGCGCCGCAGAGCCGCAGGCTCGGCCAGCGGGCCATCAAGAGAGCCGCCGCCGCCGCGTTCGCGGCCGGCTCGCCGCCGAGAAGGTAGACCGAGCGCCCCGCCTCGGCGGCCCGCTCGACGAGTGGAAGCATCAGGCTCGAGCCGGCGATGCGCTCGGGCATGGTCGCGCCCTGCAGGCGTGCCGCCCAGACCAGCGGCATCCCATCGGCCACCCGCAGATCCGCCCCCGCGTAGAGGGCCCGCGCCGCTCGGTCGCGCACGTGCCGCCGGAGAAAGTCGAGGTTGGCGGTGACCAGCCAGCCTCCCCGCCCCGCATCGAGCTCGGAGAACACGTGAGCCATCACCTCGGCCGCGGTGGCGCAGGCGAGCGGCATCCCGAACAGGTCGCAGCTCGGGAACACCGAAGGGCCGGCGGAACTGGGGATGGCAGCTTGGTCTGAGAGGGAATGGCTCGCCACGGACGACCTCTGCGGGGTGGTTCTGGCCTGCGAGCATCACACGGATCTCGGCCCACGGCCCGCGAAAACGGTCGGCGAGGTCGATGGTGAGAGGCCTCTTGACCGCGCGCCATTGCTGCTAGAGTTTGCGTCGCTTGAACCCGACCCCTCGCCGTCCCCCGAGCCCCTTGAGCCTCGACAGCGACATCGGCTGCGTGGCGATCGGACGGAACGAGGGTGAGCGCCTCGACCGGTGTCTGCGCTCGCTCGGCTGCGGCGGCGGCGCCGCGGACGCCCCGGGCGCAGGACCCCGTTCCACCTGTGTCTACGTCGATTCCGGCTCGAGCGATGGCAGCGTCGAGCTGGCCCGCGCCCTCGGGGCGCACGTGGTGAAGCTGGATCTCACCACGCCCTTCACGGCCGCCCGGGCCCGCAACGCGGGCTTCCGCGCGCTCATCGAGGTGGCGCCCGCCACCGCCTTCGTCCAGTTCGTCGACGGCGACTGCGAGGTCGCGCCTGGCTGGCTCGCCCGCGCGCGCCGGCGCCTCGACGAGCGCCCCGAGCTGGCCGTCGTGTGTGGCCGCCGGCGCGAACGCTTCGTCGCCCGGTCGGTCTACAACCGCCTGTGCGACATCGAGTGGGACACGCCGGTCGGCCCAGCGCGCGCATGCGGAGGCGACGCGCTCGTCCGGCGGTCGGCCTTCGAGCAGGTGGGCGGCTTCGATCCGGGGCTGATCGCTGGCGAGGAGCCGGAGCTCTGCGTGCGCCTGCGCGCGGCCGGCCACGGCATCGAGCGGCTCGACGCAGAGATGACCCTCCACGACGCCGCCATGTCGCGCTTCTCGCAGTGGTGGACCCGCACGGTGCGCTCCGGGCACGCCTACGCGGAGGGCGCTGCCTTGCACGGCGCTCCCCCGGAGCGACACTTCGTGCGCGAGTACCGGCGGGCCTGGCTCTGGGCGGCGGCCCTCCCTGTCCTGGCGCTCGGCGGGGCGATCCCGACCCTCGGCGCCAGCCTGGGGCTCCTCGGCGGGTATCCGGTCTCCGCGTGGCGGGTCTACCGGCACGTCCGTCGGCGCGGGCGAACCCCGCGCGACGCCGCCGTGGCGGGGGTGTTCACCACCATCGGCAAGTTCCCGGAGCTGCAGGGCATCCTCAGGTACCACGCGACCCGCCTGCGCGGACGGCGCTCCGGCCTCATCGAGTACAAGGGCGGGGGCGCGGTCGCCGGCCAGGCGGATCGGCGCTGAGCCCGGCCATGCTGTCAGGTCTCGTCGTCGTCCTCGGCTGCGCGCTCGGAGGTCTCGCCCTCGGGCTCCTGGTCCCGGCCGGCGTCCTGCTGGTCGAGACCTTCGCCGCCCTCTGGCCGCCTCGTTTCCCGGGGTGGCCCGCATCGACGCCCGAGCCGAAGAGCTATACGAAGAGCGATACGACGATCGCCGTGGTCGTCCCGGCCCACGACGAGGAAGCCCAGATCGGAGCGACCGTGCGGGCGCTCTTCCCCGTGCTCGCCGCGGTCCCGGGCGATGGGGCCGCGCCCCGGCCGGGGCCGAAGCTCCGCCTGATCGTGATCGCCGACAACTGCACGGACGGGACGGCCACCGAGGCGCGCGCCGCCGGGGCGGAGGCCCCGGCCGCCGTGGAGGTGGAGGTCATCGAACGCGCCGACCGCGCCCGCCGCGGCAAGGGGTTCGCGATTGCCTTCGGTCTTCGCCATCTCGACGCCGACCCCCCCGAGGTCGTGGTGATCATCGACGCCGATTGCCGCGTGGCCGCCGGGGAGCGGGGGACGCTGGCAGGCCTTACGCACCTGGCGGACCTGGCCCGGTCCTCGGGGCGCCCGGTGCAGGCCGAGTACGTGCTCGAGGCGCCACCCGACCCATCGCCCCTGGCCGCGATCAGCGCGCTCGCGGTCTTGTTGAGAAACCGGGTGCGTCCGCGGGGCCTGCACCGCCTGGGCTTGCCGTGTCATCTCACCGGCAGCGGCATGGCGTTTCCCTGGCGGGTCCTGCGCGAGGCCCCGGAGACGGAAGCCAACCTGGTCGAGGACCTGGTCATGGGGCTCGACATGGCGCTGGCGGGTGCGCCGCCCCTCCTCTGTCCGGTGGTGCAGGTCACGAGCGAGCTGCCGGCCGGGCGCGCCGCTGCCTCGACCCAGCGGCGCCGCTGGGAGCACGGCCAGCTGCACACGCTGCGCACCTACGGGCCGCGCCTGCTGGTCGCCGGGCTCGCCCGCCGCCGGCCGGAGCTCGTCGCGCTGGGACTCGATCTGCTGGTTCCGCCGCTTGCCCTGCTCGTGATGCTGCAAGCCGCGGCCGCCGCCGCCGCCGGGCTCGCGCTGTGGCTGCACCTGCTCCCCGCCGGGGCCTTCGGGTGGGCAACCGCCGGGATGGCGGTGGCGGGCCTCCTCGGCACGACCTTGGCCGTCGGCGTCGCATGGGCGCGCTTCGGCCGGGCTTCGGTTCCGCTCCGCTTCCTGCTCTTCATCCCCTTTTACGTCGCGTGGAAGATTCCGCTCTACCTGCTGCTCGCGGTCCGCGGCCGACAAAAGACCTGGGTTCGCACCGCCCGTGGAGATTCCGCCCCCCGCGCCAAATGATCCGGGACCGCGGGTCGCTCCGCCAGCCGCCTCCCGTCCCCCATCCCCCATGACCTCGCCCCTCCCATTCTGGAGTCGCCCGGGTATGATGGGCCCGACATCGAACGTTGCGAACGCACCGGTCTCGGCCGGCGTTTGGGTGTGGGCCCGTTGAATGTAGGGTTTTCAAGATGAATTCCGGTCGACGACAAGCAGACGAAGGGGAGGGATTCGAGCTGGGCTCGGAGCTCGTGCTCAGCGTCGATCCGCGTTCGAGCGCGAATGGATTTCACCCCGGTGACGAGGCGGACACGCTGTTGCCGCCCGCCCGTGCCGTGATGGACGAGTCCATCACGGTCTCGACGCTGCGGTCCGGGGAGCGCTCCTTGCTCGCGCTCGTCGACGGTCGGCGGTCGGTCCAGGACCTGGTGTCGCTCTCCGGCATGTCCGAGCCGCTCGCGCGCAGGCACCTTCGCTCGCTCTACGAGCAGGGGATCGTCATCCCGAAGAGCCCACCATCCGCGGGCGCCGGGAGCGCCGCGGCCCCGTCCATCGCGCAGGTCCTCGCCGAGGTGCTGAGCGACGGCCCGGCGACCAGCACCGCCGCGGTCACCGCAGCCGACGCCGCCCCGACCGAGCCGACGGCGATGGCCTTCCCGCGACCGGGTCTGAAACCGAACGTGACGGCGTTCTGGGTTCCGACCGGCAACGAGGGGGTGCCGCTCGTGTCCGAGACCGGATCGTCGTCGTCCGCCTCGACGGAGACGACGGCCCCGGCGTCCGTCTCCGCGCCCGCGCCCGTCTCCGAATCCCGATCCGGCCCCGGCTCGGGACCTGTCGCCGGTCTGCCCGGCTCGGGTCCGGCCTCGACCGCCTTTCGCGTCGGCGCTTACGAGGTCGCGACCCGCATCGCCCAGGGTGGCATGGGCTCGATCTACGTGTGCCGTCGGGCGGCGGCCGGCTCTGGCCAGCGCCTGTTCATTCTCAAGGTCGTGCGGCAGCACTCGACGCAGATCGAACAGGCGCTGCGCTCGTTCCGGCGCGAGGCGCGGGTGGGGGCGCTCATTCGCCACCCGAACCTGCAGACCGTGGTGGATCAGGGCGACTACAACGGCCAGCCCTTCCTGATCCTCGATTACATCGAGGGTGCCAGCCTGGCGGACATCCTCGCCAACGACAAGAAGCCACCGGTCGGGGTGGTGATCGCCGTGCTGCTCGACGTGTTGCGCGGCCTGCAGCGGGCGCATGCGCTGGTCGACGAGAAGGGCCTGCCACGGGGGCTCGTCCACGGCGACATCTCCCCCCAGAACATCCTGGTCGGGGTCGACGGCGCCGCCCGCTTGACCGATTTCGGCAGCACACGCTTCACCGCGGAGGGAAGGTCACCCGAGGACGATCGAGACGCCGGGGCGATCGGGAAACCGGCCTTCATGGCCCCCGAGCAGCTGCGGGCCGAGCCCATCGACGCCCGCACCGACATCTTCGCGCTCGGGGCCGTGCTGTGGACCGCGGTCACCGGTCAGGCCCTGTTCGCCGCGGAGTCCTACGACCAGGTCGTCATGAAGGTCCTCAAGCGGAAGATCCCGCCACCGAGCGACTTTGGCGCGCCAGCGTTCCTCGACGACGTGGTGCTGCGGGCGCTCAGCCGGTACGTCGACGGGCGCTATCACAGCGCCGAGGAGATGGCCGGGGCCCTGCTCGCGGGTGCCAACGCCAACGGCTTGCTCGCGTCCCCTTACGAGGTCGGGCAATGGGTGCGTCGCGAGTTCGCCGAGGCCATCGGCGAGCGTCGACGCCGGATCCAGCAGGTCTTCGGTGGGGCGGGCCGGCGCGCGGCGGCGCCGGCCGGGGCGGCACGTGCTCCAGTCCCCGAGGCCGGCGACGCCGCCAGTCCCGCGGGCGACCCAGGCACCCAGCCGTCCGGGGGGGCGTCGGCCGACGGCTTCCCGCGCTTGCCCGCACCCACGGTGATGCTGTCCAACGTCCGCAACGCCTCGCGCAGCGCCGCGCCGAGCGCCCGGGAGCCTCCGGAGGCACCGGTCGTCGTCAAGCGCGGGTCCTGGCAGGTGATCGCGCTGTCCGCCCTGGTCGCGTTCCCGATCACGCTCTTCGTCGCCTACCTGATCTCGAGCCTCTTTTCGCCCTGACCCTCGGCTGCCGTGTGACGCACGACCGGTCCGACGTCCCGTCAGGCGCGGCGAGCGTGGGGGGGCCGCGGCGCTTCAAATTTCACGACGCACGGGGGGGCGTGAGAAGCGGAGGTTTCCTCATGAAATACGAGATGTTTCGTCGCGAAACTCTTTCAGTTTCGTGAAAAAAATGTATACGTGGACGCACATTCCACGAGTAGCTTTTGCGCTGGACCGGCCACAGAGAATAATATGACCCGCTCGGAGTTGTCTAAGTAGCAGGTGCACCTAAGGCACAACTCGGGGCGGTTGGGGGATTTCATGAGTTTTCATGCTTCAGGTACCGGGAGAGGGTTTCTCAGAACCAAGGAGGAGCTGCTGACCGCGTTTCAGCGGTTGGCGGACTTCCTGGCGATCGGGCTCGCGCACTATCTGGCGTGCGGCTACTTCAAGGACACCTGGCGACCGCAGATGACGGCGGCGACCGCCATCTCGCTCGTGGTCTTCAACCTCCTCGCGGAATGGCGCGGCCTCTACCGGCCCTGGCGCTCCGAGCGGATCGCGCGCGAGCTCAGGGAAGCCGCCACCGCCTGGTTGGCGGTGCCCGTGGTGCTCTTCACCCTCGGATTCGTCACCAAGACCAGCGTCGGGTTCTCGCGGGCCGTGTCGGTGGTGTGGTTCGTCTCGACGCCGCTGTTGCTCTCGGTGTGGCGGCTCGGGGCGCGGCTCGTGCTGAGGTACATGCGGGCCCGAGGTCGCAACAGCCGGAACGTGGCCATCCTCGGGGCCACCAAGATCTCGGAGCAGCTGTGCGAGAGCGTGGTCGAGCGTCCCTGGCTCGGCATGCGGCTGGTCGGCCTTTACGACGATCGGACGGCCCCGCGCCAGCACAAGTTCGCGCGGCCCTATTGCGAATTCGCGGGCTCGGTCGACCAGCTGGTCGAGGACGCACGCTCGGGCGCCATCGACATCATCTACATCGGGCTGCCGCTGCGCGCCGAGGGGCGCATCGGCGAGGCGCTGAAGGCCCTGGCCGACACCACCGCCACGGTGTTCCTGGCCGCCGACTTCTTCACGTACGATCTGATGCACAGCCGCTGGCACCAGCTGGCCGACATCCCCGTCGTCAGCATCTACGATTCCCCGTTCGACGGGGTCGCCGGGTGGCTCAAGCGGGCCGAGGACCTGGTGCTCGGCAGCTTCATCCTGATGCTCATCGCCGTGCCCATGTTGCTCGTGGCCATCGCCATCAAGCTCACCTCGCCGGGACCGGTGTTCTTCCGGCAGCGGCGCTTCGGGCTCAACGCCCGCGAGATCCGGGTCCTCAAGTTTCGAACCATGACGGTCTGCGAGGACGGGGACAGCGTCCGCCAGGCGGTGCCGAACGATCCGCGGGTGACCCGGCTCGGGCGATTCCTGCGCCGGACCTCGATTGACGAGCTGCCGCAGTTCCTGCAGGTGCTGACCGGGGAGATGTCGATCGTCGGGCCACGGCCCCACGCGGTGGCGCACAACCAGACCTACCGGACCCTGATCCAGGGCTACATGTTGCGGCACAAGGTCAAGCCCGGCATCACGGGCTGGGCACAGGTCAACGGCTTTCGAGGCGAGACCGACACCCTCGAGAAAATGCAGGACCGAATTCGCTACGATCTCGACTACATCAAGGCCTGGTACCTGTGGCTCGATCTCAAGATCATCTTCCTGACGGTCTTCGGGTCGAAGAAGAACCTGGGGGCGCATTGAGCAGACTGGCGAGCCAGTCCGCCGTCGCGAATGCCCTCGAGGCCGATCGCCTCGGCTCGCTCACGGCTGGGCTCTTCGCCGGCATCCCGGTCATGACCGAGACCGCTCCGCTGTCCGAGTGTGCCCCGACCATCCATCCGCAGGAGGCCGCCCAGGTCGAAGGGGCGGTGCCCCGTCGCCAGCGGGAATTCGCCGCGGGTCGAGCCTGCGCGCGACGGGCGCTGGCCCGGCTCGGCATCCGTGACTTCGTCCTGCGAAACGGGGCCGATCGGGCGCCGCGCTGGCCCGCCGGGGTCGTCGGTTCCATCACGCACACCGGCGACGCCCGACGGGGGTTCTGCGCCGTGGCGGTGGCCCGTACGCCCGAGGTGGCGGCGCTCGGGCTGGACGCCGAGATCGGGAGTCTGGGGGAGGAGCTCTGGGACGGGGTGCTCACGAGGTCCGAGCGCACCTGGCTCGGCACGCTGCGCGACGACCGGGAGCGGGAGCAGGGCGCCCTGCTGATCTTCTCGGCCAAGGAATGCTTCTACAAGGCGCAATACCCCATGAGCGGGCGCTTTCTGGAGTTCGGTCAGGTGGAGATCGCGGTCGAGGCCCAAGCCCAGTCCCAGTCCGAAGCCCAGGCCGGCTCGTTCGAGGTCCGGCTCTCGCGCAGTGCGCCGGCCGCCCTCCCGCTGCGCCGGTGCACGGGGCGCTACGCGGTCGACGGCGACCTCCTGATGACCGGCATCACCGTGACCCGGCTCGGCCCCAGGGCGGCGCCGTGCTAGTCCGGCGCCCTATGTTTTTGGCCGGGCCGTCATTAAGATGGGGTGGGCGCGCTGACACCACTTTGCACTTGGACACGCAAAATGAATAGCCAACCATCGACGCGAGGGGACGAAGGGGACGAGCCGGACGGCGACGGGTTCGACGCCCGGCCGTCCGAGGCCGGCCTCGACGCCGAGCTGGATCGAGCGGTCCCCACCGGCGAGGCAGAAGCCTTCCTGATCGTGGTTCAGGGCAACACCCCCGGACGGGTCTTTGCGCTCACCCACAACACGATGCTGGTGGGCAGGATCGACGGCGCCGACGTGCTCATCTCCGACCCCTCGGTGTCGGGCCGGCACGCGCGCATCATCAACGGCAGCCACGGGTTCGAGATCGAGGATCTGGGCTCGACCAACGGGACCTTCATCGGCGGGCAGCGGGTTCGCCGCAGCCGGCTGAACAATGGCGATCGCGTCACCGTGGGCAGCGTCGAGTTCACGTTCCGGATCGACCGCCTGGTCGACCCCACGGTCGCCCTGCTGCCGGCTGGGCGCGGGCCGCAGCGGGTGTTCGAGGGCACCCTCATGCGGCAGACGTACCCCGCGCCGTTTCCGCCGCCGCCGTTCGGCAGCCAGTCCGCGCCGCGTCCGCGGGTCATGCGCCAGCTCGACGAGGAAGAGGAAGGGCTCTCCTTCGCCGAGCTCCTGCAGCGCCTGATCGCCGGTTACCGCTTCGTGAGCCGCTATGCCGGGCTGATCGCCGCACTGGCCGCGCTGGGGATCGCGGCCGGAATCGGCTCGATCTTCCTGTTGCCACCCGCCGCCTCCGCCGGGTGCGTGGTCAAGCTCCAACCCCAGATGCGGACCAACCCGGTCGACACCGAGAAGCCCGCCGAGGATTCGCCGCAGCTGTTCGAGGGGCCCGAGCGGGCTTTCGTCAGCCCGGCCCTGCTGCGGACCACCTTGCGCCAGCTGGATGGCGCCGAGCCGGACGAGTCGCGCATCACCGCGGTGGCGAGCCGCCTCAAGCTCGAGCCGCTGGAAGAGCCGCACGTCTACCGCGCCTCGTACCGGGAGAGCCTCCTGTCGGGGCGTCATCAGCTCGAGCCGGTGGTCATGTTGACCACCCACCTGCACAACTACGCAGCGTCCGAGATCGACAAGGCGCTGAAGACGGTGACGGCGGAGGCGGACTTTCTGCGCAATCAGCTGAAATCGGTGGAGACCGATCTCGCGAACATCTCCAGCGAGCGTACGAGCTTCCGTCAGGCAAACTCCGATCGCTTGCCGGAAGAGGCGCAGCAAACCCACTCGAGCCGGTTTCAGCTCGAGGGCCGCCGCGCCGAGCTTCAGGCCCAGATCCGCCGCTTGCAGGAGGATCTCGACGCCGAACGGCGCCTGCAGGCCCTGGAAGGGCCGGTGTCGCAGAGTCGCTACCAGGCCTCCCAGGTGTACCGACAGTCGCTGGCCAGCGTGAACCAGAAGCTGAGCGAGGCCTACGCCCGGGGGCTTGCGGACGGTCACCCGGAGGTGCGCCAGCTCAACGACGAGAAGCAGCGGATCGAGAAGCTGATCGAGGGGGAGATGCACGCGGCGCCGAGCGCGGTCGATCGCCAGGCCAACAGCGGGCTGCAGGAGCAGCAGAATCGTGTCGAGACCCTGCGCGGTCAGCTGAGCGCGGCGCGGGCCGAGCTCGCCGACACCGACCGAAACCTCGGTCAGGTGAAGGCGCTGGTGGGGGATCTGCCGCGCGTGGAGGCGCGCCTGCAGGAGCTGAACCATCGGCAGGAGTCGGTCAGCCACCTGCACACTCAGCTCTTCGACAAGCTCAAGAAGGCGGAGCTGCAGGTCAACCTCGAGCGGGTCTCCGCGGAGTCCCGCTACGAGATGAGCCCGCCGCGGCTCGAGCGCCCTGGCCAGACCAAGAGCATTGCCATTCGCTGCGGCATCGGGCTGGTCGCCGGCCTGCTGGTGGCGGGGATGGTCGTGATGCTCCGCGAGGGGCGCCGGGTGCTCTCGGAAGCGCTCAGGACCTACGACGCGAACGCGCGACCCGATAGCACGTAGTGCGGCCGTCCGAAATATGGTTTAACGCCCGGATGGCACTGGTCCGCTCCTCTCTGCTTCGGCCGATGGCCTGGTCTCCGCGTGGCAAGGGCAACGGTGAGGGCACCCGCGCGGGTACGCCCAGGCTCGGGTGGCATCGCCTGCTGCGCATCGCGCTCGTTGCGCTGGCGGTGGTGGGCATGCCGATCGCGTGCGCGACCGAGCAGCCTTACGTGTGGGTTCAGCAGGTCCCGCCGGCGGCGCTGCCCCAGGCCGGGCTGATTCAGCCGCGCGACACCATCTTCGTGCAGGTGCGGGACCAGCCTTCGATGACCGGGGAGTTCGTGGTCCGCGAGGACGGGGCCTATCTGCAGCCGACGGTGGGCAACGTGGTGGTCGCCGGGCGCTCCCCGAACGAGGCGGCGGCCGAGCTGCAGCGACGCCTCGACAACGTGGTCGTCAAGCCGCAGGTCTCGGTGGTGATCTCGCGCCCGGCGCCGGTGCGGGTGAAGGTGGTGGGCGAGGTCAAGACCCCCGGCACCTACGAGCTCGGCCGGGACTTCAGCGTCACTGCGGCCCTGGCGGCCGCGGGATGGCTGACGGACTTTGCGTCGCGAGATCGCATCTTCGTCGTGCGATCCCACGACACGCCGCCGCGGATCCGCTTCCGGGCGAGCGAGCTCGTCGCGCCCGAGCCGTCGAGCGCCCAGTTCCGTCTGTCCGACGGGGACGTCGTCGTCGTGGAGTAGGCCGCGTGCTCGCGACCGTACCGGCGGCAGCGGTCCTCCTGCTCTCGGCGAGCTTCTCCGCCAGCGTCGACCTCAACGCGCTGGTATCGGCGGAGGCCCGCGCCGGCGAGACGCCGGTGCGACCGGGCGATCCCTCGACCAAGGTGGTCATGGGCATCCTCGCGCCGGGGGTCAGCGGCAGCCTCGCCGGTCCCGAGGCGAGTGTTCGGCTCGGCTACGTGGTGCGGCTCGCCTCGGTCGGGCCGGACAGTGGCCTCCCGGCCACGGCTCCCCTCGACTTCCACGTCGCGGTCCTGCACGTCCTCGACCTCCAGGCGAGCGCCCGCGCGTCGAGGACCCTCACCCTGACGGCCACCGGAGCCTCCTCGATCGGAGAGCCCGACTACGCGGCCCTGGCCGGAATCCTCGGCCCCACGCCGACCGGGACCTTGCCCGCGGTACAGAAGATCGTGGCCGTCTCGGGGCACCTCGGGGCGCGATACCTGGCCAGCCCTCGCTGGGAGCTCGCCCTCGCTGGCGAGGCGGCTCGCTACCATTCCTACGGCGGCACCGTCGCCGCCGCGGTGAACGGCGGGGGCGGAATGGTGCCCTTGTTCGTGGCCCCACCGCTCCCCGACCAGACCGTGCTCCGCGCCTTGCCGTCGGCCAGCGCCCACCTCTCGCGTCGGAGCGACCTCCTCCTCGTGGGGGAGCTGGACCGGGTGTCGTCCTCCGGGTCGCTCGCGGTACCCGGGGGGGCCTTCGATTTCGTGGTGGCCTCCACCGAGCTCGGCTGGAGGACGCATCTGTCGCGTCTCGGGGACCTGCGGGTGCTGGGGGGCGTCGCCCACGGCTGGCGTTCGGGCACCGGCGGGTCGACCAGTGGCAGCGGCCCTTCCTGGTCGCCCATCGGCGGAGTGGAGATCGGGTCGTGGTTGCCGGGACAGGACGAGCCCCGCCTGAGAGGGCTCTTCTCGACGTCGGTCGACTACTTCGTCGACCCCTTCCTCGGCGCGGCTGGTCCCCGGTCGACGACCTCGTTGGCCCTCGGGCTGCTGTTTCAGCCGGACACCACGGCGGCGCTCGAGGCGATCTTCTCGACGGTCATCCGGTCACAGCCCCTCGCCGGGAACCCGGACGAGACGGTGGTGGCGCTGCAGCTGCCGATCCGGCACCGCCTCTCCGACACGCTGTTCATCGAGGGGGGAGTGCGCGGATCCGATCGGGGGCCGAACTTCAGCGCCCCGAGCTTCGCGTTCCACCAGCGCGAGTTGTGGGTGTACCTGAGGCTGACGGCCACCACCCGGAGCCGCCCCGGACACCCGTGAAGAGGGCTGGCCGTCGGGCGGAGACCCGAAACTTGCCCGGGGACCGCGCCCCGGGCATTCTCGGGTGAGGGACGCGTGAGTCGCTTCGTCATAGATGGCGGTGTACCGGTCTGCGGCGAGATCACCGTGGCCGGGAACAAGAACGCGGCCCTGCCGATGCTGGCGGCGACGCTGCTCACCGACGAGCCGGTCCTGCTCACCAACGTGCCGGACATCCAGGACGTCCGGACCATGCGGGCCGCGCTCGAGGATCTCGGTTCGCGCGTCGGGCAGCCCGAGGTGGCGGCGGTGTCCTGCCACGCGGACGGCCTGCGCTCGGTGGCGCCCGACCCCGCGATCTGCCGCCAGATGCGCGCGAGCTTCGTGCTGGCGGGGCCGCTCCTGGCGCGCGCCGGACGGGCCGAGCTGCCGGCGCCGGGGGGAGACCGCATCGGGCGCCGACCGCTCGACACTCACATCCGGGCCTTTCGCGAGCTCGGGGCGGAGATCGACGTCCGCCCCGACGGCTACGTCCTGCGTGCCGCGCGCGGGCTGGTGGGCGCGGACCTGTTCCTCGACGAGATGAGCGTCATGGCCACGGAGAACGTGGTCATGGCGGCCTCCCTGGCACGCGGGACGACCACCATCCGCAACGCCGCCTCGGAGCCCCACGTCCAGGATCTCTGCCGCATGCTGGTGGCGATGGGGGCCCGCATCGAGGGCATCGGGACCAACGTGCTCACCATCGAGGGCGTGCCGCGGCTACACGGGTGCACGGCCGCGGTCGGTCCCGACTACCTCGAGGTGGGGAGCTTCATCGCGCTCGCGGCGGTGACGCACGGCGAGTTGCTGATCCGCCGCGCGCGCCCGAACGAGCACCGCGTGACGGCCTCCGCGTACGCCAAGCTCGGGGTGCGCTGGGAGGTGCGCGGGGACGACATCTTCGTGCCGCGGGATCAGACGCTGGTGGTGGAGGACGGCCTGCACGGCGCGGTGCCGCGCATCCACGACGCCCCGTGGCCGGGCTTCCCGGCCGACCTCACCTCGATCGCGTTGGTGCTGGCGAGCCAGGCCACCGGGACGTGCCTGATTCACGAGTGGATGTACGAGAGCCGCCTGTACTGGGTGGACCGGCTCATCTCCATGGGCGCGCGGGTCATCGTGTGCGATCCGCACCGGGCGGTGGTCACCGGACCGTCGCGGCTGTATCCGCAGAACGTGTCGAGCCCGGACATCCGCGCCGGGATGGCCCTGCTCATCGCCGCCCTCGTGGCCGACGGACGCAGCACCATCCACAACGCCCAGCAGATCGATCGCGGCTACGAGCGCATCGAAACCCGCCTGCAAGCCCTCGGCGCCCGCATCGAGCGCGAAGACACCCCCGGCCCCTGAGAGAGGTCCGCGCTCATGAGGGCGCGGTGGTCGACCTCAGATCCGGAGCCCCATCACGAGCTCGTCGAGCTCGACACCGCCCACGAGGAACGCACCGATCAGCCGACCCTCGTGGGAAAAACCGAGACGCTCGTACAACCGGATTGCTCGGCCGTTGTCGGCGCGAACCTTCAGGGAGATCCTCGTGACGCCAGCTCGCTTCGCCTCCGAGAACATGGTCTGGCAAAGCGCGGAGCCAAGGCCCGTGCCCCAGAAATCCCGCCGAACCGAAAGGCCCAGATCGGCGACATGCCGAACCCGTGGACGGGGTGAGCGATGGAGCAGGGCGTTTCCCACCATCTCCCCGCCTACCACGGCCTTCATCATCATTCCCCTCATCGGGTCTGCCAAGGATCTCAAGAACGCGACTTCCTGATCGATCGTCATTCCAAATTCGCCAGGACCGAAGGTGAGGAAGTCGGTCTCGCCCGCGATCACTTCCAGATAGGCGAGCATCCCGGAGGCGTCGTCCTCGGTGACCCATTCGAGGGTCGCATCGCGCCCGTCCCGAAGGTGAACGGTCGTGAGGACTCGGCGGCTCATGTCTCGGTCGCCTTGTCTGCGCCCAGCGTGCGGCCGTCAGCGACCGCCTTTGCAACGGCACGCGCGGCCGTCGTCGACTCCGCCACCACGGTGTCAATGTACGCCATCGGAGCCAATGTTCGCACACCCCTCGAGGAGATCTTCGCATCGGTCGCTGCGGAAGATTGACGCGCTGTCTGGCAGGGACCTGCTAGCGTTCATTGTCATGAGGCGAGGTGTGGTCGCGCTGCTCGGCGTCGCGACGGCATGCTCATCGCCGTCCGTAAGGGTCGGCGTGGGCGATGACGGGCCGGCTAGCTCCGTGATGGATGGAGCGGCCGCCAACAGCCCCGATGGAGGGAGCCAGGAAGCGGCGCCTTCCGACGTCTTTGGGCTCTGCGATGGTACACAGCGGCTTCGCCTTTGGGCGTTCGTGGAGCCCGGCAACGAACTGCGCGGCTCACTGGTGAGAGTTGAAAACGGCTCGCCTTTCTTCGCCGTCGACGGCCTCTGCTCTTACTGGACCAGCGTATGGACGGAAGATGCCCAGCGCCGAGATCGGGAAATCCGCGGGGGGGTGCTCACGGCCTCAGACGTGGCGACCCTGGAACAAGGTGTGGCACTCGGTGACATATCTTCTCTGCGCGACTGCGGTGGAGCTGCCGGACTATTCGATTATTCAGTTCGCGCTGTTTCGACCCCGACAGCGACAGCGGAATGTGGGTTCGAGGGCAAGCGGTTCGATGCAGCGTGGTCAGTCATCCAGACTGTCGCCGAGTCGTTGTGGGCGCGTGGGATTGCCATGGACGGCGCGCTTCACGTCAGCGCAGTCGTCTCTGCCTATGACCCCAGCAGCGGCTCGGCGATGGCCTACGCATGGCCTTTGGCCATGCCCCTCAGTGACTTTCTGTTGGACCCAGGAATTGACGGCATCAATCTCATAATGCCGGGCACGAGTAAGCTCGTCTCCGATCCTGACTCACCGAGCCGTCTTCGGGCGCTCCGCGAGAGATATCTCGCCGATAGAGACGCACAACCCGGACTATATGCGAACTGGGATGGGCTGAAGACCACTGACGGAGTGAGTGTTGCCGTACTGTACATGCGGGATGCAATTCCATACGAAGACCAAAGAGGTCTGTTGCAGTTCTAGATGAGGGACGAGGGCTCGACTCGGTGGTCCGGCTCGGAAGATGGTCTGCGCCCGGCGCGGCCGGAATGAAGTGGGGCCCCTCTCCCTGACCCTCTCCCCGCTGCGCGGGGCGAGGGGATACGAGATTGAGGCACGGGTCGTCTCTAGGTCACCAGGGAGGCGTCCGCGACCGGAGGGCCGCCGGCGCGTTCGAGCAGGGTGGCGAGCAGGATGGCGGGGGCGCTGGTGGTCAGGCGAACGGCGAACAGCTCCTTCGGGGTGCCCTCGCGGGTGAGCTGGAAGGATCCGGTGAACAGGCGCGCCGCCAGATCCGAGAGCTCCGGCTTCACCGCCGCCCAGGTCTCCTCGTCGCTCGGGGCCGCCAGGCGATCGTTGATGCGGAACAGGAGCTCGTTCGTGGCGAAGTGGAGCCGGCCGCCGAGGGTGGGCTCGCGCTCGAGCAGGTCCGCGGCGTGGAGCGTGCGGCGCGCCAGATCCCCGAGCGCCTCGGACGGACCCAGGCCCGCGCGCTTGCGGTTGTGCAGCAATCCCGCCCGGCCCCCGCCGAGATCGAGGCCATAGTCCGACCCGTGCCCGATCAGCACCACGCCCGGACCCTCCGGCACATGCGCGTAGTTCGCCACGTCGATCAGGAGCTCGGGCAGCCGCCGCTCGCGAATCCAGCCTTGAAACACCCCGATGAGCGCCTCGGCCGAGGCGCCGGTGGCCGCCGCGGCGGTCTCGGGCGTGAGGAAGATCTTCAGTTGCAGCTTGGATGAGAGCATGGTTCCTTGGGGGGCGGGGGGCTCGATTCAGATCGGGGTGGAGGGCGGCAGGGTGGGGCTCGGCACGGTGGCCTTGAGCGCC
The DNA here is from genome assembly GCA_964540815.1 of uncultured Myxococcales bacterium. Classification (GTDB taxonomy): domain Bacteria; phylum Myxococcota_A; class Polyangia; order Fen-1088; family Fen-1088; genus CAZIOH01. The sequence continues at coordinate 10,387 of CAZIOH010000055.1, read as the reverse complement.
GAGCCGAGACGCGCGTAGCACTGGTGGGCAGCGTCGACGAAGAGGGTGGCCTCCTCGATGAGCTGGTGGGCGGACTCGAGCGTGGCGGGCTTCCCGCGCTCGTCGTTCGCCCGGAAGAAATAGTGCGCGAACTTGCCGCCCGCGAACGGATCGAAGAAGAGCTGGGTGTCGTAGTAGTGGGTGCGGAACTCGGCCACGATCTCGGCGGGCGCGCTGCCGAGGTTGGGGTTCTTCTCCCGGGTCAGGCCCCGCGCCGCCTGCAGCATGGCCGCGAAGGCGTGTCCCGCGGCGGCGTCTACCTTTCCCTCGTCGAGCATGACCTGGGCCTCGAACACCTCGCGCTCGGCGGCCGCCAGCTCCACCTCCACGTAGGGAACCACCTCGCCGGCACACTCCCCCTCGCCCATGTCGGAGATGGTGTACTCGCGCGGATCGCCCCAGTCGCTGTAGAAGCTCGGATCCTGATCGTAGGTCGGCAGGATCTGCAGCTCCTCGACCATCGCCCGGATGGTCTTCTTGCCGATGCGGTTCGCGAAGTCGGCGAAGGATTCGCTCCCCTGACGCTCCTTGGCGTAGCGGCTGGTCAGGCGCTTGACGATCTCGGGGACCCGCTTCGAGGGGACCGCCCCGATGGCGAGCCCGTACGAGCCGGCGTTGTGCTCCCACTGTCCACCGACCACCAGCTGGAAGTGGGGAACCCGGCGCCCGCCCACGTTGCGGCTCACCCCGAGGAATCCGAGATCGGCGACGTGGTGCTGGCCGCAGGAGTTGAAGCAGCCGCTGGCCTTGATGTGCAGGTGCCGGGCGTTGGGATCGCGATCGACCCCGGAGGCGCGCAGCTCGCGGGTCAGCTCGGCCGCCAGCGCTCGGGACGACGAGATCCCGAGCTTGCAGGTGTCGGTGCCCGGGCAAGCGGTGATGTCGCTGATGGTGCCCGCCCCCGGCTCGGCCAGGTGCGCCGCCCGCAGCGCGGTGTATACCGCAGGCAGGTCCGCCTCGCTCACCCAGCGCAGGAGCAGGTTCTGATCGGCGGTGGCCCGCAAGGTGTCGCCGGTGAACCGCCGCGCCAGGTCGGCGAGGGCGCGCCCCTGCTCCGAGGTGAGATCGCCGAGTGGCAAGGTAACGGTCGCCATGGCGTAGCCGGCCTGTCGCTGCGGCACCACGTTGGTCGCGTGCCAGGCCTCGAACCCCGCCGGATGGGGGCCGGCGGGCAGGGCGCCCGGGGGGCGCAGCGGGGTCTCGTCGGTGGCGTGCAGATCGGCGAGGAACGCCGTCCAGCGGGGATCGGGCCTCAGCTTGGCCCGCTCCTCCTGGATGAGGCGGGTGGTCTCGGCGATCCCCAGCTTCTTGACCACGAACTTGAAGCGGGCGCGCGCGCGGTTCTGGCGCTCCCCGAGCCGCGCGAAGACCCGACTCATGGCCTGCGCGATCGGCAGGAGCTCCGCCTCGGGCAGGAAGGGGTCGAACACCTGCGCGGCCTGCGGGACCGAGCCGAGCCCACCGCCGATCACGATCTCGAACCCGCGCTCGGTCACCCCGTTCACCTCGCGGGTGCGGGCGATGGCGCCGAGATCGTGGAAGTTGGTGAGCCCGCAGGCGTTGTCCTTGCAGCCCGAGAAGGCCACCTTGAACTTCCGCCCGAAGTCCTGGGTGTCGTCGTGGCCGAGCAGGAAGAAGGTGAGGGCGTGCGCGTAAGGCGCGACGTCGAAGCTCTCGGTGCGGCAGACCCCCGCGGCGGGGCAGGCGGTCACGTTGCGGACGGTGTTGCCGCAGGCCTCGCGGGTGGTGATCCCGACCGCCGCCAGCCGCCGGTGCATGTCCGGCGTGTCGTCGATGTGAACGAAGTGCAGCTGGATGTCCTGGCGGGTGGTGACGTGCAGGATGCGATCCGAGTACTCCTCGGCCACCTCGGAGAGGGTGTCGAGCTGCTCGGCGGTCAAGCGTCCATACGGGATCTTGATCCGCTGCATCCCGGGCGCGTCCCACAGGGTGCTCGGGCCCTTGGTGATGTCCCCCGACGGAAAGGCCAGCGCCTGGGTCTTCTCCCCGTCGTGCCGCTGTCCATTATCGTAGCGCTGGCCGTAGGCCCCGCGCCGCAGCCGGGTCTCGGCGAACAGCTTCTCCTCGATCTTGCCCTTCTTGCGCAGCTCGATCTGGGTCTCGAAGATGTCGATCTCGCGGCTCCACGCCTCGGGCAACCGGGGGCCGAGCGCCTCTTTCCAGCTTCGGATGTTTCGCGTCGTACGCATCGAGACATCTTGCTGCCACAGCGAAGGGCTTCTGTCCACCCGCACCGCGCCACCGGAACCTCGCATCGGCGGCGGCCCGACGGGATGGCCAAGGCGCCAAGAAGCCCCGGGCGCGTGCGCGCAGGCGGGATCCCGCAGTACGATGGTGTCGTGCAGCTCATTCGGTTCGTGTTCCTGGCCGTCACGGTTCTGGTGACGGCCACCGGCTACATCCAGGAAGGACGCCGCTTGAATCGAATCCGGGAGCTCCCCGGTCGGGCGGCGCTCGCGCACTACGAACGCGGGCGGGCCCGGGGAGAGCGAATGATGTGGGCGGTCGCGCTGGCCCTCGCCGCCGGTGCGCTCTACTCGGTCTACCTGGTCTGGGCCGCTTCGCGGGGGGGCGGCCAGTGATTGGCACGCTGATCGGCGTGCTCCTGGTGCTTTCGCTCGGGACCCGAGCGACCGACGCGGTCCGGGTGCGGCAGCAGGAGATCGTGCTGCGCAAGCTCCCCGTCGGCGAGGCGGCGGCCTTCTACGAGGTCCTGCGGCGGCGGATGTGGAAGGTCCGCTTTCTGCGCCTGGTGGCGCTGCTCTCGGTGCTGGTCATCATCTCGGCCCGGGGCCGCCTGCGGGCACGCCACCCGACCCAGCCCCCCGCCTCGACCCCGGCCGCGACCGAGCCCGCCCCCCGGCGCTAGTGCGCCTGAGCGCCCGGCCCCAGGGCCTCAGTGCGGGCCGGCGCCGGCCTGGATGGCGGCCTGCAGGTCAGCGGTGGGGTCCGGGGTGTAGGCGTAGGGTGGGGTGGTGAAGGCGGTGCCGCCGCCTCCCGTCGCCTGGCTCCCGGAGGTCTTGGTGTAGAGGTTGTTGGTGGCGGTGATGAAGGCGGTGGTCTGATCCGAGGCGCTGTTGAACTGCTGTGGGTTGGCCACCCCAACGAACACGTTGCTCTCGACCAGGAGGTGGGCATCGATCCCGGCGCGGACGCAGTACTTGGCGCTGGTCGAGGTGAAGAGGCTGTTGAAGACGTGGTTCTTGCCGAAGCGAACCCGCGGCTGGCGCTCCACGACGTTGTCGGCCCACCAGTCGTGGTGCCAGGTGACGTTCAAGGTGCTGGCGTCGTCATAGGTGCTCGGCGGCGTGTCGGTGCCGCCGACCAGGTTGCTGAACCGATGCCCCGACGCGCCGGTGGAGTCGCTCCCGGTGTTGTCGGTGCGGGGAGAATAGTGGAACTTTGTCCAGGATACTGTGACGTAGTTCGAGCCGAGGGTGATGTCGAGGTTGCCGTCCGTCCCGTCGGAGATGTCGCAGTGGTCGATCCAGATGTGGTGGGCGTTCTTCCACACCGAGATGGCGTCGGCCCCCGAGGAGCAGCCCAAGGTCGCGTCGTAGCTCGGGTCGAGGCTGCAGTCGCCGACCCCGTAGCCCACGATCGTGAGGTTGCGGAGGATGACGTTGCTCGAACCGCTGATCTCCACGTGGCCGTGCACCTCGGCCCCGCACACCCCGACCACGGTCTTGTTCGAGCCGAGCTTGACGTCACCGGTCACGGTGCCCTTGAGCCACACCACGGCCGGGGTGGTCCCGGAGAGCGCGGTGTTGAGCTCGGCGAGGGTGGTCACCTGCGTCGGCGTGGCCGAGCCTCCACCGGTGGTCCCTGGCGCGGTGGTCGCCCACCCGACCAGCGGCTCGGGATCGGGCGGCGTGGCGCATCCCGAGCTCCCGCCGTTGCTCCCCGGACCGCTCCCTCCGCTCGCGGCCGGACCGCCGGCGCGCCCGCCGCTGCCACTGCCGCTGCCACCGCTGCCGAGGATCCGCGCGCCCCCCGATCCGACCGCCGCGCCGGCTCCGCCGGTCCCGCCGGCACCGGCTCCGCGTCCGCCGCTACCGGCGTGGACGCCCCCGCTCCCCCCGGGGTAGACCGCCCCTCCCGTCGCACCCGAGGAGGCCGCCACCCCCGGGCTGCCGCCGGAGCCGGGCGCCGTGATGCCTCCCGCGCCCCCTCCGGGCGCCCCGTCGGTGGTCCCCGAGCAGGCCGCGCCGCACAGCAGCAGCAGGAGACTCCCGAGCTGGGCGCCGAGCTGGCCCCCGGGTGACGGGGGGACGGGCAGCGAGGGACGTTGCGAAAACAGCGTGCGATTCATTCCGGGCATTCGACCTCTTCGGGGGGAACTGGTGAGACAGCCCCCATCGGTCAAAACCGCGGAGAAGCTGACCCCCATGGGTACCTTCTCGGGGCGCTGGCGGCTCACGTCGCCCTCGAGAGCGTCGGGCGAGCACCATGCGGCAGTCCGCCACTCTGATGTAGTGTACGGGCAAGCACGCCAAGGAGGCTGCCCCCGCGGGCCAACGCGGATCACACACGCACGAAGGAGGTCGGGATTGCCGCCGGAGCAAGAGCTGGATTCGCACGAATACGATCTGGTGGTGATAGGGAGCGGACCGGGCGGGGAGGGGGCCACCATGCGGGCGGCCAAGGCGGGAGCGCGGGTGCTGGTGATCGAGCGCTCACCGACGGTGGGCGGCGGCTGCACCCACCTCGGGACCATCCCCAGCAAGGCCCTGCGCCACACAGTGACGCAGGTCCAATCGTTTCGCCGCAGCCCCTTGTTCGCGTCCTGCTCCGACCACGTGGAGGTCACCTTCCCGTCCATGCTGCGCGCCGCCGAGGGCGTGATCGCCAAGCAGGTCTCCATGCGCCGGGACTTCTACGCCCGCAACCACGTGACGGTGGTCCATGGTCACGGTCGCTTCGTCGGCGATCACACCATGGAGGTCGAGACCAACGGGGTGCGCCGCAAGCTCCACGGCAAGAAGTTCGTGCTGGCGGTGGGGTCGCGGCCGTACCGTCCAGCGGGGATCGACTTCGGGAACCCGCGCATCCGCGACAGCGACACCATCCTCGAGCTCGACGGGACCCCCGACACCATCACGGTCTATGGCGCGGGCGTGGTGGGGTGCGAGTACGCCTCGATCTTTCGCAACCTCGGCGTCAAGGTGAACCTCCTCAACAGCCGCGACAAGCTGCTGGCCTTCCTCGATGACGAGATCATCGACGCCCTGTCCTACCACCTGCGCGATCAGGGCGTCCTCATCCGCCACAACGAGGAGTACGAGCGGATCGAGGCCCAACCCGACGGTGTGGTGATCCACCTCAAGAGCGGCAAGCGGCTCAAGACCGAGCTGCTCCTGTGGGCCCAGGGGCGCACCGGAAACACCCAGGACCTCGGTCTCGACCGGGTCGGACTCACCCCCGACGGGCGCGGATTGCTGGCGGTGGACGACTTCTATCGAACCGCGCGCGAGCACATCTACGCGGTGGGGGATGTGGTCGGATATCCGAGCCTCGCCAGCGCCAGCTATGATCAGGGGCGCTTCGCCGCCGGGCACGCCATCGAGGGCAAGAGCGACGAGCGCCTGGTGCGCGACATCCCCACCGGGATCTACACCTCGCCCGAGATCTCGAGCCTCGGGCGCACCGAGCGCGAGCTGACCGCCGCCGGCGTGCCATACGAGGTGGGACATTCGCTGTTCCGCTCGCTCGCGCGCGCCCAGATCACCGGCAACACGGTGGGCATGCTCAAGCTGCTCTTCCACCGCGACAGCATGAAGATCCTGGGGATCCATTGCTTCGGCGATCAGGCGGCCGAGATCGTGCACATCGGTCAGGCCATCATGGCCCAGCCCGGCGACGCCAACACCCTGCTTTACTTCGTGAACACGACCTTCAACTATCCGACCATGGCCGAGGCCTACCGCGTCGCCGCCCTCAACGGCCTCAACCGCCTCTTCTGACCGCCGACCGCCGATCACCGACTGTGCCGGCTGGCTCGACTCTCCGCGCCAGAAACCCGACGCGCGCGTCCGTCGGCGATATGCGCTCACGAGAATCCGGCCATCCGCCGATGTCGGGGGGGCCATGGGCGAATCGCCAGCGCAGCGCGCCCCGGACGCCCGGGGAGCCGAGAGGCTCGGCGCCGAGAGGCGGCTCGAGACGGACGCGCCCGTCGCGCCCCCTCCGGTGGCCTCCGGCGTGCCGGATCAAGCGAGCACCCCGCGGCCCTTCGGTCGCTTCGAGCTCACCGAGCGCATCGGAGCGGGCGGCATGGCCGAGGTCTTTCGGGCCGAGGTTCGTGGCCCCGAGGACTTCCGTCGGGAGCTGGTGATCAAGCGCGTGCTGCCGCGCCTCAGCGCCGAGCCGCGCTTCACGCACATGTTCGTCAACGAGGCGAAGATCTCGGCCATGCTGAACCACCCGAACATCGTGCAGATCTTCGAGTTCGGCGTGGCCGAGGGCAGCTACTTCATCGCCATGGAGAGCGTCCGCGGCTTCACCCTGCGCGAGGCCCTGACGCGGCTCAAGGCCCGCGGCACGCCGATGCCGGTGGTGGCCGCCCTGCACATCGCGCGCGAGCTCCTGGTGGCGCTCGACTACGCCCACAACCTGGTGGATGTCACGGGCCGGCGGCTCGACATCGTCCACCGGGACATCTCTCCGTCGAACGTGATGCTGGCCAGCAACGGCACGGTGAAGGTGCTCGACTTCGGGATCGCGCGCGCCGCCGATCTGATCGAGGCGCCCGATGCCCCGGTCGAGCCCGCGCGAGGCTCCGGGCGCTCGACGCCGGCGGCCGAACGGGACGGGATCCCCGATCCCGGGGCGATCGTCCCCGAGGTCGTCGCCCCGCGGGCCGTCCACGTCGTCAAGGGCAAGGTCCCGTACCTGGCGCCCGAGCAGCTGGTGCGCGGGGCGGCGGTCGATCACCGGGTGGACGTCTTCGCGGTCGGCTGTGTGCTCTTCGAGATGCTGGCCGGCCGCCCGCTCTTCCGGTGTCACAGCGATCTGGCCAAGAAGATGGCCTTGCTGCAGCAGCCGAGCCCGGCGCCCTCGGCGTACCACGCCGAGGTTGGGCCTGAGCTCGACGCCCTGGTGGCGCGGGCCGTGGAGCGTAGCCCAGCCGCCCGCTACGGCTCGGCCGGCGAGATGCTGGCCGACGTGGAGAACCACCTCGCCACCTTGCGGGGGCCGAGCCGGGCGATCCTGCGGCTGGTTCGCTCGCTCGACCCGCGTCCCGACGCCGGCACCTCCGAGACCTTCCTCACCGCCTCGGCCAGCTGGGTTCGCCCGACCATCGCGGGATCGCCCGCCGGAACGACGTCCCCTGCGGCGCCAGCCATTGCCCTGGCCGGGCCGCCCTCCGAGGCGGCGGTCGAGGTGGTGATCGGGGAGGCGGGAGCCCCAGGCCCGAGCGGCGGGGCCCGGCGCACCGCCGGGCGCGGGCGCAGGGTGCACCTCGGCGTGGCCCTGGCCGGCCTGCTCGTGCTGCTCGCGGCCGGCGTCGGAGCCCATACCCTCGCTGCCCACCGCTCGCGGCGGGCGCCGCCCGCCGAGACCCGGCGCGGCGCCGCTGCCGCCGTCCCCCCCTGGAGCCCCTCCGGCGTCCGCCCCGCGGGCTCCCTGGTCCTTGGCAGCGGCCAGCCGGAGCCCGGCCCCGAATAGGGCGCGCCGCCACCGCCCTCGGGGCGCGGTGGCGGCCGGCGTGCTATGCAAGGCGCCTCATGGGTGCCGTCCATCCGCCGGGGCCCCCGTCCCCGCGCGGGACCCCGGCCTTCCAGATCGTCTCTCCCGAGCGGGTCCCGGCGACCCTGTTCGCGCGGCGCAAGTTCTGGGCGGAGCGCTTTGGAATCGCGCCGGTGCTCCCGATGTCGCGGGCCGAGATGGACGCGCTCGGGTGGGAGTGCTGCGACGTGATCCTGGTCAGCGGCGACGCGTTCGTGGATCACCCGAGCTTCGGCGCGGCGCTGATCGGGCGGCTGCTCGAGGCGCGCGGCTTTCGCGTCGGGATCCTCGCCCAGCCCGACTGGCGTCGCCCCGATGCCTTCACCGCCCTCGGCCGGCCGAGCGTGATGTTCGGGGTGACCGCCGGCAACATGGACTCGATGGTCAACCGCTACACCTCGGACAAGCGCCTGCGCTCGGACGACGCGTATTCTCCGGGTGGGGTGGGGGGCCTGCGCCCCGATCGCGCGGTGGTGGTCTACAGCCAGCGCGTGCGCCAGGCTTTCCCGGACGTCCCGCTCGTGATCGGGGGCATCGAGGCCAGCCTGCGTCGCATCGCGCACTACGACTACTGGTCGAACACGGTCCGTCGGTCGGTGCTGGTGGACGCGGGCGCCGATCTGCTGGTGTACGGCAACGCCGAGCGGGCCATCGTCGAGATCGCCCACCGGCTCGGGGACGGCGAGGCCCCGTCCACGATTCGAGACGTGCGCGGCACGGCCTTCGTGGGCGCGCCTCCCGGGGCATGGGAGGAGATCGACTCCACCAGCCTCGCAACCAGCCTTGATCATCCGGTCGCGCCCGGCTCGGCGGCGGAATCGAGCTTCGCCGAGGTCGCGGGCCCGTCGCCCTACCTCGATCCCACCACCGCCAGTGGGGCAGGGTGCTCCACGCCGGCAGGTCCGATCGCGGAGCCCAGCCCTCCGGTGCTCGTGCCCGCGGGTGCGCTGCTGCGGACCCGGCGCAGGTCATCGGGGTCATCGGGGGCGCCGGGTGGCCCGCTCCCGTCGCGCGAGCGGACGGTCATCCGGATGCCGGACTTCGACAGCGTGGCGCGTGATCCGCGGCTCTACGCCCACGCCTCGCGCATCTTGCACCTCGAATCCAACCCGGGGAACGCCCGGGCCCTGGTGCAGCGCCACGCCGGCCTCGACGTCTGGCTGAATCCGCCGCCGCTGCCCCTCTCCTCGGCCGAGATGGACGCGGTCTACGAGCTGCCCTACACGCGGCGCCCCCACCCGGTCTACGGGGAGGCGAAGATTCCCGCTTACGAGATGATTCGCTTTTCCATCACCATCATGCGCGGGTGCTTCGGAGGGTGTTCATTTTGCTCGATCACCGAGCACGAGGGACGGATCATCCAGAATCGCTCGGAGGGGTCGGTGCTGCGGGAGATCGCCGCGGTCCGAGATCGGGCCCCGGGCTTCACCGGGGTCATCTCGGATCTCGGGGGACCGACGGCCAACATGTACCGGCTGGCGTGCAAGGATCCGCAGATCGAGGCCGCCTGCCGCCGTCCCTCCTGCGTCTACCCTGGCATCTGTCCCAACCTAGACACCGACCACACCTCGCTCATCGGGCTCTATCGGAAGGCCCGGGCGGTGCCGGGGGTGAAGAAGGTGCTCATCGCCTCGGGGCTGCGCTACGACCTGGCCTCGACCTCGCCCGAGTACGTGCGCGAGCTCGCGACCCACCACGTGGGCGGGTACTTGAAGATCGCCCCCGAGCACACGGAGGAGGGCCCGCTCTCGAAGATGCTCAAGCCCGGGATCGGCACCTTCGAGCGGTTTCGCGAGCTCTTCGATCGCTACTCGCGCGAGGCCGGCAAGCAGCAATACCTCATCCCGTATTTCATCGCCGCGCACCCCGGCACCCGCGACGAGGACATGCTCCACCTCGCCGGGTGGCTGAAGAAGAATGGCTTCCGCGCGGACCAGGTCCAGGCCTTCCTGCCGTCCCCGATGGCCACCGCCACCGCGATGTATCACACGGGCCTCAACCCGCTGCGTCCCCTCCGCTTCGAGCAGACCGTCGAGGTCCCGAGGTCGTCAAGGACGCGCGCGCTGCACAAGTCCTTCCTGCGCTACCACGATCCCGCCAACTGGCCCACGCTGCGTGCGGCGCTCCGTCGCATGGGCCGCGCCGATCTGATCGGCAACGCCCCCCACCAGCTCGTCCCCCTGCACCAGCCCGCCGTCGCCCGCAGCGAAAATCACCCACACACCTTCCGCACCCAGCACACCCGCTGAGATTGTATCGGGGACGCGGCTGGTTATTGAATCGAGGACGTGGCTGGTTATTGAATCGAGGACGTGGCTCGCTTCCGCTCGCACGTCCCCGCGCCCCTCTCGCTCCGCGCGGCAAAGCCGCGCTACGCTCGCCTGAACAGCGGGAGGCGAACAAAGGTCCTTGGCGCTGCCCGGCCCCGGAATGAAGTGGGGCCCCTCTCGCTCGCCCTCCCCGCTCGCGGGGCGAGGAGATAAGAGGGGAATGGAGCTCGTTCGTGCACCTGCCCGTGCCCCGACGGCTGCCTCTCCATGCGGTGGATCGGAGGTTGGCTTTGCCAACCGGAGAAACCACCCGCAAGGAGATCCGGGCG
>CAZIOH010000054.1:0-42403 GCA_964540815.1 uncultured Myxococcales bacterium | reverse complement strand
CCCCGGGCTCGCCCCCGCCGACCTGGTGGTCGCCACGCACGTCGTGCGTGAGCCGGAGGAAGCGTCCCTGATCACCGGGGTTGAAGCCGCGGGCCCCGCATGGGTGGCGAGCGCGGCACGCCTGCTCGGCGCGCGACCGGCGGTGGTGGTGACCGCTCGCCGGATCGCCGACAGCGCGCTCGAGAAGCAGCGCCTGTGGAGGGTGGCGGCCGCGGCGGGCGCCGGGGCCTGCACCGATACGGACGGGGACAGCGACAGAGACAACGACAGAGACGACCGGGCGGTGGGCCGTCTGCCCACCGCGGTGGTGGATCTGGAGTCGGCGATCTACGCCGAGATGGCGCGCGCGGCCGGGATCCCGTGGCTCGTCGTCCGGGCGGTCAGCGACACCGCCAGCGAGGAGCTACCGGAGCTCCTCAACCGCGCGCGGGACAGCGGGGGCGCCGTCCGGCGCACCCAGGTCTTGCGCGGATTGCTGGGCGATCCGCGCGCACTCACCAGATTGCTCACCCTCCGCGGCCGGGTCGTCCGGTGCGCGGAGGCGCTCGGCGATTCCCTGCACGAGGGCGTGCTGCGCGGCCCGCCCGAATCTGCGACGGCGACGGCGACGGCGACGACCGGGAGTGGAGTGGGGATGGGTTTCGGCACCGCCCAGGGAGACCCTTGAGAAGGCTCGTGAGAAGGCTCGTGACATGATCAACAAGGACGACTTGAACACCCTGCTGCTGAAGACCAGCCGCACGTTTGCGCTCACCATCCCCATGCTCCCGGAGCCCACCCGCACCGAGGTCGGGGTGGCCTATCTGCTGTTCCGGATCATCGACACCTTCGAGGACGCCACCGCCTGGTCGCCCGAGCGGCGGATTCAGGCGCTCGCCGAGGTCGGGCCATTGCTCGACGAGGCCGACCCGCGCGCGGTGGCCCAGGCGACCTCGGCGTGGCTGGTGGACCCTCCCCTGATCCACGCGGGGTACCTCGACCTGCTGCGGGTCACGCCGCAGGTGGTGTCCTGGTACCACGCCCTCGCGCCGCGGGCCCGCGAGCAGCTGCGGGTCCACCTCGGTCGCAGCGCCCAGGGCATGGCGGACTTCGTGGGTCGGACCCGGGGGGATGGGGTCCTCGAGCTCGAGACGCTGCAGGAGCTGCGCGACTACTGCTTCGCGGTGGCGGGCATCGTCGGCCAGATGCTCACCGAGCTCTTCGTCATCGGGGGCCCCCCGAGCCTGGCGGCCGCGGCGGACGAGCTGCGTGGCAACGCCGTGCAATTCGGGGAAGGGCTGCAACTCGTCAACATCCTGAAGGACGCCAGGCCCGACGCCGCGGAGGGCCGCCGCTACCTGCCCCGGCAGGTCCAGCTCCCCGAGGTGTTCGTCCTGGCGCGCGCCGACCTGGCCGCCGCCGCCGCCTACACCGAGACCCTGCGTACGCACGGAGCCGATCGCGGCCTCGTGGCCTTCAACGCCATCAACACCCGACTGGCGATCGCCACGTTGCGCCTGCTGCGCGACCAGGGCCTCGGCTCGAAGCTCGGTCGATTGCAAGTCACCGGCCTGGTGGCGGAGGTGATGCATGCCCTCGAGGTCGGAGGATCCCTCTTCCCGGAGTCTCACTGACGTGCCGGTCCCCTTCGACCTGCTCGGAGAGCTGCGGGATCGGGCTGGCGAGAGCTTCTCGCTGCACGAGAGCTACCTCAACCCCCAGCTCGTTCGCGTGCTCAAGACCATCGGCTTCGACCGCCACTACACCCGCGCCGAGGGCGCTTACCTCTACGATCAGGCCGGACAGAAGTACCTGGATCTCCTGGCGGGCTTCGGGGTGTTCGCGGTCGGGCGCAACCACCCGACGATCAAGAAGGCGTTGCACGACATCCTCGACGCCGATCTGCCCAACCTGGTGCAGATGGACGTTTCGCTGCTCTCGGGCCTGCTGGCGGAACGTCTGCTCTCCCACCTGCCGGGGCAGGAGACCGTCTTCTTTTGCAACTCCGGCACCGAGGCGGTGGAGGCGGCCATCAAGCTGGCACGCGCCGCGACGGGCAGGAACAAGCTCATCTTCTGTGACCACGCCTTCCATGGTCTCACCATGGGTGCGCTCTCCCTGAACGGAGATGCCGCCTTCCGGAACGGCTTTGGCCCCTTGCTGGCGGACACCGTGCGCGTGCCGTGGAACGATCTCGGGGCGCTGGAGGCGGCGTTGCGGGCGGGGGACGTGGCGGCGTTCATCGTCGAGCCGATCCAGGGCAAGGGCGTCAATCTCCCGGGCGGAGCTGGGCCGGGCGGAGCTGGGCCGGGCGGAGCTGGGCCGGGCGGAGCTGGGCCAAAGACCTCTGGGCCCGGGTACCTGCTGGAGGCATCTCGCCTCTGTCGCAAGCACGGCGCGCTCTTCGTCAGCGACGAGATCCAGACCGGCGTCGGCCGCACCGGACGGTTTCTCGCCGGCCAGCACGAGGACGGCCTCGACCCGGACCTGGTGCTGCTCGCCAAGGCGCTCTCGGGGGGGTTCGTGCCGGTCGGCGCGGTCACGGGCAAGCGATGGATCTTCGAGCGGACGTTCAACCGCATGGACCGAGCGGTGGTGCACGGGTCGACCTTCGGGAAGAACAACCTGGCCATGGCGGCGGGCCTCGCCACGCTGGCGGTCCTCGAGGAGGAGCGGCTGATCGAGAACGCCGCGCGCCGGGGCGAGAGCCTCTTGCGAAGGCTGGCTGCCCTCACGAGCAAGTACGAGTTGCTCAAGGAGGTCCGGGGGCGAGGTCTGATGATCGCCCTCGAGTTTGGTCCGCCGTCCTCCTTCGCCCTCCGGGCGGCCTGGACCCTGCTCGAGAAGGCCACCAAGGGCCTGTTCTGCCAGACGGTGATCATCCCCCTGTTCGCGCGGCATCGCATCCTGTCGCAGGTCGCCGGACACGAGATGTACGTGATCAAGCTGTTGCCGCCGCTGTGCTTGTCCCTCGAGGACGAGGACTGGATCGTCGAGGCCTTCGATGACGTCATCGCCGACTGTCACAAGGTTCCAAGCTCGGTCTGGGACCTGGCGACCAACCTCGCGGGGGGAGCCCTCAAGCGCAGGGCCGGCGGTTGATCCCCGAGCAGGCATCGCACCTCGGCCCAGCGACCGTGGTGGTCGTCGTCCTGCTGGCCGTCTCGACGGGCTGGCTCGAGGGAACCGGCTCCGTGGCGAACGCCGCCCCCTGCCCGGCCATTCCACGGCTCGGGGAGATCTCCCCGCGATTGATGGATCTCTCCCCGGAGGTCCGTCTGGCGTGGATCGACGATCACCTGTTCCCGGTCGCGCGCCGCGCTCGGCTCTGGGCCTGGGGGTGGGGCGGGGGCATCGGCGCCGCCGGCGTCGCGAACCTGGCGGTGGTCCCTTTCGTCCGGCCCCAGGACCGTATCGACTGGTACGTCGGCGCCGCCAGCTCCGCGGTCGGCGTGATTCCCCTCTGGCTCTTTCCGCTGGCCGTCGTGCGCGATGCCCGCGAGCTTCACGAACGGAATGCCCACCTGCCGTCGCCCGCCGAGCCCTCGGACGACGGCGGCGGGATCTGCGCACGCCTGGCCGACGCCGAGACCCGCCTGGTGCGAGATGCCGAGGATCAGGCGGCGCAGCAGCGCTGGTGGGTCCACGCGGGGAACGTGGCGTTCAACACCGGCGTCCTCCTGTTCCTCGGCCTCGGGTACCAGCACTGGCTGTCGGGGATCATCAATGGGGCGGCAGGCGTCCTGGTCGGGGAGGCCCTGATCCTGACCCAACCCACGCAGACCATCGATGACCTCGCGACCTACCGCCAGGGAGGATTGTTCGGGCCGCCGGGCGCGACGGTCGCCGCGCCGCCTCTCGGCCTCGGCTACCGCCTGGCCTTCCCGTGAGACGGGCGGCGCGCTGGCTGGCGCAGCCTTCCCACGGTGGGCCTCGTGACCGGCTCAGCGGTGCGAGCGCGGCAGGACCGAGGAGACCGTCGTGCGACAGGAGGCGTCGCACTCGGGGAATCGCCCGAGGAAGTGGGCTTGACTGAGGCAGTGGTCGTGGAGCTCGCCGCCCACCAGCGCGAGCCGGTTGGTGCACACCGAGGCCACCTCGCTCATGGTCCGTTGAAACAGGGCGATGCGCAGGTCGCTCGGCAAGAGGTCGATCCGCGGGGCGACCGGTTGCGCGAACGTGGTGGCCAGCGCGCCACCGAACCCCAGGAAGCACACGATGAAGATCAGAGGGAGCCAGCGATGGGTGGCCGGAGCTGGCTCGGGAGCTGCCGCTCGGCGGGCGGGAATCCTGCCAGAAGCGCGCTGGGCCCGTTCCCGACGTTCCGCCCCTTCCGAAAACAGAATGAGCTTCCCTGGATGATCCATCGAATGCCTCCTCGACTCGCTCGCTTCGCGACCGAGCGGATCGACGAGAAGCACCGCCCATGCCAGCGTTCGTGCCGCAACGACAGGTGCTTCGGGCTGAATCCGTGACCTCTGACTGCAGTCCGCAGGAGCCCGGAATCATTCCATTGCAGGTTGCAATCTCGCGCCTCCGCGACCCGTTGCGCGAGGGAGTTTTCGGAGAACTGCAAATCGCAAGAACCGGAGGTTCTTCCGTGCAAAACGCAACAATTCACGATCCGGATCACGCACCTGCACACCTCGGTTTCTCGGTTCCTCAAACCAAGTTACATCGAATGTATGTGCAGGAAACCTTGAGGTCGCATGAGCTACATAGAGTGCTCGCGAGAAACGGGAAATCTCTCGCCGTGACTCTCAAAAGGAGCAGATGATGGCTGATGCGAAGATAGAATCAGGTGGTCCGACGCCGTCCCGAGCGACGCTGGGGCTGACCGGCCTCACGATCAATGCAATGGCCCTGATAGCGCCCGGAGCGTTCCTCTGGCTCACCTATCAAATCCAGAGCCTGTACGGGGCGCCCATGGCTGCGCAGGGCATGTGGTTCGGGATCGTGGCCGCGCTGTTGCTCTGCTTCGCGACCGCCATCGCCTACGCAGAGCTGTCGAAGATCTACCCTGGCGCCGGGTCCTCCTACTTCTTCGCCGAGCAGGCCTTCCTGGGCAAGACCAAGGCCTATCGCTTCGCGCGGCTCGCCAAGTTCATCACCGGCTGGGCCAGCCACCTCTATTACTGGGTGTACCCCGGGTGCATGGTGGGCGTGACCGCGCTGCTGAGTGGGTACCTCATGAACCAGTTCTTTCCCGACACCTTCAGCGGCAGCTTCAACAGCCCCCTGTTCATGTACCTCTTCTGCATCGTGTTCTCGCTGGGGGTGGCGTACATCGCCTACCGCGGAATCACCGGCACCACCGCCGTGAACATGGTCATCAACATCGTCCAGATCTCCGCGCTGATCGTCTTCACCATCATCGCCATCGCTTACCGCGTCAACCACGTGGAGGGCTCCCAGGGCCTGCAACTGGTCAACGGCACGCCCGTGAGCTTCCAGGTGGCGCAAGAGCCGGTGCTGGAGAACGGAAAACCCAAGCTCGACGCCGCCGGACAACCCGTCACCCAGAACAAGATGGATGCGGCGGGCAATCCGGTGGCGGACGTCGGCAAGGATGGAAAGCCGGTCCCCTTCCTGCTGTCGTACACCGCCGACCAGGCGGTGACCCAGGAGCCGGTGGACGGCGACCACCCCAAGGACCTGGTCCCTCACTTCAAGCTGCACTCGACCGCGGGCTCGGTCACGGCCCCCCACAACTTCAATTACATGTTCATCCAGGCCTGCATCGCGATCTTGATCCTGGTGGGCTTCGAATCGGTGACCTCGCTCGGTGAGGAGGCCAAGCGCCCGAAGAAGGACATCCCCCGGGCGGTCCTGCTCTCGCTGGCCATCCAGGGCGCCTTCTGCTATCTGTTCGAGTACTTCGGGGCCAACTACTTCCTCAACTCGGGCTACAACTCCGCGGCGGCCGCCGCGTCGGGGGCCCCGATCGGGGACATGATGGTCATCGTGGGCACCTGGTTGTTCGGGAGCTACGCGGCCGGTCGGGCGTTCATGTTGATCGAGGCCACCACGGTCTTCCTGGCCCTGATCGGGACCACCCTGGCGTGCCTCAACACCGGGGCGCGGGTCACCTATGCCATGGGCAAGGACGAGGAAGTCCCCGAGCACTTCGGGATGCTGCACGGCAAGACCCTGACCCCCCACCGATCGATCTGGACGCTCGCCGTCATCTCGATCTTCATCGGGATCGTCACCGTGACGGTGTACCTCGGCGGAACCACGCCCTCGCCCCTCGATCCCAAGTATCACGGGATCTGGTACAGCTTCGGGTTCTTCGATCCGGCCACCCTGGCCAAGCTGCCGAACACCCTGGTCATCGTGACCCTGATCAGCAACTTCGGGACGTTCCTGCTCTACATGCTGACCTGCGCGATCGCCATCGTGGCCTTCCGCGAGCACCACACCTTCAACGGCTTCAAGCACATGTTCGTCCCGATCTTCGGGCTGGTGGCGAACCTCTTGTGCATGCTGTTCTATCTGGTGGGACCCTTCACGGTGTCCGGGATGAGCTGGAAGGAGCCCTTCATCGCCCTCGGGGTCTGCGCGGTCTGGGGGCTCTACGGCGCGTACTTCTTCATGCGGTCGAGCAAGAGCAAGGGCAAGTCGATGTTCGTCGACAAGGACCATCCCGCGGTGCAGGCAATCGGCGGGGTGTGAGCGCCCGGTGACCGGGCCGCCCCGGATACCGGCGACGCTGATCGACGCCGACGTGCTCTCGGACATCGGGAGGGCGCGGCCCGACAACCAGGACTGCGGTCGACACCAGCACCTCGGCCCACTCGAGGTGCTGGCGGTCGTCGCCGACGGGGTATCGGGACAGAGCGGGGGCTCCACCGCCAGCCAGCTGGCGGTGGAGAGTGTCTTCCGCGATTTCCACCAGCCGGCCGGTCGGCTCTCGCTCGAGCGGCGGCTGGCGCGCGCCGCCCAGCGGGCCAACATCGACGTCTACGATCTGGCGGTCACCGTCACCGAGCTGCGGGGCATGGGCACCACGCTCACGGCCCTCGCCATACGCGGGGACGCGCTGGCCGCCGCCCACGTGGGAGATTCGCGCCTCTACCTGCTGCGGGACGAGCGCCTGGTCCAGCTCACCAAGGACCACACGGTCACCGGCGAGAAGGTCCGCCTCGGGCTCCTGCGCGAAGAGCGCGCCCGGCATCACCCGGACCGCTCGACCCTCACGCGCTGTCTCGGCCGTGAGCTCATCGTCGGGCTGGACCGGTTCACACGACGGGTGATCCCCGGGGACACCTTCGTGCTGTGCACGGACGGCCTCTACAACGCCCTTGATGAATCCGAAATCGCGCGTATCGTCAGCCACCACGATGCCTCGTCGGCCTGCCGAGAGCTGGTGGACGCCGCCAACCGCGCCGGTGCGCCGGACAACGTCACGGTGAGCGTGGTCCGGGTGATCGCGGGCCCGGCCGGCGAGTCGAACGCGCTCGAGTCGTCGGGCCTGCACGACGCCAGCGCCTGGAGCCGGCTCAGGCGTTGGGCGCGTGGGCGACGGGGCGGGTCCGGGGGAGGGCGATGACCGTCGAGACGAGCGAGGAGGCCGCCAAGAACACCAGGACGGCGGGCGTCTCCTCCGGGCGCGTGGGCGCCTCCTCCGGGCGCGTGGGCGCCTCGAATGCGTGAGGTGCTGGTCGGTGACGAGCTCGATCAGTTCACCCTCGACGACCTCCTGGCGAGGAGCGGGATGGCGTCGATCTTCAAGGCCACCGATCGCGAGACCGGCGAGACCGTGGCGCTCAAGATTCCGCACATGCACCTCGAGAGCGACGTGGTCTTCTACGAGCGCTTCAAGCGCGAGGAGAAGATCGGGCAGCGCCTCGACCATCCCGGGATCATCCGGGTGCGGACCCCGCACGCCAAGAGCCGCATGTACATCGCCATGGAGTTCGTCGATGGGCGATCCCTGCGAGCGGTCCTCTCCGAGGAGAAGCGGCTGCCGACCGAGCGCGCGCTCGGCATCACCCGTCAGCTCGCCGAGGCGGTGGCGTATCTGCACGCGCAGGGGGTGGTCCACCGCGATCTCAAGCCCGAGAACGTGCTCGTGTCCGGAGACGGCAAGGTGAAGATCCTCGACTTCGGGATCGCGCTCGACGAGTCGGCGCGGCGCCTGACCTGGTTCAAGCTGTCGACGGCGATGGGCACCCCCGACTACATGGCGCCCGAGCAGATCGGCGGACGCCGCGGCGACGTGCGCACCGACGTCTACGCCCTCGGAACCATCCTGTTCGAGCTGCTCACCGGGCACCTGCCCTATTCGGCGCCGAACCCCCATGCGCTGGTCCGGGCCAAGACCAGCGACGAGCCGCGGGCCCCGAGCTACTTCCTGCCCAACCTCGATCCCGGAGTGGAGGCCGTGGTGATGAAGGCCATCGAACGAGCGCCGCGCGATCGCTATCAGACCATGGCGGAGATGATCGCCGACCTCGCCGAGCCGGCGCGCGCGCTCGAGGCGTCGGGGCCGGCCATCCGGCCTCAGACCCGCCGGCGGGCGCTTTCCTCCGCCCGGTTGCGCACGGCGCTGGCCATCCTCGGTGTCCTCGGCGCGCTGGCGGCCCTGGTGTGGGTCAGCGGGCGACACGCGGGCGCGGGCCGAGGATCGAAGCCCACCCCGCCCCAGCAAGTCCAGGAAGCCCAGCAACCCCAGGGACCACAGGAAGGACCACGGCGACGATGACCCCCCTCGCGCTCGTGCATTCCCTGAACCTCCTGTGGGTCCTGCTCGCGGCCTTCCTGGTGATGTTCATGCAGGTGGGGTTCGCGATGGTCGAGACCGGGTTCACCCGGGCCAAGAACGCGGTCAACACCATGGCGATGAACATGGTGATCTATCCCCTCGGGGCGCTGTGCTTCTGGGCGGTGGGCTTCGGGCTGATGCTGGGCGGGGTGCCTTCGTGGGAGACTCTGGGGAGCTCGGCCTCCGGGATGCCGGAGGCGCGCGAGCTCGGCTTTCACCTCGGCGCTCGCTTCTTCGGGCTGTGCGGCGCGGCGAAGTTCGCTCTCGTGGACGTGCCGCACGATCCCCCCAACCTGGCCATGTTCCTCTATGCGACGGTCTTCATGGACACCGCCGCCACCATCCCGACCGGCGCCATGGCCGAGCGCTGGAAGTTCATCGCCTTCCTCATCTACGGCGCCTTCATGTCGGCCGTCATCTACCCGCTCTACGGCAACTGGGTCTGGGGAGGCGGGTGGCTCGCCTCGCTCGGTGCGAACTTCGGGCTCGGTCATGGCCACGTCGACTTCGCCGGCTCCTCGGTGGTGCACATGACCGGCGGCATCACGGCGCTGGCGGGGACCATCGTGCTCGGCCCGCGCCTCGGCAAGTTTCGCCGGGACGGGACCGTCAGCGCCATCCCGGGCCACAGCCTCCCCATGGCGGTGATCGGCGCGTTGATTCTCGCCTTCGGATGGTTCGGGTTCAACGCCGGCGCCACCTTGTCGGGCTCGGATCCCCGGGTCGCGACCATCGCCGCCAACACCTTGCTGGCCTCGAGCGCCGGGGCGATGACCGCGCTGGCGTTCGGGTGGCGGTGGTCCAAGAAGCCCGACCTCGGCATGGTCTGCAACGGATTGCTCGGGGGTCTGGTGGCCATCACGGCCCCGTGTGCCTTCGTCAACCCTTCGGCGGCGGTGCTGATCGGGGTGGTGGCCGGGTTGCTGGTCGTCGCCTCGGTGATCACCCTCGAGCGTCGCTTCCGCATCGACGATCCCGTGGGCGCCGTGGCCGTCCACGGCGTCTGTGGCACGTGGGGAGCCCTCTCGGTTGGCCTGCTCGCGGATGGCACCTACGGCGCCGGCTGGAACGGCGTCGACGGTCCCGTGCGTGGTCTGCTGTTCGGCGACGCCGGACAGCTCCTGGCCCAGGGCATCGGGATCGTCACCAACATCCTGTTCGTCTTCGGGATCTCCTACGGGTTCTTCCGGCTGGTCGACTGGCGCCTCGGAAACCGCGTGCCAGCCGAGGTCGAGTGGAGCGGCCTCGACACCCAGGAGATGGCGTCCGAGGCCTACCCGCCCGGGTGAGGACCCCGGCCGAGGCCGCGAGTAAGGAGCGGATGGGGTAAAGTCGGATCAATGACGGACCGCCTGGCCCCGCTCGAGGCGCAGCTCGCGCGCGTCACGGCTGAACGCGACCACCTGTCGGCGGCGCTGGCGCGCTCGGCGCAGTTCCAGGCGGCGGTGGTCGGTTCCCCCGTGGCCATGGCCTGCGTCTCCGCCGAGAAGGGTCGGTACGTGTTCGCCAACCCGGCCTACGCGGAGCTGGTGGGCCGATCGCTCGAGGAGCTCATGGAGTGCGACGCCTACGACGTCTGGGTCGCCAGCTCGCGCCCCGAGCATTTCGCCATCGAGCACGAGGCCGCCGGCCGGCTCGCGCGCGGCGAGATCGACCAGTTTCAGCTCGATCGCCCCTACTTGGTCGCCGGTCGCGCGGAGCACTGGGTGCGCTCCACGGCGGTCGCGTCGCGCGATGCGAGCGGGCGACTGTCTTCGTTGATGCTCTATCTCGTCAGCATCGAAGAGGCCCGCGCCGCCCTGGCTGCCAAGGAGGAAGCGACCACCCAGCTCCAGCGTGCGCAGAAGATGGAGGCGCTCGGAAAGCTCGCCGGGGGCGTGGCGCACGACTTCAACAACCGCCTGCTCATCATCATCGGGTGCACCGAGCTCCTGAGGCGCGAATTGCCTCCAGGCAGCCCGCTCATCGATTCTGCCGACATGGTGCTCAGCAGCGCCCATCGGGCAGCCGATCTGACGCGTCAGCTCCTCGCGTACAGCCGCCACCAGGTGCTCGCGCCTGAATCCTTCGACCTCAACCAGGCCGTCGAGCGCATGCGCCAGATGCTCGCCAGGGCGATGGGAGAGCACGTCCGCCTGGCCACCACCCTCGAAGCCAGGAACCCGGTCTTCTCGGATCCCGGTCAGCTCGAGCAGGTGATCCTGAACCTGGCCATCAACGCACGGGACGCCATGCCCGCCGGTGGCACGTTGACCCTGGCCACCGCCGATCGCAGGATCCTCCCCGGCGAAAATGGTGGCGGTGGCGGTGGCGGTGGCGGCGGCGATGGCGATGGCGATGATGATCGGTCGCTCGCGCCCGGTGACTACGTCACCATCTCCATCACCGACACCGGGGCCGGCATCCCCGCCGAGGTCCTCCCCCGCATCTTCGAGCCATTCTTCACCACCAAGCCGGTCGGCCAGGGGACCGGGCTCGGGCTGTCGATGGTCGAGGGAATCGTCAAGCAGAGCCGCGGCACGGTGCGCGTGTCGAGCCGGCTCGGGCAGGGGACCACCTTCACCATCACCCTGCCCCGGGGGGGCGACCTGTCCCAGCCGCGCTCCGTGAGCGTGGTCAGGGGAACGCCCCACCTCGCCCCCTTCGAGACCGTCCTGGTGTGCGACGACGACGACGACGTGCGCGAGCTCCTGTCGGGGATCTTGCGCCTGCGCGGCTACACCATCCTCGAAGCCCGCAGCGGCAAGCACGCCCTCTCGGTCGCCGCCGAGCACCGTGGGCCGATCCATCTGCTCATCACGGACCTCGTGATGCCCGAGCTCGGCGGCCTCGAGCTGGCGAACGCGATGCGCACGCGCAACCCCACGCTGCGGGTGCTCTTCGTGTCGGGATACACCGACCAGGCGGATGTGCTCTCGGACACCCTGCGACCGCACGCGCGCTTCCTGGCCAAGCCCTTCGCCCCCGGTGAGCTGACCCGAGCCGTCTTCGCCCTCCTCGAGCGCGACTGAACGCACCTCCTTGAAGGGATCGCGCCCCGCAATCGGACAAGGGCGAGTATTCTCCCGGCGGAAAGGCCGACATCCATCCATGCACCTGCTCCGCCGCCTCCTCCCGTCCCGCCGCTCCGGCCGCTCCCGCGCCATCCTGCTCTCGAGCACGGTGCTCGCCCTCGTCGCCTCCACGCTCGCCCCGAGGGCCGCCAACGCCTATGCCTGGATGATCGCCCACGGATTCAGCGGGTGTGCCGCCTGTCACCTCGATCCCTCGGGCGGAGGCCTCCTCACCGAGCTCGGCCGCTCGGAGGCGGTCGATTCCCTGCGGTCGCACTACGGGGGCGGCGAGGTCGCTCCTCTGTCGTCCAACCTCGGGCTCGTCGCCAATCCCGACTGGCTGCTGACGGGGGCCAGCCTGCGGGTGATGGACTTGCTCATGAAGACCGACGGTGCGGCCGCCAGCAACAGCGTGATCCTGATGCAAGCGGACCTGCGCGTCGGCGTCGACGCCGGACACTGGCGCGCCGCGGGCAGCCTCGGCGTGATCACCAACGGCAACTCGCCGGCCGCGGTCGCGGGCAACCTGGTGGCGCGCGAATACTGGGTCGGCCACACGTTTGCCAACGAGACCGTGCTGCTGCGCGCGGGTCGGATGAACCTCCCGTTCGGGATTCGCTCGATCGAGCACACGCTCTTCGTCCGCACGGCGACCCGCACCGACCTCAACGACACCCAGGAGCACGGGGTGGCGCTGGGGTTTCGGGGAGGCGGCTTCCGCGGAGAGCTCCTCGGCATCGCCGGGAACTACCAGTCGAGCCCCGACGCCTTTCGCCAGCGGGGCTACAGCGCCTACCTCGAGTGGAGCCCGACCCCGCGGTACGCCGTCGGTGTCAGCAGCCTCGTCACCCATGTCGCCGAGGACGTGTACTTCCGCGCCGCCAATACCCGACAGGCTCACGGTGTCCTCCTGCGCGCGGCCCCCGTCGATCACCTGGCCTTGCTGGCGGAGGGAGACTTCCTGACCCAGGCGCCCGCCGGTGCCAAGCGGTGGAATGGGCTCGCCACGATGCTCCAGATCGACGGGGAGATCTGGCAGGGCCTTCACCTCTTGGCCACCGGCGAGACGTACGACTCGGGGCAGCCGGGGGGCTCGACGTCGTGGGGGACCTGGGGCAGCCTGGCCTGGTTCTTCCTCTCGCGGGTCGACCTGCGCCTCGACTACATGCACCGCGCAGAATCCTATGGCTCCGTCCGCCAGCCGGTGGATGCTTACATGGTCCAGGTTCACGTCTTCCTGTGATGAGGAGTCGCATGCGCGCGAGCTCGTATCGGGCCCTCGGGATCGTCCTCGGTGCACTTTGTGTCGCGCTGCCGGGCGCGGACAGGGCCGCCGTCGCGAAGGAGTCCTTCGTGCGGGTGGTGTCGTCTCACCTGGGGCTGTCCTTCGAGCCTCCCTGCCGCTTGTGCCACATCCAGGGAACCACCGGCGCCGGGACCCTGCAGACGCCCTTCGCCGAATCGATGCTGGGGCATGGCCTGACGCAGGACAAGGGCTCGGTGACGACGGCCCTAGACGGCCTCTCCAGGGACGGGACCGACAGCGACGGCGACGGCGTCTCGGACATCGACGAGCTCCGCGCCAACACCGATCCGAACACGCCGCTGCCGGTCGCCCTCGATGCGACCGGTCCGTCGTACGGGTGCGAGGCGGGCGGCCGAGGGGCGCCGCCCAGCGCCGTCGAAGTCATTGCCGTGGGGCTGTTGGTCGGGTTGGCGGGCGGTCGCCACCGCGGTCGCGTGCGCCGTCGGGCCCGGGGGCGCAGCACCCGCGACGGCTGACGGGCGACGGGGGGGGCGTTCGGGTCAGCGGCGTCCGTGACCACCCCCGAACCGACCCATGGCGCGCATCGCCGGGTGCGGCCCCATGCCGCGTCCCCAGGTGGGGCGGAGGTGCGCGGTGCCGATCCGGAACCAGGGGTGCGCGTACCAGGCGAAGCGGACGGGGCCAAACGCCCCCCAGTAGGGCGTGACCCCGAACCCGAGCACCCAGGGCGCCACCACCCAGCGCCACCCGAAGGCCGGATAGTACGCGTACGCATAGGCCAGCGCGGCGTCGTCGACGACGTGGGTGAAGGCCTGGCCATATGGCAAGTAGAGCCACCCATATTGCTGGGTGTAAACCCACTGGCCGGGCGGGGTGCGCAGCACCGGAGCGGGAGCGGCCGCCGGAGCCGGAGCCATCGTCATCGGCGGCGGCGTCTCGATCGGTTGCGCGCCAGGGGCGGGAGGACTCGCCATGGGCGGAGTGGGGGGCATCATGTCGGGCTCGGCGCCCACGGGTTTGGCTTGCGGTGGCGCGGGAAGCGTGGCGGCCGTCTGACCTGCAGCAGGTGTCGCGCACACGGATACGGCGAGAAGCGCGCCAAGAATCGGAAGCGAGATGGGTGTTCGTGGCATATCGGCCCTCCTTTCGACGACGAAAGGCCGGTTTGCATTCGTCATGCCTACCCTGGGAGCCCGGCAATACCAAGCGGGCTGGGCCCGGCGAAAGGCGCACACACTCCACGGCGGGCCGGCCGGTCACACTGGCTCGACCCGGCCACGCCCGAGGCAGAGCGCGACGTGCGCGGCGTGGCGGCGGCGTGGAAGGCATACCGGCGAGCCAGATGGCTCGACCGCGCGCACCGGCCGCAGGGGTCTTATTTCAGGTAGGCCGCGAGGGGGCTGTTGATCCGGATCAGCTCCTTGGCGGCCAGCGAGGCCATCTCGGTCGCTCCCGCCTTGTCGAAGTGGGCCTTGTCTCCGTTGAAGGTGAGAGCGGCCGCGGCGGTCTGCCCGATCATGTTGTAGTACTCGACGCCGCGCGCGTTGAGATCGTCGACCAGCAGGTTCTTGGTCATTCCAAGCGCGATCGTCGCATCGGCGTACGGCTGCAACCGGGTGTTGGTCTCCTTGCCCCCGACCCAGACCTGCAGGGGGGACGACGTCGTCGGGATGAAGGTGGCCTTCTTGGCCGCGACCTCGTCCGCCATGATGCCCATCTCTGTCGTGAAGGCGGGGACGGCGACCGGGCCATGCGCGGTGCCGCTGTCGTTGATCCCGAACATCGCAAACACGTAGTCACCGGCCTTGACGGCGTTGATCAGGGTCTTCCATCTCCCGCCGTAGAAGCTCTGGATGTTCGCGCCGCCCTGACCCTGGTTGTTGATGGTCACCTTGCTGTTGAAGAACTGCCCGAGCTCCTGACCCCAACCCTCCTGGGTGGTGGTGGCGGCGTAGGTCATGACGGTCGAGTCCCCGGCCAGGTGAATCGTGATGGCGGGCAGATTGCTGGTGTCGACTGGGGGCTTGTTTCCGGTGCCGCTCGCCCCGGCGTTGCCGGTGGCGCCGCCGCTGCTGGCGGGGCCGCTGGCGCCTCCGTTGCCCGGACTTCCGCCGGTGGCGGTGGCGCCGCCCGTTCCGGTCTGGGCGACTGTGCCGCCGCTTCCCGCGGTCGTGTCGCTACCGCCCGTGCCGGCTGGGCTCGCCCCACCCGTGCCGCCGGTCACGACGGTGGCGACCGACCCTCCGGTCCCGGTGGAACCAGGCGAGCCGCCGGTTCCAAAATTCGGCGAGCCGACCGGACCACCGCCCGTCGCCGTGAGCCCGCCGCTGCCCGGAGCCGCGCCGCCAGTGGCGGTGTCGCCGGGCGAGGAACTGCCGGAGCACGCGCTTGCTGCCGCGCAGCACAACGCGATGGCCCCGGCAAACAGGCGCGAGGATGAGCGCGAGCGCGACAAGGACGAGCGCGAGGAGGATGAGAAGGAACGGATGGACGACAGGAGTTTTCGGCTGGGCATCTGGTCCTTGGGGGAAAAAGTTAGACCCATTTTAGGGGAAGCGCGCGGAAGGACCCTGACACCGGGCGCGTGAATTGGATCCCGGTGGCCGCCCTCGGAGGGGGCGAGGCCCTTCAACCGGCGGAGGGGCCCGCACCTCCCTGTTGTCACACGGACAACGGCTGTTGCCGGCCAGGGGATACGGAGCCCACCCGGTGGCGATTTACATATATCTTTTACGTATTTTTTATTACTATTTTTATTGGATCAATTGCTGCAAGTCGGCTCCGGCAAGGAGTTACCCATGAAGCCGCTCACCCGCACCGTCCTCGAGTCCGCGCCCCCGTCCAGGTCGGCCCGCAAGCGCGTCCGCTCGACCTTCGTGTCGAACGCCTTGAGCCTGGCGGCCCTCACGGGCGCCCTCGGGACGGCCTGCGTCGGCTCGATGTCCGACGGCGGCGCCGTTCACGAGACCGAGGCCGCCGCGCTGGCATCGCAGAACGGACTCAGCTCGATCAACGGCCTCAGCTCGATCAATGGCCTCAGCTCGATCAACGGCCTCAGCTCGATCAACGGCCTCAGCTCCATCAACGGCCTCAACCCCACCGGCAGCCTCATGGCCAGCGCGGCTGGGCGCAACACCGTCGCCTACATCGTTCGCTGCGCCCTCCCGGCCGGGCGAACGATCTCGAAGGTGGTGAGCGGCACCACCTTCAAGTTCTCGGGTGAGATCGGGGTGGCCCCCGAGTGGGAGACGTCCGCCTGCGGCAAGGACTGTCAGGAACTGGTGACCGCGTGCGTCCTCGCGCACGTCAACACCTCGGGTCAGCACGTCGCACTGTGGCTCGACAGCGATAGCCCCGCGATCGGGTGGGGCCAGAGCACGAACTACCCGTACCAGGAGGGCTCGTTCTTCGGCAACATCTTCGTCAGCCCACCCACCGCCGCGTACTGCAACGGCAAGGACTTCGACAAGGGCCTGGTGGCCGGCCGTCTCGGCGACACGTCGGGAGCCCCTTACAAGAATCCGTATGCCTCTGGGACCTCGTACTGCAAGGACTCCTGCACCGCCGCCGATGCGCCCAACAGCAAGGACGGCTACAAGGCCTGCGGGAGCTGGAAGCACGTGATCACCGTGTGGCGCAACTTCGACCCCAACATCGACTACACGGTGTGCAACCGGAACAGCAACAAGTGCCTCGACGTCGAAGGCGCCAGCACCGCTTCGGGCGCCAAGCTCCTCCAGTACTCCCCGAACGGCAAACCCGATCAGAGATGGCGCATCAAGATGGTCAGCCCCCAGAAATACACCTTCATGAACGTCAACAGCGGCAAGTTCCTGGACATCAGCGGCGGATACAGCGGGGATGGCGCCTGGCTGCTTCAGTACGACTACACCGGCAACAGCAACCAGCTGTGGTCCTTCACCCCCACGGGAACCGGCTTCTACAAGTTCAGCCCGGGCAGCACCTCCACCGGCTCGCTCGACGTCTCCGAGGCATCCACCGCGGACGGGGCTCAGATTCTGCAATGGACCTGGTACGGCGGCCTCAACCAGCAATGGAGCATCGTCCCCGCCAAGTAGTTCCCCCGAGGGCCAGAGGCGGGGTGGTTGAGGTGGAGGTGCGCATCAGTGCTCCGCCCCGCCCTCCTCGATCTTCCGGATGACCACCGCGATCACCGAGGGCTCGACGTTCGCTCGCTTCATCAAGAGCCTGGACCGCTCCACGTCGTCGGAATCGATGGCATCGAAGAAGTCGTCGACCTTGCCAATGGCCGCGAGCTGTTCCAGGACGAGGGTCCCCTCGAAGTCCGCGTCTTCCATGGGTCCATGGTCGCACGAATCTCGGGAGGGGGATATCGCGGTCGCGGCCGCGATGCATCCCCTCGCGGTGGACCCCGCGCCGCTGAGCTGGTCGACGTGAGCTCAGGCGTGCGCGGGGGTGGATGCCCGCGCCTCAGCGGGTCCGGGGCGCTTGACGACGGCCGCTCCTCGGAGAAACCAGCGGGCGCATCGCCCTCGCAAAAGCCTTCGCCAACTTGAGATCATTCTTGGGAACCCATGTCTTTGCCATCTGGAAGAGCGTGCGCGCTCTGGGCCGATGGCGCCACCTTTGCTTTGCCAAACGACGATGCGGCGCATTCGACCACGGCCCGGGCCGCTGTTCAGATACGGGCGGCGAGCGCAATCAGCTCCTTCAGCACCTGCGCGTCGACGTCGGCGAGTCGCTTGACGTAGAGACAACCTTTCCCCTTGGTGTGTTTGCCGAGCTTCGCCAGGAGTCCTGCGGCGTCGGCGCCGGGGCTGAGCAGCCCGTAGAGCGTCAGCGCTTGCTTGCGGGGCGATAGCCCCATCTTCATCCATGGCACCTCGCGCCCGTCCGCGTAGCGAATCGGCTTTGAGCCGTACCCCACGATGGCCTTGCCGTACATGGCGCCCGGCCCTGCGGCCTTCGTCATCCAATCGTCGATGACCACGCAGTCGGCGCGCGTCGCGTCAGCGAGCGCAGCGAAGAACGCCGCCACGTCACCCTTCGTTTGCCCTGTCTTCCGCCGTGTCTTCGGCCCCTTCGACGCCTTCCTCGTCGTCGCGTTCGCCGTCGCTGTCGGCATGGTGTCGAGCGTAACCAGGACCAGGTCACCTGTCGATACGGCATCGAAGAGCAGCATCGGGCGCCGCCACTCCGCCTTCGACCACAGCAACCCGTTGATTCAAGGTACACTCTCCCTGTGGGCAACAGGACCCCGTTGTCGATGCGCTCGGGGGTCGTCCGGAGCTTGGCCGTTCACGGCACGCCCTTGGTTGCCATCGCCCTTGCGGGGTTTGTCCTCCTCGGGGGCGCCTGCGCCCGCGACTCCAGCACGGCCCCCGACGACGCCACGGTCACTCAGTCCATTGATGATGGTGGGGCGGCTTGCACCTCGACCCTCGATGCGCTCCTGACGACGGCGTGGACTGCTTGCCCCGCCACATTCTCGACCGACCCGCAACTCTTGTGCGGATCATCCTTCCCGCCCACCGGGCTCTATGAGCAAAGCTACGGAGATCTCCAGTCCCTCTGGTGGGACTGGGGGACCCATGGCATCGCCTGTTTCTACGACGCCACCGGCGCGCGCGTAGGGCTCCTGCAGTACGACGATGTGCAAACGTACTGCGATCGACGCTCCTACAGCATCCGGGCCGGACAGACCGCCGACCTTCAGTTCACCGCGCCGCGTTCCTTGATCTCTTGCGCGGTCGCCGACGGCGGGACTTGAGCGTCCGTTTCCCGTCGTCGCGCAATGTCATTGAAGGGCCATTTGGCTGGCCACCTCGGTCCCCGCCACTGTATGTAATGTACTTACGCCTGGATAGTCCGTAGTGTACAGGGGAGATAGGCCGCGCCGTTTCGATAATGACCTCGACCACCGAGACCGACCTCGTCACCCGCCCGCTCTCCCCCACCGGCAAGAAGCGCGGGATGCCGCGGCTCCCCGTGCTCGACGGCTGGCGCGGGATCAGCATCCTCCTGGTGATGGCCGCGCACCTGCTGCCGCTCGGGCCCAAGCGCTTCGAGCTGAACGAGGCGGTCGCCAAGATGGGCATGGCGCTCTTCTTCATGCTCTCTGGCTTCCTCATCACCAGCACGCTCTTCTTCGACCCCAGCGTGCGGAACTTCGCAATCCGGCGGTCGTTTCGCATCCTTCCGGGAGCTTGGCTCTATCTCGCTGTGGTCCTGATCGCGGTGCGGCCCGCACGCGCCGTGTGGCTGGACAATCTTCTCTTCACCGTGAATTCGCCGCCATACCGGTTCGTCGAGGGCCTGACGAACCAGTTCTGGAGCCTCGGCGTCGAGGTGCAGTTCTACCTGTTCATCGCGCTCCTGTTCCTGGTGCTGCGACAGAGAGCCCTGGCCCTGCTCCCGTTCGTCTGCATCGCGGTGACGCTGGGCCGCGTCTACACGGGCGAGACCACCTCCATTCGCACCATCTACCGGGTCGACGAGATCCTCGCCGGCGGGTCGCTGGCCTACCTCTTCCACAGCGGCTTGTCGACCTATCTGCGCAGGACGCTCAGCGGAATCAACCCGGCGATTCCCATCGCCCTGCTCTGTCTCGGCAGCTACCACGGGCTCGCGCCGCTGCAGTACCTTCGGCCGTACTTTGCCTGCATCGCCGTGGGCACGACGCTCTTCCACGAAGGGACATGGTGGAGCCGCTTCCTCGAATCGAAGACGCTCGTCTATCTCGCCGCCGTCTCCTACGCGCTCTACGTCTGGCACCTGTTGACGACCGTCGGCTGGTTCCACCAGGGCAGCAAGGTGATGATCTATGCGAAACGCCCGCTGGGGCTGGCGATCACCTTCCTCATCGCCCACCTCTCCACTTTCTACTGGGAAAAGTACTGGACCGGCGTCGGCAAGCGCCTGATCAAGAGGCGGGCTGCTTGAAGGCGCACACCGCGAGGACGCGGGCTCGGTTCCAGTGCTTCCCGCCGTGGTGAGCCTTCAACGAAGGGCCTCCCGCGGCCGCGAATCGCACGCGCCCCTCACCCGCCCCAGGAGCGTTGGTCCCCCCGCCAGGGATAGCGAGCTCATCTCGGACTCCGCTACGGAACGGGGGCGACGTCGAAGCAGTGGAGCGCGGCACCCTCGAACGTGGTGCGCACGGGGAGCACGCGGCCCGTATCGGCGCGCGTGTCGAACTGGAAGAACTGCAGGCCCTGGCTCTGGTCACGGGTCGCGAGGTTCCCGACCTCGCGACCGCCGACCTCGACTCGGATGCGGCCCTCACCCTCTCCAGGATCGTAGCGCCCCGTCACGAAGCGAGGCACCGGCCCCTCCGCCGTCACGACGAGAGGCTTGTCGGTGGGCGCGGCCATGCAGACGTGGGCTCCATAGAGGCCACTGCGAACCATGCCCTCGACCCGTCCAGCGGCGCCACACTGCCACGCCGCGTGCCCGTCGCGCAGGCAGGCGGCGCCCCCCAGCTCCAGGCTGACGCTGCCAGCGCGGACCCCCGACGTTCCCGATCCAGGCAATCCAAACATGGAGCGAGGCTGCAGCGGCGGCGCCAGTGGATTGCCCAGCCGGGCCCAGGCGCCTAGCCCGAGGGCAACCAGGAGCGCGCCGAGCGCGAGGCCGCCGCGCAGCCGCCCAGCCACGCGCGCGCGCGTCCATCCCGCCGCCACCGCGGCGGCTCGCCGTACCCCGACGAACCACGCTCGCCTCCAGGCTCGCTCGCGGCCATCGCGGACCGGTCCGCCCGCGCGGACACATGCGAGCCCACCGAGCCCGAACAGCGCGAGCCACGTGATCACCAGCCCCAGCCAATCTGCGGCGCGCAGGACGTAGCGCAGCTCGAGCACGCCGTCGTGCACGGGCACCTCCATCAAGAACGGGTATTCGGCGTCGTGCGCCGCGACCATCGAGATGGGCAGCTCGTGTCCGTCGAGCGTGGCGCGCCAGCGCGGGTGCGCGGCCACGTCGAGCTTCAGGCGGCTCGGCGCCCCACCGCCGTGGGTGCCGTTGACGCGGATCCGGAGCCTCTCGGGATCGAGCCGGATGAGCTCGGCGTGGCCCGGCCCGACCATCGACCAGGGCGTCGGGCGATGGCGCGCGAAGCGATAGACCCTGAGCGCGCCGAAGGTCCGGTCGAGCGTGAAGTCGGGATTGCCGGCGCCGACGTAGTCGTGGTCGCTGACCACATACTCGATCCCGAGCTCCTCGAGCAGCGCCGGTTCGTCCGACATGGGGAAGCGGTTGAACTGCTGCGCCGGGGTGTAGCCGACCTTGTAGATCCAGGTTCCATCGAAGACTGGGGCCAGCGTCGATAAGTGATCGTGCATCGGCAGCGCGTAGGCCACACGATGGACCTCGCCCGACTTCCGCGGGAGCTGGGCCGACCAGGCGAGCAGGCTCGACAGATCGCTCCAGAACGCCGTGCTGTCGGGCGTCTGAACGGTCTTGACGATCTGGGTTCGTCCGATCTCCCGTGCAACCGGCCATGCGAGCGGCGAGACCAGCACCAGGAGGACGAGCAACGCCACCCAGCGCCGGCGGCCTCGCGGCGCCCCGGGCGCGCGGGCGGGGACCGCGAGGTGGAAGAGCGTGACAACCGCGTGCGCGGCCAGCGCGATCCACATCGAACGTGCCACCAGCAACGCCCGGCGCGCCTCGATCTTGATCAAGCCTGGGACCAGCCGCTCGACGTGAACGTCGATAATCAAGCTGTTGGTCGCCAGCAGGACGAACGCCAGCGCCGCCATGGGCAGCAACAGCCCCGCGCCCCGCTCGCTGCGCCACGCAAGCGCGGCCCCCACGCCGCCGAGCACGAACAGCGGCGGCCACATGCGCCCGAACAGGTTGCAGCCGGCGATCTGCTGTCCGAGGGCGTCCCGGCTGACCCCGAGGACGCCGAGGTCCTGGGTCAGGTCGTTCCGCGCCAGCATGGGCACGAGGTAGAACGCGGCCAGCCCGCCGCCAAGGGCGCAGGCCAGGGCCACGCGCAGCACGGGGTGAACGCGCCCGGCCGCGTCTGGCCGTCGCTCGGACGGGCCTTCGGTGGCCCCCGGCTCCGCGGTCCGTGCTTGGCCCGCTTGCCCTGACGCAGCGGCGGGTCCGCTGAGCCAGCGGTGGAGGACCAGCAGGGGCACCACGATCGCGTAGACGACGAGGGGCAGCTGATGAACGAGCAACGCCGCGGCCATCAGCAGGCCCGCGAGGACGATGTCGCCGACGCGCTCGCGCCACAGCACGTCGCACAGCTTGACCAGACTCAGCAGCACGAAGCTCATGGCCAGCGTCACCGGCCACACCCCGAAGGTGGTGTGCCACATCCAGCCTCCCTCCGCCCACTCCCCCGGATCGAGCAGCATCAGCAAAGCGGCCAGCACACCGGCCGCGGGTCCGAAGAACCGCCGCGTGAACACGAACATCGCCATCGTCGCGAACGTGAGCACCGCGGCGAACGCCACGCCATAGGTGCGCAGCCACGGCAGCTGAGCGAGGGTGAGCACGCGCCACACGGCCACCCACGCATCGGCGCCGAAAGGCGTGAGCTCCCCCGACGGAAAGCCAAACCCCCAAAAGTGGCTCCACCCACGCAGGCGACCGCGCCCGAGCATCTCCGTCCAGAAGTGCCAGGCCTTGAAGATGTGAACGGGATGGTCGTGGCTGAGCGGAGGCGCGGCGAGGAAGGGATGGACCACCGCCAGCGACGCCGCCACGACGACGGCCCACGGCCACAAGGGCGACCACGGGACCGGTCGGCGAGCGGCGCGCCGCGGAGGGCTCCCCGGCTCGGGTTTCGGCGGCGTCGTCGTCCAAGCCGGAACCGGAGTCGGCTCCGAGGGCCGAAGCGGAGCGGTGGCCTCGTGGTTGGAATCCATTCGGGCGGGTCTTGGCAACGAAGGCACGTGTGAAGGCAAAGGTGAAGGTGAAGGTGAAGGTGAAGGTGGCGAAGCGGTGAACCAGAAACGGGGCGGCGGCGCAGACGAACTTGCTCAGACCCCTCCCCGACGCAAGTCTCGTGCCTGAACTCGGAGGCTCCCGTGTCTCGCCAGGTCCGCGCATGGCAGGTTGCAGGAGCTCTGGCGCGGCCCCGACCCCACGCTTCGCATCCGGACTCCGCGACATTTCGGTCGTGCTTTGGTCGTCCGGGCCATCCACCACCACCGGTGACGTCGCCCCGGGGGGCGCAGGGCGGAGGAGCAACGAAGCGGCCGGCTCGGATCGCCGGTCGAAGATGATGTTCTCTCGACGGCGGTGCACGCGTGCTAGCCGAGGATCTCGTCCAACTTGGAAAGCAGCGACGCGGCCGTGATGGGCTTCTGAAGAAAGTTCACCCCTTCGTCGAGCATACCGTCATGCACGACGGAGCTGTCCGTGTAGCCGGAAGCGTAGAGAACGCGCAACGTCGGGCGGGTGGCCACGAGGCGGTCTGCCAGCTCCTTCCCCGACATCCTTGGCATGATCACATCTGTCAGCACCACGGCGATCGGCCCGGGCTCTCGGGCACCGCACTCGATCGCGGCTGGGCCGTTGGACGCTTCCAGCACTCGGTAACCAGCTCGCTCCAAGACGACTCGGACCATTCGGCGAACGGCGTCGTCATCTTCGACGAGCAAGATCGTGCCTGTCTTTTGCTGCGCCGGCTGCACGCTGATGGTCTCGGCGATCGGGTCGAGGGGAGCGTCAACGCGCGGCAGGTAAATTGAAGGTCGCACCCCGCCCAGGTTCGCTGTACACGAAGATGCTGCCGTTGCTCTGCTTGACGATGCCGAGATGGTCGCGAGCCCCAGCCCCGTACCGCGGCCCTTTTCCTTGGTCGTGAAGAAGGGCTCGAAGATCCGCTCTTGAACGGTACCCCACCATTCCCGGGACCTTCTCCAGCAGCCGAACATAGAAGCCCTCCTCTCCTGCCACGTCCCCGTCCATGCGGCGGCCTCCTGTTTCGATGCCAGCGAAGAGCCTTTGCCCGTCAAGGGGCGCGAGCACCTACATCATCTCCCTCAGGGTCGACGGTTCGTCCTCGCGCCCGGCACGCGGGAATGATCGTGCCGCGGGTTCGGACGCGGATTGCGGCTCGCCTGAGTCGGCCACGGGGTTTCTTCCGTCTCGTCGAAGCACGCCGATGAGATCGAGGGCCGCAAGAACATCGCCAGCCGGTCGGTGGGGGTGGCCGCGGCACCCGACCCCGTCAGGGGCACCGTGTGAGCAGCATCTCGTTGCCGTAGTTGCGGACCCCGTAGTCGCCGAGATCGTTCACGTTGACGTAGAGGTCGATGGTGTAGAGGAGGTCCAGCCCGTCGCAGTCGGTGAACATCGGCGACGGGGAGCGCAAGGTCGTCGCGCCTTTGCGATGCCACACGATCTCGTTGCCCTCGGACACGAAGCTCTGAAGGGCGATATCCTCGGCAAACTCGTTCGGTCCGGTCGCGCCATCGAGGGCCTTGATCTCGTCCAGTGTCACGTCGCACGGCGAGATGACCTGGAGGTCGGCCGCCGCCGAGAGGAGCGTCGGCGCGTCGGCGTAGCCGAGGTTGCCGCTGTAGACGGAAATCTTGCTCGCGACGGCCGCGTCGAAGCTGATCGACGTCGGCCGGCTCCAAAGGCTGGGCACGCATCCGGCGCACGACGTGAGGAAGACGTTGTCGCTATCGCGCGTGCCTATCGAGGCGGCGAGCGTCTGCGTCGGCTGGCTGTCGAGTTGGCCCCAGACGGTGTAGCTGCCGTCGCTCACGCCATGGATCAGGAGGACGGCCGTCGTGGTGCTCGCACCGTCGGGCGCGAACGGCGGCAGGTAGTCGCTCGACGACGTGCGCCGGTAGTCGAGCCGCGCAAGGGCAGAGCCCCGGGCGATCGACCGACCTGGAATCGGATCGTAGCCAGCGGGTGTCTGGACGGTGAAGTTGGCGCGGGTCGTGCCGCGATAGACGAGCACGTCGCCTCGGACGTACTGGCCCACGAGGGCGTCGAGGACGAAGAGCTGGATGGCCTCCGCCCGTGCCTGGTTCGTCGAAGGATCGCTGTTGGTGGGCGGCCGAGGTGGCACGGTTCGCGACGGGCACAGCAGAGTCGTCCCCCCTGTCCCCGCTCCACCGGCGCCTGCCGCGCCACTGCCCGAGCCGCCGCCGAGCCCACCGCCACCCGCTCCCGCAGCTCCTCCCACGCCCCCCGAGGCCATTCCCACCACCCCGCCAGCCCCGTGTCCGCCGCCTCCTGTCCCCGCGGCACCGCCGAGCCCGCCGGCCCCGGCTCCCCCAGTCCCGCCTCCGACGGCTCCGCCGGATCCCTTCGGAGCGCCGCCGCCGCCGGCGCCGACGCCGACCGCGTTCGAACCGCCAGAGCAACCACTTGCGATGAGCGCCGACCAGCCGAAGAGGGAGAACGCCCGAGAGCTGCGCATGGTCCTTGAACCTAGCAACTTCGGGACCGCCACGACGACGGATTCAAGGCCCATTCGAGGGAGATCTCCAACGGAAGGCCATCCTCCGCGACATCCTCGTCCGACTGGGGTCGCGCGCCGAAGGGTTCGCGACAGCTCTGGAACCAGCCGTCGCGCCGGGTTCCGGACGTGTCTGGCACCTCGGGTCCATCGGGTCGTCGGCGATCAGCGTGGCGGTCCGGGCGGTGAGCCTTCGTGGGTGACGGTCCCCGCCACCGGGATCGATCTCCCACCATCGGTCACCGTTTTCCTGCGAGGCGAGGGTCCGCCCGCCGAGCCGGATGACGTTGACGCTGCCGACGTGCTTCACCAGCGGGGCGCCCGGCGGAACGGCCGGCTGCGGGATGCCGGAGGCGCTGTAGAGCGCCGCCTCCATCGAATCCCGCGGCTCCCGGTCGGGAAGAGTCGTTGCCCTCATCGACTCCCTGGCGGGCGTCGTGCTCAAACGCCGCGGCCTCTTCCGTTCGACCGACATGGGCTCGAGGTGGGTGCGAATCAACGACGACCGGCTTCACGGAAGACTCCGTCGATGACGGGTGAGCGGTCGCAAACGGAGCGACGGTCGCTCGTGCAGGGCGCTACTGCTGGATCACGCCCCGAACCCAGTCGACGAGGGCCTGGTTCGGGGTGGCGCTGATCCCGGTGGGAAGCTTGCGCACGTACCAGGTGGTCGTCCAGGTCACGGACTGGCCCGAGGGCAACGCCGCGTAGGCGCCCTGGGTTTCGATCTCGATGAACTTGCCCCCGCCATCGACGTAGATAGAAACCTCGCCCTCGCCCGGTGCGTGCGCCGTCGACGCGATGTCGGGGTATTTCTTGACCAAGACGGTGCCGCCAGAGGTGAGGTGCGCGATCCAGCCTTCCTTGCCATCGGCGATCAGGCGCGCAGATGCGCGGACGCTTGCAGGATACTGGAACCAGGTGCAGCCGAAGGAGGTCTGGGTGGTCGGGAGCGGGAACGTCCCTCCGGTCGGCGCGAGATCGCCCGTCGGGTAGAACGTCAGGCCACCTGGGAAGACCCGCGTATCCTCCCAGGGGGCCACACTCTTCCCGCTGGCCGTGCTCAGGATCCTGTACTCCGCAACGATGCTTTGGTTGCTCAGGCCCGCAGTGAACTTCTTCGTGACCGTGGCGCCGATCGACGCGGCGTTCGGGCTCGTCCCCACCATGGTCTGACCGGAGACGGTCAGGCTGTAGGCGCTGGTATCGATCTCGGGCGGTGGCGGCCAGGTGCCTGGCCAGGCGCTCTGGGGGCTGACGCGGAACGTGGAGCCGTAGTTGACGGCATCCTGCGCCGTTCCCGTCAAGAGGTTGGGAGCGCCTGCGAGCGTCAGGGTGATCACGCGCGCCCCGACCAGGGAATCGACTTCGAAGAAGATGTCGCCGAATTCGAGAACGTACTTCCCGCTGGTGCGCGCGATGGGCTGAACCAGTGTGCTCGTTCCACCGCCCGTGCCGCCTGCCGCGTTTGCCCCTCCCGTTCCATTGGCTCCTCCAGTCGCCGTGGTCCCGCCAGGCCCCGCACCGTTCGGGCTGGCCCCACCGGTTGCGCCGGAGGAGCCACCATCGACCATCGCGC
Organism: uncultured Myxococcales bacterium; assembly: GCA_964540815.1. Classification (GTDB taxonomy): domain Bacteria; phylum Myxococcota_A; class Polyangia; order Fen-1088; family Fen-1088; genus CAZIOH01. Next base: position 15,337 of record CAZIOH010000054.1, on the reverse strand, counting down.
CGCCGCTGGCCTTGGGGCCGCCCTCTGCTGAAAGACCCCCAGCTCCGGTGGCGCCGCCGCTGCCGCTGGTCGAAGCTCCGCCGGTGCCCGTATCACCGCCACTCCCGACTCGACCACCACCGCCGTTCCCGCTCGACGCCCCACCGGCTTCGCCGGTGGCGCCACCCGACGACGCGCCGCCGCTGCCAACCGTTCCGCCTCTCGCGTGGGAGCCATCCGTCCGACACGCCACACCCCCACAAAATGCGGCGATCAATGAGGTGGCCGCGACGAACTTTGCCAGGAGCATGACAAACCCCCATGAAAGAGACCGGACCGCAGACACCAGGCGGTTCGGCCGACGGGGAGAGGTGCGTGGCCACCCGAACCGCCGAAGAGACGGCACGCTGGCGATCCGCGCAATCGAAGCGAGCAAGATCGTCAGCCTACCACGTGGCTCCCGCGTGACACGAAGAGGCGCCGGACCGAGCCCACGCCCGAGATCACTGGAAGAGCGTGGACTTCTTGGCGGGCTGGCGGATTCCATTTCCCTGCGAGGGCAAAGGAGTATCAGCGTTGCGGGCAGGCTTCGATGACATCCGTGTCGGTGTGCACACCCGGATCTCGAAGTCGCCCTCGGATACGACCCGCATGGCGGGTGGACATTTCCAGACGAATCACCAGGTCTTGACCTACACGTTGGCCTCTGGGGCCTACGGGAACAGCCAGGGCGACCTCCTGAAGTTTTTGCCTGCTGCTCTTGCGAGCCGCCCATGTCGGCACCCTGCTCGCGGCGGTCAAGTCTCCGGCGGCGGCTCGTGGTGCTGACGTGATCGGTGGAGGCGCGTGGGGTTGGTCGTCAGGCGCTCGGCGACGATCTGGGCGTCGAGGCATCAGGAAGACTCGGGTCCCAGCGGGGGTCATGTCCCCCGCCGCCCATTGCATATCGTCCTCCTCGCGGCGATACTCGGCCCCTGCGAGAGTGCAAGCATTCACGCCAAGACTCTCGGCGCATCCGGTCGTCGATGTCGAGAAGTGGCTCAAGGGCAAGGCCGAGCGGGCAGCCCTCATCGGCAAATACGCCACCAACGTTCAGGACCACGTCGCCGCCGACGGGAGCAAGATGATCGCCATCACCGCCGACGTCCACGACATGGCGGGCATGCAGGCGATGATGGCCTCGCCCCCGCCCGAGGTCGCAGCGGCCATGGAGCGCCACGGCGTCGTCCCGCCAATGACCACGTACCTCGCGAAGTAGCGGGACCCGAGCACGCAGGCGCGCGCGGGCCCTCCCGGGCCGGGTGGCCCGTGCGAACGTCAGCGTCGGCTGAGCCGAGAGCTCCTGTCGCCGCCTTCGAGCTCGTAGCGATTGGCCTTGAGCTCGAGGAGAAGCCTTGGGTTAAGGTCATGGAAGACCAGCACGCCGACGCCGAGCCCCGTCGTCGAAGTCTCGTGCACGTCGGCCCCAGCGTCCTTCTCCGACTGATTGCGGAGATCATGGGACTGCCCGACCCGGACCACCGCTTCGCCGGCGTGCCCGGCGTGTTCGGCGACGGCTCGCTTTGGGCGCGCCACGTCGAGCCCAATTTTGTTCCGGTACTTGAAGCGGTCCGCCACCGTGCGAGCGGCGGTCGTCACCCTGACCGCCGCGCCCTCGATGGATCGGGTCTCGTCCCCGCGCACAGGGCCCGATCCGAGGACCGTACTCTCCGAGGCGGCGGATCCGCCGGTCCCGCCCCTTGCGCGGCTGGGCGTGCGCGATTGTGTCGAAGACCAAACCCAAGGACGCGAACAAGGGGATGGTGTTCCCCGGCGTGCAGAAGTCGACCTGGACCTTCGACACGGTGGCCGGCGAATACTACTTTCACCGCTTCTACGATTTTCAGCCAGATCTCAACACCAGCAATCCGATGGTCCTGGCCGAGATCCGCAAGGTGATGGGCTTCTGGCTCGAGCTCGGCGTGTCCGGCTTCCGGATGGATGCCATCCCCTTCGTGATCCAGCGAAAGGGCGCGGACATTCGCCCGCTGGAGCAATCATGACCGTGTCAGTCAGGATCGTGTCAGTTGAACGAATCGAAGCCCCGGCAATGCCTTTGGACCGCCGAGACGAACGTGTCAATCCGAGAGCTCGAATCTCGCGCAGGCGCAGCTCCAGCAGACCCCGCACCGACGCCCGAACGGGACGCCGCCCGAGCCGCCAGCCCCGGTCGAGCTCACGCCCTCGAAACCAGCGGTCGCCACCGGGGTGGGTCGGGATTGAACCGGAGCCTCGGAGGCCGGCGCATCCAACCTGCCCCAGTCGAAGAAGCTTCGCCCGGGTCCCAGGTCCGGAGGCTCGAATGTCGACGGCGCAGTCGGCGCGGATTTTCCGACCCGAGGCCGGCCCGATTCATTAATCTGATCCTCCCATGGCCGACCCTGAACCTTCGCCAGCAGATCCCACGGATGGTGGCGGCGCCCGCGTCTCCACCCCCGAGCTCGAAATCAAGGACGCGCCGCTGATCTTCGGCCAGGTGTGGAATCTCCTGGTCCAGGAGCGCGGCCTCGAGAACATGGTCTTCCCCAAGGAGATCATGTGGCTCGGCGGCGCGCCTGGTTCGGGCAAGGGAACCAACACGCCGTTCATCCTGCGCGAGCGCGGCCTGACCGCGGCGCCCATCGTGGTGAGCGACTTGCTGGACACGCCCGAGATGCGCGCGCTGAAAGATCGCGGGCAGTTCGTCGGCGATCGGGAGGTGATCGAGGTGCTGTTGCGCGAACTGCTCGATCCGGCCTACCAGACGGGCTGTGTCGTCGACGGGTTCCCCCGCACCAAGGTTCAGGCCGAGGCCGTCAAGCTGTTGCACGATCAGATCATGCAGCTGCGCGCCGTGTACTGGGGCACCTCGATCGGCAAGCGGTTTCGCCGTCCCATCTTTCGCATCACCGTGCTGTTCGTGGGCGAGCAAACCTCGGTCGAGCGGCAACTGAGCCGCGGCCGCGCAATCCTGGCCCACAACGAGACCGTACGCCGGACGGGCGTGGGCGAACGGGTCGAGCTCCGTCCCACCGACATCGACGAGGTGCTCGCGCGGAACCGCTACCGGACATTCAAGGAGCTGACCTACGAGGCGCTGACCAGCCTGCGAAGGCATTTTCACTATCACTTCGTCAACGCCGACGCGCCGCTCGGCGAGGTGGAGAAGAGCATAAACGCCGAGTTCCAGTACCAAAGCTCGCTCGAGCTGGGACACGCCACCTTCGACATCATCCACCACATCCCCCTCGTGTCCGAGTTGACGCTGTACGCCCGCCAGGAACTGGTGCGTCGCCTCGACTCCTACGAGCACGCCGCCGCGCCGGTGTTCAAGGAAGTCGCCGCCTTGATCGAGGCGCAGGTCGTCCCGGTCGTCGTGCGGCACGCACTGGCCGGTCGGTGCGTCTTCAGGACCGATAGCGCTCTCTTCGAGGACCCGATCACCATCGACATGCTGCTGGACATTCTGGCCGAGCGGGGCTACCACGCCGTCTATCAACTCCGGAGCACCCCGGTCCCCGAGAAGGTCGACCTGCAGACCGGCGCCATCGCTTGCCACGACCGCATCGAGCACACGTTCGAGATCCGCTTTCATCCACCCGAGATCCGGCGAGGGCACTGAGGGTGTCTCCTCCAGGGCCCCGTCTTTGTCGTGACATTGCCAGCTCATCCATCAGACCCCGGTCGGCGACGCAAAGGCGCGACCGACTTCCTTGCAGGCGATCTGAACCGCGTGGCGCCCCGACAAGAGCGCGCTCGGCACGCCACCGCCAGGCTCGACCCATTGGCCAGCCATGAAGAAGGCGTTCAGTCCCGGAAGGGTCTTGTCGACGTGGCCGAAGAAGGACTCGGCCGTGGGAAGCCAGCCTTCGAAGGCGCCGCGCCAGGACCGGGCGTTTCGCCAGAAGGTGAGGGGTGTCGCGACGTCCGTCATCCGAACCGACTGTCGCAGACCGGGCAGGACCGATTCCAGGCTGCTCAGCAAAGTCGCCGCCGCGGCTTCCTTGGCCGCGCCGTAGCCCGTCCCGCGGGTCGCCCAGAACGCGTAGTCCGTTTGGGCCAGGACCTGCACCACGGTGTGCCCGGACGGCGCGACGGCGGGTTCGTCATTGAAGATTCGTACCGTGAGCCCGGCGTCCTCGCGACCACCCACTTGCAAGGGTGGCAGGCCATCCAGCACCAACGTGCCGGGCGCTTCCGACATGGGTTGGTCGACCCCATAGCTCACGAGGAGGATCGGGGAGAACATCTTCCATTTCTCGAGACGGAGCCTGGTCGCCTCCGCGCCGTAACGCCCCGCGAGCAAGCGCAAGACCGTCTCGGGACCGCTCGAGGTCGAGACCACCACGTCGGCATCCACGATGGTGCCGTCGGTGGTCCTGACCCCGGTGGCGCGATTGTTCTCGACCAGGATCTCCTCCACCGTCGTATCGATGCGGGTCTCGCCCCCTGACGCCTGATAGCTGGCAACCAGGGCGTCACGAAAGCGCGCGGTACCTCCAATCGGACGCGACAGCCACCCCCGCCCGAGATATCCGAGCATGAAGAGAAGAACCAGCGCCGGCGATTCTTCCGGGGCCAGGTGCGTTACGAACCGTCGAAGGCGCTGGCTCTTCAACTGGCTCCGAGCCCAGTCGGCAACCGAGTGTCTGAAATGCGCGACGTCCCCCACGTGCTCTCGCAGGTCCCAAAGGCGACTCATCCGCTGACGCAAGGTGGCCAGCTCAGGTGGCGTCTCGAGCCCGGGATCCATCTCCGCGACCGCGCGAGCCCCGGCGATCATTCGATCGATCTCCTGGGCGTCATCTGAGCCAAGCCGCTTCAGCACCTGGCCCAGCTGCTCCAGGTCATCCGTCACTTCGATTTCCAATCCGTCCTGAACATTCCGGTAGGTCGCGAAACGCCGAATCGGGTGCACGGCGACCGGGGGAATGATTCCGAGCTCTCGGTAGATCGCAAGGAATGGCCCCCCGGTCAGCCAATGGATGCATCCGTCGACCGTATGGGGACCCCGTCCGCGTGCTGGCGAGCGGCGTGGCCTTTGGCTGGGCCCATGTCGTGGTGCACGACGCGACGGCCATGGCGCTGGCCACCATCGGAGGCGTCCTGTTCGCGTCGACCTACGAGCGACACCGCTCCACGTTGCTGGTCGCGCTCGAGCATGCACTCTACGGCGACTTCGTCTTCACGATCGGTCCCGGGCAGTACGGTGATCCGGTCCTGTCTTCGACCGCCGTCACGTTTTTGGGCGCGACAGACCCGCCCCCTTACAACCCAGGAGGTCCCCGGCAGCTATATCGATTTCTGGCCAGGGCCCTGGGAACCGCGGAGATTTCGATTCCTCACGTCGGCGGGCTCGACGCAAGGCCGCCGTTCGCCTTGACGATCGGCGTCCACTGAACACGGGCCGACACCGCGCCGCCTTGGGCTTCGTTTCTATCGAACGCCCAGCGTGGCTGGCCTGTCGGCAGACCTCGTCAGACTGCATCGCTGTGGGATGAGGAGCGGCCCGCCCGAATTGCCGACCGAGCGGGGTGAAGAGGCCTGCCACCACCACGGCCGCGAGCGCCGAGGCCAGCCGCACGAGGGTGCGCGCGGCTCCGAAGGCGGCGTCCAATCGGGTGACGATCGGCGCGCCCGCGCTGGCGACGCGAAGGTGATGGTCATGCTGGCGGCCGTGACCCGGCCGAAGAGGGGGTCGGGCGTCAGGGCTTGCCGCAAGCCCTGATAGGGCACGGCCCGGACTGTGAGCCCCATGGCCCACAGGCCCGCCCCGAATGCGGTGGTCCCCACGCCCCGAACACTGGCCGCCACCAGCAGCCCGAGGGCCTGAATGCCCGTCCCGAGCAACACGCCGCCTCCGCCGCCATGAGCGCCGCCGCCTCCACCTCCGCTTCCGTCCGCGCCATCGTCCCGGCGGGCCCGCAGGAGCCTGGGTGCTCCGACCGCTGCCACCACCGCGGCGAGCGCCAGCGCCGTCCGCAAGACGCGCTGCCGGAGCAGAAGGCGCACGCCCGCCAGCAACGCGCCTGGGCTCAGCCCCGTCGGCCCATTCTCCGCTTCCCCGGGGGCATCACGACCTTCGCGATCGCCGCCGCCTTCGCGGCAAGAGCGCACGAGTGAAAGGGTCAGCGCCGAAATCCCGAACGACGCCGCATCGAACACCAGTGTCGTTGCCACCCCGAGGCGCGTCGCCAGCGCCCCAGCCGTGAGCGGCCCAAGCACGTACACCAGCGCCTGGAGCGACCCGTTGGCCCGGCCGAGCTCGACCACGTTCGGGATGGCGGCGACGTACCCCACCTTGAACAGATTCCCGAAGGCGGCGCCGAGCGCGGACACCACGTAAACCAGCCAGAGGCTGCGGACTTCAGTTTAGCCTTTACGATGGGCGAGCCCGAGCTCGCGGCCCCGGCCTCATCCCCCTCGACCGGGGAGTCCGCTCCCGTGGTCCGACTGCGACGGGGCTGTCCCCCGCCCCATCGAAAACTTGAGACCCCCGCCCAGAACGTTGACGCGCCAAGGGTCCGAGTGCGCAGGATTGGCGGGCTTGGCGGGCCGAAACCGCGTCCACCCACCTTCCGCCACCGACATTGGACTGGCACTCGACTTGCTTCTCGGCCTTGCATGCCCATCGCCAACCGTCGGCGACCCGCCCCGGGTCGAAGCTCCCTCACGCACCTCGCCAGCCTCTCGAGCCTGGCGCTGATCTCCGCCCTCACCGCGGCGGCCTGCAGCTCGAGCGCGACGGCCCGCAAGGTCGGCCAGACGGACTTCGTCTCCGCTCCGCCGCTTGGCAACTCGCTGGGGAATCGCGGCGGAAACGCGATTGGCACCGCCTCCAATGCCGCCGCCGGCGCGACGCCAGCGGCGTCGACTCCAGGGACGGGCACGACTGCGGCCCCGACGCGTACCGTCGAGGAGACCGACCTCTACCGACTCGAAGGCACCCGGCTCTACTACCTGAACGGCTACCGGGGATTCATGGTCTTCGACGTCACCGACGTCGACCACCCGGCGCTGATCGGGCGCTCGCCCATCTACGGCACGCCGGTCGACATGATCGTGCGCAACGGGATCGCGACCGTGGTCGTCGCCGACTGGTACGGGCAGCTCGAAGACGGCACTCCGTTCCACGGATCGATCGTGCGCGGCCTCGACGCCAGCGATCCGGCCAACATCCGGGTCCTTGGCGAGGCCAAGCTCGGCGGCTGGGTGCGCGACGACCGGGTGGTGGGCGACGTGATCTACGCGGTCAGCGAGGACTACGGCTGGTCTTACGGCTGGGACACCCTCGGCGTGTCCGCCAGCACCGAGACCGTGATCGTCTCGTCGGTCAGCTTCGCCAACAACACCGTCGCCTCCGTCGGGAAGGTCGAGTTTCCCGGATACACCGGCATCTTCAACGTCACACCCACCTCGATCCTGCTCGCCCACGACGCCACGGTCTTGCCCTCCTCCCCGGACGCGGGCGCCACCAGCGGAAAGGGAGCAGGCGTGGCGGTTCCCGTGTCGTCGTCGCGGAGCGGGAGCGCCACGGCGCAGGACGGCTCGGTCGACAGCACGCCAGTCGTCACGTCGCGGACCGAGCTCCTCTACCTCGACATCTCCGACCCCGCCGGGAAGATCGTCCAGCGGGGATCGCTCCTGGTGAACGGCGAGGCGCAAGGGTGGGGCGCCGACAACGGGCGCTGGAACCTGGATTTCTCCGACGGAAAGACGGCGCGGGTGATCGGGTGCCTCGCGACCTACCAGTTCTACGGCAGCTACTGCAGCGACACCTCGAGCTATGTCCTCTCGATCGCCGACTTCAGCAACCCGGACGCGCCGGTGCTCTCGGCCGAGCTGACCATTCCCCCTGCCGGATGGGCTCCGGCCGCGCGCTTCGACAGCAACCGGCTCTACCTCTCGCCGAGCTCGAACGTCTTCTACGGCTCCGGCATCAACCAGACGACGCCGTTTCAGGTCTACGATCTCAGCAACTCCAAGGCGCCCGCCCTCGCCGGCACCCTGACCATTCCCGGCAACGTCTGGAACATCTTGCCCGCGCCCGGGCTTCGCCTGTTCGCGCTCGGTAGCGACACCACCAGCACGGCCCAGGTGTACAGCACGGCGGTGTCCCTCAAGTACCTCGATGTCACGACCCCTGCCTCGCCCAAGCTGCTCGGGACGTCGACCTTCGGTCAGGGGTGGGCCTGGACTCCGGCGGCCGGAACCTTCAAGGCCTTCACCATGGACGCCACGCAGGGCCTGGTGGTGCTGCCGTTCTCGGGCTGGGACAGTGGCAGCCAGCAGTACAACGATGGGCTGCAGCTCATCGACTTCACCGCCTCCAGCATCACCACCGGCGGGGCAGCCCACACCCGCGGCTGGGTCGAGCGCGGCATCTTTGTGCAGAACCGGCTGGTGTCGCTGTCGGATCTGTCGCTGGCGGTGGTCGACTACAGCAGCCACGCCGCGCCCGTGGTGACCAACGAGCTGACCCTCGCCCGCAACGTCATCACCGCCCAGCCCCAAGGAACGAACATCGCCGAGATCTCGAGCGACTGGTTCGACAACGATCAGTCCTGGTCGGAGGTGCGCCTCGTCCCCATCGCCAACGCCGAGGAGACCACCGACGCGGGCGACATCCCGTCGGTGCGGATCGAGGGGGTCAACGCCCAGGTCTTCATGAACGGCAGCCTGGCCTACGTCGTGACCGACGTGCGGGTGCAGGTGGCCTGCGACGCAAATGGCCGTCCCACGGATGCCTCCGGTGGGGCCGTCAACGGCGTTTCGGCCCCTATCGCTGTCGGCGGCGGCGGCGCCTCGTCCTGCACCGGTCGCGCCGAGCAGATCCAGGTGGTGGATCTGTCGAACGGTATTCAGCTGCGCGGCAAGGTGCGGCTCCCCGTGGACGGCTGGGGGTACTATGGCTGGGGCTGGGGGGGCTGCGGTAACTACGACTGGTACTGGGGCAGCACGGTCGCCCAGGTTGCAGGGAACGCCCTCGCGTTCCGACGCTGGGCGCCGGTCTACGACGCGAGCGGGATGTACGTCGACAGCAACAGCGCCCTGTGGATCGCCGATCTGACGGCGCCCGACGCGCCGACGCTGGCCTCGCTCACCATCGTCAACGACGCCCGGGCCTGGTGGGGCAACATGCAGGTCGCGGGGAACGTCCTGTACACCGGCCACTACGAGTGGCAGGACCTGTCGAGCGATGCTGGCAGCACGACCGGCTCGACCGTCCGCTACTACGCCGATCGCATCGATCTCACCGACCGCTCGCACCCCAAGGTGGCCGCCAAGGTCAACATCCCGGGACTGATCGTCGGGGGCTCGGCCACGGATCCCAGCCTGCTTTACACCGTCGACTACCGCTGGGACGGGACCGACACCAAGGACGACTTCAACGTGGTCCAGGTGAACGGCGACACTGCGCAGCTGGTCTCGACGACGCCGCTCGACGGCTGGCCCGGAACGACCTTCGTGCGCGGCAATGTCGCATACATGTCGGCGCAGACCTATGCCGATCCGAGCACGGGCGGCGCGGGCTCGACGGTGAAGCTGCACGCCCTCGACCTCGGCGATCCCAGCAAGCCCGTCGACCGAGCCTCGACCAGCAGCAAGGGCTGGGGCTGGCTGCTCGATGTACAGGGCGACCGCGCGATCGTGCAGTCTGGCTGGGATAGCGCCGGGGTCGACATCTACCAGCTCATGGACGGGCAGGCCCCCGTGTTCGGGCAGTTCGTGCGCACCCTCGGCTGGTCGGCCAACGGGGTTTCACGCCAGGGCGACACCCTGTTCCTGTCGAGCGGATACTGGGGCGTTCAGAAGATCGCCTTGAAGTGAGCGCAGGCACGCCCGCCCGCCTTCCCTCTCGAGGTGAGAACCGACTGGTACGACCACGCCGCCATGGCGACGAGGGCGACGAGGGCGAGCGTGGCGACCAAGAGGGGGGCGCAGCCGCCGCGAGCCGCTCGGTCGCCGCGGCGCGCAGGCGCAGGCGCTGTACCGCCCTCGATACGCGATCGGCACCTTGAGGTGAACGCGGTCGACGACCTGGTTCGCAATCCAGAGCGGGGCGCGGGAGAGCCGGATGGATAGGCGGCTCCGGAAGGCGGGGGCTCCAGCGCCGCCGACCTTCGTTCGCGTCCTGCGGGCGGTTGATATGGCCACGACCCTCGAGGTACGAGTTGGCGGTTGATCAAGCGGATGGCGCGCTGCGAGGTCAGTAAGGCGGCAGCTCGACGGTGGCCACGGTGCCGAGCCCTGAGACTCTGTTTCCGCTCTCGGCGCGACCATCGTGCAGGCGATGTGGTCGGACGCGATCGCGAACGCGCAGGTCATTTTTCTAACGGACGCCAACGGTACGCTGATACAGCCGGAGAAGGCAACGCCGGACGGCCGGCGTCAGGCATGCAAGAAGGCGCACTTCTTTACAGAGGTCGTCGACTCCAATCGGAGAATTCGCGGGATATCTCCAGGCGGACGCGAGCAACGTCTACGACGCAGGCCAGGCGCTCCGCGAACAACACGTCCGCCCCCTGATGACCATCTTCTTTGACTGGCGCGCAGCGCACGCGAGGTCGCTGAGGGTCGCAACCTTGCGACCAAGGCGCTGGGGTACGCCCTCAACCAAGAGGCGGAGCTGCTGCGGGTGCTCGACGACATGAGCCTACGCCTCGACCCATTCCACCACCTGGATGAGATCCTGCGGGTCCTGCCGTACTGGCCCCGGGGCCGCTACCTCGAGATCGATCCCCGGTCCCGGAGCGCGTCAATTGTCGCTGTTCGGAAAGCGTTCCTCGTAGACGAACCCAGCCAACTCCAGCGCCTCCCGCGGCACATCGGCGAAAGTTGGGATCGCGATGTCGATGTCCCGAGTGCTGAGCGGCTCCCGCGAATGGAGCTGAAAGGGTACGCCAGTCCACTTCGAGATCTTCCCCGCCCGGAAGCTGACCGGGGCCGTGGCCCGACCTTTCCGAACGCTCGAGGCGGCCGTTCGTGCAGCGGGCCGGCATCGTGGAGACCGTCGGCGGACCGGCAGCTCGAGCGGCGGTAGCAATCGGGCACCCGCGATGACCGCGGACACCCTGTAGGCGTTCTTTCGCAAGCCGGACCAGCAGCTCGGGCGGGGGACGAATACTTTCGCCTCCATTCGGCCGAGATCAGACACGACTGTTTGCCCGTCCATCAGGATTCGGGCTCCACTAGGGGCTGCCACCCGATCGGCTGGCTCGGCTGCGCCTCGACGCGGGCTTCGCGCCCGACCGGTGGGGAATCTTCCTCAAGGGCGACGAAGCGTTCTGATCGATTCGACAGGCCGACGGATGGAAGAGGTCGCGCCGGCAGAGGTGGGAGGCTCCCGTTCATGTTAGGTTCGGTATGACGAGGAGTCTGGCGGCACGAACGCTGGTCTGAAAGGGAGGTTGGTATGGTTTGGTCACGAGGTACCGTTCGTCTGGGGTGGGCCTTGGGCTGGCTCTCCTTGATCGGGCTCGGCTGCGTCGAGCGCGATCCGGTGATATCCCGTTCGGCCGCGCAGCTGGCGGCCGCGCCGCCGAACGGAGAAGGCCAGGACGCTGGGGATCGCGGCGGTCAGTCTGGGTTCGTCTTCCTGGCGCCGCTCGGCATGAATCCGCCGCGGGTGTTCGCCGGCCCATTCGCCTCCGGGCTCAGGCCGACCGTTCACATCGACCGGGTGGACCCCGTCACTGGCTCCGTGCTGTCGCCGCTCGCCACGTTCTCCACGCTCACCGACGAGCGCGTGCGCCAGCAACCCCGGCGCGAGCTCTACATCGTGCGCTGGCAGACCGGCCGCTACGATCTCGATCCCGGGCAGTCCTACCGGGTGCAGGTCACGATCGGCGGCAGGGAGCTCGGCGTGGCAGACGTCCGCGTCGCGGCCACGGTGGCCGCGAAGAAGGCCTGGCAGACCGATGGGGTCTTGGCCCTGATGAAGGGCGACGTTCTTCCGATCAAGTTCCGCATCGAACGACAGGCGGTGGACGGCGACGGCGACGGGGTCCTCGACTGGGAGGACAACTGCCCGACGGTGCCCAACCCCGGCGCGGCTCCCGAGCGCGAGGAGCAACCGGCGCGCGTGACTCCCTCCGGCTGTGATGCCGACCGAGACGGCTGCGACCCCCAGGAAGTGGACTGCGCCCCCGCCCCGGCAGCGCCTCAGCTCGACAGCGACGGCGACGGAGTCGGGGACGCGTGCGAGTGCCTCGGGGTCCTCTGTGCGCCCGTGGATACCTGCCACGTCGCCGGGCAGTGCTCGTCGGCGACCGGGGTTTGCGCCAACGTGGCGCTCCCCGACTCCGACGGGGATGGGCGCTGCGACGCCATCGACGGCTGTCCCACCGACCCAGCCAAGCTGGCCCCCGGGGTATGCGGGTGCGGCGTCTCCGAGCGCGATGGTGACGGTGATGGAACGCCGGACTGCGTGGACGGGTGCCCGTCCGACGCCATCAAGCTCGCACCTGGCGTGTGTGGCTGTGGCGTGGCCGACATCGACAGCGACGGCGATGGTGTCCTCGACTGCAACGACGCCTGTTTGAACGATGGCGCCAAGATCGGAGCGGGCACCTGCGGCTGCGGCGTGCCCGACCTGGACACGGACGGAGATGGGGCGGCCGATTGCGTCGACGAATGTCCGCTCGACGCGTCCAAGCGCCTCGCTGGCACCTGCGGCTGCGGGGTGAGCGACGCGGACAGCGACGGTGACGGGGTGCTGGACTGCCTGGATGGGTGCCCGAAAGATGCCACGAAGCTCGGCCCGGGCGTGTGTGGATGCGGTACCCCCGACTCTGACTCGGACGGCGACGGCGTTCCGGACTGCAATGACCTCTGCCCCCTCGATCCCGCGAAACGACAGGGTGGACGGTGCGGCTGTGGTGTCTCCGATCGCGACAGCGATCTCGATGGCGTTCCCGACTGCCAGGATGCCTGCCCGGCTGACGCCCTCAAGATGGAACCCGGCGTGTGCGGTTGCGGCGTCACCGACCTCGATCGAGACGGCGACGGCACCCCCGACTGCCACGACCTTTGTCCCGAAGACCCGTACAAGGTGGCCATCGGCGCGTGCGGCTGTGGCCTCCCGGACCAGGACAGCGATGGCGACGGTGTCGCCGACTGCCGGGACGGCTGCCCCGCCGACCTGCACAAGGTCGCGCCTGGACAGTGCGGCTGCGGCGTCGCCGACGTGGACGAGGATGGCGATGGCATCGCCACGTGCCAGGGAGACTTGTGCGACGCGGATCCCCTCAAGCGCGAGCCCGGCGTGTGCGACTGCGGCACCCCAGATACGGACACCGACGGTGATGGCACGGCCGACTGCAAGGACCTGTGTCCCTCGGACCCAGGAAAGTCGGCTCCGGGAGCGTGTGGCTGCTTCGAGTCGGACGTCGATACCGACGCGGACCATACCCCCGACTGCGTCGATCCCTGTCCGGCCGATCCCGCCAAGGTCGAGCCCGGCGTCTGTGGCTGCGGCGTGGCCGACGCCGATGGCGATGGCGACGGCGTCCTCGACTGCCTGGACGCGTGTCCGACCGATCCGACCCGCAGCACCGGCCCCTGCGGCAAGGGACCGGCGCACGTCGATCTCACGTGGATGACGGTGACGAATATCTTCGCGGAGCTCGGGCCCCTCAACCTCATCATCGATGGCTACGTCACCCGCATCCCCAAGGCCAACTTCTACGGTGGTGGCGGTGGGCTGCAGAACACCAAGGCCCCGAACAATCCCGACGTCGCCCTGGTCAAGCAAGTGCTCGCCGCGCTCGGGGGACCGACCAGGGTGAATCTGCTCCTGACCGGGCACAGCCACTTCGATCATTCGTTCGACACGGCCACCTGGTCGTCGTTGACGGGCGCGCCCATCATCGGCTCGAAGACCACCTGCTACCAGGCGATCGCGCAGGGCATTCCCGCCGAGCGCTGCACCGAGGTGCTGGGGGGCGAACGGCTGACGCTCACCGAGGGGGTCACCCTGCGGATCATCCGCTGGAACCACAGCGGCGATACGACCAACCCGGAGCAGCACAATCCGGTCGAGCTCACCAAGATCCCGACGCCCGATCCCGTGACCGGAGGTCTGCACGCGGGCGTGGGCGAGGACTTCCCGAACGGGGGGGGAGGCCGCGCCCTGCTCTTCACCATCGACGGTGCCGACGGACCCTACAGCTGGTTGTTCACCAACTCGGCGGGCGCCATCGATCTCGACGTGCCCATCGTCATCGACGGCGTGGACTACGGCGCCCCGCTCGAGAACTTGAAGGCGGCCATGCTGGACGCCGGGCTCACCTCCATCGACCTGTGGGTCGGCGCGGGTGGCAACCCGATCGCGCAGCTCGTCCTGCCGGTGGCGAATCCCAAGGCTTATCTGCCGGTTCACTGGGACAACTTCTACGCGGCGTTCCTTTCGCGTCCCGGCCGGTACTCGGATGCTGCCTTGGCGGCCACCCTCAAGAGCAAGGGCGTGACCCTGCTCGTACCCGTGCAGGTCATGGACAAGTGGCGTCTCGATCGCAAAGGGGTCCTGCCGCTGCCTAACCTCGAGGTCAAGCAGGCTCTGCCTTTCCAGTAGGGTGGTGGTACTGCCCCCCACGACAGACGCGTGCCCTCCGGAAGCCGCACGTCCGAGCCCACCTCACCGAGATCGAGGCCCGCGAACGTGGAAGCCGAGCAGGACGCTCCGCTCCCCGTTCCATCGATAGAGTCCTCGCCGCCGGAAATCGATCGCCGATCCGGACGAGCGAGTGCTCGCCATGCTCGGCGCGCGATCGGCTTTCGTCCCTGGCAACTGCCTGGCAACGGAACCGCTGCCGCCCTGCGTTACCGGCATTTTGGCGGCAGATTATCGGCAGCCTTCAGTGCCGTGAACCCGCCGTATGACCCAACCCCTCGGGCATCGATTCCGACGTTCACCATCACGTCCAGGGTGGCCCGCGCCCTGATGCGGATCGAGGCAGCGAGGGAGGCCGTCGGGCACTTGCCGATCACGCCTTCCGTGCTCGCGACGCTGAGGGGGGGCCGACCGTGTTCGAGAGCGTCGCGAACCACTCGCCGGGTTCGGGCGGCACCACAAAGAGGGGCAGCGGAGGTTAAAGATGAGCACAGGTTCGCATACTGGGACGCGGTCTTCACGCAAGAAGAGGGGTACATCTCACGATCCGAGCTGTTCGTGAGGCGGAAGGGATAACCAAGTTACGAATGTCGCGAGCCTCGCCCGGCCGGCCGCGCTTGCGTCCTGCCGAGCTATGGCGGTCCAGCGTCTCGCCGATGAAGTCCTTGTATGGAACGCAAATTTTGGTGGACCCTGATGCGTCACTTTCTCGCGCTGCGCGCGCTG
>CAZIOH010000053.1:30730-42608 GCA_964540815.1 uncultured Myxococcales bacterium | reverse complement strand
CCCCTCCCCGCGGGCCCCTCCCGGGGACGACGAGAGGCGGGCCCGGATCTGCTTTGCTGGTGCGGTCTCCGGTTGGCAAAGCCAACCTGCGATTCACCGCATGGACCACGCGGCACTGGGGCATGAGCCGTTCCAAGAAGTGTCTCTCCTGCCAACGAGCCCGCTTCCTTCTCAATCCCCTCGCCCCGCGAAGGGGGAGGGACAGGGAGGGGCCCAGTTCACTCCGGGGCCGCGCCGCTACGGATCTTGTTCACCTCCCGCCTGCACAGGCGAACGTCGCGGCTTTGCCGGGCGGAGCGAGGGGGGCGCGGGGACGTGCGAGCGGCAGCGAGCCACGTCCCCGATTGCATCAATCGCTCGGGTAGGGCATCTAGAGTGACGAATGTCGTCGTTGCCGTCGTCGCAACCGAATGAGCCCCGGCGGCGGTTTCTCGTCCCGCCGGTGATCCAGACCTCGGCGATGGATTGCGGGCCGGCGGCGCTGGCGAGCCTGCTCGAGGGTTTCGGCGTCCCGATCGGCTACGGCCGGCTGCGCGAGGCTTGTCAGACTGCGGTCGACGGCACGTCGATCGATCGGCTGGAGACGCTGGCGGTCAGCCTCGGGCTCGACGCAGAGCAGATCATGCTGCCGGTCGAGCACCTCCTCATCCCCGAGGCCGAGGCTCTGCCGGCGATCGTGCTGGTCAAGGCGCCTTCTGGCCTCACCCACTTCGTGGTGGCCTGGCGGGCTCACGGCGCCCTCGTGCAGGTCATGGATCCGGCGCGCGGGCGGCGCTGGGTGCGGCGCGCGTCGTTTCTCGAGAGCGTCCACCGTCACGAGATGGCGGTCCCGGAAGAGGCCTTTCGGGCCTGGGCCGCGAGCGCGGGGTTCACCGGCCCGCTCGCCCGGCGGCTGCGCGCGCTCGGCGTCAGCGATCCCGACGCACCGATAGCCCGGGCCCTGGCGGAGCCGGGCTGGAGCGCGATCGCGGCGCTCGATGCCGCCGCGCGCACCGTGGCGGTCCTGGTCGGGGCGAGGGCCGTGGCGACCGGACCGGGAGCGACGAGGCTGGTCGAGGCGCTGGCGGCGGCCGCACCGGTCACTGGACGGAGGGAGGAGCCACCGGGGGCTCCGGCGGCGCCGGTCGGCGAGGCGAGCTTGCACGCCATCGCCCGGCCCGCCCCACCGGCGCCCGACGGGACGCCGCAGGTCTGGCTCCGCGGCGCCGTCCTGCTGCGCGTGGCGGGGGCGGCTCGGCTCGACGAGGCCGATCGCGCGGCGCTGCCGATCGAGCTGCGCGCCGCCGTCGAGGAGCCGCCCGCGCGCCCGGGCGCCGCGCTGGCGCGACTGCTCGCCCGCGACGGGCCCTGGCTGTGGAGCGCGCTCGCTGCGGGGGTCGGGCTGCTGGCGGTCGGCGCGGTCGCCGAGGGCCTGCTCTTCCAGACGCTGTTCGATCTCGGCGTCGGTCGGGGAGGTGGCCTGCTGGGCGCCGCGCTCACCGGTCTGGCGCGGGTCGGCTCGGGCGCCGTGTCGGTCGAGCTCCCGCTGGTGGCGATGCTGGCCCTCCTGGTCGCGCTCGGCGCCCTCGAGCTTCTGCTCGGGCGCGGGCTCTGCGCCGCTGGCACGCGCCTCGACGGGCGGCTGCGCTGGCAGTTCGGGCGGAAGATTCCGCGGCTGGCCGATCGTTATTTTCAGACCCGCCCCGTCTCCGATCTGGCGGCGCGCGCGCACCAGCTCGATCGCCTGCGTGAGCTTCCCGCGCTGGTGGCGGACGTCGCGCGGACCGCGCTCGAGCTCGTACTCATCGCCGGGGCTCTGGCCTGGCTCGTGCCTCGCAGCGCCCCGCTGGTCCTGGCGGTCGCGCTGTCGATGCTGGTCATCCCCGTGCTGGCGGCGCCCTTCGTCGCCGAGCGGGATCTGCAGATGCGCAGCCATGCCAGCGCGCTCGGGCGCTTTCATCTCGACGGGCTCCTCGGTCTCGTGGCCGCCCGGACCCACCGCGCGGAGCCGGCGCTGGCGCGAGAGCACGGGGATCGTCTGCGGCCCTGGACGCGCGCGGCGCGCGGTGCTCTCGGTGGCGCGCTCCTGGCCGAGGCCGCGCAGGCGCTGGTCGGGCTCGGGCTCGTGGTGTGGCTGCTCGAGCGCTTCTTTTCGGCCGGGCCGCCGGTCGATCCGGGAGGCGCGTTGCTGGTGGTCTACTGGGCGCTTTCGCTGCCGGCCCTCGGCCAGCAACTCGGCAAGCTGGTCCAGCGGATTCCGGCCCAGCGCAACCTCACGTTGCGGCTCATCGAGGCGCTCGAAGCCCCCGACGAGACGTCCGACCGGGGCCAGGCACGAGCCGACGCCCAGGCCGACCCCCTGCCGCTGTCCGGCCCTGGTCTCGCCGCGGCGGCGGACGCGCCCGTGCAAGGGGGCGCCTCGATCCGGATCGACGATCTGCGCGTGGTCGCGGGGGGGCATTCGATCCTGGAGATCGAGGCGCTCGGCATCGGCCCCGGCGAGCACGTGGCGATCGTGGGGAGCTCGGGTGCGGGCAAGTCGAGCCTGGTGGGCCTGTTGCTTGGCTGGCAGGTCCCGTCCACGGGCGTCCTCCGGGTCGACGGCGCCGTCCTCGATGGTGACGGGCTCCGGGCCCTGCGCCGGCGAGCGGCGTGGGTCGAGCCAGCGGTGTACCTGTGGAATCGGTCGCTGGCGGAGAACCTCGCCTACGGGCTCGCCGAGGGGCCGTCGTCGGAACCACCGGCCGGGCTCGACGGCGCGCTCGACGCGGCCGCCCTCGCCGACGTGGTCGGGCGTCTGCCCGAGGGTCTCGGCACGGTGCTCGGTGAAGCGGGAGCGCTGGTCTCGGGCGGCGAGGGTCAGCGCGTGCGCTTCGGCCGGGGACTTCTGCGCCCGGGCGTGCGGCTCGCGATTCTCGACGAGCCATTCCGCGGGCTCCCGCGGGCGCAGCGCAGCGCCCTGCTCCTGCGCGCGCGTCGGTGGTGGGGGGCGGCGACCCTCCTGTGCGTGACCCACGACATCGCCGAGACGGCAGGGTTCCCGCGCGTCCTCGTGCTCGACGGCGGCAAGATCGTCGAGGACGGCGTCCCGGCCGCCTTGCTGGCGCGCCCGGGCTCCCACTATGCCCGGCTGGCTGAGGCGGAGGCGCGCGTGGCGGAGGCGTCGTGGTCGCACGCCGTCTGGCGCCGGATGCACCTGCGGGACGGACGCGTGGTGGGAGGCCCTCCCTGACCACCGACCCGATCGACATCGAGGCTTGCCGGTGGCCGGCCGCCCGGCGGGCCGAGCTCGAGACCGGTCTGGCGGTGGCGTCCGGAATCGAGGTGCGCGGCCCGACCCTCGGCTTCGAGCTCACGTACGCGGACGTGGCGCCGGTGGCCGGCGGGCGCGGGCGCGGGCGGGTACGCCTCGAGGCGCCGGCGGTGTTGCGGGTCGGGGGCGCGGGCGGCGTCGAGGGTCCCCTCTTCGGGGTGGTGGCCTGCGGGCGCCATCGCGTCCGTTTGCTCGCGCCAGACGGGGCCGTGCATCGGGTCGCCGCGGGTGCGTTCTTCGGCTGGCTGACGAGGCCCGTGGAGGCGGCGGTCGCCACCGGGATCGAGGCGACAATCCGGCGCGCCGGACTTTCGGGACGAGGCGGTGCGACGGTGCGCGACGCTCTGCTGGCCGAGGCCATCGGGGACGTTCGGGTGGCCGAAGGAGCTCGTCTCACGCGTGGCCGCCCGACCATCTGGGGAGCTCTGCGGGGCGCGGGGGCTGCACCGCGCCTCGGCGCGGCCCTGGTGGGTCACGGGGCGGAGGTGGCGTTGCTGGTACTCCTGTGGTGGATGGTCGGCCGGCACGCGGTCGTGGCCGGCAGCCCCGCGTTTGGCTGGAAAGAGTGTGGGGTGGTTTCGGGCGTGGTGGTGGCGCGGCTGATGTCGTCGTGGGCGGCGGGGCGGCTGGCGGTGGATGGTGGCGCGGTGATGCGGGATCGTCTGATGCACGGAATCCTTGGCCTCGACACGACGGTGACCCGGAGCGCCGGGATTGGCCAGCTCCTCGGGAGCATCGTCGACCTCGAGTCCATCGAATCCCTGGTGTTCGGGGGTGGCCTCCTGGCCGTCACGGGGATGGTCGACCTCGGCGCCGGGCTATGGATCGCGGCGCTCGGTGCCGCCGGACGATGGCTCCTCGCCCTCGCGGCGGCGTGGGCGGTCATCGCGGGGTGGCTCGGCGCGCGGGGGTGGCGAGCGCTCGGCGCCTGGTCGGCGCTGCGCCTCCGGCTCACGCACGATCTCGTCGAGAGGTTGGTCGGGCAGCGGACCGTGGTCGCGCAGGAGCCACCCGAGCTGTGGCACCTCGAAGAAGACCGGGCGCTCGCCGAATACGCCGAGGCCAGCCGCGCGCTCGATCGCGCGGTGTCGGCATTGGCGGTGGTTCTGCCCCGGGGGTGGCTGATCTCCGCGGTCGCGCTCCTGGCGCCGGTCTTGCTCGCGGCCGGGGTGTCCCCCCACGCCGCGCTCGAGGGCGGCGGCCCGCCGGAGCACGGGGGGATGGTGGTGAGCCTCGGGGGGGTGCTCCTCGTCTACGGGGCGCTGCGCGGGCTCGCGCGTGCCTTTCCGGCGCTCGGCACCGCGGCCATCGCGGCCCGCAACCTCGCGCCGCTGGTGCGGCTCGCGCCCCCGGAGGCGCCCCAGGAGGCGCCGATGCTGGCGCGGGCGGAGCTGGCAGCCGACACGGATGCCCGTCGCGATGCGCGCGACGGCGATGCGGTGGCGCCGGCGGAGGCTCCGAGCCTGGATGGGACACGGCTCATCGAGGGGCGTCACGTCGCCTTTCGCTATCCAGGACGGCGCGTGCCCGTGCTCGAGGACTGTGGGTTCGAGATTCGCCGGGGGGATCGCGTGCTCCTCGAAGGTCCGTCGGGGGGCGGCAAGTCGACGCTCGCGGCTCTGCTCTGCGGCCTGCGCCGGCCGACCGCCGGATCCCTCGCCTATCGCGGTGTGGAGCAGGGCCGGCTCGGGGTCGAGGCCTGGCGGGCCGAGGTCGGGGCCGCACCCCAGTTTCACGAGAACCACGTGTTCTCGGCCAGCCTGGCGTTCAATCTGCTGCTCGGGCGGGGCTGGCCTCCACGCGGCGAGGATCTGCGCGAGGCGGAGGCCGTCCTCCGCGAGCTCGGCCTCGGCCCCTTGCTCGACCGCATGCCATCAGGGCTCGGGCAGGTGGTGGGCGAGAGCGGGTGGCAACTCTCGCAGGGCGAGCGCTCCCGGGTCTTCATCGCCCGCTCGCTGTTGCAGCCGCTCACGGTGCGGGTCCTCGACGAGAGCTTCGCGGCGCTCGATCCGGAGACGCTGGAGCGCGCGCTCGCGTGCGTGCTCCGTCGCGCCGAGACGCTGGTCGTCATCGCGCACCTTTGACGCCCGGACGGACGGACGGACTCCAGGGTCCTCCGCGACTGGTAGGGAGACCAGGCTGCTTGAGTTATTTTCGCCCTGGTCCTAAGTTCCACCGATGAAGATCTTCGGCAGTCCCGGCAGCACCTGCACACGCAAGGTCTTGATGACCGCCCGCGAGACGGGCACGCCGTTCGAGCTCGAGGTCATCGACCTCGGGAAGCGCGAGCACAAGCAGCCAGCCCACCTGGCGCGCCAGCCCTTCGGCCAGATCCCCACCATCGACGACGACGGCTTCGTCCTGTACGAGGCGCGGGCCATCGCGCGCTACATCGACGCCAAGGCCGGCGGCCCGCTCAGTCCCCGGGATCTCCGCGAGCGGGCCCGCATGGAACAATGGATCAGCGTCGAGACCGAGAACTTCGCGCCGCATGCCATGAAGTTCATCTACCACTCCGTCTTCAAGCGCGCGCAGACGCCGGAGGTCCTGAAGACCGCTGCCGCGGGCCTGGATCTGGCCTTCGAGGTCCTCGACAAGGCGCTGGCCGGGGGGCCCTACCTGGCGGGCAATCAGCTCACCATCGCCGACATCTGCTTTCTGCCGTACCTCGAGTATCTCGCCCTGACCGAGGCCGCGAGCAAGGTCAGCGCCCACCCGCGGGTCGAGGCCTGGGCCACCGGCCTGCGCCAGCGTCCAACCTGGCGGACGACCATCGGAGCGGCCAAGGAAGCTGACAAGTAAGCGGACAAACCAGCGGGAAACCAGCGGACAAATCAGCAAGGAACGCCGAACACCTTGCCCACCACCCGAGGTGACGCCTTGAAGACCCGTCGACTCCTCCTTCCACTCATCGTCTGGGTGGGAGCCTGCTCGGGCAGCGATCCGGTCAAGCCCAGCGGCGCCGGCGCCGCCGGTGTGGTCATCGTGTCGGGGACGGGTGGCGCCGCGATGCCTGGCAGCGGCAGCGGGGGCGGCAGCGGGGGCGGTCCGTCGGCCGGCAGCGGCGGCCTGCCGGGGGTGGCCGCGGGGAGCGGCGGCAGCTCCATCGGCGGGAGCGGTGGCGTACCTCCGGTCGGAGGCGGGCCCTCCTCCGGTGGGAGCGGCGGCGGTGCATCAGGCGGGAGCGGCAGCCCTGGAGGTGCAGGCGCCGCGAGCCTCGGGGGAGGCGGCTCCTCGGGCCTGCCGGGGACGGGCGCCCCAGGCGGCGCCGGCGCGGTTGCCATGCCCGGTCGCAAGTTCGGCGCGAACCAGGCCGTCCGCATCCTCATCATTGGCTCGTCCAACGAGATCGGGACCTGCTGGCGGGCCTTCCTGTGGAAGAAGCTGCGGGACGCGGGCCTCGCGAACATCGACTTCGTGGGCGGCGTGAGCCAGGGCCCGGACTGTGGTGTCGTGGGCTACGACAAGGACATGCAGGGCGAGAACAGCAACCTCGTCACGAACTGGACCATGAGCGACATCGCCGGTTGGTTCACCACCAACAAGCCCGACATCGTGCTCTTGCACGTGGGCGGCGCGGACGTGCTCCAGGCGCTGCCGGTGGCGGGGATCATCTCGAACTACGGCGTTGCCCTGGAGCAGGCCCGCCGGGTGACCCCGGACGTCGAGTTCATGAACGCCCAGCACACACCGATGACGAGGGCGGTGGAGGATACCAAGGCCCTCAACGCCGCCATCGTGGCCTGGGCGGCGCAGAACACCACGGTGCAGTCCCCCATCACCCCGGTCGATCTGTACACCGGCCTCGATCCAGGCATCGACACGCGGGACGGCACCCACCTCAACGACGTGGGAGCGGAGAAGGTGGCCGACCGCTTCTTCATGGCCCTCATGCCCTTGTTCGGGCCGTAGCGCGCCCGGGCGGCTACCGCCTGCTCGCCAGGTAGCCCCACAGCCCGAGGAAGAGGGCCACCTGCATCGCCACCGGCAGCACCCCGACCAGCAAGACGGTGCGCGCGATGCGCAGCCGCCTCCGCCCTGGTGTCACCGGCACCAGGCGGTCGCAGAGGTTCGAGACGTCGACCCGCTCCGGCCGGTCCAGCGCCGCCTGCATGGCCGCCGCGCTCGGGTACCGCTCGAGCGGGTCCCGCCGGAGCGCGCGCAGGACGATCTCCTCGGCCTCGCGCGAGATTCGAGGGTGAAGGAGGCGCGGCGCGGGCGGATCCCCGAGGACCCGGGCGCTCGCCATCGCGAAGGGATCGTCGCCGGGAAACGGCGCCCGGCCCGTCAGCATCTCGTAGGCGATGACACCGATCCCGTAGATGTCCACGCTCGGGCGGCCGCGCTTTCGACGGATCTGCTCGGGCGCCACGTAGTCGGACGAGCCGATGGGAGGTGGCCGGCCCGCCAGCACGAACCGGGCGGTCGCGGCGGCGTGGGCCAACCCGAAGTCGATGAGCCGGAGGGTACCGTCCCGACCCAGCATCACGTTGGCGGGCTTGAGATCGTAGTGAACGAAGCCTCGGTCGTGGACGTGCTGCACGGCCGCGCAGAGCCGGCTGGCGATGCGCAGGGCCTCGCGCTCGGGCAGCGGCGCCCGCTCCGCGATCAGGTCGGCGAGCGTCCGCCCTTCGACGTACTCGGTGACCACGTACGACCGCCGCCGCTTGTGGTCGGGGTCGGTGTCGGTGTCGAGCCGCACGAACTTGAGGACGCAGGGATGGTCGAGCGCGAGGCCGATCTCCTCCTCGCGCTGGAAGATGGACCAGGCACCGGTGCCGCTCGAGAAGATCGGCAAGGGGACCTTGACCACGACCCGGGCGGGGCGGTTCTCCAGATCCTCGGCCAGGAAGATGGTGGACATTCCGCCCCGAGCCAGCTCTTCGAGCAGGAGGAAGCGACCATCGAGGGTCAGACCGGGCTTGGCTTTGAGGACCGCCGCCATGGCGCGGCCGCCAGCACTGCATGCCGAGTGCCCGCGGACCAGGCTCGAAAGGCGCGACGAAACCGGCGTTTCGGTGGCCCGGCCCGGCCGTCGAGGACTGCGTTTTGCGAGACCACGCCCGGTCGCCGTTGCAAGGTGCAGCGACCCGGCGCTCGACGCCCCTGACGGACGCAGTCCGGGGGGCGCCGTGCACGGCGTTGTCTTCAAAACGTCGCCGAGCCGCCACCCGGCGGAAGGACCCCTCCGCTACAACCGCGCCCGTGAACGGCAAGGGTGTCGCCATCGCCATCGCCATCGGACTTCTCGCATCACCCGGGTGCGCCCGGGCGACGCTCGCACCTGCATCGCGTCCGGGTTGGGCTGCTCCGTCGATGGCCACCTCGCCTGACCTGTCCTCCCGAGCGGTCCCGAAGGCCCCCGGGCCCTCCGGGACCCGGGGGAGGGCCGGGGCGTCTCCCGCGCCGCTCATCGACTTCGACGATCTCCTGCCCGGCGGTCCGCGCGGTGACGTGCCCTCCTCCAGGCTGGCCGCCGCCGCGGGAAGACCGGTGCGGATGATCGGCTTCATGGCGCGGATGGAGATCCCGCCGGCGGCCGGCGGCTTCTACCTCACGCGGCGCCAGGTCGACTGCGACGAGGCCGGCGGGGGAAGCGCGGACTTGCCTCCGGACGCCGTGCGCGTCGTGGGCCCCGCCGCGGCGTCGGCGGCAGCGGGCGGCTCGGCCACCACGCCCGCGGTCCAGGTCTACGTGCCAGGTCGGATCGAGGTCCAAGGGACACTCGACCTCGGCGCGCGCGAAGAGTCCGACGGCACCGTCTCCCGCGTTCGTATCGTGCTCGGCGAAAAAGGAGGATCGTGATGAGGCAGGCGGTGATGTCGTTGACCCGGACCGTGATCGGCCTGGCGGGATTCGCCGGACTCGCCGCGAGCTTCGAAGCGGGCGCGCTGGCGGCGCCCACCAGCGTCACCGTGACGCCCCCCTCCGGCGCCCGGTTCTTGAAGGGTCAGCGCTTCGATCTCCGCGTCGAGGGAAAGGGCACGGGACCGTTCTCGGCCACCCTCGCCATCGACGGAAGGATCGTCCCCTTCACGTCGGGTGAGCAAGGCACCACCAGCACCGACGGGATCTCGGCGGCGGGCTTCGGCGGCTTCAACCTGCGCGGCTTCAGCGACGACGACGAGGGCCCGCACCAGATCACGGCGACCCTGACCGACGGCACCGGCAGCGTCGAGGTGAAGAGCTCTTTCACGGTGGTCAACCCATGGGGACACCGCCGGCCGGCCAAGAACGTCATCATCATGCTGGGCGACGGCATGGGCGTCGCCCACCGCACGGCGGCGCGCCTCGTGCGCTACGGCGTCACCGCCGGCGATCCGGCCGGGTTCCTGGCCATGGATCAATTCCCGGGCACCGGCTTCGTCACCACCCACTCGCTCAACAGCATCATCACGGACTCCGCTCCCGGAATGTCCGGCTACGTCACCGGCAACCACCAGAACAACAACCAGGAGGGCGTGTGGCCGGCGAACGTGAGCAACCCCTTTTACGCCCCCCGGGTCGAGTACCTCTCGGAGTACTTCCACCGCACCCAGGGCAAGGCACTCGGCCTGGTCACCACCGCGGACATCGAGGATGCCACCCCGGCCGCCAACGCCGTGCACACGCTGCTGCGGGGCAACGGCACCGGGATCATCGACCAGTACCTGGACGAGTCGGACGCGAACGACAAGGGTGACCATGGCACGGGTCTGCGCGTGCTCCTCGGCGGTGGCCGGCGTTGGTTCCTGCCAGCGGGACAGTTCGGCTCGAGCCGCGCGGCGGCCAACGACTACGACGAGCTGCCCGCGGATCTGCTCGCCGGCTGGCACCTGCCCGCCAGCGCGGCCGGTGCGCTCGATCCCGCGCGCGACACCCTGGCGGCCTTCCAGAGCGCCGGGTTCACGTACGTCGAGGACGCCACGCAGCTCGACGCCGTGCGCTCCGCTGGCGCGCACCGCGCCCCGAGGAAGCTGCTCGGCCTCTTCGGTTACGGCAACATGAACGTCGCCCTCGACAAGCTGGCCAAGCGCCGGGGCGTTCCCCTGCCGGGCGCGACGGGCTACCTGGTCGACGACTACCACGCGCCCAACCAGCCCATGCTCGACGAGATGACCGAGGCCGCCCTGGCGGTGCTGGCCAGGAGCCGCCGCGGGTTCGTGCTGATGGTCGAGGGTGCGCACATCGACAAGCAGTCGCACGCCATGGATCCGGAGCGCGCCATCGTCGACACCCTCGAGCTCGATCGCGCCATCGCGCTGGCGCGGCAGTACGCCGAGCGGGACGGGGAGACGCTGGTGCTGGTGCTGTCCGACCACGAGTGCTCCGGCTTCTCGGTCATCGGGGCCCTGACGGGCGGCGTGGCGGCCCTCGCGACCTTGCCCTCCGACGCGGCGGTGCTGGATCCGGCGGTGGTGCCGGCGCGCCAGAAGGTGATCGGGACCTACGATCTCGCCTCCTTTCCGCAGTACGAGATCCTCCCGGATGGCTACCCGCGGACCATGGACGTCGACGGCAAGCTGCTGATCGGCTACGGGGCGAGCGGCGATCGCTTCGAGAGCTGGCAGACCAACCCCACCACCATCATCGACAGCCTGTTGCCGAACGACATCAAGGGCGAGCTCGGCGCCAAGGGATACGGCGTCGAGCCAGCCGACCGGCTGGAACGAAAGGCGAGCGGCTTCTTCCTCCGTGGGCAGGCGGTCGGCCACACCCAGGCGGTCCACACCGCCGCGGACATCCCGGTGTCCGCCTTCGCCACCAACCGGGGCATCTACCGTCAGTTCGTGGGCCTCCAGAAGAACACGGATGTGTTCTTCAAGATCTCGAAGGCCCTGCTCGGCGGGTACTGAGACCATCGTCCGAGGGTGCGATCGCGGCGACCAGGACATCGTCGATGACCAGGGGGACCGCCACGCGCGACACGCGACGAGCCCGGCCGCGGGGCTTCGTCCGCGCGCTCCTCCTGTGCGAATTCGGGGCCTGCCTCCTGCTCGGCGTCCTCTTTCTCCATCAGCCGCACGAGCTCGGGGAGCGGCCCGGCGCGCTCGGGGAGCGGCCCGCCGCGAGCGCGCCGGCCGGTGGGGAGGCGGGTGGCGAGCGGTCGCCGCGCGCCGGCCGGGGAAACCACCGACGCGCGATGCCGAGCGGCGCATCTGCGTCGGGGTCGGGGCAGAGGGGTGGCTCGAGGGAGGCGGAGGCGGCGGATCTCGGAGCGCCGGGCGCCGATTCGCTCGGTGGTTCTGGTTCCTCCGGGGAGGAGATCTCTGGGTGGCAAGCGGAAGCCAGCTCGTCGCTCCCCTCCCCGCGCGGAGCCTTGCGGGGACGCGAAAGGGTCGAGCTCGCCGCCATCTTGCGTTCCTCGACCGACCCGTGGCTGAGGGCCGACGCCATCGACGAGCTGGCCTCTCGCCGAACCTCCGACGTCGTCCCCGAGATCGCGCCCGCCCTCGACGATCCAGATCGCGAGGTCAGGCGGATCGCCTCCGACTCGCTGGCCGAGCTCGGCGATCCGGCGGCGCTCGCTGCGCTTCACCTCGCCCTGCATCACGAGCGCGACCCCACGGTGCGCGCCGAGATGGCCGAGGCGATCGACGAGCTCCG
>CAZIOH010000053.1:0-30630 GCA_964540815.1 uncultured Myxococcales bacterium | reverse complement strand
CCGCCGGTGAATTGACGGGCGGGACCTCGCCATCTAGAGTTTTGTCTGGATCACCCCGAGCTGGGATGATCGTGAAACGCAGCTGGTGAGGTGGCAGAGCGCTGTGGGCCCCGAGGTGGGCTCGGACGACCTGCCAGAGGAGTGGGCGTTGCGGATTGGCTATCTGGTTCCGGAGTTTCCGACCCAGACCCACGCGTTCTTCTGGCGCGAGGCCCGGGCCCTGCGGTCCATGGGGCATGACGTCCGCCTGCTCTCGACCCGCCGGCCCGATCCCGACGCCTGTCGGCATGCGTTCGCAGGGGAGGCGAGGCGCGAGACCCTCTACGTCTATCCTCCGACCCTGCGAAGCTGGCGCGGCGGCTGGCGCGCCTTGCCGCGCCTCCCGGATGCCGTGGGCTATCTCGCGGCGCTCAGCGCATCGAGGGCTCGGGAGCGGCTCGAGCACATGGCCTTGCTGGCTTGCGCACTCGAGCTGTCGGCGATCTGCGAGCGGCACCGGGTCGAGCACATCCACGTGCATTCCGCGGCCAGCGCGGCTCACCTCGTCGCGCTCGCGCGACGCATGGGCGGGCCACCGTACAGCGTGACGCTGCACGGCGATCTCGCGGTGTACGGGCGGGATCACGCGTTGAAGTTCAAGGACGCGGAGTTCATCGCCGCGGTCACCCGGCCCTTGCAGCGCCAGATCGTCGAGCTCGGTGTACCCGAGAGCCGGGTCAAGGTCCTGTGGATGGGCGTCGACACGGACCGGTTCACGGCCGTGCCCGGCGCGAGGGGAGGCGATGGGGGAACGCTTCAGGTGGCCACCGTGGCGCGCCTTCACCCGAACAAGGGACACAGGTTCGCCTTGCAGGCGCTGCGCCGCCTCGAGGACGCCGGAGTGCCATTTCGCTACACCATCGCGGGCGGCGGTGAAGCCCGGGCGGCCCTCGAGGCCCAGGTCCGCTCGCTCGGCCTCGAAGGCGCGGTTCATTTCACCGGGACCATCTCCGAGGAGGATGTCCTCGCGCTCCTGCGGAAGGCGGACGTCTTCCTCTTGCCGAGCGTCGCGCTCGGCGAGGCGGCGCCGGTGTCGGTCATGGAGGCGATGTCCTGCGCCTGCGTGGGCGTGGTCTCCCGGATCGGTGGAACCCCGGACCTGGTCGAGGATGGCGTGGACGGTTTCCTGGTCGAACAGGAGGATGTCGACGGGATCTTTCGACGGCTCGCGGAGCTGGGCAAGGACGCCGAGCTTCGTCGGAGGATGGGCGCCGCCGCGCGCTCGAAGGCCGTTCGGATCTTCGATTGTCGCCAGACCGCCGCGCTCCTGGCCCGCGAAATCGCCACCGCCCACGCGCCCGAGCCGGCGGCCGAGAACGCCGCCTAGTCCCCTGGAAAGGTGAATTCTTGAATATGTCGCCGGTCCTCTTCGTCCCTGGCTTCGTTGCTCCTCGGTACTAGAGCCAGTCAGCACGAGCAACGCGGACTGGCTCGGTCGAGGGCGGGACGATCAGGGGGTGGGGCAGGGCACGAACCCGGCGTCGCGCAGTCCCTCGGCTCCGGCCGCGGACGTGACGAGCGCGATCCACTGACGGGCCAGCTCCGGGCTCGGGGCATTCTTCAGGGCGGCGATCGGGTATCGGGCGGTCACGTTGAGCTCGGGCGGGATGGGCAGCACGCGGACCTTGTCGCGGACAGTGATGGCATCGCTCCGATAGACCACGCCAGCATCCGCCTCGCCGAGGACCACCTTGGCCAGCACCTGCCTCACGTTGAGCTCGCGGGACACGACCCGGGCCTCGACCCGCTCGGCGAACCCCGCCCCGAACCGGCCCTCCGCCTTCTTCAGGATCTGCAGGGTATAGGCCCCGATCGGGACCTCGGGCGCGCCGACCACGATCCGCTCCGCGCGCGGCAGATCCGCGAGGGTCCTGATGGATCCGATGAGCCCCGCCCGGACGACCACCACCGGCTCGTTGCAGGTGAACACCACCGATCGCGCGACCAGCCCCCCGCTCTCGAGCGCGTCCATGTGCTTCCGATCCGCCGACGCAAAGACGTCGGCCGCCGCCCCCTGCTCGAGCTGCGCCCGCAGCTCCTGGCTCCCGGCGGCATTCACCACGACCTTCGTCCCCGGGTGCGCCTTCTCGAAGACCTGCGCCACGCGCCCGAAGGCATCCCTGAGCGAAGACGCCTCGAACACCACCAGCTCCGCGGGCGTTGCGGGCGCCGCGGTGGCGGTCGGTCCCCGGGAGGCGGCGGAGCCGAGGCCCGCGAGGAGCAGCACGAGGAGGGTAGACCGGCACGGGCTTCGGCCGGGCGCGCGCGCCGCGCGTCGGCCGGGGAGGGGGAGGCCCCTCCTTCCGACCACCTCCCCGCTCATGACTCCCGTCGGGCGGCGATCCGTTCGGTCGCGCCGGTCCAGCCCGCGTCGAGGGGACGGCCGGGCTCATCCACGTCGATGAGCACGGGAGCGTGGTCGGACGGCGTGGGCTTGCCCTTGCGGGCCTCGCGGTCGATCTCCGCCCAGGTCAGGCGCTCGGCCACCCCGCGGGTCACGAGCAGGTGGTCGATGCGCATGCCTAGGTTCTTGTGGAAGTTTCCGGCGCGGTAGTCCCACCAGGAATAGCGGCCCTTCTCCGGGTGGAGGCGACGGTAGGCATCCACCAGCCCCCAGCCGCACAGGTCCTGGAAGGCCGCTCGCTCTGGCGCGGAGACGTGCGTACCCCCATGGCAGGCGGCCGCGCTCCACACGTCGTCGTCGGTGGGGGCCACGTTGTAATCGCCGCCCACCACCAGGGGCTCGTCGGGGCGCGCCTTGGCCCGCAGCCAGCGCGAGAGCGCCCGGAACCAGGCCAGCTTGGCCTCGTAGAACGGTGAGCCGACGGTCCGCCCGTTCGGCGCGTAGATGCTGACCACCCGCAGCCCACCGCAGAGCGCGGCGATCATGCGGGCCTCGCGCAGCGGCTGCTCGTCCCCGGCCTCGCCGCCGCTCGTCACCGCGGGCTCGGCCTCGCCTCCACCAGCCGCGGCCGCGGGCACCGCGAGGGGGTTGCCGAAGTTGGTGACGATCTCGGCGAGGCCAACCCGGCTGGCGATCGCCACGCCATTCCATCGGCCTTCGCCGTGGTGGGCGAGCTCGTAGCCGAGACGGGTGAAGGGCTCCCCGGGGACGGCCGCGTCCGCCAGCTTGGTCTCCTGCATCAGCAGCACGTCCGGCTGGGCGCGCTCCAGCCACCAGAGGACCTTTTCCATCCGGGCGTTCAGGGAGTTGACGTTCCAGGTCGCGATCCGCATGAGGCTCCGAGCCAGGTGACTCAGTCGCAGCCGATCTGGTTGTCGTCGATGGCGAGATCGTCGATCCACATGGTGAAAGGACCCGTCAGCGCGTCGGTCTGGTAGTAGGTGGCCCCGAGGACGACGGCCATGTACGCCGCGGGCATCTGGTTGTTGACGCCGTTGGTGAACGCCAGCTTGGTCACCTCCATCGCGTCGGAGAAGAAGCGATAGCTCTTGGTGCCGAGATCGACGTACCACTCGGCGCAGTGCCAGGCGCCGTCGAAGGTCCAGCTGTACGCCGAGCTGGTGCCGCCCATGTCGTTCGGGTTGTTGAAGAGCCACTGGTGGGTGTGGGCGCCCTGGGTCTCGACCGTGTCGACGATGCGGTTCTCCGAGGTGCCGCCCGTCAGGCTCACGAAGGTGGTGTGCAGGGGGTGCGCGCTGTCCACCGCCGAGGGATCCTGCACCTTGTAGAAGATCCGGCCCCAGTGCTTGTTGGCCGTCGCGCCGAGCCCGGTCAGGTCGTACTGGACCCGGTTCGCCCCCTGGGAGGCCGCGATGCTCTTCAGGGCCTGCGAGCCCGAGTGCGACTCGTCCGTCGCGATGGCCTGATCGGTCGGCGAGCCTTTCCCGTAGCCCTTGAACAGGGTCCAGCCGTCCGGGAGGGCGCCGACCGTGCCGGACTCGAAATCGTCGCACAGCTTGTAGGCTTTCCCGGCGCACCCCGACATGGCGGTTCCGCCCCCGGCCGCCGACCCGCCCCCGGCCGCGAGCGATCCCCCCGCGCCTGGCCTGCCGCTCGTCCCCCCTCCGCCGCCGGTCGCGGGGGATCCGCCGCTGCCGATCGGGCCGGCGCTGGGGGCCCCACCACGACCGCTCCCCGATGTCCCGCTCGCGGAACCGCCCCTTCCGTTCCCGTTCCCGTTGCCGTTCCCGTTGCCGTTGCCGGTGGTGCCGCCCGTGCCGGCGGCCGCGGCGCCGCCCCCGCCGCCGCTCGAGAATCCGCCGGTCCCCGTCCCCGCCCTGCGGCCGCCCGATCCGGAAGCCGCGCCTCCGGTTCCCATGGTCCCGCCGGTCGAGAGCCCGTCTTCGCTGCCTCCGGCTCCCGTGGCTCCCCCGTTCTCCCCGATGGCGACGGTGGCGCCGCCGGTCGCCCCCACGACGCCCCCGGTTCCATCGAGGGTGACGAGAGGGGGCGCGCATCCGACGCACGCCAGGAGCAGCAGCCGGGCTGTCCGAAGGGTGGGGGGGGCGATCGTGCGGGCGCGCGGCCCGCGCGGCGAAGCGATACGCATGCGTCGAGATCCCTTCACAGCATGGGGTCCGGCCGGTGGGCCCTCAGATTGACTCAGCACGAGTTCACCGGATGCTACACCTGCGTTCCGAATCCGTCGCGTTGACCGGCGTTCAGTTGCAGGGTACAAGCAATGGCGTGGGTCACGAGGAACGGTTCGCCGAGCTGCTGTCCGAGGTGGCTCGCCAGGTCACCGCTCGGCAGGCGTCCGAGGTGTGTTGCGGAGATCTGACGCTCGAGCAGTTCCAGACCCTGCGCGCGATTCACGCTTCGGAGCCCGCTTCGGGGTCCGCCTCCAAGGTGGCCCCCGGCTCCGCCACGATTGGCCGGCTGGCCGCCGAGCTGCGCGTCGACCTCTCGACCATGAGTCGAAACATCACGCTCCTCGAACGGAATGGCTACCTCGCGAAGGGCCGGAGCCCGGAGGACGCGCGCGTGGTTCGGGTTCATCTCACCGCCGAGGGGCAGCGCGCGCTGCAGACCCTCCGCTGTGGCGAGCGAGAGGTCCTGGGCGACGTGTTCGAACGGCTGCCCACCGCCGCGAGGCCCAAGGTCATCGAACTGCTCGAGGCGCTCTCCGCGTGCCTGGCGGCGACGGGCGACGGCGCGGCCTGCTGTCCCCCGGTGACCACGACCATCCGCAGGCGGGCGCCGTGAGGCGCAAGGAGGGGACAGCGGTGACCGCAGCGCGGGGGCACTCCGGTCGACCCTCGCTTGCGCGGCGGGCGGTGGCGGAGGCCCTCGGGACGGCCATGCTGCTCGCCACCGTGGTCGGCTCCGGCATCATGGCCGAGCGGCTCGCCGGCGGGAACGTCGCCATCGCGCTCCTCGCGAACACCGTGGCGACCGGCGGTGGCCTCTTCGCCCTGATCTCCACCTTCGGAGGCCTGTCGGGGGCGCACTTCAATCCCGCCGTCACGGTGGCCGACGCGAGTCAAGGTGGCCTTCGCTGGGGTGACGTCCCCGCCTACGTCCTGGCGCAGGTGCTCGGGGCCTTCGTGGGCGTCGCGCTGGCCCACGTGATGTTCGATGCCCCGATCTTCAGCCTGTCTCGCCACGCCCGCTCCGGGATGGGCCAGCTCACGGGCGAATTCGCCGCCACCTTCGGGCTGGTCTCGGTGATCTGGGGTTGCTCCCGGTCCCGGCCGGGCGTGACGCCCTTCGCGGTGGCGGCCTACATCACGGCGGCTTACTGGTTCACCTCGTCGACCTCCTTCGCCAATCCGGCGGTGACGCTGGCGCGCGCGGCCTCGGACACCTTCGCAGGGATCCGGCCCGCGGACGCGCCAGGCTTCATCCTGGCGCAGGGCCTGGGCGCCACCGCGGCCACGCTGCTGTTCCGCTGGCTGATCCCGAGCCTGCCGGCCACCGCGACGAGAGTCCTCGCGCCGGCGAACGAGGAGGACGTCGCATGAGCCACCCGGCGCACCGGAATTTCCCGGGCCCCGGCGCTCGTGAGTCGGTCAGGGGAAGAGCGGGGCGCCGAGGGTGGGCCATCCGTCCTGGGTGAACCCGATGGGGCGGATCTGCAGCTTCGAGATGCCGCCGTCCTGGCCATCGTAGTAGTGGAAGGTGTACAGGTAGGTCGCTCCGTTCTTCCAGGCGGTGCCGCCTCCGGGGCCGATGTAGCGGCCGCTGGAGGCGATCAGCTGGTCGCCTCCTCCCTGCATCATGTTCTTGCCCGAGCGATCGAGGTACGGGCCGGTGATCGCCGTGGCTCGACCGGCCATGGTGCGATAGGTGCTGGCCGCGCCCTGGCAGCAGGCGTCGAAGGACACGAAGAGGTAGTAGGAGCCACCGCGCAGAATGATGGACGGCCCCTCGATGGCGCCGCCGCCGCGCGAGGCGATCGGGTGGTACACGGGATCGTCGGTGGCGGGCATCCCGGTGACGACGTCGAGCTTGCGCAGGCGAATGCCGTCCCAGAACGAGCCGAAGACCAGCCACGGCGTCCCCGCTGCGTCGAGCACGACGTTCGGGTCGATGGCGTTGAAGTTGTCCGCCTTGGTGGACTGGACCACGCGGCCGAGATCGGTCCAGTGGTAGCGGGGGCTGGCGGGATCCAGCGTGGGGCTGGTGGCCTGTCCGATCACCGACGCGTTCGAGCCGAAGGTCGACCCCGCATAGTAGAGGTGGAACGTGCCGCCGAAGGAGCTGATGTCGGGGGCCCAGAGCCCATCGGGGGCCGAGCCAATGGCCGCGGCGATCCATGCCGGCACGGCCGTGAAGACCTTCCCCGCGTCCGCCCAGTGGAGGTCATCGGGCGAAGTTCGAATCGCCAGGGTGCCACCGGTCGTGAACAGGAGGTACTGGTTGCCGCTCCAGATCATCGAGGGATCGTGCACGCCGATGTCGAGGTGCTGAGGCGACGTCGTGATCGGTCCGCCCACCGCGACCGAGCCTGCGTCCGGGCTCGAGCCCTGATCGACCGGACTGCCCCCGGCGCCTCCCGCGGCCGAGGAGTCAGCGGGTCCCGCGTCGGGCGGTACGTCAGGTCCAGCCGCTCCACCAGCACCGGTCGGGACGTCCGCGCCGCCGCTCCCGATGGTACCGCCGCTGGCCTGGCCCGAGCCACCCGTGCCGCCTGCCATCCCCCCGGTTCCGACCGCCTGGCCGCCCGAGGCCCCGGGGCTCCAGTCACGGGCTTGCCGTCCGCCGCCCCCTCCGTTGCCAGCGCCCGCATACCCAATTTCGCCCACCCCACCCGAGCCCTGCAGAGACCTGGGGTGCCCTCCACATGCCCCCATGAGGAGCGTTGCCGACGCCATCATCCGTACCGCCGACCACGCCGCCCGCAGCTCGCCAGACGCCAGGCCGCGTTGGACACGAAAGGACCGCCTCGTGACGTGAGCCTGGACCGCGATGAGATGCGCCATATCCCCGAGTGTCCGCGACTCGCCAGCACGGGTCACCGCCCGTGGGACCAGGCGCTGACGGGCGAGCGCCACCCGCGGGTCATCTGCACAAACCTCACCGTCTGGGCGCCAGTCGTCGGTTGCACGGGGCCGATTTCGGCTGTTCCGTCGGGGGCCACGAGAGAGGAGCTCGGAATGAGTTGCGCAGGCTCGCTGGAGCCGCCTCCGGTGGCAGCCAACCGACCATTGAGGCAGCCAACCCACATCTGTATGGTGCGAGAAGAGCACCTTCGTGCGGGTCGTATCTTCCATCGTCGCCCGGCTTGTCACCGTTGCGCTGGTCGCGCTGGTCGCCCTCGTGGCCCTGGTGGTCGGCGCGTGCGGGCGCGGGCCGATTTCCTCCCGGCGTACGCGGACGGGCTCGGTCGCGGAGGCGTGGGTCGAATGGGCGGGATGTTCAGTGGTCAAGAAGGGCCCTCGATGCGAGCTGGAACCCGATCGAAAGCTGACCATCTGGGCCAAGGGGGAGGAGGCAAATTCATGGAAATTCGCAGCCGATCGGCGGCCGATGAGGCCCCTCGATTCGGTTTGGCTGCAAGACGGTCTTCAGGTCGTCTTCCAGGTACCTCCTCAGACCCGCCGGGTGTCGGCCGTCGGAAGCGATGGACGAGAGGTGTGGTCACTCGCGGTCGAGGAGCCTTCGACGGGGACCGAGATCCTCGGGCTGGTGAGGGCAGGAAAGCGCGGCGACACCCAGGCCGCCGCCAGATTGAGGGAGATGGCCAGCAGGGTTGACCCTGGCGTCCGGGCCGTCGCGGAGGCCGGTTACGGGCGGGTCCTGCTGGCTCGTGGAGCGCTCCCGGAGGCGGAGATCGCCATGCGAGCCGCCCTGGCCGCCGACCGAGAGAGCGGTCGGCTGTCCGACGAGATGAAGGATGGCTCCGTGTTGATCTGGGCCCTGGCGGTCCTGGGCCAGCGGTTCTCGGAGGCGCGGGCGGTCCTGGAATCGCTGGTCGCGGCTCGGGACCAGTTTCCCGAGGGGAAGGCCTGGTACTCCTACTCGGAGGGCATGCTCGAGCGAGAGGTCGGAGATCTGCGCCGGTCCCTCGCGAGCTATCGAGCATCGGCCCGGGTCTCGGAGCGCCTAGGGAGGGTCGGGCTCGGCAACGACGTCGCAGAGGACATGGCCCAGATCCTGGTGGTCCTGGGCCGAGCAGGGGAGGCCGTGACGATTCTCGAAGGCCTCCCGTCGAAGGACGATCCCTGCGCGCGCGCATCCCTGATGATCAACAGAGCCGAGGCCAGGCTGGAGGCAACCGTCCGCAGTGGGGCGATGGAGGAGGCGCGCCTGTTGACCGCCCTGGCCGACGAGCAGGCTGCCACGGCAGAATGTCCGGATCCGCACCGTCGGCTGCTCTCGCTGGTGGATTCGGCGTGGCACGCCATCGCCACGACCGACGGGCCCGGCGCCGACCGGTTGGTGGGGCTCTTGCGGGCGGAATCCGAGGCCAAGGATCCGCTGGCCCTGGCCTGGAAGGCCGACGCGATCGGCAGGTGGCACCTGGCCCGTCGACGTCCCGAAGCCGCTCTCGAGAGCTTCGAGGAGCAGTCGGCGATCGCGCGGGCGGCCGGCCTGCAGAACGAGCGCCTGCGCGCCGAAATCGGAGCTGGCGAGGCCTTGCGGGCGCTCGGCCGGTATCGCGGGGCGGTGGTTCGGTTGCGGGCTGCCCAGGCTCTCCAGCAGCGCATGTTCCAGAGCCTGCCGCTGGTCGAGGGTGGCGGCTTTCTGAATCGTCACGCCGAGGCCGTCCGCCACCTCGTCGACGCCTTGGTCGACGTGAAGGCGACCGACGAGGCGATGTGGGCGGCCCGATCGGCTCGCGCCTTCGAAGCCCGTTACGCCGCCAGGTCCGACCGAATCGAACAGCTCTCCGTCGAGGCGCGACGGCAATGGGACCTCGCGCTCGAGCATTACACGCGGATTCGCCGCACCATCGAGGAGGAGGCCATGGAAGACTGGCGGGTGCCACGCGAGGCCCTCGGGCATGTGCGGGCCGACCGAGAAGCCCGCGCCGAGGAGGGCTGGCAGACCCTCGACTCCGCCTACCGCTTGCTGGTCGATGGTGACGGCACGTCATCTCGAGATCCCGCCGCTGTGGCGAGCGACGAGGTGGAGATCGCCCTGTTCCCGGCCGCCAGGAGCTGGATCGCGTTCACGCGAACCCGGGAGGGCGTCAGGTCGCATCGGTTCGGAGACGACGCGCTCGATTCGACGAAGACGGCCTCCGCCGTGCTCGAGATGCTCTCGACGGAGCTCAACAGGGCCAGGCGGTTGATCCTCTTGCCTTACGGTCGCTCCGACGACCTGGACTGGCACGCGGTCTCCTGGAGGGGAGCTCCCCTGGTGGCGAGGTTCGAGGTGGTGTATGGATTCGATCTGCCGAAGGCGGACATCAAGCCGATCCCAGAGGAGAGGTCGAGTCGAGCCCTCCTCGTCGTCAACCCGACGGAGGATCTGCAGGAGGCCTCCAAGGAGGGGGACCTCGTCGCCCGGGCGCTCGGAGCGTCGTGGACGATAACCCGGCTCGACCGTCGCGCGGGCAACCGGACCACCGTCTTGCAGCTCCTCCCCGACGTTGGCTTGTTTCACTACAGCGGGCATGCCCAGGCCGCTGCTTCCGGCGGCGGTGGCTCGCCGGCTCTCGTCCTGGCCGGTGGCGCGCGCGTCCAGCTCGGCGATCTTCTGGCCCTCCCGCACCTTCCGGCCGTGGTGGTCCTTTCGGCATGCCGTGCAGCCGCGACGGCGTCCACCCAAACCGACGCATCGACCTCGATGGTCGGGCTGGCTCAGGCGTTCCTCGTGGCAGGCACCCATTCGGTCGTCGCACCCACGCGTGACGTGGATGACGGGGACGCGCGTGCCTTCGTGGCCAGGCTATACGAGACCATGGGGAGCGGCGGAGAGCGCTCGATGGGCAGCGCGTTCCGACAGGCGGCCATGGATTCAGTTGGACGAACTTCGCAGAGTTTTCGCCTCCTGGTCGAATGAGAGAGAAGATTTGGGAGATTCGCCGTTACATCTCAGGAGGTCGGAAGACATGTGGAGATTTGGCGTTCACGGTCGGGCTCTTGGTGGTTTCGTGGCGGCTGCGTGGCTTGGCGGGTGTGCCACCACGGGAGGTCCACCCGTCCAGGTTCAGGCCAGTATTCCTTGTGCCTCATCCATCCCGACCTGCAGCGCCTGCACCCTGCACGTCGCCAGTCCTTCGTTCGCCGCTCGGGTCACCGGGAACATCCCGCTGATGCCGTCCCATACGACCCAGGCGTGGGTCATTCTACCGGGTCAGGCCTCGAGGCTCATGCCAACCATGCCCAGCTCCAACGTCCCCTTCGACATCCCGATCGGGAACCTGACTTCGATGCCCAACACAGCCGGGAACGAATTGCGGATCTACATCAGTAGTTCGTGCACGTCGGCGCCGCTCATTCTCGCTCCCCAATGATCCGGCGACTCCGCCGGAATGGGTTCTTCGGCCTGATCGTGCTGTGCGGGTGTAGCGGCAACCCGAACGATGGCACGGCAGGGGCAAACGCGATCCCAGGCGACGCCCCGCCGATTTCATCGGCGAACCTGGATTCCGGAGCCGACGTCGGAGATTCGCCCAGGGGCAGCGATCTGGCACCGGACACCGATCCGGATACCATTCCGGAGACGATGACCGATGTCCCAGCCGAGTCGGAATCCGGGGTAGGCGCTCAACTCTGCACCGAGAAGTGTGGGGTCTTGGTGCAGATCGACTGCCCGGATCGGCCAACCTTGGACGATTGCGTCCGGGACTGCGTGGCCATGGCGAGTGTCTGTCCGTCGACGTCCACGGCCTACGACGAATGTATCGTGGCCAATGGGTCGGCTGGGCTGGCCTGCGACGATGTGGTTGAGCGGACGGTCTTGCTGCCTCAGGTATGCCCACAGGTGCAGGAGGACTTCATCGCGTGTGAGCTCGGCATTCCCCAGGGTCCACCGACCTCAGGCCCTTCCAGATCCATCGGAGCCTGGCTTCGGCTGCTCCGTCCTCTCCCGGCGAAGATGCTTCCGGCGCTCCGTTGACGTGCCCGATGACCAGCAGGTCGGTCGTCAGCCCTTGCCGCCGGACTCGGCCAGCTTCGTCGCGCCACGCTCCGTCATCGACCGCGGACTGGACGCTCCGGCCGGCGAGATCGAGGATGGCGCCACCATGAAGAAGCTCTCGCTCGACGAAGTCCCGATTCGCTCCGGCTGCGGCTATCCCGCGCCGTTCGACCTTCCTTGCCGCGATCGAAAGCGGTGGCGTCTCGGCGCCGCGGCCGGGCTGACCCAGGTGGGGGTCAACCTCCTGCGCCTGCGGCCGGGGGCCTGGTCCAGCCAGCGGCACTGGCACACCGAGGAGGACGAGCTCGTCTATGTCCTCGAGGGGGAGGTCACGCTCGTCACCGACGAGGGGGAGGAGGTCCTCGCCGCGGGAGACTGCGCCGGGTTCAAGGCCGGCGATCCGAACGGACACCACTTGCAGAACCGAACCCAGCGCGAGGCCGTGCTCCTCGAGATCGGGACCCGTCGCGACGCGGACGTCACCGAGTATCCCGAGATCGATCTTCGGGCGATACCGGCAGGATATACTCACAAGGATGGACGGCCCTATCCGGAGAGCGGCGGTTGATGCGGCGAGGAGCTGGCTCGTCGTCGGGATCACGCTGGTGGCGGCCAGCGTCGGTCCAGGATGCCAGAGCAGCCGCGACCGGGCGTCCTCGGATGGTGCGCTCGCCGAGATGACCTCGGCCGATCGAGCCGCGAATGGCGCATGCCCCGGGAACGAGCCTGCGGAAGGGGCCGACGCATCGGTCTCGACCGGTGCTGGCGGGGCATGCGACGTCCCGAGCCCGCCAGGCGACCGGTCGTCGTGTCGATGGCCGGCCGACGCGGCCGTCGATTCCTTCACCCCACAGCACGGCGCGTGCACGGCGGGGCCCATGTTCGAGGATTGCCTGGTGCCGAACGATGGCACGGTCGAGGCCGACGGGACCATCGTGGCGCCCGACGGCGCAGTCGTCACCGGGACGTGCCACAGCCCCTGCACGCAGGACGAGTACACCCTGACCTGCCTCGGCTCCTCCTCCCTCGTGGGAGCGATCCCCGCGCCGGACCCATCCCTTGGATGCAGCGCCATCCCCGTGCCCACCCCGTCGAACGTCCTCTTCTACTGCTGCCCTTGCAACAAGCAGGCGATCCTCCCGATGCGCGCGCTCGGGTCGCCTGCTCAGAACGCGACGTCGAGGGCGACCTCGCCGGTGACGCCGACCCGGTAGGCCGAGACCCGGCGCTCGAAGAAGTTGGTGACCTCGTGGACGTCCTGGAGATCCATGAAGGGAAACGGGTTGCGGGCCCCGTAGCGCCGCGGAAGACCGAGGGTCACGAGTCTCTGGTCGGCGATGTATTCCAGGTACTGCCGCATCTCCATCGACGAGAGGCCGACCACGCCCCCCGACAGGAGATCCTCGGCGAACTGGCTCTCGCACGCGATGGCCTCGTCGAGCATCTGGTGCACGGCGGCGATGAGGTCGCGATCGAACAGGTGGGGCTCCTCCTGGCGGACCACCCGGGCGACCTCGAAGGCAAAGGCCATGTGGGCGCTCTCGTCACGGAAGACCCAGCTGGTTCCGGCCGCCAGGCCGTGCAGGAGGCCCCGGGAGCGAAGATAGTAGACGTAGGCGAACGCGGCGAAGAAGAACAGCCCTTCCACGCAGCAGGCGAACCCGATCAGGTTCAGCAGGAAGCGCCGCCGCTTCCCGGCGTCGTCGAGGGCGTCGAGACCTTGCAGCTCGCCCATCCAGCGCAGGCAGAACTCGGCCTTCCGCCGGATGGATGGGATCGTCTCGACCGCCGCGAACGCCCGGGCTCGGCTGGCCGGATCGGGCAAGTACGTGTCGAGCAAGGTCAGGTAGAACTGGACATGCAAGGCCTCCTCGTAGAGCTGGCGCGAGAGGTAGAGCCGGGCCTCGGGGGCGTTGATGTGGCGGTACAGGTTCAGGGCCAGGTTGTTGGCGACGATGGTGTCACCGGTGGCGAAGAAGGCGACCAGCCGCTCGACCAGATGTCGGTCGGGGCCGGTCATCTTTCGATCGAGATCCGCGAGGTCGGTGGAGAAGTCCACCTCCTCGACGGTCCAGGTGTTCTGGATGGCATGGCGGTACATGTCGAAGAAGCGGGGGTAGGCCATGGGCCGAAGGGTGAGGTTGTTTCCAGGGTCGAGAAGCATGGGCTCTCCTTGGGTCGCGGGTGGTCGACTGGAACCGGGGCGCTACTGGCACGCCTCGCAGGTCCCGGGGTTCTCGAGCGCGCAGCGGACGGACGGCTCGTCGGTGATCGCGTCGCGCGCGGCGCCCGACGGTGGATTCGGCGGCGTGGCGGCCGCGGCCTCGGCCGTCGTCGGCGCCCTGGTCTTGGCGATCTCGGTGGCGGGCCGCGACCGCAGGTAGTAGGTGGTCTTGAGGCCACGCTTCCAGGCGTGGAAGTACATCGAAGAGAGGATCCCGATGGTCGGGCTCTCGACGAACAGGTTCAGGCTCTGGCCCTGATCGATGAAGGGCGCGCGCTCGGCCGCCATGTCGATGAGCCCGCGCATCGGGAGCTCCCAGACCGTCCGGTAGAGGTGCTTGACGGCGGCCGGAACGCTCGCCAGGTGCTGGACCGAGCCGTTGGCCTGCTTCAGGGCCTCCCGGGTCTCGCCCGTCCAGAGGCCGAGGCGTTCGAGATCCTCCACGAGGAAGCGGTTCACCTGCAAGAAGTCACCGGACAGGGTCTCGCGCTTCCACAGGTTCGAGACCTGAGGTTCGACGCACTCGTAGCAGCCCGCGATGGAGGCGATGGTCGCGGTGGGGGCGATGGCCACCAGCAGGGCGTTGCGCAGGCCCACCTCGGCGATCCGGCGCTTGAGCGCCGCATAGCGCTCGGCTTGCGCAGGCGACACCCCCCACAGATCGGGTTGAAGCTCGCCGCGGGCCGCGCGCGTGTCGGGGAACGCGGGATGCGGACCGTGCGCCGCGGCCAGGTCGGCCGAGATCTCGAGCGCGGACAGGTAGATCTCCTCCTGGATGCGCTCCGAGAGCGCGCGGGCCTCGGGTGCGTCGAACGGCAGCCGCAGCGCGAAGAACAGGTCCTGGAGCCCCATCACCCCGAGCCCGACCGGTCGCCAGCGCTGGTTGCCGGCCCGCGCCGCCTCGATCGGATAGTGGTTGAGGTCGATCACCCGATCGAGCTGCTGGACGGCCACGCGCACGTTCCGCTTCAGTCGGGCAAGGTCGAATCGCCCGGCCTCGTCGAGGTGCCGCGCGAGGTTGATCGAGCCGAGGTTGCACACGGCGGTCTCGCCGCTCGAGGTGATCTCCAGGATCTCGGTGCACAGGTTCGACAGGTGGACGACGTTGCCTGGCAGGGCGGTCTGGTTGCAGCGGGCGTTCGCGCTGTCCTTGAAGGTGATCCAGCCGTTGCCTGTCTCGGCCAGGGTGCGCATCATCCGCCCGTAGAGCGCCCGCGCGGAGAGCTGGCGGACCGCCAGCCCCGCGCGCTCGGCGGCCTCGTAGGCCTGGTCGAAGGCGGCTCCCCACCGGTCGGGGAGCTCGGGGACGGTCTTCGGATCGAAGAGTGACCAGGGCGCGTCGCGCTCCACCCGCCGCATGAACAGATCGGGGATCCAGTTGGCGAGGTTCAGGTTGTGGGTGCGCGAGGCGGGATCCCCGGTGTTGTCGCGCAGCTCGAGGAATTCTTCGACGTCCGCGTGCCAGGGCTCGAGGTACACGCAGCAGGCGCCCTTTCGTTTGCCGCCCTGGTTCACGGCCGCCACCGAGGCGTCGAGGGTCTTCAGCCACGGGACGATCCCGTTCGAGTGGCCGTTGGTGGCCTGGATCAGCGAGCCGCGAGAACGCACCCGGTGGTAGGCCACCCCGATGCCGCCCGAGAACTTGGAGAGCAGCGCGATGTCCGCATAGCGCTGGTAGATGGATTCGAGGTGGTCCTCTGGAGAGTCGAGCAGGAAGCAGGACGACAGCTGCTCGTGCACCGTCCCGGCGTTGAACAAGGTGGGCGAGCTCGGGAGGTACTCGAGCGAGGAGAAGAGCCGGTAGAGCTCGAGCGCGCCGGGGATGGCGTCGGACAGGGCGCAGGCCACCCTCATGAAGAACTGCTGCGGGGTCTCGATGGCCTCCCGGGTGACCGGGCTCCGCAGGAGGTAGCGGTCGTGGAGCGTGCGGATGCCAAAGTACTCGAAGAGCCCGCTGCGCTCCGGCTCGATCGCGTGGTTGAGCTTCCGGGCATTCTCGGCCACGAAGCGGGCCAGGCGGTCGTTGATGAGACCGTGCCGTCTTCCGGCGGCGATGGATTGCGAGAACGAGTGGATCTCCTGGTTTCGGACCTCCTTGTCGATGAAGGTGGAGAGCAGGCGAGCCGCCAGCCGGGCATACTCGGGCTCCTCGAGGATGTGCGCGGCCGCGGTGCGAATCGAGAGCTGGTCGAGCTCGCGGGTGGTGGCCCCGTCGTAAAGGCCGCTGATCGTCTTGGTGGCCACCCGCAGAGAATCCACCCGGGGAAGACCCACGCAGCAGCGGGCGACCGCCCGCACGATCTTGTTGACGTCGACCGCCTCGAGCCCTCCGTTGCGCTTGCGCACGCGCATCGAGCTGCCGGCCGGATGGCCGGCCTCCGCCGTGGCCGCCGGGGGGGTTGCCCGCGGGGATGAACCGGACTCGGCGCGCGACGCCGGGTGCGACGGGTCAACAGACTGACCGGAAGGGCGCTTCTCCTCGACTGAGCTCAGCATCTTCGTTCCTCCATCTTTCCCTCGGATGGACGCCGCTCGAGCGAGGGCCGGGAACGCACACGACGGGTGTGGTCTGCCAGCTCTCCCCCGAGAGCGCGGTTGAGCCACGCGGGAGCTCCGCGCGGATCGCTGGCAGGTCTTCGGACTCGCAGGCACCTCGCGTGAACACGCGCGCTCCTACCGGCCGTCGCTTCCCAGGGCCGAACGGTCCCAGTGCGCTTGACGGCTTTCGTTCCTGCTCACCGCTGCGGGGCAGTCCCGGGCTTGCACCGGGTTCCCTTTTCAGCACCGGGGCGACTGCCCCCGTGCACCAGCAACGAGAGCGAAAGTAGCGGCGGCTGTTCCGCTTGTCAACCCCTAATAGTGGGTCGATGCCAGAGGACCCACTGCCGGTAGCGTAAGTGGTCGCCGACGGTGGTTGCCGAGCGGGGGCTGCGACCACCGCCGCCTGGGGGTGGTCATCGGGAAAAGTGCACGCGAACGGGAGGCGACCAGGCGGCGATGGCCGAACCGGCGTCGTCGCGGGCCGGGGCGAATCGGGTTCGTCGGGCGCACACCTCAGCCGCAGCGCCGAAGCCCGCCCCGGGATCGGACACGAGCTCGACCGCGTCGACGACTCCGCTCGGGCCAACCCGGACACGGATCACCACCGTCTGCGCGTCGATGCGCTCGGCGTCTGCTTGCGCCGGCCAGGGGCAGGCCCAGGTGCCCTCGGCCAGCGTCACCGGACGGCCGCCTTGGGGCGACAGGCCGTTCCCCCGGCCGTCGGCGCCGGCTGCGGCCACCCGCGCGTGGAGCTCGACGGTGCCTGCGACCGGGTCCGTGCCGCGTCCCTGACCGGCGGTGGGCCCGCCCGGAAAGGCCCGCGCCGTGCCGACGGCGAAGGTCTCGGTGGTGAGATCGACCGGCGCGTCGGCCGTGCGGGTCATGACCGTCGCCGCCGCGGCCGGTGCCACCGGGCGCGGCGACCGGGCGATGCGGCTCGCGGTATGCGCACTCGTCGGTGACCGTACGGGATCGCGCGCAACGTCCACGGGAACGGCGGGAGAGGGGGGCGGTGGCCGTGGCGGAGGCGGGGAGATCGCGATCGGCCGCGGGTCGGCCAGCCGCGCGCCGATGGGCACCGCGGAGACGGCGCCCCCGCGCCGATGGCCCGCCACCACCGAGAGCGCGAGGGCGAGCACCCCGCCGTGGAGGGCGATCGCGAGCCCGAAGGCGGCCCCCGCGCGGCGCCGCGCGCCGCTCCGTGATCGGTCGCCGCCCTCGCCGAAGACAAGGATGAAGATGGAGATCGCCTCCGGATCGCCGGAGCGGAATGGATCGGCGCCATCGGTGGTGGTGCTGGTGCTGGTGCTGGTGGTTGTCGTCGGGGTCATGGTCACGCCGCGGTCACCGTCCCTGATCATTGCGCCCGGGCTCGCCGTCGCCCGCCGGCCCCGGCTCCGGAGGCAGCGCGCCGAACGCGATGCGCTCAATGCCTCCCTGTCGCAGGAGATCGAGGAGGTGGATGATCTGGCG
The DNA here is from genome assembly GCA_964540815.1 of uncultured Myxococcales bacterium. Lineage (GTDB taxonomy): Bacteria > Myxococcota_A > Polyangia > Fen-1088 > Fen-1088 > CAZIOH01. Next base: position 12,856 of record CAZIOH010000053.1, on the reverse strand, counting down.
ATGCGGGATGGCGCCGTCGGCGTCGATCACCGCGCGCACCTCGGCGTCCCGGCCCAGCGCCGTCCGGATGCGGGCGACGAGCGCGGCATCTCCGCCGACGGCCGCGCCATTGATCAGCGTCGGGCCCTGACGTGGGACCACGATCGAGAGGATCACCTGGATCTCCTCGGTCCTGGCCGCCCGTGGGAGCTCGAGCGGGACCGCGGGGGTGACGATGAGCTTGGCCGTCACGATGAAGATGATCAGCAGCACGAGGGTGATGTCCACCAGCGGCGTGAGGTTGATGCCGCCGATGATCTCACCTTCGCCGCCGGAGCTACCCGACTGCATGGGGCTTCGCCTCGGCGTGGGCGGGGGCGTGGGGTGGCTCGGCGGTGTGCATCAGGTAGGCGAGCACCAGGGTCGACAGGACCTCGGTCCCGCGCAGGAGCGTGCTCACCCGCCGCTGGAAGAGGTTGTACGCGGCGACGGCCGGCAGCGCGACCAGGATTCCCACCGCGGTCGCGACCAGCGCCTCGGCGATGCTCCCCATCACCGCCTGCGTCGCGACCTGACCGGCGGCCGTGGCCCCGGCGTGGCCGGGGGCGCCGCGCCCGAGCTCCTCGAAGGCGTGAATCACCCCCACCACGGTGCCGAACAGTCCCACGAAGGGGGCGTTGTTGCCGACCGTGCCGAGGAAGGCCAGCCGGCTCTCCAGCCTGCCACGCTCGAGCGCGGCAGCGCTCTGCATGGCCTTCTCGGCGGCGGCCGGCCCTCGCCCGGCGAGGCGCAGCCCGGCGGCGGCGATCGACGCCGCCACCGCGGGGCTGGCGGCAAGCTCTCGCCGGGCGCCGGGAAGATCGCCCGCCCGCAGGCGCGCGTCGAGGCCCTCGGCGAGTGCGCGCAGATCGCCGCCGCGCGTGCGCAGGAAGAGCCACCGCTCGACCATCACCACCACCGTCGTGAAGGAGAGCCCCACGAGCAGCCAGAGGACCGAGGTCGCTCCGGTGCGGAGCAGGAGATTCTCGACCGTATCCATCGCGTTCATGTGGGCACCTCTTTCATCAGGGGGGCGAGGGGTAGTGTCGCTCGACGGCACACAGGCCATCCGAGTCGAGGTGGCCTTGTGTGCTCTGGTCATAGGTCGCGAAGTCCTGGTAGTCGCGCAGGCCCGTCGCGGGATCCCCGCCGGTCGCGTGGGGGACGCTCTGGGGATCGAAGGCCATGGGCCCGCTCAGCATCGGATGAACGTCGGTGGGGGGATCGATGCAGTACCGCCAGTCGAGCGGCCTGCCCAGGGCGTCGGTGTAGGCCGTGTAGTCCACGCCCCGGGTCATCTCGAGGGTCACGGAGGGGGCTCCCGCGTCGGCCGCCGGTCCGAGCACGCGGGCGGCGAACTGATCGAAGTGCGCCGGCGAATCATGCAGGACGCTGTCCCAGAAGGGGTGGTCGGTGTGAATGGTGACCTGGCCGACCACCGACTGGCCGGCGAGGAAGGCGATGCCGCGTTCGTGCTCCTCGCCAGCCAGCGCCCGGGCCGGATCGTTGTCCGGGTTCTGGCAGTTGGCGTAGGTCGTGGGCGACTTGAAGCACAGGCGGAAGTGGACCGTGCTCGGCCAGCTGGCGTAGGCGCCGGCGTTGCAGTCGGTGTGGCCGGGGATCGTGCCGCCCTTGAAGGTCGCGGTCCCCACGTAGAGGACGGTGCACTGGTCCGCGACCATCTGCTGGTAGTCGGACATGGCGGCGGCATCCAGGTTCACGGCGAGGGCGCTGGCCACTGCGGGGACCACGTCGAACCCGAAGGCGTAGCGGGTGCCATCGGTGGCGAAGGGCTGGTTGCCGTTCCGGTTCTGCTTGCCGAGGGCCGCGATCGGCACCGCTTGCTCGCCCGGGCCACCCTTGCCGGGCAGGTTCCGGGGATCGCTCCGGCTGAGGTCGATGGCCCAGGGACCATCGACCTCGGCCACCAGCGCGCCGGTCCGGGACTCATCGCCGGGTACGAAGTCCGGGTTGGCCGACAAGGTGAGCTTGTCGATGGTCACGAGGAGCCGCGTGAAGTCGACCTGCCACCCGTCGACGAACACCGGATCTCCGTCGCTGGCCGGAGGAAAGGCGTAGCCCGTGAGGGCCAGGAGCTCCCCTGAGGCGGCGAAGAGGATTCCGCCCGGCCCCGGGTCCGCGGGCGCGGTGAATCCGGTGGTCGTTCCACCATCGGCGAGGGTGTCCGCTTGCTGGCCGCTCGACGAGCAGGCGCCCATCGCCGCCAGGCCCGAGGCCAGGAAGAGGATGAGGAAGAGGAGGTGGAAGAGGAAGCGGTTGAGGTCGTCGAGGTGAACATTCCGGGTCATGGCGGATCTCTCCTTTGTCTGGTGTGGGCGAGCGCGTGCGCGGGCTCGCTAGAGATCGGGCACCCACGAGAAGGCGTAGGGGCCAGTGTTGCGGAGGTTCGAGTAGAGGTTGGTGCTGGGCTGGGTGTAGTCCGGCGCGGTGGGATCGTCGCTGAAGGCGAAGGTCCCTGGGGTTGGCCCGGGCGGGAGCTGATCGAAGTCGACGTTGGTGAAGAGCCGGCAAGGATCGACGCGGAGGATCAGCGCCCCCGCGGGCGCGATGGTGATGGGCGCCGGGATGGGGGTGACGATCCGCTCCTTGCAGATGGGATCGCCGCCGGCGACGGCCCCGTTCGGAGCTGGACCTTGGCGGTTCGAACCGATGGAGATCTCCGCGGTGAAGGGAACCGCGGCGCCCACGCGGGTGGCGGTGCCGGCCACCCGCAGCACCGGCTCGGGATCCGGGATGGTGTTCACGTCGCCGTGGGTGAGCCAGACCTGCCCGACGAGCGCGGGCGGCTCGGTGATCCCATGGGCCAGGGTGGGGAAGGGCGCGAGGACCGGGGACAGCAGATCCACGTCGAGGCCCGAGAGCTCCTGTCCCACGTAGGTGCCCGGGAGGTAGCAATCGGTGGCCTGGCCCCCCGAGACGGGCTGGCTCTGGTTCAGGTAGACCGCGCCGATGTGCATGGCTGCCTGGCCGAGCGCGATGGTCCACGGACCATCGCTCGTGCACGTGAGCGGCTCCCCGGCGATGGCCGTGGCCGGACCGGCCGCCATCACCGGGAAGTCGACCGCCGAGCCACCGGTCTGGCCCACGCAGCCCATCTGGGCGATCCCAGCCAGCAGTGGCAGAAGCAGGCAGGAAGGACGATGGGCGCGCGGATCATTCATGGCGTCCCCCCGAAGTTGACGCCGAGGCCGAGGAGGATCGCGCGCGGGGCACCCGCCGTGAAGGAACGCTCCGGGACCAGGGTCGGCTGGGGCTGACTGTGGAAGTCGGACGCCTGGTTGTATTCGCCGAGGCGGTACCGCCGGTCGAGGAGGTTGGTCGCCGCGAGCCGGAGCTCGTAGTGCGTCCACGAGAGCCCCAGCGACGCGTCGATGGTGAGGATCGACTGGCTGACCTGGCCGTAGGGGAGCGGCCGGCGACCCACGAAGGTCACCCCGGCGTTGAAGGAACCGCGGAGCGCCGATCCCCCCGGACGAAACGGGAGCTCCCCGAAGAGGGCGGAGTCGGAGCGGACCACGCTGCCGGGCACGTAGGCCACCGCCTGGTGATCGTCGTTGAAGGTCGCGCGGACCAGGGTCACGTTGGCCGAGGTGTCGAAGAATGGCCCGGTGACGCGCAGGGCTCCCGCCCAGCCGCTGCGGGTGGTCCCCACCCCGAGGATGTTGCGCCCGGCCGTCTCGCTGAAGATCAGATCCTTGTCCACCACCGTCTGGAAGAAGACCGAGCGCGCCACCACGGTGGTTCGGGCCAGGCTGCCGGCATAGCCCGCGCCGGCCTCGTAGGCCTTTATGCTGGCGAAGGGAGTCTCGACGTCCTGGGTGATGTAGACGGGATCGATCGATCGGATGCCGCGGCCGGCGCTGGCCGAGAGCGTGACGTTGCGGAAGGGTCCGACGATGAGGGAGGCGCGCGGCAAGAGGGCCAGGCTGGAGGTGGAGGAGCTCTGATTGGGTTCGCGGGGGCGGCCGAAGCTCTGCTGCGAGAGGCAGCTCTGGTCGGTGGGGAGGTTGGTGCTGGAGGGGTGGCTGACGCTCTGGGCCGCACAGTTGTCGAGGACCGAGTAGGTGAGGAGATCCGCGCGGCCGCCGCCGCGCAGGCTGAGCCAGCGGGCGAGGGACAGATCCGCGTCGGCGTAGAGCCCGATGTTCTCGAGCTGCGAGACGAGATCGCTCTCGGTCAGGTAGGGGACGCCGGTCGAGGCCTCGAGGCGCTGCTGGGTCCCAGCCGACTGGTCGGCGCGCGCGAAGAAGCCGAGCTCGAGCTCCTGCCTGTGACCGAGGATGGCGCCCTGCAGCCGGGTGGCCCCGCGGGATCCGAGGGTGAGCTCGTGCACGTTCAGATCGAGCAGATCGCCGCGTTCGACATGCAAGCTCTGCAGGGGCTCCTGCACGTCGAGCAGGAAGCCCGTGAAGTTCTCGAGCAGGCGCATGTCGCGCTTGATGAGGAAGACCTGCAGGGCCGAGGTGGCGTCTCCGGTCCGGGTCTCGAGATCACCGGCCAGCGAGGTGCGCGAGGCGTCTCCACCCTCGGGGACGCGCTGGCGTGCGAAGGGGCTGAGGTCGTAGCTGTCGTAGAAGCCGACCCTGCCGGACCGGAGATCGTCCTCGCGCAGGAGGCCCGCCGAGTGGAAGTGCGTGGCGTAGCTCTGTGCGGTGAGTCGGAAGGTCCCGGCGTCGCCGAGGCGGCCCTCGTACTGTCCGAGGGCCGCGCCGCGCTCAGCGTCGCGGTTCTGGCCGAAGCCGGCGGTCCTCGCCAGCTCGACGCCGGCGAAGGTGTGGCTGCTCTCGCCGGCGGGACCCCAGAGGCCGAGCAGGCGCTGGCTCCCGAAGCTGCCGGTGGTCACCCGCGCGGTGAGGCCGCGCTCGGCGAGCCCGAGCGCGTAGTCGGCGCTGCCGGCCACCGCGAAGTTCCCCTGGCGCGGATCGAAGGGGCCCTCGAGGACCCGCAGGGATTCGACCAGCTCGGGGATGATGAAGTGGGTGTCGGCGTAGCCGTTGCCGTGCAGGTTGCCGCTCTCGTTGATGGGCACCCCGCCCACCGAGAGCTCGATGTCCTGACCCTCGCGCGCGTCGAAGCCGCGCAAGAAGATCTGCTCGGCGTGTCCTTCGCCGCCCTCGTTGGTGAGCAGGATCCCCGGCGCCAGCGCGAGGAGCTCGGTGGCGTTGGCGCGCGGGGTCCGGGCCAGCGCGGCGACCTGGATCTGGAAGTCGGAGGCGCCGCGGCTCGTGGCCAGGCGCCGACCGCGCACGGTGACGTCGAGGGCGGGCGGGGGCGCGGCCGTCGCGTCGGTGGTTGGCGCGGTGGGCGCGGCGCCGGGGGCCGACGCGAGAGGGGCTGCCGTGGTGGGTGGCACCGGCGAGGGCGTGGGGGGCGGGTCGAAGCGAAAGGGGAGCTTGATGCGGCTCGGGATGGGCTGACCTCCGCGCGTCGCGGGGCGGAAGAGCCAGCGGCGTGCGGCGCGGACCGCGGCCCCGTCGAACGCGGCACCGGCCGACTCGAGTACGGACACGTCCTCGACCCCGCCGGAGACGTCCACGGTGACCAGCAAGATCACGGTTCGCGGGGCCAGCCGATCCGCGGTGGACGACGGCCCGCGGGCGAGCTCCTCCTCGGGGTAGACCGCCTCGACCCGCTCGAGGATCTCGGGCGGGCGCACCGGCGGCGCGTCGAGCAGCGCTGGAGGCGCGCCGAGGGAAAGCCCCGGGGCGACGATGGCCCCGAGCAGCGGGAGCCAGGTGCACAGGGTGACGGTCTTCTTGCGAGCGAGACGGGTGTTCATGTCGAGGTGTCTCTGCTGGTGAGCGGAAGATGGCGGCAGTTCCCAGGGGCGCGTGCGCTCGGTGCGCGCGGGCACCATTCGCTCCCCTCCACGAAAGCAGACCTTGCGGCCCTGCGGTGAAGTGGGCCCCTCTCCCTGACCCTCTCCCCGCTTGCGCGGGGCGAGGGGATGGGGAACGGACCCTCTCCCTGGCTCTCCCCGCTTGCGCGGGGGCGAGGGGATGGGAGATGGGAGGCGGGAGCCCGCCCCGCTCTTCTCCCCTGTCCGCGCGAGCAAGAGAGGCTCAATGGGCTGTGGCGCCCATCCCTGCGGATGAAAGCCGAGCCCCACCCCGCTCCTCACTCCCTCGCCCCGCGGAGCGGGGAGAGGGTCAGGGAGAGGGGCCCACTTCATTCCCGAGGCGGCACCGCGAAGTACGTTGTTCACCTCCCGCTGTTCGGGCGAGAGGGGCGCGGGGACGTGCGAGCGGCAGCGAGCCACGTCCCCGATTCATAAAAAGCCCAGGGAGAGGGTCCCACTTCATTCGACGCAAGCGGGAGATGGAGGGCGCCCTCCGCTCGACGTCAGCAGAACGCGGCGATACGACGCGGTGGCGCGATCTTGGGCGCGCTCAGCAGGATTCGTTCCGCGGGCGCCGCCACGATGGGTGCCGCGCGAGGCTCTGGAGGAAGGGCCGGCTCGGGGGCCGGAGCGACGAGCAGAATCGGCTTCGAGCGCTCGCGTCGCCCGGTGAACAAGAACGCGCAATGGGCGTGCGCCACGGACGCCACGGCCGCCCGGTCGGCCACCGACCGTGGTCGCGCTGCCCTGCTCTCGAGGGCGTCGAGGGCGGCGGAGGACCCGGCGGAGTCAGCCCCCGCGCCGACGTGACTGAGGTCCCCGTGCTCTGCACAGCGGACATGGCGTTCGGTGGCCTCATGAGCCAGCGAGACCAGCTGGCCGAGCAGACAGACCACGCTCACGACATAGACCGCGCCGGGTATGCTCCCGCCGCGTCGGGTGCGCGCCGACCTGTTGAGACTCTTGCCCACGTGCTCGGTGAGGTTTACGACCGCCCGCCCGGAATGGCAAGTGGGCCGTCGTCGTGACCATCGGCGCGCAGGTCGCCGCCGTCCGCGCGGCCGCCGGCAGGACCGTCCTCCTCGCTCGTGTCCCAGCCCGCCGCCCCCGCGCCGGTATCGAGGAGCGACAGCAGTTCGGTCGTGTCGAGCGGCGCGGCGCCATCGGCTCCGTCGAGCACGGAGCGGGCGAGCGCGCGCTTGTCGGCGTGCAGGGACAGCACGGCCTCCTCCACGGTGGCGCGCGCCACGAGGCGGATGACGGTGACCGGACGCCGCTGGCCGATGCGGTGGCTCCGGTCGGTGGCCTGGTCCTCGACGGCGGGGTTCCACCACGGATCGAGGTGGATCACGGTGTCGGCCTCGGTGAGGTTGAGGCCGGTGCCCCCCGCCTTGAGCGAGATGAGGAAGGCGTCCGCGCCTCCGGCTTGAAACTGCGCGACCACGGTGGCCCGCTGCGCGGCCGGGGTGCCCCCGTGCAGCAGCAGGACCCTGGCGCCGGACGCTTCGAGAGCCGCCTGGGCCAGCCCGAGGAAGCCGACGAACTGGCTGAACACCAGCGCCCGGTGCCCCGTCTCGCGCAGCGTCGAGACGAGCTCGACCAGCGCGTCGAGCTTGGCCGACGCGCCCCCGAAGGTCTCGTCCTGCAGGCGGGGATGACAGGCGAGCAGGCGCAAGCGGGTCAGTGCGGCGAGGATCTGGAAGCGCCGCTGACCCTCGCTGTCCACGCGGATCTCGCCCGCCGCGCGGCGGTCCCCGGTGAGGGCAGCGACGGCGGCTGCGCGAGCGGCGTCGTAGAGCCGCCGCTCGGCCGGCGCCAGATCGACGAGGCGGGTGATCTCGGTCTTGACCGGAAGCTCGGGGGCGACCTCTTGCTTGGTTCGGCGCAGCAGGAACGGACGCATCAGCTCACCGAGGGCGCGTCGGCGCTCGGCGTCGTGGTTGCGCTCGATGGGGACGGCGAAGCGCTCGCGGAAGTGCTCCCAGCCGCCGAGCAAGGCGGGGGAGACGACGCGGAACAGGCTCCACAGCTCGCCGAGGTGGTTCTCGATGGGCGTGCCGGTGAGGGCCAGGCGCCAGTCGGCGGCCAGGCGGCGGACGGCGTGCGTGCGCTGCGCCTGCGCGTTCTTCAGCGCCTGCGCCTCGTCGATGACCAGGGTGGCGAAGGTGACCGCGGCCAGGGACTCGATGTCGCGGGCGGCGATGGCGTAGCTGGTGACGAGCAGATCCCCGGCGGCGAGATCGCCGAGCAGCAGGCCGCGATCGCCGCCGCGGTAGAGCCGCCGCCGGAGGGACGGCGCGAACCGCTCGGCCTCCGCCAGCCAGTTCGGCACCACGGAGGTGGGCGCCAGGATCAGCGCCGGGCCGCGGGGCGCGCGTTCGAGCAGCACCGCCAGGGTCTGGATGGTCTTGCCGAGACCCATGTCGTCCGCCAGGCACGCGCCGGCGCCCCCCTCCGCGAGGCGCGACAGCCACTCGAAGCCCTCGCGCTGGTAGGGCCGCAGCGTCGCCAGGAGCCCGGTGGGCATCACCGGGGTGTGGCGCGACGCACGCGCTCGCCGCGCGCGCAGCTCCTCGAAGGACGGGATGGTGTCGAGGTGCGCGGGATCGTCCACCAGCCCGGCCAGGAGCTCGGGCGCGGCGGTGCCGAGCTCGACGGCACCTCGGCTGACCAGCAGGGAGTCGTCCGCCGCTGCGAGGCGCCGGCGCAGGGTCTCCTCGATGCGGGCGAAGCGACCGGGACCGAGGATGACGTACTTGCGCCGGCGTCGTACCGCCTCGAGGAGGGCGGCGAGGGAGACGAGGGCGCCATCGAGCTCGATGCCACCTTCGAGGCCGAACCAGTCACGCCGCGCGGTCACGCGCAGGCGCAACGCCTGGGCCCTGGCCGCGTCGATGCGCCACGCGTCCTCGGGCCACTCCACCACCAGATGGGGACCGGCCTCGCGCAGGGCCACCACCAGATCGAGGGCTTGTTCCGGGTCGGTGAGGGCAAAACGCCAGGCCGACGTGCGGGCGCTCTCGGGAAGGCCGAGGGACGCGCAGAGCGCGTCGGCCGCTCGTCGCTCGCCGTCGAGATCGCGGCGCGCGGCCAGCCGGGCGGTGTCGGTGCGCGCGAAGATCACGGCCGGGCCCTCGCCCGGCGTCTGGAGGGGGGAGCCGGGCAGCGGAGCTGAAACTGAAACTGGAAGTGGAAAGGGACGAAGGCCGATCTCCAGGGTGAGCCCGCTCTCTCCAGTGGGTGTCAGCTGGCACACGATGCGGGCATCGGCGTCCACGGTGTCGCCCACCAGCGCCGTGGGGAGCTCGAAGGGGATGACCGCCTGCACGCGCTCCAGGCGGGCGAGCACCGGCTCGATGGCTTCGGCCGGCAAGGTGGCGGGCTCGCGGTCGAGGGCGTCTGCGAGCAGCGCCACCTCGGGCGGCAAGAGCGCGAGGCGCACCTCGTTGGCGGAGGGATCCACCGCGATGACGTGGCGGCGATCGGGCGCCACGTCGAGCAGGCCGCCGGCGTCGCGGGGAGGGCCATCCCCGAGGGAGAAGCGAAGCGCGTACGCCCCGCCTGCCGGTAGCTCCTCGACGAGGAGGCGGGGCGAGACCCGCCGGACGCTGGCGGGGAAGTCGCGGCGCTCGCCGAGGAACACGGTGGTGGCGCCGACCAGGGCGTCGAGGGCGCGGAAGACGGAAGCGGGCTCCGACAGCGTGGACAAGCTCCAGAGCTGGATGTTCGCGGTGACGAGATCGATGGCGCGGGCGTCGGCCGCACCGTCCGGTGCGCCGGCGGACGCTCGGCTCCGGCGGGCCAGCTCCGCGATGGAGATCGACGCCCCCTTCGACCATCCGCGCGCTCCGAGGCGCTGCAGGAGCGGCGAGAGGGTCACCGAGCCGTCGGCGCGCTGGCGGACCATCCACGCGACGCGCTCGTTCTCGCCGGGGGCCGTGACGGGAAGCTCCGCCAGCTTGCGCTCGAAGCGCTCGAGCACCCGCTGCCAGGCGGGTGTGGCGAGGAAGGCCGCGAGCTTCTGGTGCCCGGGCAGGGAGGGGCGCTCGAGCAGATCGAGCACGGCCATCAGCGCCGAGCGTTGGTGCGCGCAGGACTCGGAACCCGCGGCGCAGGTGCACCTGGGGGCGAGGGCGGTGGTGCTCCAGGCGGCGAGCGGGATCTGGACCGTGAACCCACCCGTGTGCACGAACGTGGCGCCCGTGCCCTCCGCGGGCGCTTCCTGGTACTCGAGACGGGCCGGATCGTCGGCGAATTCCAGGCGGGTGACCGTCGTTCCCCGAGGCCGGAGCTCCGCGGCGCCGCCGGCCGCGTCCCGCTCGGCGATGGCCTCGGCGACGGCCGCGCGGAAGCGGGCGAGCGGTCCCTGGCCCGGGCCGATGGGCACCCGGGGATGTGCGGCCTCCCACGCGGCGAGGGCCCGGCGGTTCTCCGCGACGGCCGTGAGGTGGTGGTGGATGAGGTCGTTCACGATCCTCGGCACGGCCGTGGATGCCGGCGGGGGATCTGCAGGGGCAAAGGGCCGGTGGCGCTTGGACCATCCTGGTACGGACGCGGGCAGTGACGCCGGCCCGCGCGCTGGTGTCGACGCCGGGCCCGAGGTCCCGACCGGGACGGCGAGTCGAGCCAGGGCCTCGCGGACCGGCGTGGTCGCGGCCAGGCGCAGCAGAGGCAGCACCGCCGGCGGCAGCGCGCGCCCCACCGGCTCGTCGAGCGCTTCGGCGAGCCCGAGGTCCTCGGCCCAGGCCAGCAACGCCGCCGGATCGGCCGCCGATGGGGGCGAAGGATCGCCGTTCGCCCGTCGTCCACCGTCCGAGGAGGAGAGGCCCTGCGCGAGGACGGACCCTTCCGCGTCCGCCCCCGAATGCCCCTTCGAGCGTACGTCGGGGACCAGATCGAGCCCGTCGAATTCCTCGAATTCCTCGATCCAGGCCTCGAGGAGGCGCGCCACCTGCTTGACCACCTTTCGCCCACCGACACGGACCAGAGCCTCCTCGCCGCGGCTGGTGCACAGCTCGGCCAGCGTCCGCGCGCCGAGCCGGTTGGCCGCCTGGAGGAGGCTGTTCGACACGCGGACAGACAGTCGCTCCTCCCCGACGAACCGTTCGATCGGGAACGCCAGGGCACGGCGCAGATCGTCGTCGTCGGTCGCCGCGACCCCCAGCGCTTCGAGCACGCTCATGGAGGCGCATTCATAAGCAACCGGGTGCCTGGACACCAGGGTCCGGCGTGGAATTCACGGCCATTGCGGGGGGAGCATCGCTGAAGTATTTGCTTGACTATCGGGTGGGTCCTGGAATATTGAAGGACATGCTTCAGCATTCGCCGCTCGACCGGGTCTTCCACGCCCTTGCGGATCCCACCAGACGCGCCATCGCCGAGCGCCTGGTCGCCGGGCCAGTGTCGGTCAGCGAGCTGGCCGCGCCGTTCTCGTTCACGCTGTCCGCCATCGGTCAGCACGTGCACCTGCTCGAGTCGAGCGGGATCGTGCGCAGCGCCAAGCTCGGGCGGGTGCGAAGGGTCGAGCTCGTCCCCGAGCGGCTGGCCCTCGCCGAGCGCTGGTTCGTGACCCATCGCGCGCGTTGGGAACGTCGCCTCGACCGACTCGGTCTCCTCCTCGCCGAGCCGTCGGACGACCAGGACCCGCGGGGGGGGCAGCGATGAGCCTTCCGGTGATTCACCGGGGCTTTGCCATCGAGCGCATCTACCCCACGACCCCGGCGAGGGTCTTTCGGGCCCTCTCCGACCCGCAGAAGAAGCGCCGGTGGTTCGCGGAGGGCGAGGGGTTCGAGGTCGAGAGCTACACCCTCGACTTCCGGGTGGGCGGCTTCGAGCGGACGCGCTTTCGTCCCACCGGCGGCCCGCCCATGACCACGGACGCGGTTTACCTCGACATCGCCGCCGACGAGCGGGTGGTGTTCGCCTATGCGATGACCGTGGGGGGCGCTCCCATGTCCTCCTCGCTCGGCACGATGGAGCTGACGCCGACCGCGTCGGGAACGCGCCTGCTCTTCACCGAGCACACCGCCTTCGTGGACGGACAGGACGGCTCCGAGGGGCGGCGCGAGGGCTCGCTCGGGTTGCTCGAGGCGCTGGCCAAGGAGCTCGAGACCCACGGATAGGGCCTGCCCGTGCGGCTCGACCGGCAGACCCACCAGACGAACGAAGAATGAAAGGATGAACCATGAGCAAGGTCTTCTTCAGCGTCACCATGTCGCTCGATGGGTTCGTCGCGCCCGAGTCGCGGGGTGACGACACCGGGGATCGACGATGGATCGGCCAGTGGATGGAGCTTCAGAAGTACGTCTTCGAGCAGAAGTTCTTTCGCGAGACCCTCGAGCTCGGGGAGGGTGGCCTCACCGGAGCCGACAACCGGGTGCTGGAGGAGACGTTCGCCCGGACGGGGGTCAGCATCATGGGCAAGCGCATGTTCGACGGCGGCGAGCGGAGCTGGCCGGAAGAAGCCCCCTTTCATACCCCGGTCTTCGTCCTGACCCGGCAGGTGCGCGCGCCCTGGGTGCGCAAGGGGGGCACCACCTTCCACTTCGTGAACGACGGGATCGGAAGCGCGCTCAGCCAGGCCCGAGAGGTCGCGAACGGTCGGGACATCCGTATCGCGGGTGGCGCCCACACCATCCGCGAGTACCTCGACGCTGGCCTGATCGATGAGCTGCACATCGCCCTCGCCCCCCTGTTCCTCGGAGGCGGTACGCGCCTTTTCGACCGCGAGCCGCGCCACGAGACCGCCCTGACGATCCAGCGCACCGTGCACTCGCCCCTCGTCACCCACCTGTTCTATTCCATCCGCCGATCGGCGTGACGGCGGGCCGCCCGCCCTCTGTCCTCAGCCGGCCTCCGCCTCGAAGCCCGCGTCGATCCAGGCCTGCAGGCCCCCCGCGAGCGGCCGCACCGACCGGACGCCGCGATCCATCAGCAGGCGCGCAATGCGGGCCGCGGAGGCCTCGCTCGGGCAGTTGC
>CAZIOH010000052.1:7935-42845 GCA_964540815.1 uncultured Myxococcales bacterium | reverse complement strand
TGAAGACCCCGACCAGCATCGAGACCACCGCGAAGGCGCCGCCGTCGAAGGCCGACTGCCCCGAGACGAACATGTGGTGGCCCCAGGCGAAGAAGCCCACGAAGGCGATGCCCAGCGAGGAGTAGGCGATCATCTTGTAGCCGAAGAGGTTCTTGCGGGCGAAGGTGGCGATGGCCTCGCTGATCACCCCCATGGCCGGCAGCACCATGATGTAGACCGCCGGGTGCGAGTAGAACCAGAACATGTGCTGCATCAGCACCGGATCCCCGCCCCGCCCCGGATCGAAGAGGCCGAAGCCGGCGACCTTCTCGATGCCCACCAGCAGGGTGGTGAGGCCGATGACCGGGGTGGCCAGCACCTGGATGATGCTGGTGGCGTAGAGGGCCCACACGAAGAGCGGCATCTTCATCCAGGTGATGCCTGGCGCCCGCAGGGTGTGGATGGTCACGATGAAGTTGAGGCCGGTGAGGATAGACGAGAACCCCAGGATGAACACCCCGAGCAGCACCGGGAACAGGGTCATGGGGGTGGTGGTGCTGTAGGGCGCGTAGAAGGTCCACCCCGAGTCGGCCCCCCCGGTGATGACCCCGAAGAGCACGATCGCCGCGCCCGTCCAGTACACGTAGAGCGACAGCAGGTTCAGCCGCGGGAAGGCCACGTCCTTGGCCCCGAGCATCAGGGGCAAGACGAAGTTCCCGAACACGCCCGGGATGGCCGGGATCATGAAGAGGAAGATCATCACCATGCCGTGCAGGGTGAACATCCGGTTGTAGGCGTTGGCCCCGATGAAGGTCGGCTCGGGCGTGGAGAGCTCGAACCGCACGATCATCGCGAAGATCCCGCCCAGCAGGAAGGCCACCAGGACCGATCCGAGGTACATGATCCCGATGCGCTTGTGGTCGAGGGTCTTCAGCCAGGACATCACCCCGCTGTCGGCGTTGAGGTAGTTGATCTCTTGATAGACCGGAGCCCGGTAGGGCACCTCGGCCAACGCGCTACTGGCGGACTGGCTCATAGATCGCTTCCTTCGAGGGAACGTTGTCCAGGTTGTCGCTGCGCAGGGACTTGATGAACTCCACCAAGGCCGCCGCCTGCGGCGCCGACAGCTTCCCGCGATACGTCGGCATCACCGGCTGGTAACCCTTCACGATCTTGGCCCGCGGATCGATCATCGAGTCCGTCAGGTAGCCCTCGTCGGCCACGATCTGCTCACCCGTGTCGAGGGTCTCCGTGCGGTGGTAGAGGTCGAGCCAGGTCGGCCCGATGTGCTGCGAGCCATCGAGGGAGTGACACTTGAGGCACCCCTGCCCCATCGCCACCCGCTTGCCGTACTCGACCAGCGTCCCGTGAAAGTTCGAACCGTCGTCGCCGCCGGTGTCGACCCGGTCCACCAGGGCGCCGGCCCGCTGTTTGGTCATCCAGTCGTCGAACTCGGCGGGCGGCATGACCACCACCTCGCCCCACATCTGCGAGTGCCAGGTCCCGCAGTACTCGGCGCACAGGACCTGGTAGCGCCCGGGCTTGGTGGCCTCGAACCAGGTCTCGGTGTACCGCCCCGGCAGCACGTCCATCTTGATGCGAAAATCCGGGACGAAGAAGGAATGGATCACGTCCCGGCTGGTCATCAGCAGGCGGACCGGTCGGTTGGCGGGGACGTGCAGGGTCCCGACCGCGTTCGGACCGTCCGGATAGGCGAACTTCCACATCCACTTCTTGCCCATGACATAGACGTCCATGGTGTCCTTGGGCGGCGTGCTGTACCACACGAAGTCGCGGTAGCCCTGAACGAACCAGGCCAGGAAGAACAGGAGCGGCACCGAGATCACCGCGATCTCGAAGCGCACGCTCGGCACCACCTCCGGGGTCGAAGCCCGCAGCCGTCGCTGTCGGTACTTGAAGAAGAACCCGAAGGCCAGCAGACCCACGCCCACCGAGCTCAGCATGGTGACCGTGATGACGAAGTAGTGCAGCTGGTCGACGGCACGGGCGAAGGTCGACGCCTGCTCCGGCAGCCAAAGAATGGTCCGCATGATCTCGTTCATGCGACCCTCCTCTTTCTCATGACAAGTTCCTTCCGCCACAGCACGGTCATCAGAGTTGCGAGCATCACGAACACCAACCCGGCGCCGATGCGCATGAAGCCGAACACGAAGGGCGCGTACTTCCGGTTGACCGGGTCATACTGAAAGCACGAGAGCAGCAGGCGGTCGAACGAGGTCCCGACCTTGCCCCCGCCCGCCTCCACCATGGCCAGGCGAAAGTCGCGCGGCAGCACGTCCACCCCGTAGAGGTAGCGCGAGACGCGGCCGTCGGCGGTCAGCACGAAGGACACGGCGTCGTGGGCGAACTGCTTGCTCTTGGAGTCGTAGACGTACTTGAACCCCACGGCCTGCGCCAGCGCGCGGCTCCCGGTCGCGTCCCCCATCAAGAACGGCCAGTCGGCCGCGGCCACCTTGCCGGCGAGGCTCCGCAGCATGCGCTCCTGGGTCTGGCGCGCCAGGGTGGCGTCCTCGTCCGGATCGATGCTGATGGAGAGCGCCTGGAACTCCCGGCCCGGGAACATCTGGGTGGCGTTCATGGCCTTGGCAAGCCCATCCAGCACCAGGCTGCACAGCATGGGGCAGCGGTAGTAACC
Organism: uncultured Myxococcales bacterium; assembly: GCA_964540815.1. GTDB lineage: Bacteria > Myxococcota_A > Polyangia > Fen-1088 > Fen-1088 > CAZIOH01. The sequence continues at coordinate 40,210 of CAZIOH010000052.1, read as the reverse complement.
GAGCGTGATCAAGAGCGGCCCCCGCCCGAGCACCGCATCGAGCTCGACCTTCTCGCCCCCGGGGGTCTTGAAGGTCAACCCGGACGGGATGCGGTCGCCGAGGTGCTCGATCACGTCCACGTCCTGCAGGGCCGTCAGCGGCTGCTCGGCCTCCTGCGGGAAGGGTGGAGGCTGATTTCGCTCCGCCGCCCGGAGGGAGCGCGAGCCCGGCACCACCGCTGCGGCGGTCAGCGTGCAGAGCCAGACCCCCCACACCCGCCGGCCGCGGCGCGACGAGCCCCGCCTGGACGAGACCGCACTCCTCTGTATCGGGGCTCCCTTCATCGGGCCTCCCCGGCGTGGGGGAGAGGCATGGGCAACGGAGGTTGCCCGGGGCCGAGGCGGGTCGCGGGATTGGCGCCGGCGCGCTCGAGCGCGCCCGAGGGCGTGGCCTGTGGCACGCTCGCCGGGGCGGCCATCGGGCTGACACCCAGATCGACGATGTCGGGCGGGTTGGCGACCACCTGCTGCATGGCGGCCTCGATCGGGATCCGGGCGATGCCCCGAGCGCGGTCCACCCATCCGTAGGAGCCGAGCTTCTTGCGGGCCGCGGCCTGGTACCGGTCGAGCCGGGTGTCGACCGAGAACAGCACCTGATCCACGATGCCGATCTCGGACTTCCCGATCTCGGTTGGCACGCGCGCCGGGCCGAACTGCCGTACGTCCTCCTGCCGGTTGACGAGCAGATAGTAGGCCCAGACGATTCCAACGGCGAAGACCACCAGGGACAACACCCCGATGACCACAATCTTGCCGATGTTGATGTCCTGGCCCTGGCGCTGTGCGCTGGCCGAAGAGTCAGACGTGTGTGAATGCCCGCCCATGTGGAGGTCGATCCTTTACGGCTGCCGATACGCCAGTGAGTCGGCGAGATAGGGGTCCCGGACCGGGAGCGTGAAGTGTCCCCGGATCTTCCAGAGCGCGAAGGCCACCGCCAGCCCACCCACCCCCACGAAGGCCGTCAACATGGTCCAGTGGAAGGGCAGGCCGCCCGGACTGAACGCCGGCATCACCAGCCAGTAGATGTCGACGGCGTGCACGAACAGGATCCAGGAGGCCACCACCGCCAGCTGGCGCCGGTTGCGCTTGAGCGAGCGCGAGAGCAGCGCGCCGAACGGCAGCACAAAGTGCCCGATGATCAGGAACACCCCGATGACCGCCCACTCCCCCTTCATCCGGAGGATGTAGTACGGCACCTCCTCGGGGAGGCTGGCGATCCAGATGAGGAGGAACTGCGAGAAGCCGATGTACCCCCAGAAGCAGGTGAAGGCCAGCATGAGCTTTCCGAGGTTGTGGATGTGCTCTTCGCTCACCAGCTCACCGTAGAGGTTGCGGCCGCGCGCCCGGTCGGTGACGATGACCAGCAAAGAGATCGCGCTCACGAAGCTGCCACCGAAGTAGTAGATCCCGAAGATGGTCGAGAACCACAGGGGATCGAGGCTCATCATCCAGTCGAAGGCCGCGAAGCTGAAGGTCAGGGCAACGAGGGGCAGAAAGCCGGTTCCGAAGCGCCGCTGGCGCACCGTCAGCTGCGGGTCCCCAGACTGATCCTGCCGGGTCGACATCCCGAACAGCCGCTGGGCCACGAAGGCCGCCACCAGGGTATAGAACAGCCCGCGAACGACGAAGAACGGAGTGTTGAGGTAGGCGCGCTTGTGCTCCAGCACCGCCAGCGCCTCGCGCGGCAGGCTGGGGCTGGGATCGACCCAGCCGTACAGGTGCTTGAGGCCGGCTGCGATCGGGATGAAGAGCACGGCGAAGACCACGATGGTGACCGCCATGGTCTCCACCGCCCGTCGCAGCACCACCATCCACCGGGCATTCACCGCGTGGAAGATCAGCAAGAGGACCACCGAGGCGAGCGCGAGCCCGGCCCAGTAGGCGAAGGCCCAAAGATAAGAGAACATCGCGGCCCGGGCATCGAGCGCCGTGCCTGCCAAGGTGGCCACCACGCCGATCAGGCCCACCGCGCCGGCCCCCTTCATCAGGGTCTGGCCGCCCTCGAATCGCTGGAGGTCACTGACCGGCTGCACCGGCCCGCCGCCACTGTGGGTCATCTGGCTCGTCTGGCTCATTTGGGTTCCTGGTCGAGCTGGCGCCTCACGTCGGCCGGCAAGTCCGCGGCGGGCACGCTCTGGCTCACCTGCAGGGCGCGCAGGTAGGCCACGACCGCCCAGCGTTCCTCCACCGTCAGCTCGGCGGCGTAGGAGGCCATCATCCCGAAGCCGTGGGTGATCACCTCGAAGATGTACCCCGGAGCCCGGTTGGTGTACGCCAGCAAGGAGGGCGGAGGACGCAGCGCCATCTGCTTGGCCACGATGCTGTCCCCGTCCGCCGAGGGGCCGTGGCAGGTGGCGCAGGTGATGTCGAAGCGCTTCCGTCCGAGGACCATGAGGTCCATCGAGAGCGGGAGGGGAATCTTGCTCGCGTAGCGCACGATGCGCTCGCCGTTCGGAGCCACCTGCCCGGTGAAGGTCGCGATCCCCGAGGTGAGCGTCGGGCTCATGGTGCGCCTTTCGCGCGGCACCGTGCCCTCGACCGGCCCGGGCATCGACAGGCCGTCCTCGAAGAAGTCACTCGGGCGATAGGCGCGCTCCCGCGGCTGGCGGTGATCCGCCATGGGATTGAGGAGCTGCTCGTTGCAGCCGCCGGCTGCGGCCAGCAGGCCGAGCATCCCGGCCGCCTGGACCAGCGCCATCGCGCCGGCAAGCCGAACTTGCGGAACTCGCCGGCCTGGCCGCATCGGGCGCTTCATCGCTCGGACTCCTCCAGGATCTGCACGTCGGTGCTGCCGTGCTGCTTCATGGCGGCGGCGACCTCCGCCGGCGAGGCGCCGGATGGGATCTCGGCCGACAGGAAGAAGCCATCGATGCTGGCCCGGCGAAACGACTCGGCCTCGAAGACCGGGTGATACGGGAGCGGCAGGCCCAGCAGCCCCATGAGGGCGAAGAAGGCCGAGGAGCCCCCGAACAGCACCGTCAGCTCGAAGGTGATGGGGATGTTGGCGGGAGGGCTGTGTGGCGGGCGGTTGGCCACGTTGATCGGGAAGTCGTAGGCGTTCATGTACCAGATCATCGCGTAGGCCACGCAGGCCCCGGTCAGGGCCGCGAGCAGGATGATGGTCGGCATCTTGGCCCGCCCGAGGCCCAGGGCCTTCTCGAGCCCGTGGACCGGATAGGGCGTGTGCGTGTCGAGCTTCTGGTGTCCGCTCTCGCGCATGGCCTGGGTGGCGGCCAGCAAGGCGTCCGAGGTGGCGAACTGCCCGAGCACGAAGCGTCGCGGCCGAAAGCCGCCCCCGTCGCTCATCAGTGCCCTCCCCCGCCGGCCACGCTGACCGCCGGGTGCTCGTCGTGGGCCAGCTCGTGGCGCAGCTCCTTGACCTCGGTCACGGCGACCGCCGGCACGAACTTCATGAACAACAGAAAGAGCGTCGAGAAGAGCCCGATGGTGCCCGCGAAGACCGACCAGTCGACCCAGGTCGGGGCATAGAGCTCCCACTTCGAGGGCAGGAAGTCCCGGTGCAACGAGGTGACGATGATGTTGAAGCGCTCACACCACATCCCGACGTTCACCAGCAACGCCGCCACCCAGATCACCAGCAGGTTGGTGCGCGCCTTCTTGAACCAGAAGATCTGCGGGACCACCACGTTGCAGAAGATCATCAGCCAGTAGATCGGCGCGAACGGCCCGCGCTGGCGGACCTTGAAGAACATGTCCGACTCGTAGGGGTTGCCGCTGTACCAGGCGATGAAGTGCTCCATCACGTAGCCGTAGGTGACGAGCAGCCCGGTGGCCAGGATGACCTTGCACATGTTCTCGATGTGCCGCAGCGTCACCACGTGCTTGAGGCCGAGGAACTGGCGCGCCGGGATCATCCAGGAGACCACCATGGCGAAGCCCGAGAAGACCGCGCCGGCCACGAAGTACGGCGGGAACACGGTGGTGTGCCACCCGGGCAGCACCGAGACCGCGAAGTCGAAGGACACGATGGTGTGCACCGAGAGCACGAGCGGGGTCGAGAGGCCGGCCAGGAGCAGGTACGACCACTTGTACTCGGCCCAGTGCCGCCCCGACCCCCGCCACCCGAGCGCGAAGATGCCGTAGACCCTGCGCTTGACCGGGCTCTGCGATGAATCTCGCAGGGCAGCCAGATCCGGGATCAGGCCGAGGAACCAGAACAGAAGCGAGATGGTGAAGTAGGTCGAGACGGCGAACACGTCCCACACGAGGGGGCTCTTGAACTGCGGCCAGATGCCCTGCACGCTTGGGTAGGGCAAGAGCCAGTACGCCGCGAACCACGGGCGGCCGGTGTGGAACAGCGGGAAGAGCAGCGCGCACATGACCGCGAAGAGGGTCATGGCCTCGGCGAACCGGTTGATCGAGGTGCGCCACTTCTGCTGGAGCAGCAGCAAGATGGCCGAGATCAGGGTCCCGGCGTGCCCGATGCCGATCCACCAGACGAAGTTGATGATGTCGTAGGCCCAGCCGACCGGGATGTTGTTGCCCCAGGCCCCGATGCCCTTGTACAGGGTGACGGTCAGCCCCACCCCCAGCAGCCCGAGCCCGGCCAGCGCGATCGCGAACAGGGTCCACCACCCCCGCCCCGGGATGGCCCAGACGTGCGCGAACAGCGAGGAGTTCAGGCTGGAATCGGTCTGCGCCCCCTCGATGAGGGGGGGTGTTTCAAGCGGGTCGCGCTTGGAGACGGTCACGGAGGAGGTGCTGGCCATCGTGCATTAACCCTTGGCGAGCTCGGGGTTTGGGTTTCGCACACGGGCGAGGTATGCGGTTCGCGGCCGCGTGCCCACCTCGTGCAACAGGTCGTAGCGGCGCGGGTCGGCGTGCAAGCGGGACACCCGCGACTTGGGATCGTTGAGGTTCCCGAAGACGATGGCGTCCGACGGGCATCCCTGCTGGCAGGCGGTCACCAGCTCTCCGTCCGCGATGGCGCGGCCGTGGATGCGCGAATCGATGCGCTTGCGCTCGATCCGCTGCACGCAGTACGTGCACTTCTCCATCACGCCGCGGCTGCGCACGGTGACCTCGGGGTTCATCCCGAGCCGGCGCACCGCCGGGGTCTCGCTGGTGTAGTCGAGGAAGTTGAAGCGCCGGACCTTGTAGGGGCAGTTGTTGCTGCAGTAGCGGGTGCCGATGCAGCGGTTGTAGACCATCTCGTTCAGGCCCTCGTCGCTGTGGACGGTGGCGTTGACCGGACAGACGTACTCGCAGGGGGCTGTCTCGCAGTGCACGCAGGCCAGCGGCTGGGTGACCGCCTCCGGCTCCTCCAGATCGCCCGCGAAGTAGCGGTCGATGCGGATCCACTGCATCTCGCGGCCCTTCACCACGTTGGCGTGACCCACCACCGGGATGTTGTTCTCGGCCTGGCAGGCCACCACGCAGGCGCTGCAGCCGGTGCACTTCCCGAGATCGATGGCCATGCCCCACTTGTACTGCTGGTCGTCGTAGTTCCAGGGCTGATGGATGGTGGTGGCGAGGCCACGCCGCTCCTCGATCCGCTGGTTGAACTCCGAGTGCTGGTCGAGGAAGTCCTTGAGGCCGACGTCCATGGCCGGCTCGCGGCCCTCCGCGGACCAGTGGTTCTGGGTGATGGCGAACAGGTGCATGCCGGTGGTCAGGGACACCTCGGCCCCCCCGTCGAACCACGGCGCCTCGCTGGTGCGCAGCGCGCCCGCGTTGTAGCCGATTCCGAGGGCGACGCTCTCCGAGCCCGAGCGACCGTACCCGAGCGTGAGCGTGATGCAGTCATCGGCCTGGCCCGGCACGATGAGCGCGGGGACCCGCAGGTGCCGCTCCTTGTACGCGATGGACAGGATCGAGAACTTGTCGTTGTCCCGCTCCACCTCGACGCCGAGGGCCTTGGCGGTGCCGGGCGACAGGTAGGCCGCGTTGTCCCAGGTGACCTTGGTGATGGGATCGGGCAGCTCCTGCAGCCAGGAGGCGTTTCCGAAGCGACCGTCGTGAATCTTGTAGTCGGGCGCGAAGCAGAGCTCCATTCCCTGGCCTTGGCCTTGCGCGCTCGGGGCCGGGAGCGCGGCGACGATCTTGGTGATGGCGGCCACGTCGATGGTCAGGTTCGACTCCGGGGAGGTCTCGGTGCCAACGAGGACGCCGTCCCCGAGCCACTTCTCCCAGAGCTGACCAAAGTCGCCGGTGGCGGCCCCGGGCACGGTCGCCTGCTTGGCTTGCCAGGAGCGTCGCAGGAGCGCCTCCGCGCCGACGTCGCCCTTCCCCACCAGCGAGGCGAGCAGATCGACCTCCTGAACGCCTCGCCACAGCGGGGCGATGAGCGGTTGCATCAGGCTCACGGACCCATCGGTGGCCCGGGCGTCGCCCCAGGACTCGAGCGGGTGCGCGGCAGGAACCACGTAGGCGGACACCGCGGCGGTCTCGTCCTCGTAGGCGGCAAAGTAGACGGTGTTGGGCACGCGGCCGAGGAGCTTGTCGAACTTGAGATCGACCGGAGCGCTGTAGACCGGATTGCGGGCGGTGATCACCAAGGTGTCGACCTGCCCGCTCGCGATCTCCTGGGACAGCGCGACCAGCCCGGGCATTCCGGCGGTGGCGTCGGCCAGCAGGGGCGCGCCGTAGGCCACCGTCGTCCCCACGTTGTCGAGGACCGAGTTGAGGAGCGCCACCAGCGCGTGCACGGCGGCGGGTTGCCGGCGACCGGCCACCACCAGCCCGCGACCACGGCTGCGCAGGAGATCGGCCGCGACCGCACGGACCCAGCGGCCGTCCACCGGAACCACCGGCTGACTCGCGCCGACCACCGTGGCGAGCTGCCCGAAGCCTGGCTGCTTGGCCAGCTCGGCGGCCAGGGCCAGCGCGAAGCCCGAGACCTCGCTCGGCTTCATGCGCATGCGATGATCGGCGGACATGCCGGTGATGGAGAGGGTCGGCTCGACCACGTAGAGCCGGCTCATGTCCGGACCGGGCTGGCGGGCCTGCGCGAACTCCCGGCTGAGGCGCAGCTGCTCGGGTCCGTCGCCGAGCACGTCGGCGTCGAGGCACACGATCACGGCGGCGCGCGCCAGGGTGTGGCGCGGCTCGAGGGTTCGACCGTAGGCCACCTTCAAGCCGTCGGCCCCACCCTGGGCGAAGATCGGCGAGTACGCCACGAACTTGGCCTTCGGGAACCGCTGGGCGATCTCCTGCCGCAGCTCGATCAGGAGCGGCGAGCTGGTCGGCTCGACCAGGAACCGCAATCCGCTCCCGCCGCTGGCGGCGTGGCGCGCCGCGAGCGTGTTCATCTGTCCCAGGAACGACCGGAAGGACAGCGGTTCGCCCCGGACCTTGAGCTCCTTGGCGCGATCGTTGTCGTAAAGCCCGAGGAGCAACGCCTGCTCGAAGCCCCGGACCGCGCCCCGATTGTCGGGGTGGTCCGGGTTGCCCTCGATCTTGGTCGGACGGCCCTCGTGGCTCTCGACGATCAACCCCGAGGCGTACCCCTCGAGGGTGTGGGTGGTGGCGAAGTGCAGAGGGATCCCCGGCGTGACCTCGACCGGGCGCTTGACGAAGGGCACGGCCTTCTCGAGCGGTTGCACGCAACCCGCGAGCCCGGCGGCGCCGGCGGTGCTGCCGAGCAGCTGCATGAACGAGCGACGGCTCACCTCGGGGAGCTCGGCGGCGCCCGGCGGGAACTCGCGGGCCGCAGCGGCGGCCAGGCGCGGCGATCCCTCCTTCTCGGCGATGCTGCGCCAGTAACGAGGTGGCTCGGACCTGGGCGACGCGGCGTTGCTCGACGCCAAGGCCTCCTCGACGATCGGCAGGGAGATCCGACGCGGCGGCGCGGACACGTGGACCGAGACGAACCCGATGGCCTCCGAGCCGGCGGAGGCTCGACCTTCGTCGCGGAGCCTGCTCTCGTGCCTGCGCTCGGCGCTGGGCTCGTCGTCGCTGTCGTCGTAGCCGCGGTGGTTGCGCTCGTCGTTGGTCATCTGTGACACGTGGTGCAGCTGATGCGGGTGTGAACTTCGTTCTGCGCCGCCAGGACCCGGGTGGTCTCGACCGGATCGCCTTCGGGCTTCCAGGTCATGTTGGTGATCTGATCGCGAGGTCGGAGGTTCTTGGCCGGATCGCGGTGACATTCGAGGCACCAGCCCATGGTCAGCGGCGTGACCTTCTCGACGGCGGCCATCTGGTCGACGCGCCCGTGGCAGGTCACGCACCCCACGCCCTTGTTGACGTGGATCGAGTGGTTGAAATAGACGAACTCGGGGACCTTGTAGACCCGGTTCCACACCATCGGCTTGTTCTCGATGAAGCTCTTGCGGATCGGCTCGAGGTACGGGCTCTTGTTCCAGACCTGCGAGTGGCAGTTGAGGCAGAGCTGGGTGGGAGGGATGCTGGCGTACGACGACTTCTCGACGGTGCTGTGACAGTAGCGGCAGTCGATGCCCTCGTCCCGCGTGTGGTGCCGGTGGTCGAACTGCAACGGCTGCTCGATGGGCAACTGCATGGTGCGCGCGGTGGGTCCGCGCACCCAGAGCAGGAGGCCTCCGATGGTGCCGGCTCCGCCCGCCGCGAGGATCACGAGGCTGAGTCGAGCCGCTGTGTTGTGCCTGGGGCGAAAGATGAGGGCGCTCATCCGGATTGCCGCTGCATATAGTCGCTCCTTCCTCAAAAGGTCAAGTCTTGATCACGCCCTACGTGCGTTTTGGCGACGGGGCAGAAGGGCTATCCCGCAAATCTTTCGGGGGCGTTGCCACGCGGTAAATGTCGAGCGCGTTTTGCTGGCTCCGCGTGCGTGAACACCGGTGGACGCAGGCGGAGCACGCGCCGCTCGCATCAGCACGATCGCGCTGCGGACCTGCGCTTACATCGGCGTCGGCGTCGTGGTCGAGCGCGCGAGCCAGTCGCGCCAGAAGTGTCGATAGGCGAGCTCGACGTCGCGGGCGAGCGTGGCGGGTGACATGAGGGTGCTGGCGGTCATCCACCCGCGCAGCGCGCCCCGGAGCCGCGCGCGCTCGGCCGCGTCGCGGGCCAGGTCCACCGCGAGCTCGCGATACCCGTCGAGGTTGCGCGCGACCAGCGCCGAGAGCCCCACGCGCCCGAGCAGGCTCGCCCCCACCCGCCCCGCATGGCGCTGCCCGAGGACCGTCACCACGGGAACGCCCATCCAGAGCGCCTCGCAGGTGGTGGTGGTGCCGTTGTAGGGAAACGGATCGAGCCCAACGTCCACCCGCGCATAGAGCGCGAGGTGCGCCGCGGTCGACGGCGCGTATCCCAGGAACTCCAGGCGCGAAGGGTCCACGCCCTCCGCCTCGAAGATCCGGCGGACCCTCTCTTGGGGGCGAGGATCCCCGAGCGCGCGCGACTTCATGAAGAGACGGGAGCCTGGAGCCGCGGCGAGGATGCGCGCCCAGAGCGCCAGGACCTCCGGGCCGAGCTTGGCGAGGTTGTTGAAGGAGCCGAAGGTCACGACGCCGCTCCGAGCCGAGGGCGGGGACGCGACCGGCAGGTCCACGCCGTCCGGGCGATAGCACAGGAAGCCGTGCGGAAGCCGCCACAGACGCTCGGTCGCCTCCGCGTCGGCCGACGGCGCGGGATCGGCCACCTCGTCCGTCAGCCGCCAGTCCATCGCCGCGAGGCCGGTGGTTCCCGGATATCCGCAGTAGCTCACCTGGATCGGGGCCGGGCGCCGCGCGAAGCACAGCAACCGGTTGTTTCCGGTGTGACCACCGAGGTCGACCAGGATGTCGATGCGGTCGCGGGCGATGCGTGCGGCCAGGGCACCGTCATCGAGCGTGCGGGTGTCGTGCCAGGCGTGCGCGGCCGCGCGCAACCGGTGGGTGGTCTCGTCCACCAGGCCCTGGGCGTAGGCCACCACCTCCACCTGCCCCGGGTCGTGGGCCGCCAGCAGCGGCTCGATGAACTTGGCCACGGAGTGGTTGTGGAAATCGGCGGAGACGTACCCGACACGCAATCTGCGATTGGGATTCAGGTCCCGATCGGGGAAGGCCCGAGCGGGGGTCGAGGCGCAGATCCCCGACGACGCGGACGGCTGCACCGGTGGCGACGACTGCGACGCTCGATCGCCGGCCACCAGGGCCCCCGTCCCGACCGGCGAAAGGTCGTCGGCGAACCGAGCCGCCCAGGCGCGCGCGTCCGCCAGCAGGTCGCCCCCGCTGGCCGTCAGATCGGATTGCCGGGCCAGGAGGTAGTCGGAGCCCAGCCCGGGGGCGTCCGGCGCCGCCGCGCAAACCATTCGCGTTTGCTCCAGACACTCCTCGAGCCGGCCAAGCTCCCGCAACATCGAAGCGAGGTGCATGCGCGCACCCACATGCTGCGGCTGCTGCAGAAGGACATGGCGGAACTGGTCCTCGGCGGCGTCGAACTGCCCCATCCGATAGTGGAAGAGACCGAGGTTGACGTGGGCATCCCAGTAGGCCGGCCGCAGCGCGATGGCGCGCTCGAGGGCCGCCTCGCAGCCCGGGTCGTGCAGGTCGAGGAACGCGATCGCCAGGTTGTAGTACGCGGAGGCGTCGCCCGGATCGAGCACCACGGCCCGCCGCAGGAGCGGCAGAGCCTGCTCGGGCCGCTTGAGCTCGCACAGGGCCGCGCCCGCGTTGTTGTGGAAGGTGGCGCAGTCGGGCCGGAGGGCGCAAAGACGGGCATAGCCCGACGCGGCATCGTCCCAGCGCAGCTCACGCAACGCTCCGAGCGCCGCCGTCTCGAGCGCCTTCACCAGGTTGTTGCGGGCGTTGAGGTGCCGCGGCTCGAGACGGAGGGCGCTCTCGAACTGCACCACCGCCGCCATCTCCTGCCCCCGCATACCGAGGAGCACACCGAGGTCGCTGTGGGTGTCGGCCGAGCGGCTCCCGAGCCTCACCGCCTCCGCGAAGGCCGTGAGCGCCGCGTCGAGATCGCCGCGCGCGACGGCGTGACGGCCGCGCGCTTCCAGGCCGGACAGCAGCGTGCCCTCGGGGCCCCGGGGCGCCGGCGCCCGGGACGCGGATGACCGCGGAACCGGGCCAGATCTGGGTCTTGCCGCCTTGCCCATGGTGCTCCGGGTCATCGGCGGGGGGGTTTGGCGACTTGAAAGGTGGAACCCCGTCGGGTCCAGCCCCGAGCGCCCCGGCGGCCACCGAGGCGGCCGGCTGCGGTGATTAATGCCGTAAGCAATCTTACGCCTTATCAGACTGGATGGGCGTGTCGAAACCCTCTGTGAAGGCAAAACAAGCCGAGTCCCCCAAAAAATCTGCAAGGAGTTCCCGTCATGGCTATGTCGATTCGCACCAACGTCAGCTCTCTCAACGCCCAGCGCTCGCTGTTCAAGGCCGGCATGGACCTCAACACCTCCATGCAGCGCCTGTCCTCCGGGTACCGCATCAACAGCTCGGCCGACGACGCCGCCGGCATGGCCATCTCCACCAAGATGCAGTCCCAGATCAGCGGCCTCAACCAGGCCTCGAGCAACGCCCAGGACGGCATCTCGATGATCCAGACGGCGGAAGGCGCCCTCGACGAGGTGCAGTCGAACCTCCAGCGTATGCGCGACCTGTCCGTCCAGGCCGCCAACGCCACCCTGTCCGACAGCGACCGTGGCAACATCAACAAGGAAATCCAGGCCCTCTACACCAACATCAACAACATCTCGAACCGCACGGAGTTCAACGGTCAGCAGCTGCTCACGGGCGCCCTGACCACCAGCCAGAACTCGACCGCCGCGAACTCCCTGGTCGCCGGTCAAGCCCTCACCACGGGCGGCGGCGGTGTCACCGCCGTCGACGTCTCGGGCGCGGTCGCCGGTACCAACTACACGCTGTCCACCACCAGCACGGCCGGCACGGTGCGGATGAGCGCCACCATCAACGGCGTCGCCACCACCCAGGATGTCGCGGTCGGCGACCTCACGGCAGGCAACTCCGAGACCCTCGACTTCTCGACCTTCGGCATCAAGATCTCCCTCGGCGCGACCGGGACGGCGACCGGCGCCAACCTCGCCAATGACCTCGGCGGCGTCGCCGCCAACAGCAACATCTCGACGGTGGCCGGCACCGGAACCGCCCAGTTCCAGGTCGGTGCCAACGCCGCCCAGACCCAGTCGGCGGCCTTCTTCCAGACCTCCATCACCGCCTCGAACTTCGGTGGGCTCTTCACCGCCATCGCGAACTTCAACACCGCCACCCCGACCATCGCCCAGTCGAACGACCTGCTCACCAACATCGACACGACCATCAACTCGATCGTCGGCAACCGCGCCGCCCTCGGCGCCGCCCAGAACTCCCTGCAGCACACCATCAACAACCTGCAGGCCACCTCGAACAACCTCTCGGCCTCGAACAGCCGGATCCGGGACGTGGACGTGGCGGCCGAGTCGGCTTCCATGACCCGCGCCCAGATCATCAGCCAGTCGGCGGTGTCCGTCTTGGCCCAGGCCAACCAACAGCCCCAGCTCGCCCTCAAGCTCCTCGGCTAAAGGACGCGCCTTCGGCGCTCGCGGGGAGGGGAAGCCCCCTCCCCGCGGGCCCCTCCCAGAGCGCGGGAAGGGGCGGACCCCTCCCCGCGGGCCCCTCCCGTGGACGACGAGAGTCGGGCCCGGATCTGCTTTGCTGGTGGCGTCTCCGGTGGGCAAAGCCAACCTCCGATCAACCGCACGAACCGGGGGATCTGGGGGATGGCGCTGCAACTCGAACGTCGACGCGGCGGACGACGAGAGGCGGGCCGGATTTGCTTGGCAGATGTCGTCTCCGGTGGGCAAAGCCCACCTCCGATCCTCTGGGGAAATGGCTCAGGTCGGGGGCTGGAGCTGCCGAGGTCGGATCGCAGGGGAGACCGCCATTCGGACGGTTGCTTCGCGTTCTGCATCAATTTTTTAAAGAGGAGTCCTTCGCATGACCACGACCAGCGCTGTTGCTGCCCCCGCATTCACGGTGGGTGGGCTCGCGTCCGGGCTCGATACCAACACGATCGTCGACAAGCTGGTGGCGATCGAGTCGTTGCCGATCACCCAGAACCAGGCGCAGCAGTCAGCCCTGACGGTCCAGATCTCGGCCATCGGGGATCTGGCCTCCAAGATCAAGGCCCTCTCGACCGCTGCCGGCAACCTCTCGACCAACGGCGTGACCGGCTACAACATCGCCTCCACGCCGGGCGGCGTCACGGCGACCCTCGGAACCGGGGTCTCGGCCGGTACATACTCCGTGGCGGTCACCAGCGTCGCGACCGCTGCCAAGGCCCGCTCCACCGGATTCACCTCCTCCAGCAACACCGTGGCCGGCGGGAGCATCGGCCTGACGGTCCAGGGGACTGCCTATTCCATCCCGATCACCGCCAACAGCGATCTCGGCAGCGTGGTCCAGCAGATCAACCAGTCTGGCGCGCCGGTACGGGCTGCGGTGATCTCGGACGGCAGCAAGTTCTACGTCTCGCTCATCAACCGGCAGACCGGCAAGCCGGTCGGCAGCGGCGACACCGGTGGGCTGACCATCGACTCCGACACCTCTGGGCTCGGGCTCGGGGTCACCCAGAACGCGACCAACGCCAAGATCACCGTCGACGGCGATCTCAACGTCGAGAGCCAGTCCAACCAGATCACCAACGCGATCCCGGGCGTCACCCTGACGGCCTCCGCCCTGCAAACGACGCCGGCCGATCTGGTCATCAACCAGGACTCCGGCAAGACCACCGCCAACCTGCAGTCCTTCGTCGACTCCTTCAACGCCATCGTGGGCGCGCTCAACCAGTCGCTGCGCCCGGATCCCGCGAGCCCACCGGCGGCCGGAAGCACCCTCGACACCAGCACCGCCATCGGGCTGCAGCAGCAGCTCAACGGGCTGCTCTCGGCCCAGGCCTCCTCGGGGGGCGGCTACCACACCCTGGCGGACATCGGGGTCAAGCTGCAGAACGACGGGACCCTGACCCTCGACAGCACGACCCTGAACAAGGCCCTCACCAACGATCCCACCGCGGTGGATTCGATCTTCTCCAAGGCCAGCACCGGGATCGCCGCCCGCACCAGCGCCCTGTCCACCCGGTTCACCGATTCACTCGACGGTACCCTGGTGACCCGCCAGACCTCGCTCACCAGGACCATCAAGGATCTGAAGACGTCGGCCGATCGTCTGCAGACCTACGTCGACGCCTTCAAGGCCAACCTTCAGAAGAGCTTCACCAACATGGAGTCGTTGATCGCGAACTACAAGACCATCGGCTCCTTCCTCACCGCCAGCTCCGGCACCACGACCAGCACGACGAGCACGACCGGCTGACCGCCGCCACGAAGCCCACCGCCAGCCTGCAACCACCAAGGGGTAACGCCACATGACCGCCGCCCGCCGCTACGTGACCATGCAGACCGCGACCGCCTCCAAGGAGAGGACCATGGTCCTCCTGTTCGAGGCGGCGCTCAAGCACATGCGCAACGGCAAGCGGGAGCTGGCCGACAAGAATCGCCGCGCCGCCTCGGTGACGCTGGACAAGGCCTGCCAGATCGTGCTCGAGCTGCAGAAGAGCCTCAAGCCCGAGGTCGCCCCGAAGCTGGTCGGCGAGCTCGTCGAGCTGTACACCTTCACCGCCGCCCGGCTGTGCCGCGCCATCGTGGCCGGAGAGATCTCCGCGGTGGAGGAGGCCGAGCGGACCTTCACGCCGATCGCCGAGGGCTTCATCAAGGCGGTGGCGGAGCTGGCCAAGGCCCCGAAGCCCTTGGTCGCCGCGGCGCCCTAGCTCCGACCGGACCCCTGCCGGACCCGCTGCGATGACACCCGAACGCGCACTCCTCGACTCCCTCTGCCGGGCCGAGACCGCGCTGGCCGCCGGCGACGCCGAAGCCGCCAACGCCGCCATGGCCGAGGGCGCGGACCTCTGCCGACGCCTGCACGCAGCCGGGATTCACCTCCCGGCCGCCGAGGCCGAGCACCTGCGGGCGACCGCCGAGCGCTGCGGCGCCGCCCTGGTCGCCTTCGGGAAACGCCTGAACGACGAGAGCTTCCGCGACGACAACCACCGCCGCGGCATCCTCTCGTATCAGGACGGCACGAGCGGCGGCGCCCCCCGCCATCCCGCGCGCTCGCGGGGCTGAATCAACCCTCTCGGGCGCGAAGGCCGTCAGCCCGTCGACCCGACGTGATCCTGATCGTGGCCGCCCCCGTGGCCGTGCACGTGCACGGGAACGCCACCCTGGACGTGATCGATCGGCGCTCGAGACGCGACGCGGATCGGGTAGATCGCGTCCGCATCCCGCGCAGCTCGTTGAACCCAGCCCGATCACGATCACGGGGGCGTTCACGTTCAAGTGCACGGCCATGTCCAGGATTTCCGGCGCTCGGCCGGTCGGGCTCAGGGCGCCGCGCGCGCGACCCGGACGGTATTGCGGCCGGCGCTCTTGGCGGCGAAGAGCGCCCGGTCGGCGGCCGTGAGGACCGTGGCGGCGTCGCCCCCATCCGCTGGCGCGGTCGCGACCCCCACCGAGATGGTCAGGCGACCGAGCGGTTGGGTCGCCCCGAACTCGAAAGGGAACTCGGCGATCTGGGCCACCACCCGCTCCGCGACCTCCTTGGCCGAGGAGCCGACCGCATCCACCAGGAGGATCGCGAACTCCTCGCCCCCGTAGCGGGCCACCACGTCGTTGGCCCGCCGGCCGTGCTGCAGCACCTTGGCGACCCCACGCAGGGCGTTGTCGCCGGCCAGGTGACCGTGGCAATCGTTGTAGTGCTTGAAGCTGTCCACGTCGATCATCAGGACCGACAGGGGCCGGCCGGTGCGGTTGCTGCGCTCGAGCTCGAGGGCCAGCCGCTCCCGGAAGTGGCGGTGGTTGTACAGCCCGGTCAGCCCGTCGGTGATGGCCAGCTCGGACAGGCGGGCGTTGAGGGTCTCGAGCTCACGGGTGCGGATCGCCACCTTCTCCTCGAGGGAGGAGTTCAGGTTGGCCAGCTCTGCGTTCTTGCTGCGCAGCTCGGCCAAGAGCTCTCCCCGCTCCTTCTCCAGGCGAAAGCGCGACAGGAAGTTCTGGATGGTGAGCCGCAGGTCGGGCTCGTCCCAGGGCTTGGGGATGTACTGGTCGAGCGCCGCGCGGTTGATGGCGTAGATGACGGCCTCCAGCCCCGCCTGCCCGGTGAGCAGGATCTTCACGGTGCGTGGGCTGCGCCGGTGCACCTCCTCCAGGAGCTCCACCCCCTTCATCCCGGGCATGATCTGATCGGCGATCACCACCGCGAGCTCCTCGCCGTCCCGCTGCAGGACCTCGATGAGATCCAGCGCGTCGCGCGCGTTCTTGGCCACCGCGATGTCGCACTCGCCGCCGAAGCGGGCGGACAGCTGTTGCCGGAGGGCGGTCAGGATCCCTTCTTCATCGTCCACACAGAGGATGTGCTCGCGCAGGCGGATCTCTCCAGCTCTCAATTCTCTTCCCCCCGGGGGATGTCACCCGGCTGGGTGGGGAATTGGGTTTGCGATTGCGAAATTGGCAGCTCGACCTCGAAGCGGGTTCGCCCCGGCGCGCTCTGCACCCGAATTCTTCCTGCGTGCTTCTCGACGATCCGGTGGGCGATGCTGAGACCGAGGCCCGTCCCTTCGCCCTTTCCCTTGGTCGTGAAGAACGGCTCGAAGATTCTGGACATCACGTCTGGTCGAATGCCTGGGCCATTGTCTTGAATTGCCACCCGAACATCCCCGCCCTCCACCGAAGTCTCGATCAAAATCTCACCCGTGCCGCCCATCGCCTGAACCGCGTTGTGGATGAGGTTTGTCCACACCTGGTTCAGCTCGCCCACATACGCCTGAATCGGAGGAATATCCCCGTATGAACGCTCGACATTAATCCCTTTTTCGGTCGACTTCAACAGGTGTGCCAGGATCACCAGCGTGTCCTCGATCCCGGCGTGGAGATCCACGTTGTCCGTCGGCGCCTCGTCGAGCCGCGAGTAGCGCCGGAGGGCGCCCACGATGCGCCGGATCGACTGAATGGCGGTGCGGATGGTGGAGGAGGTCCGCACCAGGAAGGCCAGCTCGCGCAGGTACCCGGCGAGCGGGACCAGATCGCGCCCGCCGGCCAGATCCTTGAGCGCGGCGGCGATCCACTCGGCGTCCGGGCCGAGCTCGCTGAGCGCGCTCGCGGCCGCCTGACAGCCAGGGAGCCCCTGCAGCACCCACTGCAGGCGGCGACCGAGCAGGCGGGTCTCCACCGCCGTGGGGAGGGTGCGGGCGGACTGCTTCTTCATCGCGGCGTCGACCAGCTCGAAGAAGGCCACCAGGGCCGCGGGCGGCAGCCCGAGCCCGTGGAGCTCGCGCCCCCGCAGCTCGAGACGCTCCACGGTGTCGTGAAGCGCGTCGAGCGAGCCCTGCACGGCGGCGGCCGGTGAGTTCACCTCGTGGGCGATCCCCGCCACCAGCTGCCCGAGCCCCGCCATCCGCTCCGAGTGGATGAGCTGGGCCTGGGCGGCCCGCAGCTCGCGCAGCGCCTCCTCGGTCTCGGCCTTGGAACGCTCGAGCTCGAGGGTGCGCTCGCGGACCTTGAGCTCGAGGTTCTCCGAGAAAGCGCGGACCTCCGAATAGAGCCGGGCGTTCTCGATGGCCGAGGCGGTCTGGTCCGCCAGCGTGACCAGGAGCCGCAGGTCCGCGTCGGAGAACGGCGCGTCGCCAAGCCGCCCCACCAGGATCACCCCCATCAATCGGTCCTTCAGCACCAAGGGAGCCGCCAGCACCGGACCCTCGATTCCCGCGCTGCGGGCCGCGTCTGCCAGCTCGGGATCGAGCTCGACCTGGCGGGCCCGACGTGGGGTGCCGATGGCCGCCACGACCTGCGCCATCTCGGCCAGCCGCTTGCCCACCGACTGCCCCGCCACCGCCCGGATCACGAAACCGTCCCAGCCCTGCGCGGGGTCGCTGGGGCCACCATCGAGCTGAGGGTGGGCCGGGGCGCGGCGGTAGGGCAGCGCGATCGCGGCGGTCCGCGCCCCGAGCACCGCCATCGACTCGGACGCCACCGAGCGCAGCACGAGGTCGAGGTCCACGACAGAGCTCACCGCGCGCCCCACCTGGTGGACCGTCACCAGCTCGCGCACCCGGGCCGCCAGGCGTTCCTGGTTGTCGCGCAGGCTCTTGATCATCACCCGGAACGCGGAGGCGACGTCCCCGAGCTCGTCCGGGGTGTCCACCTCGATGCGCGTCTGCAGGTTGCCGTTGGCGATCGAGAGCGCGGCGGTGTGCAGATCGCGCAGCGGCCGGGTGAGGCGACGCGCCAGGAGATCCGCCAGACCGAGGGCGATCAGCAGGACCGAGACCGCGCCGAGCAGGAGGGTCACGGTCACGCGCTGGCGGGCGGCCGCCACCGTCTCGCGATCGAGCGCGATCCCGAGCAGCCCGACCCGCCGCCCCGCAACGTCCTGGATGGGTCCGAACGCGACCGAATAATCGCGCCCGCCGATGGCGAGCGTCACCACCGGAGAATGCCCGGCGCGCAGGAGCCGGGCCGCCGCCACCGGCAAGGGTGGGCCGGTCAGGCGTTCGCCGGTGGGAGCCAGGAAGGTGGAGGTGGTCGGGTTGCTCCCCGCGTAGACCACGACGTCGCGCGAGGTGCCGAGCTCGGCCTTGATCTGGTCGACCATCGGACCGTCGACCCGGGCCGACACCACGGCCGCCCCGAGCAGCTTCAACGCCGGATCGACCAAGGGGAGCGCCGCGCGCACCGCCAGGTGGTTGCCCGCCGACTCGATGCTCACGCTGCGCTCGAACTCGAGGGCGCGGCGGACGACGGGAGAATGGTCCGCCGCTTCGAAGTCGGCGAAGGCATCGCCGAGGGTGCTCCCGTCGCAGGAGCCGGCGGCGCACCGGGCCAGCACCCGACCACTGGCCTCGGTGACCTCGAACAGGACGGTGGGCAGCTGCTCCGAGATCTCCCCGACCCGCTGCCGCACGCGCGCCGACGCCAACGCCGACGCTGACGCCGACGACACCGAGGATGGGGACGAGGGGCTGGAGGCGGAGGCGGCCACCGCCGCGAGCAACGCCGCGTCCCCTCCGAGCAGGGAGGCGGCCGAGGCCCGATCCCGCACCTCCTGCAGGAAGAGGGCGCGCGCGAGCTGGAGACCGCGGCGCGCCTCGTACTCGAGGCCCTGATCGACGCTGGAGAAGGCCAGCGCAATCGAGACCGCCGCCACGGCCATCACCGGAACCAGGGTCGCCACGATGAGGAAGACCGACAGGCGCCAGCGCAGCCCGCGGCGCTGGCGAAAGTCGACCCCACCCGTGTCGACCGTCGGGCTGAACCTGAAGATGCCCGACAGCCGGGCCAGCCCGGAGGAGGTCACGGGGCGGTCCCCGCCGGTCCGGCCAGAGGAGGTCGTCCGCTGCGGGGTCGGCCGCTCGTCCGCCGCCGGGACCGGCGCAGGTCCACCGTCCCCCGCGCGATTCGAGGTCGGGGTGAAGGGCGAGCGCGCGAGCGAGGGAGCAAGAGAGGCGGAGGTGGAGGCGGAGGTGGAGGCGGACCCGGAGACGACGGTCGCCGGGGGCGCCGGGAGCGGCCGGGGCGTGGCGACATCCTCGACCGCGGGCCCACGCGCGCCCGCCCCCCCACCGGTCGCGATGCGCCAGGGCGCCTCGGGTGCACGCGGTGGACGGGGCGGCTCGGGCTTCACTGGGCGCGCTCCACGGTCCGGTAGAGGGCCATGCCCGACGGCTGCACCACGAGCCCGCGGATCGCCGCCCGCGTGCCGAACACCACCGTCGGGTGGGCGAGCGGAATCCAGGGCGCGTCGTTGACCACCAGCGCCTGGGCCTGGGAATACAGGCGTTCGCGCTCGATGCGGTCGGTGGTGCGCTGGGCCATCCCGATGATGTCGTGGAACCAGGCGTTGGAGTAAAACGCGATGTTCGACGGGTGGATCCCGGTGGTGTTGTCCGAGTCGAGCAGGGTGTAAAGAAAATTGTCGGGATCGCCGTTGGCCCCGAACCAGCCGGTGATCGCCATGTCGTGCTCGCCCGCCCACAGGGCCCGCTGCAGCTCCGCCGGATCCTTCACGTAGACCTGGACCGGGAGGCCCACGTCCTCGAGACAGCGCCGCACCACCTGGGCCACGCGCTCGGGAGAGGGGAGGTACTGGCGGGCCACCGACGACACGTAGAGCTTGAGGGGCCGCGCCACCGCGCCGCTGAAGCCGGCCTCGGCGAGGAGGGTGCGCGCCCGCTCCGGATCGTATCCGAAGGTGACCAGGTCGGACCGCGTCCCCCAGACGTTGGGGGGCAGCGGCCCCACCGCCGGGCGCGCGACGCCCTGGTAGAAGTACCGCACGATGGCGTCGCGGCGGATGGCGTACCCGAGGGCTCGCCGGATGCGTGGGTTGTCGAGCGGCCGCTTCTGTGTGTTGAGCGCGATGAAGGCCACCAGCGCGGCGGGCGCCGTCACCAGGCGCAGCTCGGGATCGAGACGGATGAGCGGGATGTCGTCGGGCTCGAGCTGCTCCGCGATGTCGGCGGCGCCCGATTCGAGCACCTGCGTCCGCTGGCGGGAATCGCGCGAGGTGAGCAGCACGAGGTAGCGGATCTTGGCCTTGGCGTCCCAGTATTCGTCGTTGCGCTCGAGCGTGATGCGGTCGCCGGGGATCCATTCGAGGAAGCGGTAGGGCCCGGTGCCGACCGGGTGACGACCGAACTGCGCGCCCCACTTGCGCACGGCCGTGGGCGAGACGATGGCGGCCGGGCCGATCGCCAGGTTCGCGAGAAAAGGCGCATAGGGGCGGCTGATGTGAAACTGAACCCGCAGCGGGCCGACGGCCGTGACCTGCTTGATGTCCTGGTAGCTGCGGGCCCACACGAAGTCGGGCTCGTGCGAGGGATGCCCGCCGAGGAGCTGGCGCTCGAACGAGAAGACCACGGCCGCCGCGTCGAAGGGGGTTCCGTCGTGGAACTTCACCCCCGCCCGCAGATCGAAGGTCCAGACCGTTCCGTCCGCGCTGACGGACCAGGCGGTGGCGAGATCGGGTTCGGGCTCGAGGCGACCGGCCGCAAAGCGCACCAGCCGACCGAAGACCTGCTCGGCGACCTCCAGCGACTCGACGTCGGTCGAGCGGGCCGGATCGAGGTTGGTGGCATCGACCGCCCGGGCCACCACCAGACGATCCTGGGAGGCGTCCGAGGCGGCCCGGCGATCTCCGCACCCAAGGAGCAGGGACCCGGCGGCCGCCGCGGCGGCGAGCACCTTCAAACCGGCGACGACGCCGACCCGCGCGACGGCGACGGCGACGGTACCGGTGCCGGCAACGCCCAGTGGGCGTCTCCCGGGAGCGCCCGCCCCCCTCACGGTCCGACCGACGACGCAGGGGCACCCGCGGCGGTGGCGCGGCGTCCGGACGAGCGCCCCAGCCGAAAGCGCACCTCCCTCTGCTCCGCGCTGTCCACCCGGCGCAGCTCCTGGGCGATCTCCGCGTAGTCGCCGGGCGCGACCCGGAGGATCGGGATCCGGGCCTTGCGATTGAGGTGCAGCGCCCGCGCGGTGACGTCGGTCCCCTCGCGCTCGGGGTCGACCGAACGCTGCTCCACGAACTCGTAGCCGCCGGGACGGGTGACTGCGAGACGATCGGTGAGAGCCTCCACCGAGGCTCCGGGCGGCAGCTCGATGCGCGCCCGCAGCTCGAACGGAAACTCCGGTCCCATCACGAGCGCGGTGTGCCGCGCCGGCTCCGCGGCATAGCGCCGACCTGGCTGCGAGCGAAAGAAGGTCGGCTGAAAGCGCAGCTCGCCGCCCGCCGCGGTGGCCATGCGCGCGCTCGAGAACGTGTAGAGCAGCCGCACGCTCGCCGCGACGTATGGGCCATCTGGCAGGAGCACGGTGGACGCGGGCGCGGACTCGGCCTCGGGCACGGTTCCGGGCTTCGACAGCCCCGGGCCGGACCCCTCCGGCGATGGGCCAGCGAGGCCAGCGAGGAAGATCCGTCGAGACACCAGGCGTCCGTCCGCTCCGAGCACATCGATCGTCAAGTCTTCGAGCACCGCCCCTCCAAACTGTACGCCCAACCAGCGCTGTTCGAAATCTTGGCGGATCTTGTCGCGATCGCCACCCAGCCGATCGAGGATCTCGGCCCACTCGAGGGCCGGCCAGCCCCGCAGCTCCTCGCGCACCTCGGCGCGACCCGCCCCGCTCGCGTCGAGTCGGAGGGCGAGATCGACCACCCGGCCGTCGCGAGTGTCCGGGACACCCGCCCCGTGGGCCGTACCGAAGCGCCCGACGGCGGCCACCTCCGCCTCAGCGGCGCCCGGGGCCGGCCGGCCGGGCTCGAGCGACAGGAACGGGGCTCCATCGAGGCTCGGCGGAAGGTAGCCGAGGGGGGCGTGCTTCAGCCTGGCATCGACGAAGACCTCCTCGGGAAGCCGGAAGCGCAGCAGGGGCTCCGAGAAGTCGTCGACCTCGCTCTCCACCGGCGGCTCGAGCGCCGGCACGGTCAGCCGCGAGCGGGCGAGGACCGTGTCGACCCGCAGGCCGAGCAAGCGCGCGAGGGCGTGGATGACCGCCACCCGGTTGCCGCGCCCGCGGGCCAGGCTGAAAGCCGCCGATTCCCGCAGGTCCTCGCCATCCTCGACGTGGGTGCCGGTCCACGTCACGAGCGCCGCGGCCAGGGCCTCGGGCGAGGCCCCGGCGCCCGCCTGGTGCCGGACGGCCTCGGCGGCGGCCAACAGCTCCGCGGAGGCCCGCGCGTTGCCGTAGGTCTGTTCGCGCAGGAAGTCCGCCCACGCCCGCCAGGTCACCCCGCGCCAGCCGCGCACCGAGGGCACGATCTCGATCGCGGGCACGGCCGAGCGCTCGGCGAACCGTTGCGGGACGGCCCGGCGGGCGAAGGTCGTGATCCGCAGGCGCCCCGGGGGCCTGCCCCCCGCATCCTCGTCCTTCGGGCGCCCTTCCAGGCGCGGGCGCTCTTCCTGGCGGTCCTCGTCCTCGGGGGCAGGCGCGCCCGCCCGGGCGTCCCAGTGCAGCCGCGCCGCCTCGGACGCGTCGGTCACCACCAGGTACTCGGTCCGATCGAGGGGGGCGTCGAAGGACTGGAAGTAGAAGCGATCTCCGACGAAGCCGCGGGTTCGCAGGAAGGCCTCGTCGGGCGCCCGCAGCTCGAGCGTCTCCTTCTCGACGTAGTCCCCGATGCCGAGGTCGGCGGCCGACACCGAGTCCTTGCCGGCCACCTCCTCGGGCTCTCGGGTGCTGCCGTCGGCCTTGTGGGTGCGCACGGTGAGCACCTCGGCGTGCTCGGGGAGCGAGATCTCGCCCCACTTCTCGATGGCGTCCTTGCTCTGAACGCGCACGATCTCGTGGGTCAAGGTGAGCTCGGTGCCGTCGGGCAAGAGCCGGGTCACGGTGCGATCGAGCACCACCACGGCGGGCGCCTGATACGTGCGCCCCGACGTCTCGAACTCGCGAATCACCCGTCGCCCGTCCAGGCGGAAGGCGTCGAGGGGCAGCGGGATCCCGAGCAAGCGGGCGGCGTGGACCGCCTCCATCGCGTCGGGGCGACGCGCGAGCAAGGCGGTCACCACACCGCGGGCCCGCTCCCGTTGCCCGGCCGCCGTCAGGGCGTCCGCCAGATGAAGCTGCCCTTCGACATCCGACGGCGCGACGACCCGGGCCAGGACCTCGGCCGCCTCGGCGGCCCTCCCGAGCGTCAGCAGCGCCGAGGCGAGCTCCGCCTCGAGCTCGACGCTGTCGGGGGACAGGCGAATCGCGCGCCGGAGCACGTTCACCGCCTCCGGAAGCGCGCCGCGCTTGCGCAGGCTCTCGAGCCTGAGGTCGAGGCGCGAGGGGCAGCCGGCGAGCGCGGCGGTCCAGCGCGCCTCCCCCGCGGCATCCCGCCGGTCCTCCGCGTGGCCGAGCGCGCTCTCGATGACCGCGCAGGACTCGCCCCCGAGCTCGACCGCCCGCGCGAGCGCCTGGTCGGCGTCGAAGTCGAGCCCGCGCAGGCGGTAGGCCGCGAAGAGGGTGAGCTCGGGCAGCCACCAGCCGGCAGGCGAGGTCCCGAGCGTCGTCGCGCGACCGCCCGGCGGATGGGCGCTGGCCGCCGCACGCGCGTTGTCGATGGCGCTGCGTGGGCGCTCGTCCTCGAGATCGAGGCCGGCCAGGGACTGGCGCGGGCGGGCCAGCTCCCCGTCCTGAGCCAGCGCCTCGAGCCAGAGGGTGCGGGCGCGATCCCGCGCCACGTTCGCCGGCACGGAGGGATCGTCGCGGCGCGCGGCCGCCAGCACCGCCCGGCCCACGGCGAACCGGGGCAGCGCTTCGAGCCGGTCGGCGAGCTGCCAGACCGCGGGGCCATCACCGAGCCGGTTGGCGACATAGAGCTCCGCCACCGCGGCGGCCGCGTCGTCGGCCGAGGGGGTCCCGCGAAGGGGCTCGGGGGGCCGGGGCAGGCCGCCCCGCGCGGGCTCGGACGCCGCGACCGGGAAGGCGAACAGCGAAATGGTGGGGCGGCCGCCGTCGCTGGCCAGGCGCAGCTCGAGGCCATGTCGGCCAGGCGTGAGGCTCACCCGCAGGACCGAGATCCGCGGGCCAAAGCGAAAGGCGCCACCGTGCGTGTGGCGCGCGGTCGCGCCACCGTCGACCAGCAGCCGCGCCTCGCCGGCGGATTCGACCACGAGATCGAACGCCCGCGCCTGCGCCGGCGGCCCCCCGGCGCCTCCGGGCGCGGGCGGGACCTCGAGCTCGGCGAAGACGCGCTCGGCGCCCGGGCGGCTCGGATCCACCGGCACGGAGATGCGACACCCGAGCGTGTGAGCCCGCCGCGACGGAGCGGCCGGGGCCGCTCGATCGTCAACCGCCGCCGCCGGCGGCTCCCGATCGAGATCGACGTGCGGAAGGAAGCCGAGCCGCTGGCCGAGGCGGATGTCGCGCACGCACCCCGCCGTCGCTCCCACCCGCGCGAGCAACTCGGCGTCGTCGCGGCGGCGCGCAATCCCGTCCGCCTGCAGGGCGAGCTCGCGACGCGTCTGCCAGCTCCAGAGCGGCGCCGGCAACAGGGCGAGGATGCGCTCCTCGATGCGCGCCCGCCCCCCACCGGACCGCTCCTCGAGCAGGATGCCGAGGCGCCCGGCCGCCATGGCCCGAACGCTCGACGCCCGGGCATCCGCGGGCCGCGCCGGCGCGGCGGCGGCCTGCTCGAGGAGGACGAGGTTCTCCTCGAGGGCCGACGGGACGTCCCCGCGCTCGAAGGCCAGCAGCGCGCGGCCAAAATGCGCCAGCTCCGCGGCGGCCGGATCGACCTCGGCCGATCCCTGCCCGGCGGCGACCAGCACCTGCGCGAACCCGCGATCGGCGTCGGCATCCCGTCCCTCGACGAGGGCGCCCCACGCCCGATCGATCGGGCGCGAGGCGCCCGGTCCCGGCGTCGAGGATGACGATGGCGATGGCGATGGCGGCGACGACGACGACCTCGCGCCCGCTCGCCCGGCTCCCGCGCACCCGAGCAGGGACGGAAGCCATGCCACCGCGGCCAGACCGGCGATCGATCTCGACCATCCGCTGGACCGTCCCCGCGACCGTCCGCGCGACGGGCTCCGATGAATCACGGCGCGCGCCCGACGGCCACGGGCCGGACCGCGACCCCGAGGCCCGCGGCCGACGGTCCCGGCAAGGCCAGCGGGGGGATGCCGGTCGGCGCGCCGCGGGGCGCTCCCTTGGCCTTGCCGACGGCCGGGGGCGCCAGGATCACCCGCTCGCGCATGATCGCGTCGACGTCCCCGAGAAAGCGGCGGAAGTCCGGGTAGTCCTCGGGGGCGATCCGGGCCCGGGCCACGTCGAGGCGGCTCGACACCACCAGCGTCGATGGTCCGCCCGGCTCGATGCTGAGGGCGAAGCGCCCGAACCGGGTCGACACCTGGCGCTCCGTCGGGAGGCGCTCGATCCGGAAGCCCGGCGGAAGCCGGTAGGAGACGCGCTCTTCGTGTTGCCAGGGATACGCCAGCATGAGATCCGAGCGCCGGGCCGAGAGCCGCGCGTAGTTCCGGACCAGATCGCCGTCGCGCACGCCGAGGCCGAGCGCCATCCCCCCGCCGGGCAGCGATTCTCCGAGGCGTGGCAGGGTGGCGCGCGCCAGGACGGTCACCGGGCGATTGCGATCCGTCAAGCCCGGCATCTTGACCCAGAGCAGGTGCGCACCCGGATGTCGGCCGCTCCACACCTTCCCGTAGCGCTCGCCCTGCTCACCGACGGTCTGGTAGTGCTGTCGCCACTCGGAGGCCGCCTGCCCCGCCACGGTCAGCTCCTCCCGCACATCGGCCCCGCCGTCGCTGGCCAGCACCACGCTCCAGCGGCGGGAGGCTCGGTTGCGCGACGACGGCAGGATCGGCGTCGCGGCCCACACCGCCCCGCGCGGTCCGATGCGCAGCACGGGCACACCTTGGTCCTGGCTCGGCAGCTCGTCCACCCCGGAGAATTCGGCCGTCCCGTCGAGGTAGAGATCGAGCTTCGGTATGTAGGCGATGGCGTGATCGAACCCGGCCAGCGACGGGGGGTCGGCCTCGAGCCGCCCCCCCCGTCGGGTCCGCAGGAGGACCATGTCGGCGTCGATGCCGACCTGGCCCAGCAAGGCCACCATCAGGGCCGCCTTGTCCTTGCAGTCGCCGAACTTGCGCGACAGCACCTGCGACACCTTGTAGGGCTTGAAGCCGTGGATGCCGAACTCGAGGCCAACGTAGCGGGTCTGACCGACCACGAACGCGTGGATCGCCCGGACCTTGTCGAGGTCGGACAGCCGGCTACGCAGCCGCGTCGGCACCGCCGACTCGGCCGCCGCGCGAATCGTGTCGTCGGGCGTGAGCTGCTCGGCGATGAGGTGCCAGTACCAGGCCCCGACATCGGCCGCGCGGCCGTAGGTGCTGATGTGGAGGAACGGCGAGACCTCGGCCAGCCCCGGCATGGCAGGCTCGAGCTCGATGCGCGGGAGGTTGCGCGCCGAGAACCGCAGCACGCGCTCGCCATTCTCGATGGTGTCTGACCGCTCGAGCCCGGGAACGACCGGCGCGGCGATGTGAAAGGTGCGCCCGGGCGGCCCGAGCAGCACGTAGTCCCAGCGTCGCTTGGGCACGCCCTCGGCCAGGAACTGCAGGTCCCCGAAGTAGCCGGCCATCTGGTTCTCCTGGGAGACGTCCGAGAGCACGTACGCGATCTCGATGACGTCGCCGGCCCGCAGCCCCTCGAAGCGAACGATCTCGGCGCGGTAGTCGTAGTAGAGGCCATACCAGGGCTCGGAGAGATCTTGATCGTCGCGCTCCGACACCTGGATCACCTCCCAGCCGGCGTCCCCGCCCCCACCGCCGACGCCGGCAGACGGCGGCCGGGGACGGTAGATGCGCGCCTCCAGGATCTCCACCTCCTCGGAGCCGGGGGTGTAGCGCACCGAGAATTCCTTGTTCTCCTCGGCCCCGGCGTCGGTGCGCACCTGCACCATCCGCTGGGCGAAGCTCTCGGACAGGCCGTTGTCGTGCACCCGGACCACGTGCCGATCGAGGAGCACCACCGCGCCATCGGGCTCGCCGGAGGACGGGCGAGAAGACCGGGCGGCGGAGCCCCGTCCCAGCTCCTCGGCCAGGACCGACGGCGCGGACACCGCGAAGCGCCTCGGCAGATCGTCGCGCGCCTCCTGCGCCGGATCCGACGGCGCGCTCGGGTGGCGCTGGCGTGCAACGGCCGCGTCCACGTAGCGGCGCAGCTCGGCGTCCTGCGGGCGGAGGGTCAGCGCGACCTGGAGCCAGCGCGCGCCCTCGACCGGACGACCGAGCCGCTCGAGGAGCTTGCCGAGCTCGGCCGCCAGGGTCGGCTCGTCGGGGAGCTGCCGCGCCGCCCGGGTGAGGACCTCGACGGCGCCGTCGCCGTCACCCGCGCCTTCCTCCGCCCGGGCCCAGTCGAGCGCGAACGAGGGGACGTCGGGGCGGAGCCGGGCGGCCGCGCCGAGGAGATCCACCGAGTCCCGGGTCCGCCCGCGGTCGCGCGCGAACCCGGCGAGCTCGCGCAGGAGATCCACGTCGGTGTGGGCGTGCACGAGGAGCCGGCGCGCCTCGGCCTCGGAGTCCACCCGGCGATCGAGCGCCAGCAGCGACTGCAGGCGCTCGCGGATCACGGCCGGGATGTCCTGGAAGGCGGCAGGGAGGGCCGCGACGCGCGCCAGGGCGGTGGCCGGCAGACCCGCGTTGCGCTCCTCGGCCGCGAGCGCGACCGCGGCAGGCCACCAGGAGGGGTCCGCCGCCAGAGCCGCCCGCCACCGATCGAGCGCCACCGCCTCGCGCCGCTGGTCGCGCGCGACGTCACCGAGCCCCGCGAGCACCCGCGCCAGATCGAGCGCGTGGGTGGTGCCCGACGGCGACGGCGACGACGGCGACGACTGGACGAGCGACAGGGCTCGTTCGAGCATGCGGCGCGACTCGTCCTCGTCGCGCGCCACCCGCGCGGCGCCGAGCATGGCCTCGAAGGAAGGGTACGCGGCCCAGGACTCGGCATAGGCGTGGGCGGCTTCCTTCTGATCCGCGTCGCCCGGGTGGGTGACCTGCAGGTACTGACCGAGGTCGAGCCAGGCCTCGGCCCGGGCCTCGGGTGCACGACCGGCGGCGCGCACCCGCGCCCCGAGCTCGCGCTCGAGCGAACGCACCGGACGCGCGGGCGAGAGGGTCCGCGAGGGTGCCGGCAGCATCGGGCGCGCCGGAGCCGGAGAGGACGGAGGCCCGGCGGCGGCCGTCGGCGCGGCGGTCCCCTGAGCGTCCCCCCCTTCCGCGGGCGCGAAGGCGCTTCGAAAATCGAGCGGCGCCCCGCCTGGCTCGGTCAGGCGCGCGAACACCCGCCAGCTCGCCTCGCCGACCACGGTCTTGATGAGAAGCTGATTCCAGCCGGCGGTGAGTGACACGCCGATCGCGTCCTGATCGAATCGTGCTGGCCGCCGCCGGTCGGCGGCGTGCACCAGCGCGCCGTTGCACCAGACCTTCACGGGGCCCGGTGTCCCGAGCCGCAAGGCCGCCAGCCCGGCCCGCTCGACGCGGACCCACGCCAGCACATACGCGGTGCCCTGCGTGGACGGACGCAGCAGGGCCTCGAGCTGGAGGGCGCCACGCACCTCGGCGTTCTCCGCCTTTCGCCACGAGACAGGCCGCTCCTTGCCCGCCATGACCTCGGCGGGATCGGGAGCGCCACGGAGCCGCTGCAGCTCGGGGGGAAAGGCCACCCCGTACCCCGATCGGCCCTCGCCAAACGGCCCGACCACCCACAGGTGGGTCAGGAGTCCGAGCCCCCGACGGAGATCGGCCGCATCGCCGGGTCCCTCGCCCACGATCTTCGTCCCCGGGCCGCCAAGAAGGGCAGCCCCTTCCGACTCGGCGCGCTCGGCCAGGAAGACGCGGGCCGCCGCCGACACCAGCGGGTCCGCGTCAGGGGCCTCGGCCGCCACGCGAATCGGAGCGTCGAGAGCCCCAGGTGGGCCGAGATCCACGAGATCGAGCAAGCGCAGCAAGGGCGCGATGGATTCGGGCCGCCCGCGTGTCTCGCGCAGCCGGTCGAGCGACCGCGCCGCCAGCGGCCACAAGGGCGATGACGTCTGATCGGGCGCGAGAGCCGGCGAAGCTGGCGGTGACGGGCTCGGTGGCGCGGTCACCCGGGGCCCGGGACCGCTGGCCGGCGGACTCGCCGGGGAACTGGCCCCCGGACGCGTGGAGGTGCCCGCCGGCGCGACCCCGGCCGAGAGGCGCACCGTGGCGAAGACGGTGAGCACACCGGCAACCAACGAGGGCAATCGCACCCGCGAGGCGCGACGGAGGAGCATCAGACAGAGTATACGACCACCGAGGACCCGCCGAGGGTGCGGATGCTGAGGACAGGTCGTCGGTCGAGGTGCCTGTGAGGGCAGGCCCTCAGGGATGGCTCGCCGGGACGCCGTCGAAGTGGCTGCCGATGGTCTCGCGCAGGGCGAGCCGCGCCCGGTGGAGGCGCGTCTTCACGGTCGGCACCGAGACGCCCAGGATCTCGGCGGTCTCCTCGGTGGAGTGACCATCGACGTCGCGGATCAGGAAGACCGTGCGGTAGATCTCGGGCAAGGCGTCGACCGCGCGCTGAATCTCGGCCTTGAGCCGCTCGGACTGGAGCTGCTCGTCTGGCCGACGGGACCAGTTGTCGCCCGGGGCGTGAATCTGTCCGTACTGGGGCGTGCGCTCGAGCACCGAGGGCTCCAGATCCTCGGTGGAGATCTCGGCGTGACGCCGCTGGGAGCGCAGCCGCATCAGCGCGGCGTTGGCCGTGACCCGGTACAGCCAGCTCGAGAACAGCGCGTCGCCCTTGAAGCTGTCGAGCTTGCGCCAGACCGTCAGCAGGGTGTCCTGGACGACCTCCTTGGCCTCGGACTCGGTGCGCACGAAGCGCAAGGCCAGCCGGTAGACCTTGTCCTGATAGCGGTTGACCAGCTCCTCGAAGGCGCCGAAATCCTCCCCACGCACACGCGCGATCAGCTCCTCGTCCGAGGGAACGACCGCGCCCGCGGAGGAGTCGGGCACCTTATTTTCGTCGGCGGCCATGAGGCGGTCAGATCTCGATTGTCCCAAATATTGTTGCATTTCGATAGTCGGGGTCGCCGGCCGCTGCGGCGAGCCGCGGGGTCGTGCTACAACGCCGTGCATGCGTCCTTCGAGAGCCGTCCCGGAACGCCCGCCTCGACTGCGAAAGGCCCCGAGGAGACCGGCCGTCATTCATCTTGCCTGCGCCTGCGCCGTCTCGGTATCGGTGGCAATACCTACCCTGGCGTCCGCGGCAGCGGTCGCCGCGGGCGACACCGCGCCGGAGCCGGCGCTGCCCTTCGAAAAATACCTGCTCCCCAACGGGCTCGAGGTCGTCCTGCACGAGGATCACCGGGTGCCGCAGGTGGCCGTCGACGTCTGGTACAAGGTCGGCTCCAAGGACGAGGAGCCCGGCCGCACGGGCTTCGCGCACCTGTTCGAGCACCTCATGTTCCAGGGTTCGAAGCACGTGGGTGAGGACAAGCACTTCGCCTACCTGCAGAAGGCCGGGGTCTCGAGCGCCAACGGCTCGACCTCCGAGGACCGAACCAACTATTTCGAGGTGGTTCCCGCCAACCAGCTGGAGCTGGCCTTGTGGCTCGAGAGCGATCGCATGGGGTTCCTGCTGGACCGCCCCGGTCTCAAGGAAGCCTTCGATGGCCAGCGCGACGTGGTGAAGAACGAACGGCGCCAGCGGATCGAGAACCGTCCCATGGGCCTCGTCAACAAGGTCACCATCGAGGCGCTCTACCCGCCGGATCATCCGTACCATCACGAGGTGATTGGCTCGATGGAGGACCTGTCGCTCGCCACGCTCGACGACGCGCGCCGGTTCTTCAATCGCTGGTATGGCCCCAACAACGCGACCCTGGTCCTGGCGGGGGACATCGATCCAGCGCGGGCCCGCGAGCTCGTCGAGAAGTACTTCGGGCCCATCCCGACTGGCACCGGCGTGGCCGCGCCGGGGTCACCCGCCGCCCCGCCCGCCACCACGACCGCAGCTCCGCGACTCGAGCGCGAGACGCGGATCCCGATGGAGGCCAAGATCCAGCAGCCGCAGCTCTTCGTCGACTACCTGACCCCGGCGAGCTTCAGCCAGGGCGACCACGAGATGGACGTGGTCGCACAGCTCCTCGGCGGCGGCAAGGCCTCGCGCCTCTACCGGCGGCTGGTGTACGACCTGCAGATCGCGCAGTCGGTCGGCGCCAACCAGCAGAGCCAGCTGCTCGGCAGCGTCTTCGAGCTGTCCGCGTCACCGATGCCCGGCCACACGGTCGACGAGATCCTGGCGGTCATCGACGAGGAGCTGGCGCGGCTCGCGCGTGTGCCGGTCGAGCCGCAGGAGCTGGATCGCGCGAAGAACCAGATCGAGTTCGACATGCTCCGCAACCTCGAGCCCCTCCTGGCGCGGGCCGAGAGGCTGCAGGCCTACAACCAGATCACCGGCGATCCCGGCCAGCTCCCGGCGGATCTCGCCGCCTACCGCGCCGTGGACGCCGCCGCGGTGCAGCGAGCCGCCGCCCGCTATCTCGGCCACCGCGGCCGGGTGATCATCGATGTCTCCCCCAATCCGCAGGCTCCCATCATGGGGAGGATCAAGCCATGACCACCACGCGCCCTCCCCTGTTTCGCCTGCGATGGCTCACGCCCGGGTTCGCCGCCTGCCTGCTCGGAACCGCCTGCGCCGCCCCCGCGGGCTCCGTGGCCGCGCGTCCTTCGGCGAGCGCCGCGACCGCCGCGGCATCGACGACGTCCGATTCCAATTCCAGTTCCAGTTCCA
>CAZIOH010000052.1:0-7835 GCA_964540815.1 uncultured Myxococcales bacterium | reverse complement strand
TTCCAGTTCCAGTTCCAATCCCGCGCCCACGGCGCCCGTGGTGGCGACGGCCGCCGACCACAAGGCGCCGCGCGCGGCCAACGCCGCCGACCCCGCGCTGTCGTCGCCTCAGCGCAAGACCCCCGACGCCCCCTTCCGCGCGGAGGCGCCCGGGCCGGCGCCCGAATCCCCTTATCGGGTGCCGCCGTTCAAGCGGTTCCGGCTGCGCACGGGCGTGGAGGTGCTGCTGGCCGAGTTCCACGAGCTGCCGCTCATCGAGCTTCACCTGGTCCTGAAGACCGGCGGCGCCGCCAACCCGGTCGGCTCGGCGGGCCTGGCGGATCTGACCGCCAACATGCTCGACGAGGGCACCAAGACACGCTCGGCGCTCGACATCGCCGAGCAGATCGCCAGCCTCGGCTCGGTGCTCGGAAGCGGCGCCTCCTGGGACGCCTCGACCCTGACGCTCGCGACCATCGCGCGCAACTTCGACGCCGCGCTCGCCATCTGGGCGGACGTGCTGCTCCACCCCGCCTTCTCCGAGAAGGAGCTGGCCCGCGTGCGGGACAACCTGGCCACCGCGGTGGCGCGCCGCAAGGACAGCCCGCCCACGGTGGCCAGCCTGACCTTGGCCCGGGTCCTCTACGGCGACAAGCATCCTTACGCCTGGCCGCAGACCGGCACCGAGGAGAGCCTCGAGAAGCTCGGGACCGCCGAGGTGCGCAAGTTCTACGAGACCTACTACCACCCGGGCAACGCGACCATCATCGTGGCGGGCGACGTCACCGAGGCCCAGCTCAGGAGGAAGCTCGAGGCCGCGCTCCGGGAGTGGAAGCCGGCGCGGGTCCCCGCGATCAAGCTCTCGAGCCCCCCCGTGGCCGAGAAGAAGAAGATCTTCCTCATCGACAAGCCCGGCGCGCCTCAGTCGTCGATCCGGGTCGGGCTCGTCGGGGTCAAGCGGACCGATCCCGATTACTTCCCGATCGTGCTCATGAACCAGGTGCTGGGCGGCAGCTTCTATCGCCTCGACATGGATCTGCGCGAGCGCCTGCAGTGGACCTACGGCGCGCGTTCGAGCTTCGAGATGCGCCGGACGCCCGGGCCCTTCTCGGCGGGAGGAGAGTTCGTGGCCGCCCACACCGCCGACGCGGTGGCCGAGATCCTGAAGGAGATGCGTCTCATGAGCACCACCGAGGTCTCCGACGAGGAGCTGGCCCGGGCCAAGGACAACTTCATCCGATCCTTCCCGGCGCGGTTCGCCACCCGTGGCTCGACCGCTGGGGTCCTGGCCGAGCTGGCGGTGTACGGGCTGCCCGATCGCTTCCTCACCGACTACGCCAAGAACATCCAGGCGGTCACCAAGGCCGAGGTCCGCCGGGTGGCGGCCAAGTACCTGCTGACCGAGCGCTCGGCCATCGTGGTGGTGGGCGATCGGGCCAGCCAGGAGGCGGGCCTGGCGCGGCTCGCCCCGATCGAGGTGCGCGATCTCGACGGCGGCCCGCTGGTCGCGCGCCCCAAGGGTGCCGAGTCGACCACCGAGTCGCCCGCCTCCAAGTCCGAAGGTGGTGGGGCGCAGGACTGAGCGCGCGATCCCCCGACCCATGTCGAAGGCACGCACCACCCTCGGTCTCCTCTTTCTCGTGACCGTCGTGCTCGGGGGCTGGTCGGTGCGCGCGATCCGCCGCACCGCCGGCCGGCGGGCGACGCTGGTGGATGGGCTGGCGCGCGCGGTTCCCCTGCCTGCCGGGACCCGGGTGCTCGTGCCCTGGCAGCCGGTCGCGGACGTCGACCTCGCCCACACCACGCTCTGCTTCGACGACACCGAGCCTGGCACCGTGCTGGCAGACTTCGCGCGCGCCCTCGGCCGGGGCGGCTGGCGAATCTCACCGCCGGACGTGGCCAATATGAGCAGGATGGGCGCGGCGGGCGCGAGCGCCGGCGCGCCCCGCCCGACCTCCCCCCTCGCCGTGAGCGCCGACAACGCCACCTACCGGCTGCGCGGAAGCATCGAGCCCGCGCGCCGCCTCGACTGCGACGACGCGCGCAAGCAAGTTCTCCTCTCGGTCGAAGCCGCCCCCCGGTGATCGCTCTTGGTCAAGAGGCGAAAATCGCCCTCCCACAGTGCGGTGGTTGGAGGATCTCAAGAACCACACGAACAACAGGAGATCGAGCCGCCGCCCGGCCCTGACGGTAGCACGCGGCACGAGGCTGGCGGCTGAGGCCATGGTCCGGGCCCCGGACCGCCACAACCCAATGCGTACTCGCCAGGCTGGCACTTGTCTTCGCAATCTGAATAGGAGACCCCAGGCGTCGGATTCGGTCCAGGGCACTCCGTCAGGTTGTCGCTCAGGCATTCCATGCCTCCCTGATCGGAGCCGCGGCACGACAGGTACACGCGGGCGGCGGTACATTGTCCGACCGCCGCGTCGACCGAATCGAAGCGCGCGGGCCAAGAACAGGCGGGCAGCGTCACGGCGACGTCGCTCTGCCCAGCTGTGGACGACGGACTATTGCAGGCCCCAAACCAAGAATAGACGAAGAGCAGCCCCAACAGCCCGTGGTTGTCGTGACGAGGACGAGATTGGTGGGTATCCATGGTGTTCCTCATCTCGTTCCGGTCGTGCAAGGTCCACGCCCGGCGCAACCTGATGTTCTCGCACGCGCGTCTCTGAACTCGGGAGCAGCCGCGACAGTCGTGTCGCACTCCGGTCGCGTCATCTCTGCCCGACCTCTGCCCGACGGTGTCGGGCTCAGCGATCTTGACCTTGCCTATGAATCACATCATAGGTTATGCACGCGTTCCACGCTGAATCTGGACCGCGCGGGGTAACGGACGACATCGATCACGAGACCAGCTATGGATACGTGAACGGATGAGCGACGCTGTCGTCGAGAATGCCCTGCGGCGCTGTGCGGAGGCGGTCGCTCGGCTCGGTGACGGGGGACTCCCGACCACCTGCATCCGGTTGTTTTCGGGGCGGGCGGACGGATGTGACGGTGTGCTGGTGGATCGACTGGGGGCTTTGGTGGTGGCCACGGACTATCGGGCACCGGGGCCCGCTGCGAGACCAGGCGGGCAAGGAGATTCGGCCAAGGACTCGGCCAGGCGCTTGCTCGAGCTCGTGCAGGGGGTGCACGGGGATGTTCCCATCGTGGTCAAGGCCCGCGGCCACGAGAAGGGATCCGACTCCTTCGTGTGCATCCGGTCCTTGCCTCCGCTGCTGGCACCACCCGACGGGCCTGCCGCCGCCCCGCTGGCCATCGCGATGTCCATGTCCGCGCCCGCGCCCCTGGTGGGTCTCGAGCGCGGGATGCGCTTCGAGATCGGCACCGATCCGGCCCACGATTTCGGGATCTTCCTCGACGCGGGCAAGGCCCGCCAGCACGTGCGGGACGTCGCGCGCGGGCTCGACGTGCTCAACCTCTTCTCCTACACCGCCGCGTTCGGCGTGGCGGCGGCGGTCGGGGGGGCGGCCTCGGTCACCAACGTGGATCCGAACCGGGACTATCTCGCCTGGGGCTTGCGCAACGCCGCGCTCAATCAGGTGGCCCAGCGGGTCCTCCCCGACACCGCGCAAGACTTCCTGCGAAAGCACGCGCGTCGCATGGCGCGCGACCCCGCGAAGAAGGGCTTCGATCTGGTCATCCTCGATCCTCCGGCCTTCGGGGTGGGACGCGGTCGAGACCGCCTGATGCGGCTGCTCTGGCCCGAGCTGTTCGCGGCGCTCCGGGGCATGCGCCCGAGGCACGTCGTCCTCCTGTGCAACGACAAGTATCTCCGCGCACGCCGCGACTTCGTGGATTTCGTGCAGGCCGAGCTCGGCGCCGACTACCAGCTCGCCCGACTCGGGACATGCTTTCGAATCGAGGAACTGGCGGCCGCCGCCGCGCCCGGGTCGGTGCCGCCGCCGCTCGACTGGCGACCCGATCGTCCCGAAGATCCCTTCTACGTCGAGCCCGTGGTTCTGGCCGGCCGACTCAGGTGATCCCGCATCCGGTCGCGAGACGAGGACAGCGACCAGGACGAGGACGACTCAGTATCCTGGCAATACCAGCACCCCGCGCCTGAGCACCTCGAGGTGGTCGCCGCGCACACGCACCAGGGTGCTCGGAGCTCCGCCGGGGGTGGTGCCTCCGTGGATGACCCGGCAACGTCCTTCGAAGATCTCCTCCACCGCCTCGGCGGTGGTGGTCGGCGGCTCACCGGCGCGGTTGGCGCTGGTCGCCGTGACGGGCCCCCCGAAGGCCTCGACCAGCGCCTGGGCCGTCGGATGGGGTGAGTGCCGGACCGCGATGAAGCCCTTCGAGACGAGCGGAGCGGGCAGGCCCCGCCGCGCGGGCAAGGCCAGGGTGAGCGGGCCGGGCCAGTGCTCGAGGATCAGCCGGCGCGCGAGCGGCGAGATGCGCACGCACAGCTCCTCGAGCATCTCCACGCCGCTCACCAGCACCGAGATGGCCTTCTCCTGACCGCGACCCTTGAGGGTACGCAGGCGCGCGAGGGCGATGTCGTCGAGGGCGTTCACCCCGAGGGCATAGAAGGTCTCGGTCGGGAAGGCCACCACCTCGCCACGGTGCAGGGCCTCGGCCGCGAATGGAATCTCTTCAGGAAAGGCGTGACCCAAGTTCGTTCGATGCACGTTCGTTCGGTGACCGCTCGATGGTCGCGGGATGTTGGTCTCGCGGACCGTGACCTTCAGCCCCCGAGCGCCGCGGGCGAAAATTCCGCCGTGACCTCGGCGTTGGCACGCAGCACCTTCTCACGTCGGACCTCGCGCTCGTGCTCGAGCCGGGTGGCGAGGCCCGCGTCGCCGAGGGCGATGATCTGGGCCGCGAGGAGCCCGGCGTTCTCGGCGCCCCCGATGGCCACGGTCGCCACCGGCATTCCGGGCGGCATCATCACCGTGGAGAGCAAGGCGTCGAAGCCACCAAGCGTTCCGGCGGCGATGGGGATTCCGATGACGGGCCGGGTGGTCTGGGCCGCCACCGCCCCCGCGAGGTGAGCCGCCCCCCCCGCGCCCGCGATGAAGACCTTGCAACCCCGCGCCACCGCATCCTTGACGAAGGCCACGGCTTCGGTCGGGGTTCGATGGGCGGAGAGGACCCGCACCTCGACCACCACGTCGAGGCGCCGCAGCACCTCGGCGGCGGGTCGCATGGTCTCGAGGTCGGACTTCGAGCCCATCAAGATGGCTGCGTCGACTCTGGTGCTGGTGCTGGTGCTGCTGCTGCTGCTGCTGCTGGTGACCGTGGGCTTGCTCATGTTCCTCGTCCTCGCATACCGATGTCGGTTCGAAAATGCATACCAGAAAATGAAACCTTTTCGGGCCCCGGACCGATGGCGGCGTACACCCGGGATCGGGCGTCGGCCACGTCGGCTCCGAGCGCCACCAGCCCGAGGACCCGACCGCCCGCGGTGACCGTGCGCGCACCCACCTGGCGCGTGCCAGCATGGAAGACCAGCACGCCCGCGCCCCCCTGCCCCACCGTGCCCGCCGGCGGCAACCCGCTGATCTCGTCGCCGAGCCGGGGCTTGCCGGGGTAGTTCGCCGCGGCCAGCACCACGCAGACTGCGGCCCCCGGGTGGACCTCGAGGGCATCGACCGTCGCGAGCTTCGGCGCCGCCGCCGCCGCGGGCGGCAACCGTCCGCGCGCCGCGCCCATGAGCCACGGCAGGAGATCCCCGGCGAGCCGCGGCACGACCACCTGGGTCTCGGGATCGCCGAACCGACAGTTCCACTCGATGACCATGGGCCCGCGATCCGGCGTCAGCATCAACCCGCCGTAGAGCAAGCCGGAGAAGGTGCGTCCGTCCGCGCGCAGGGCCGCCAGGGTCGGCTCGAAGATCCGGCGGGTGATGAAGTCGAGGGTGGCGGGGTCGGTCAGGACCGGGGACGGCGAGCAGGTGCCCATCCCGCCGGTGTTGGGCCCGCGATCGCCGTCGAGCACGGCCTTGTGATCCTCCGCCGACGGCAGCAGCACGAAGCGCTCGCCGTCGCAGATGGCCATCACCGAGAGCTCGCGCCCGGTCAGGCGCTCCTCGAGCACGACCCGGGCGCCGGCCGCGCCGAACTCCCCCTCGGCGAGCATCCGGCGGACGGCCGCCCGCGACTCCTCCTTGGTGTCGGCCACCACCACGCCCTTGCCGGCGCACAGCCCGTCGGCCTTGACCACCACCGGTCCGGGCTGGGCCTCGATGAAGCGCTCCGCCTCCGCGAGCCCCTCGAAGACACCGAAGGCCGCGGTCGGGACCCCGGCGGTGGCCATCAGCCGCTTGGCGAAGGCCTTGCTGCTCTCGATCTCGGCCGCCGCCGCCGAGGGGCCGAAGAAGAGAATGCCTGCCGCTCGGACCGCGTCCCCGAGGCCCTGCGACAGGGGATCCTCGGGGCCGCACACCACCAGATCGACCGCCTCCCGCCGCGCGAGCTCCACCAGCCCCGGCAGGTCGTCGGCCCGGATGCCGGGGACGAGGCGCACCTTGTCGATCCGCGCGATGCCGGGGTTGCCGGGCGCGCACACCACCTCGGCGCACGCCGGGCTCGCAGCGAGCTTCCAGGCGAGGGCGTGCTCGCGCCCGCCTCCGCCCACCAGCAAGATCCGGGTCGGTCGCTCGGGCGCGCTCGGGGTGTCGGCTTGGGTCTTCACTCGGTCATCGAACCGTTCGGGGGTGCTCACGATTCTCAGTGGCGAAAGTGGCGCTGACCCGTGAAGATCATCGCGATCCCGTGCTCGTCCGCGGCGGCGATCGACTCGTCGTCACGCACCGATCCCCCCGGCTGGATGATGGCCGTGACGCCCGCCTTGGCCGCCTCGTCCACGCCGTCCCGAAAAGGGAAGAACGCGTCCGATGCCAGCACCGCGCCGCCGAGCGGAAGCCGGGCCTTCGACACGGCGATGCGCACCGAATCCACCCGCGACATCTGGCCGGCCCCCACGCCGATGGTGTGTCCGTGCCCGGCGAGCACGATGGCGTTGGACTTGACGTGCTTGGCCACCCGCCAGGCGAAGTCCAGATCGGCGAGCTCGAGCGCGGTCGGTGCGCGGGCGGTCGCGACCTTGGCGTCGGCCGCCGAGGCGGTATAGAGATCCCGCGTCTGCACCAGGAACCCGCCCGAGACGCTGCGCAGCTCGTTCCGGGCGCCGGCCACCCGCTCCTCGGCCGCGGCCGCCGGAAAATCGTAGGCCAAGAGGCGCAGGTTCTTCTTGGCGGACAGCACCCCGACCGCTTCGGCGTCGAACGACGGAGCGATCACGCATTCGAGGAAGGTCTCGCGCAGCTCGCGGGCCATGGCCCCGTCCACCGGGCGGTTGAGCGCCACGATTCCTCCGAAGGCCGAGACGGGATCGGTCTCGCGCGCGTTGCGGTACGCCTCGAGCACCCCGGCCGGCGAGACCGCGCACCCGCAGGGGTTGGTGTGCTTGATGATCGCGGCCGCCGGCGCCTCGAACTCCGACGCGAGGCGCATGGCCGCGTCCAGATCGAGGAGGTTGTTGTAGGAGAGCTCCTTGCCTTGCAGGACCTCCGCCCGCGGCAGGGAGAGCCCGATCCCCGCGTCCTCGAGGGCGTAGAAGGCGGCCTTCTGGTGCGGGTTCTCCCCGTAGCGCAGAATGCCCTGGAGGCTGGCCGAGATGTGCAGGCTCTCGGGGAAGTCCCCGGGGGGCTCGGCGGGCGAATCGAGGCGCGTCAGGTACGACGCGATGGCCCCGTCGTAGGCGGCGGTGTGCGCGAAGGCCTTGCAGGCCAGCTCGAAGCGCAGCTGGGCGGGCACCTCCCCGTGGTTCTCGATCTCGGTCAGCACCACACCGTAGTCCTCGGGATCGACCAGCACCGTGACGCGCTCGTGGTTCTTGGCCGCCGA
>CAZIOH010000051.1:0-45188 GCA_964540815.1 uncultured Myxococcales bacterium | reverse complement strand
GGCTTGAACCCGTAAGCCCTTGCGGGCAGCGGATTTTAAGTCCGCCGCGTTTACCATTTCGCCACCCCGGCTTGGGTCTGATCACGCGGACTCGAAGAACCTACCATCCTTCGAAACGGCTCGGCCACGCAAGGGGACGATGGGGCCGTGAAACGGATCAACACCGGCCGCGCGGCCCGAGCGGGGCCCCCTCGGACGGCCTGGAAGGCACCGCATTCGCGCGCCCTTTGCCTCTGACCCGGGCTAGTCTCTCATCCGTCGACATGCCCGCCCCTCCAAAGCTCGCGCTCGCGGTCCGGCTGCCTGGGATGGCCGCGCGCAACCTGCTCGCCCTCCTTCCCGTACTCGCGCCCGTACTCGCGATCGCGCTCGCGGCCGCCACCGCGCACGCCGAGACGGCACCTCCGACGCCGAGACCGCCCGTTGCGGCCCGCCCGCGAACGGGCGCCATCTCCGCCGAGATCGCCAGCCTGCGCAACGATCGCGGTACGATATTCTGCAGCCTCTACAACTCCGAGGACGGATTCCCCATGGACGGGGGCAAGGCCTTTCGCCGCGCCGAGACCAAGCCGAGGGGCGGACGGGCCTCCTGTACCTTTCCCGATCTTCCCGCCGGGACATACGCCATCGGGCTGCTCCACGACGAGAACGACAACGGCAAGATGGACACCAACTTCGTCGGCCTCCCCAAGGAAGGGTACGGCGCCTCGAACGACGCCAAGAGCACCTTCGGTCCACCCAAGTTCAAGGACGCCAAGGTGGAGCTCCCGCGCGGCGGGGTGCTCTCCCTCAAGATCAACGTCCGCTACCTGTTGTGAGTGCGCTCCCTTCCCTCCCCCGGTCAGGGCCCGCGGTCCCTCCCTACTGGCTCTCCACCTCGCGTTTCATGAAGATGGCCCCGTCCGCCACGATCTTTTCGCCCGGGGTCAAGCCCCGCAGGATTCGCACCTGGCCATCGATGTCGGCGCCCGCGCTCACCACGCGCTCGCGGAAGGTGTTGCCAGCCGTGGCGACGATGACCAGCGCCTTGTCTCCGTCGTTGAGGACCGCCTTCGAGGGCAGGTAGATGGCGTCGCGGGTGGCGCGGCTCTGCACGTCGATCTGCGCGAACATCTCGGGCTTGAGCCGCAGGTCCGGGTTCGGCACGATGCAGCGAACCTTGACCGTGTGGGTCCCCGGATCCACCACCTCGCTGACGTGGCCGACCACCCCCTTGAAGGTCTCGTCCGGGTAGGCCGGCACTCGGATGACCACCGGATCTCCTTGCTTGACCAGCGAGAGATCCTGCTCGTAGACGTCGCCCTGCACCCACAGCGTCTCGAGGTTGCTGACGGTCATGAGGGGGGTCGCCTGATCCGCGCGGACCTCCTGTCCGAGCAGCACGTTCCTCTCCACCACCGTCCCCGAGATCTGGGCCCGCAACCCGACGTAGACCGCCGGATCGGTCGCCGACACCCCCAGCGCCGAGAGCTGGGCCTTGACCCGTGCGTAGTCCGCCACGGCCTTGCGGTGATCGGCCTCGGCCTGCGCGACGTCCTTTGCGGCGATGGCCCCATCGGCCTGAAGCTTGCGGATGCGCTCGAGCGATTTCTCCGACAGGCTCAGATCCGAGAGCGTCTTCTGGGCGTCGGCCTGGATCTGCCCGACGCTGGGGGAGGACAGCTGGACCAGCGGCTCCCCGGCCCGCACCTTCTCCCCCACCTTGACGAGGACCTTGGCCGCTCGGCCGTCGATGGGCGAGGCCAGGCGCTGGGTCTGGTCCTCGTTGAAGGTCACGCGCCCGGGCAACGCCAGGCTCCCGGAGCTGCTCGACGCCGCCACGGTGACAATCTTGATGAAGTCGAGCGGGGCCATCCCGGCGTCGTACCGGATGGTGTCGCGGTTCTCGTGTTGCCCCGGGACCGACGGTGGGTCGCCGCCCCCCTTCGCATCACCGCCACAGCCGGTCGCGGTGGCCATCAGCGGCAGCAGCGGCAGCAGCGCCAGCACCAGCGGCAACCCGGGGAACCGCGGCACCCACGACCCGAGCCACGCCGAGCCGCCGCGCGCGCGCCGCAAAGGCCAGCGTCGCCAGCGCGACCGATGGTCAGCCGTAACCGTCTCGATCGATGCACATGTGCGGTTCAAGGGTCTAATCTCCTATCGCGTGGATCAAGTCCACCTTGGCCTGTCGGAAGTCGTAGAGCGCGGTCAGATACTGGGCACGGGTCTCGAGGTACGTTCGCTGCGCCTCGAGGAGCTCGAGCAACGAGGTGGCGCCCGACTTGTAAGAGCGCTCGGCCACCCGCAGCGCGGTCTCGGCCCGACCGAGCATTCCCCCTGGCGCGCCCGCCCCGGCGGTCGCCGCTGGGGCCGCTTCCCCCTCGAAGGCAAGGAGCAGCCTCTCCGAGCGCACGGTCCGCCGAACGGCGTCCGCCACGTCGTGCTCCACCCGGATGCGGACCCGCTCGGCGTCGTTCTCGGCCCGGCGCTGATCGAGCTCGGCCCGCCGCCGGTTGGCCTGGTTGCGATCGAAGACCGGGAGCGGCACGGACAGGCTGAGTCCGAGCGTGTTCGGGTTGTCACCCGAGACGGTGAAGCTGTCGTGCGTGTAGTTGAAGCCCACCGAGAGATCCGGGTAGGCCTCGCGCGTGGCCGCCACGAGCTGGGCGCTCGCCACGTCCCCGGCCGCCGCCGTGGCCCGCAGATCCGGCCGCCGCTCGAGCGCCCGCCGGGTCAGCGCCGCCAGGTCGTACGACGGGCGCGACGCCTCGTCCCGCGGATCGGCCGCCGGCAGGGGCGCGCCTGGCGCAAACCCCAGGATGGCCATCAGCCGGTTGCGCTCGAGGTCGGCCTGCATGTCGGCGTCGGTCACCTGGTTGTCGTACTTCAACCCCTCGAGCTCGATCTTGCGCAGCTCGGCCTCCGACATGTCCCCGGCCTGGAACCGGGCCCGCGAGATGCGCACGGTCTCCGCGTAGCGGGCGGCGACCTCGTGGGCGAGATCGCGCTCGGCCGCGGCCCGCAAGACGTCCGCGAAGGCCGACCGCACGCCGTGGACGATCTCCCGCAGGGCGTCCTCGACCACCAGCCGCCGGAGCGCGACCCCCCGGCTGGCGGCCCGCAGCCGTGCGCCGCGCTTCGACCACACGTCGATGATCTCCGACAGCCCCACGTTCTGAACGGGCTGGTCCCAGAAGCCGGGATTGAGCCCGGCCGGCGGCTGGGAGTTGCCGCGTCCGAGGACCAGGTTGCCGACGCTGTACTGCAAGGTCGGGTTCGGGTAGACCCGAGCCGCCACCACATCCAGCTCGGATGCCGCGATCTCCAGCTTGGCCGCGATGACGTCCCGGTTCCGCGCGAGCGCCAGCGCCACCGCCTGCTCCATGGTCAGAAGACCAGCCGCCTCGGCCGGAGCGGCGGGGACGTCGGCGGTGACGTCGTTGTCGAGCCCCGCCCCCGAGGCCGTGCCCGACAGCCACGCCAATGCCAGCCCGGCACCGAGGCACGCCCCCCGCAGACCGCCGCGGCGCCTCACGCCACCCTCCGCCGCGCGAGCTGTCGCCGACGAAACCCCGTGCCGAACCAGCGATCCGCCAGCTCGTAGAGCGTGGGCAACAGCAACATGGTCAGCAGGGTCGACGAGATGAGCCCCCCGATGATCACGATGGCGAAGGGGCGCTGGGTGTCGGATCCAATGGCGTGCGACATGGCCGCTGGCAACAGCCCCAGCGATGCCAGCAGGGCCGTCATCAGCACGGGCCGCAGGCGCTGCGAGACCGCCTGCACGATGGCGTCCTGACTGTCCGGGGTCTTCTCGGCGGCCTGCCGCACGTAGAGGATCAGCAGCACCCCATCCATCACCGCCACCCCGA
Source organism: uncultured Myxococcales bacterium (assembly GCA_964540815.1). GTDB lineage: Bacteria > Myxococcota_A > Polyangia > Fen-1088 > Fen-1088 > CAZIOH01. Next base: position 41,334 of record CAZIOH010000051.1, on the reverse strand, counting down.
ACAGCGTGATGAAGCCGACCGCCGCCGAGACCGACAGCTCGGTGTGGGTGAAGTAGAGCGCGAACACCCCCCCCACCGTGGCGAACGGGACGTCCAGCAACACCACCAGCGCCGGCAACACCGCGCGGAACGTGAAGTAGAGCAGGCAGAAGATCACGATGATCGACACCGGCACGATGATCTCGAGGCGCTTCATGGCCCGGCGCTGATTCTCGAACTCGCCACCCCAGGTCAGGAAATACCCCTCGGGCAGGTGCACCTCGCGGCGCACCCGACTCTGGGCTTCGTCCACGAACGAGCCCATGTCCCGGCCGGCGATGTTGCACTTGATGGCCAGGAAGCGCCCGCCCTGTTCACGGTTGATCTGGGTGCGGCCGACGTCCACGTGCACGCTGGCGAGCGACGCGAGCGGGACGTGGGCCTGACCGTCGGTCCCCACCGGGATGTCGAGGCGCCCGACCGAATAGGCATCCCCCTCGGTCACCCCCGGCAGCTTGACCCGCACCCCGACCTTTCGCTCGCCCTCCCACATCTCGGTGGCCAGCTTGCCCGCCAGGGAGCTCTCGACCACGTCCTCCACGTCGCGCACCTGCATGCCGTAGCGGGCGATGGTGCGACGATTGATGTCGGCCACGATGTGCTGGGCGGTCCCCGCGCGGTAGATCTCCACGTCGCGCGAGCCGCGCGTCGAGTCGAGGATGCGGCGCACGTCCTCCAGCTTCTCGTGCATGAGCGCCAGATCCTCCCCGTAGATCTTGACCACGATCTGACCGCGGATGCCGGAGATGGACTCCTCCACGCGATCCTTGATGGGCTGGCTGAAGTTGTACTGGACCCCGGGCCGCCGCTCGAGCTCGGCCCGCATGGCCTCGACGATCTGCGCCTTCTCGCGGTGGGCGGCGCCGCGCGGCCACTCCGACTCGGGCTTCATCATCACGAAAGTCTCGGCCTGGTTGGGCGCCTCGTCGTCGGTGCCATCCTCGGGGTGTCCCTGCTCGGTGAGGACGTCCTTGACCTCCGGGAAGTTCAGCAAGGCGAGGCGGGTGTCGCGCAAGAGGTCCGCCCCGCGGTTGAGGGCCACCGCGCTCGGCATGGTCACCGTGATGTGGATGTCCCCCTCGTTCATCTCGGGCAAGAACTCGGTCCCGAGCTTGGGGAAGAGCCAGATGGCCACGCCCAGCACCACGAAGCCCGCCAGGCGGGTGGTGATGGGGTACTTGAGGGCCACCCGCAGGCCGGTGAGATAGCGGGCCCGCAGGAAGATCAGGAACCCCGGCTCGGTCTCCTTGACGTGGCGGTTCTTGAGCAAGACGGTGGTGAGGGCCGGCACGCAGAGCATCGTGAAGAACAGCGCCCCCAGGAGCGCGAAGGCGTAGGTGAGGGCCACCGGCCGGAAGATCCGCCCCTCGACCCGCTCGAGCGTGAAGATCGGCATCATGGCGGCCGCGATGATCGACATCGAGAAGAGGGTCGGCCGCACGACCTCCTTGGCGGCGCGCGCCACCACCTCGGGCACCCGGTCGGGGGGAGGTTGTTCCTCCGCCAGGTGGCGGTAGGCGTTCTCGACCATGATCACCGCGCCGTCGAGCAGGATGCCGAAGTCGATCGCCCCCATCGACAGGAGGTTGGCCGGCACGCCGGCGTAGTAGAGCCCCACGAACGCGGTCAGGAGCGCGAGCGGCATGGTCACCGCCACCGCCAGCGACCCGCTGATGGCCCGCAGGAACAGCCACAGCACCAGGGTCACGAGCAGCACGCCCTCGAGCATGTTGTGGCCCACCGTGAGCAGCGTGGTGTCCACCAGCCGCGTGCGATCGTAGAAGGGGACGATGCGCATGCCCTTCGGGAGCACGTCGCGGTTCACGCGGGCGATCACCGCGTGCACCTCGTTGAGGACGTCCTTGGGGTTCTCGCCCCGGCGCAGGAGGATGGTGCCCTCGACCGAGTCGATCTCCTCGCCGCGAGCCACCGCCCCACGCGGCGGGGTGAAGGCCTCGACCACCTTGGCGACGTTGCGGACCAGGATCGGGGTGCCGGCGTTCACCCGCACCACCGTGTCCTCGATGTCCTGGGCGGAGTGCAGGTAGCCGCGCGCGCGCACCACGAACTCCGACTCCCCGTGCGCCATGTACCCGCCCGAGGTCGACCCGTTCGACTGGTCGATGGCATCGATCAGGTCCTTGAGGGCGAGGCCGGTGTTGCGCAGCTTGGCCGGATCGGCGAGCACGTGGTACTCCTTGATGAACCCACCAAAGCTCACCACATCGGCCACACCGGGCGCGCGCATGAGGTGTCGCGCCACCACCCACTCCTGCCAGCTGCGCATCTCGCTCGGCGAGTGGTGGTCGCTCTCGAGGGTGTACTGATAGATCTGGCCGACGGGCGTATCGTTGGGTCCGAGCTGAGGCTCGACCCCGCCCGGCAGCTCGGCGTCCGGCAACCTCTCCGCCACCTGCTGGCGTGCCCAGTAGATGTCGACGCCGTCCTCGAAGGTCAGGATGACCTGGGACAACCCGAACGAGGTGATCGAGCGCTGGACCAGGACCCGGGGCGCTCCGGTCAAGGCGCGCTCGACGGGGATGGTGACCTTCTTCTCGACCTCCTCGGCGGCCTGCCCGGGGTACAGGGTGATGACCATCACCTGCACGTTGGTGACATCGGGGAAGGCTTCGATCTTCAGCTTGGTGAAGGTGTAGGCACCGAAGAGCGCGAAGCTGAAGCTGATGGCGAGCGCGAGTGCCCGCCTGTGCACGGCGAAGTCGATGAGCTTGTTGAGCATGTGATGGCGGCACGCCCAATTAGGACGAGGACGAGGTTGCCGCCAGGCGCGGTCACGCAAGAACAGTGCCCGTGGGATCCGGTTCGAATCGCGGGATCTTCCTCGCTCGACCGCGCGCTGGCACGAAAGAAACTTTCACCCGGGCCCCAAGAAAGTTTCGACCACATCAAGGCGCTTCGAGGCGGTGAGCCCACACCTCGTCTCGACCCGGTCGCTCCCGGTTTTCAGTGCCGGTGCCAGCCGCCGTTGTGCCAGGCCCAGTGGTTGCCGACACGCTCCCACCTGCCTGGATGCCAGCGCTCGTGTGGGCGTTCTGCCTCCCAGCGTCCGGGGACCCAGGCGTACCCGCCCCCACGCCAGTCGTAGAAGCCGGGGATCCAGATCATGCCGGGGCGCACCTCGACGATGGGCTCGGGCGGAGGCGGAGGGGGAGGTGCGACGGGCTGCGCCTCGAGGGCGAACCACCCGCCCGGGATGGACACGAAGAGCCCCCCTTGCAGCTCCCACCTCGGCGGCGTCCACACGTAGCCGGGGCGCTCGGGCTCGAGGCGGCCCGGAACCCAGACGTAGCGATCGCCCCGCCACTCGTGGTATCCGTGCGCCCACACGTAACCGGGACGACTCTGGGGACGCTCGGCCACCGGTGGCGGTGGCGCGAAGCGCGGCGCGGGGCCGCGCACCGGCGCCACGTTGACCATCGGCGCGGGGCGAGCCCCCGGCGGCGGCCCCACCCGGACGGGAACACCGCCGACGGGGCGACCATGCTCCTCGCGCCGCTCGACGCGCTCCTCGTGTCGCTCCTCGTTGCGGATCTCCTTGCGCTCCTTGTGCTCCTCGTGACGTTCCTGGCGCTCTCGCGGCGCCCCGGCGTGGTGCTCGTCGTGCTCGTGTGCCCAGACGGGCCGGCCCATGCCGAGCAGCAGCGTGGGAACGCCGAGCAACCCAGCCAGCGACCGTGTCCACGGGGTCGACCGCCGATGAACGCTGACGCGCTCGATCCTTTCTCGAGTCATTGGTTTTCTCTCCAGGGCGCGTGACGCGGTTTGAGGTTCGATGGTGTTCGAGATCTCTGACGTGTGCCGGTCCGGATGGACCGGGCCCGCACGTCCACGTGCGAGTCCGCTACCACGGCGCCGGGCGCGCGTCACGATCGAAAACCCGTTCTGTCGAGCGACGGCGAGCACTCTGTCGAGCGACGGCGAGCGACTCTGTCGAGCGACGGCGAGCGACTCTGTCGAGCGGCGGCGAGCGACTCTGTCGAGCGGCGGCGAGCACTCTGTCGAGCGACGGCGGGCGACTCTGCGGTAGGATGAAACGCCATGACCGTCTCGCCGACCGTGATCCGGCGCGTCTCCGCCAAGGCCGCCGTCACCTCCCCGGCCCCTGCCCACCCCATCGCCCTCGCCCTCTCCCTGCTGACCCTCGCAGGCACAGGGTGGCCAGTGCTCGGATGCACCCGGCAGAGCTCCGCGCCCCCGGCTCCAGGCGAGGCGTCCCGGCCCCTCACAGGGCCCGAGCCCCCGGGGCTGGTGATCTTCTACGGAGCCGACGAGCGTGGACACTATGCGCCAAGCGGGACCGATGCCAACGCCCGTGGAGGTCTGTCGCGCCGGGCGTCGCTCCTCGATGAGACGCGGGTCAGTGGCGTCGGCCTGCTGCTGGTGGACGCCGGCGACGCGGTGGCGACCATCGCCGACGCGCCGGAGCTCGACGTGGGCTCCGCGGCCGGGCTGGATCTCCGCGCGCGCACCGTCCTCACCGCCTTCAAGCGCATGGGCATCGACGCGATGGTGCCCGGTGAACGGGAGCTCGCGATGGGCGCGGACGCGCTGCGATCCCTGCTGGCCGACACCAAGGTGACGATGGTCGCGGCCAACCTCGGCGAGGCGTCACCGCCTTCGGGGCAAAAGCCGCTCTTCGAGGCCACGCGCCTGGTGGACGAAGGAGGCGGGCGGCAAGTGGGCATCTTCGGGGTGGTCGATCTGTCCCCCGCGGCGATCGAGCATCTGCGCCACGCAGGCTTCGCGTTCGGGGACGCGGTGTCCGCCGCACGCTCGGCCGCCGCCGACCTCCGGGCCCACGGGGCGAGCTTCCTGGTGGCGCTGATCCACGCCGACGGAGGGCCCGGCCGCGTGCGACAGATCCTGGCCGGCGCCGGGCTGGCGAGCGGCCCCACGGCGGTCGACGTGGTGGTGGTGGGTCACGACGACGGGCTCGCGGCCAACGGCGCCGCCGGGGCGGCCGCATCGTCGACGACCTCGACGACCTCGACCTCTCGACCCATCGAGCGCCCCGCCATCGTGCAGGCCGGTGCCCTTGGCAACACCGTGGGACGGATCGATTCCTTCTGGCCGCGGCCCGACGCCGGCGGCCTCGGCGGCGCGAGCGCTCGCCTCGAGGATCGCGTGGTCCCGATCACGTCCGAGCTGCCAGAACAGCTCGGGGTCGCGCTGATCGGGCGCATCCTGACCACCCACATCGTCGACAACGGGCACCTCGCCAACGAATCCGGCTTCCCCACCGCCGCCAACGCCAACAGCGAGGCCTTCGAGAACTGGGACTACGGGAGCAGCGCCGGATGCGCGTTCTGCCACCAGCATCAGGACGTGCAGTGGCGCGGCACGGACCACGCCCACGCCCTCGAGACCCTCAAGACCGGCGGCCACGATCGCCAACCCGAGTGTCTCGGCTGTCACCTCACGGGCTTCCTGGCCCCGGGCGGAACCCGCAACCTCAAGACCGCGTACACCTTCTTCGCCGACGTGGGATGCGAGGCCTGTCACGGCCCGAGCGTCACCCACATGCGCGCCCCGAACAGCCATCACGGAACCTCGCGCAAGGTGGCCGGCACGGTGTGCCTCGGCTGCCACACCCCGGACCAGAGCCGCGGCACCTTCGACCTCGGGGATGCCATGAAGCAGATCGTCGGCCCCGGTCATGGCGTCCCCGGCTCGAAGCCGACCGGATAGCCACCACCGACGCCGGTCCGATGCCCGCACCGGCGTCGTGAGATCTGCCCGCCGCCGGTGAGCGGCGGCTCACGGCGCCGTGGCGTTCGCGCGCGGGCCCGCGTCGAGCTCGATGTCCGCGATCACCGCCTGATGGTCCGACCCGGGCGTCCGGTCCACCGAGAAGCTCGTGAACCGCAGTCCGCGGACCACCCGGATCCGATCGATGCGCATCCACGGGTGCCTGGGCGCCGGGAAGGTGTACCCGAATCCGCGCCCGACCTCGTCGAAGCCGTCGGGGAAGCTTCCAAACCAGCGCGCGAGCAACCAGCTCAGGCCCGGCAGGTTGGTGTCGCCAGCCAGCACCACCGGCACCGTCGCGCGCGCCGCGTCCTCGGCGATGGCCTGCAACTGGGCCGAGCGCAGGACCACGTTGGCCTTCACCAGCTGCTCCGCCCGCGGATTGAACAGGCGTCCCCGGCGGAGCTCTCCCCGCAGGCCTTCGCCGCGCAGCTCGTCCAGCCCCTCGCGCGGGGAGATGGGGTGGACGCTGTAGATGCGCACCGGCCCGGCCGGCGTCTCGACCAGATAGCGCATGAAGCGTGGCGAGCGCGGCACGCCCCCCACCGGCAGCTTCGGTGGGGCCAGCGTCTCGAGGATCGGCCAGCGGCTGGCGATCACGAACTGCCCGGAGGCCTCGACATGAAACCCGGTCAGCCCCGCCTCGACCTCCGCGGGATCGATCCCGGCGGCCTCCTGCAGGAGCATCACGTCCGCGCTCGAGGCGCGCATCTGGCCGACGATGATGGGCAGCCCGCGCCGACCCGAGTCGACGTTGTAGCTGAAGATCCGCAGGTTTCGCCCGACGGCGCTCGGGCTGGCGTGTCCGCCGAGCCGCAGCCCCATGAGCGGCACCAGCAGCAGCCACAGCGACCCCAGCTGAACCGCCAGCAACCAGGGTCGCCGGGCGAGCAGCAGCGCCAGCACCACGAACGGGAGCGGCAGCGCGAACCCCAGCCGCGGCAGATAGAGCATCACCGCGATGGGCCACCAGCGCTCGCCGACGAAGCGCAGCGCGACGATCACCAGCACCAAGGCCACGGGATATCCGAGCCCGACCAGCGTCACGAGCCGCTGCCACCACGAGCGCCGTTCCTTCATCCCCCCCATCTAAGCACACGCCGTCCCCCCAAGAAGACGCCGGCTGACCTCGGACCTCGGCCCGATCGAAAGACGTCTCCGGGCCCTGGCCCCCGTCCTCCTCCTCGTCGCCGTCCTCGTCCTCGTTCCGCGCGTGGCGGGGCTCGATCACGTCCACGGGGGCGTCCCGTTCACGTGCACGGCCACGATCAGGGGTTCGACCACGCCCACGCCCACGGGCTTGTGGCCCGTAGCGGCTTACTCGACCGTGACGCTCTTGGCGAGGTTGCGCGGCTGATCCACGTCGTTGCCCTTGCCGACCGCCACCGCGTAGGCGAGGAGCTGCAGCGGCAACACCGTCAGGAACGGTTGCAGCAGAGGGGCGACCGCCGGGATTCGCAGCACGTCCTCGGCCTGGCGGGCGATGTCCACGTCGCTGTCGGTCGCCACCGCCAGCACGTGCCCGTTGCGGGCCCGTACCTCGGCCAGGTTCGACAGCACCTTCTCGTATCCCGGCCCGAGCGGCGCGATCACCACCACCGGAACGCCGTCATCGATGAGCGCGATCGGGCCGTGCTTCATCTCGCCGGCCGCATAGCCCTCGGCGTGGATGTAGGAGATCTCCTTGAGCTTGAGGGCTCCTTCGAGGGCGATGGGGTAGTTCGCCCCCCGCCCGAGGAAGAGAAAGTCGCGGACGGTCTTGTAGCGGGCCGCCAGCACCGGAAACGGGGCCCGGCTCTCGGCGCCCGGGGCCAGCGTCGCCAGGCAGTGGGTCATCTTCTCGGGCAGCGCCGCCAGATCCGAGGCGTACTGCCGCCCGGCATCCGCCGACAGCGTGCCACGCCGGCGCCCGAGGTGCAGGGCCACCAGCGACAGCGCCGCCAGCTGCGCGGTGAAGCACTTGGTGGACGCCACGCCGATCTCGGGCCCGGCGTGGGTGTAGAGGGTGCCGTCGCTGAGGCGCGGGATCGACGCGTCCACCACGTTGCAGATCGACAGCACCGTGGCGCCGCGGCTCTTGGCCTCCTTGACGGCGGCCAGGGTGTCCGCGGTCTCACCGCTCTGCGAGATCGCGATGGTCAGATCGCCCGGGCCCACCACCGGATCGCGGTAGCGAAACTCACTCGCCAGATCCACCTCGCAGGGGATGCGCGACATGGCCTCGATGAAGAACTTGCCGACCAGCGAGGCGTAGTGCGAGGTCCCGCAGGCCAGCAGCACCACCCGCTTGATGCTGGGGACGTCGACAGAGAACCCCTCCAGCACGGCGTCGCCCTCGTCGGGGAGGAGCCGTCCCCGGAGGGTGTCGGCGACCGCCCGCGGCTGCTCGAAGATCTCCTTGAGCATGAAGTGCGGGTAGCCATCCTTCTCGGCCTGGGCGGCGTTCCAGGTGATGGTGCGCGGCGCGCGGGTGATGGATCGCCCCCCGTGGTCGGCCAGCATGACCCGATCCGCGCGGACCTCGGCCACCTCCCCATCCTCGAGGTAGATCACCTCCCGGGTCTGGTCCAGCAAGGCCGGCACGTCCGACGCGATGAACATCTCACCCTTGCCGACGCCTATGACCATCGGCGAGGCGTTCTTGGCCACCACGATCTGGTCAGGCATGCGGTCGCACAGCACCACCAGGGCGTAGGTCCCCTCCACCCGCTTGAGCGACCGCTGGACCGCGACCATCAAGGTCTGCGCGCCGTCCAGAAGCGCCTGATCGATGAGGTGCGCGAAGATCTCCGTGTCGGTCTCGGAGCTGAACTTCCGGCCGATGGCCTCGAGCTCCTTGCGCAGGCGCACATGGTTCTCGATGATGCCGTTGTGCACGACCGTGACCCCGCCGGCGGTGTGCGGGTGGGCGTTCTCCTCGGATGGTCGACCGTGCGTCGCCCAGCGGGTGTGCCCGATGCCGATAGAGCCCTCGGGCGGCTCGGACTTGAGGGCGGCGGCCAGCGTCGCCAGCTTCCCGCGGCGGCGGACCACCCGGAGCCCATGCGGCCCGAGGACCGCCACACCCGCCGAGTCGTATCCGCGATACTCGAGCCGGGAGAGGCCGGAGATGAGGAAAGGCACCGCTGGCTTCGGACCCACGTACCCAACGATTCCGCACATGCCTCATTTTTAGCATGTCGCGACAGGCTCGCGCGAGTATGGAACGTATTTCAAACCACTAAATGTTGGCGTACAAGGTCGTCGTTCAGCTCCCCCATCGCACCTTCTGCCACCGTCCGCCCGCGATCCATGATGCAGAACGTGGTCGCGACCCGGCGGGCAAACGGCAACTTCTGTTCGACCAGCAAGATCGACAGACCCTCCTGATTGAGGCGGATGATGATGTCACCGATCTCGTGGACGATGTTGGGCTGGATGCCCTCGGTCGGCTCGTCGAGGATGAGCAGGCTCGGGCCCGAGGCCAGCGCCCGCCCGATCGCCAGCTGCTGCTGCTGTCCTCCCGACAGATCTCCACCACGCCGGTGCATCATCTTCTTCAGCACCGGGAACAGCTCGAAGACCCGGTCCGGGATGGGACCGCCCCCGCGCGCCGTGAGCCCGAGGCGCAGGTTCTCCTCGACGGTGAGCTGCCCGAAGATCTCGCGGCCCTGGGGCACGTAGCCGATCCCCGCCCGCGCGCGGGTGTCGGGACGCCCCCGCGCCAGGGTCCCATCTGCGAACGTCATCTCTCCGGACCTGGGGGAAAGCAACCCCATGATGACCTTCAGCAGGGTGGTCTTCCCGACCCCGTTGCGGCCCATCAGGCAGACGCAGGCGCCGGGCGGGACGTTGACCCCGGCATCCCAGAGGGTGTGGCTCTCTCCGTAGAACTGGTTGACACCACCCACCTCCAATCCAGCCTTGCCAGCCTTGCCAGCCTTGCCAGCCTTGCCAGCTTTCCCGGCCTCGCCGGCCTCGCCGTCCTTGCCGCCGTCCTCGGGGAGCGCGCTCGGCGGCGCGGGCTTGCTCGTTTCGCTCGGCTGGGTTGCCTCGGTCATCATGTGGCGCGTCCTCCCTGTCAGGTACCGAGGTAGACCTCGATCACCCGCGGATTCTTCTGGATCTCGTTCATCGGTCCTTCGGCCAGGACCCGTCCCTCGTGCAGCACCGTGACCTTGCGGGCGATGCTGCGCACGAACTCCATGTCGTGCTCCACCACCACCACCGTGCGCTGCCCGGCCAGGGTCCGCATGAGCTCCGCGGTGCGCTCCATCTCGGGCTGGGTCATCCCGGCCACCGGCTCGTCGATCAGCAGCACCTTCGGATCCATGGCCAACAGCATCCCGATCTCGAGCCACTGCTTGTGACCGTGGGCGAGGAGTCCGGCCGGCTGCGCGCGCAGGTCCTGCAGGCCGATGGTCTCCAGCACCTCGGCGATGCGGGCCCGCTCGGCCTTGGTGGTGCGCATGAAGAGCGACCGGAACACCCCGCGCGGCCCCTTGAGGGCGAGCTCGCAGTTCTCGTAGACCGTGTGATTGGGGAAGACCGTGGGCCGCTGGAATTTTCGGCCGATCCCGAGGGAGGCGATCTCGCATTCCGACAGGGTGGTCAGATCGTTGACCCGACTGTCGAGGTAGACCGCTCCCTTCTCCGGTCGGGTCTTGCCGGTGATGACGTCCATGAGGGTGGTCTTGCCGGCGCCATTCGGGCCGATGATGCAGCGGAGCTCTCCCTTGTCGAGGATCAGGGTCACGTCGTCGATGGCCTTGAACCCGTCGAAGGACACCGTGAGGTTCTCCACCCACAAGGCCACGTGCGGTCCCACCGACACGTCCTTCGGCGGCAGGGACAACGCCTCGGCCTCGGACGACACCGCGGAGGTGGTCACCACCGACGGCGGGTCACCCGCCGATGACGGCGGTGCGGCGAAGGCCGCCGCGCCCGCGGGCGTGGGCGCGGCGGCCTCGAGCGCGTCCGGCAGCGGCACGCTCCCGTTGGCCGAGCGCCCGTTGGTCATGCCGGGCCCGTTCACGACGGCCCCCCATGGCTCGCGCTCGCAGCCGCGGTCGCGCGCGACCGCAGCCGTGCCCGGACCAGCCCGACCAGCCCCACCACCCCGCGCGGCAAGAACAACGTCACGAGGACGAAGATGCTGCCGAGCACGTAGAGCCAGGCGGAGGGAAACGCCGCCGTCAACCAGCTCTTGGCACCGTTCAGCAGCAAGGCCCCGACCAGCGGACCGATGAGGGTCCCCCGGCCTCCCACCGCCACCCAGATGGCGAGCTCGATCGAGTTGGACGGCTGCATCTCGCTCGGGTTGATGATGCCCACCTGCGGAACGTACAGGGCTCCCGCCAGCGCGCAGAGCATCGCCGACAACGTCCACACGAAGAGCTTGTAGTGGGTGGACTCGTACCCGCAGAAGCGCACCTTGGATTCGGCGTCGCGCACCGCCGTCAGCACCCGCCCGAGCTTGCTGTTCACGACATAGCGGCAGAGCACGAAGGTTCCGGTCAAGGCCAGCGCGGTGAGGATGTACAAGAACAGCTTGGTCGAGGGGGCCTGCAGCGAGTAGCCGAGCAGGCGCTTGAAGTCGGTGAGCCCGTTGTTGCCTCCGAAGCCGGTGGCGTTCTGGAAGAACAGCAGCATCGCCGCATACGTCAGGGCCTGGGTCACGATGGACAGGTAGACACCCTTGATCCGGGAGCGAAAGGCGAACCACCCGAACACCAGGGCCAGCAGGCCCGGGACCAGCAAGGCCATGGCCAGCGCGAAGGGGAAGTGATCGAAGCCCCGCCAGTACCAGGGCAGCTCCTTCCAGTCGAGGAACACCATGAAGTCGGGCAGATTGCTGCGGTAGACCCCTTGTCCCTGGATGGACCGCATCAGGTACATGCCCATGCCATAGCCACCGAGGGCGAAGAACAGAGCGTGTCCGAGGCTGAGGATCCCGGTGTAGCCCCACACCAGATCCATGGCGATGGCCGCCATTCCGTAGCAGAGGAACTTTCCGAGCAGCGGGATGGCGTAGTCGGGAATCGCCAGCGGGAACGCCTTGGGCATGGTGTTCAGCACCGGCACCAGCACCGCCAGCACCAGCGCCGCGCCGAGGACGATGGCCCACCCCGCACGCCCATAGATGCGGGAGCGCAGCCCGGCCCCAGCCTTGGAGATGGGCAGAGGCTTGTTGACCAGCGTCGGACCCGATGCCCCGCCCTCGCCCAGAACGGAGCGAGGCGCAGGCGGCGCGTGGACCGGCGCAGCGGCCGGAGCTCCAGAGGCCGGAGGTGCCGACGGAGCCGGCGAAGGCGACGACGAAGGCGAAGGCGTGGAAGGAGGAGTGGACATGGTCGGGCTCAAGCCTCGCGTCCCTTGAGCGCGAACAGCCCCTGCGGACGGCGCTGGATGAAGAGGATCACGAAGACCAGCACCAAGATCTTGCCCAGCACGGCCCCGACGGTGGGCTCGAGCAGCTTGTTCAGGACCCCGAGGCCGAGTGCCGAGACCAGGGCCCCCGCCAGCCGCCCGACCCCGCCGAGCACGACCACCATGAAGGAATCGATGATGTAGGACTGTCCGAGCTCGGGGCCGACGTTCCCGAGCTGCGAGAGCGCCACGCCGCCGAGTCCAGCGATCCCCGAGCCGAGCCCGAACATGAAGGCGTCCAGCCGATCGGTGGGGATCCCCACGCAGGCGGCCATGCCCCGGTTCTGGGTCATGGCGCGCACGTTGAGGCCGATGCGGGTCTTGTACAGGAGCACCCAGACGGCGACCGCCACCATCACCACGAAGGTGATGACGCCGATCCGGTTGAACGGCAACACCAGGCCGTGCGCGATCTCCACACCGCCAGCCAGCCAGTCGGGATTGGCGACCGCCACGTTCTGGGCACCGAAGATCAGGCGCACGCTCTGGATCAGCAGGAGGCTGATGCCCCAGGTGGCGAGCAAGGTCTCGAGCGGACGGCCGTAGAGGTGCTTGATGATCAGGCGCTCCATCAGCACCCCGACGCCGAAGGTCACCAGGAAGGCCACCGGCACCGCCGCGAGCACGTAGTAGCGGAACAGGTTCGGGAGGTGTTGCTGGAAGAAGACCTGCACGGAATAGGTCGAGTAGGCGCCCAGCATGAGCATCTCCCCGTGCGCCATGTTGATGACGCCGAGCAGACCGAAGGTGATGGCGAGCCCGAGCGCCGCGAACAGCAGCACGCTGGCCAGCGACAGGCCATGCAACAAGCTCCCGAAGGTGGTGATCAAGCGTCGCCGGCTGAGGATGGCGTTCAGGGCCTCCTGGGCCTCGGCGCGCACCCGGGTGTCGGTCTCGGCGGCCTTGCCGTCGGCGCCGGTCGACACCAGACGCTGCAACTCGGCGAGAAACCCGTCGTTTCCGGTGCGGTGAACGATCTTGACGGCCGAGAGTCGGGTCTCGGCGTTGGGGCTGCTCAGATCCATGCGGGCGACCGCCAGCGCCAGCTGCTCCTTGACGCCGTCGTCCTTCTCGCGGTCCAGGGCACGGTGCAGGAGCGCCGAGGCCTCCTCGTCGTTGTCCTTCGAGAGCTCCTCGGCCGCCGCCAGGCGGACGCCGATGTCCGGCGACGCGAGGTGCAGCTGCGCCAGGACCGGAGTGGCGTCGCGCCGGATGTCGTTGTTGACCTCGACCTCCCTGGCGGGGCGGGCCGAGGGACCGGCGACCGCGCCCGTGAGCGGGTCGACCAGATCGCGGGTCTTGCTGTTCCAGATCCAGGTGCGCTTGTCGGCGCCGGAGCGCAGCCGATCGTCCACCAGCGCCTCGAGGACCGGGATGGCGCGCGGATCCTCCAGCTGTCCGAGCTGCCGGATGCTGGCCACGATCACCTCGTCCGAGGGATCGGACAGACCCTGGATGGCCTGCTCCACCGTCACCGTTGCCGTCACCGTCCCCGTCGCGGCTGCAGCTCGGGCCGGCCCGCCGCCGACACGCACACCGGGACCGGCCAGGGTCGCGCAGATCCCCACCACCGCGGCCACCATCCAGTGGCTTCTCCAGGCCCAGCGCTGCCCCATCCAGCCCCTGGCCATCCACCCTCCGCGGCCACGAGCCCGGTCGCGATGAGATGCTCGACATGCTGCTCGTTTCATCGATACGCCTTTCTCACCGGGAACACAGCAAGACCTGAAAAGCAGGGAGACAGGAACACAGTTCCCCCTCCCGCACCATGGCGGAAGGGGGAGCGGAGATGCGGAGCGACCTACTTGAACTTGGGTTCCGTGCAGTTCCCGCACACGTAGGGGTAGGTCCAGTCGGCGACCTTCTTTGCGCTGTCCGGGATGTACGGGCTCCAGGCCTGGGCGCGGATGGGTCCGTCGGTCTTCCACACCACGTGGAACTGGCCGTCGGCCTTGACCTCGCCGATGAAGACCGGCTTGTGCAGGTGGTGGTTCTTGGCGTCCATCTCGATGGTGAAGCCGGACGGCGCCTTGAACTTCTGGTAGCCAATCGCCTGACGAACGGCGTCCACGCTGACCGAGTGGGCCTGCTCCGCGGCCTGCGCCCACATGTGGATGCCGATGTAGGTGGCCTCCATCGGATCGTTGGTGACCCGCTTGTCGCCGCCCGGCAGGTTGTTCTTCTTGACGTAGTCCATCCACTTGGCGATGAAGGCCTTGTTCTCGGGGTTGTCGATGGACATGAAGTAGTTCCAGGCCGCCAGGTGCCCGACCAGTGGCTTGGCGTCGATGCCCCTCAGCTCTTCTTCTCCGACCGAGAAGGCCACGACCGGGATGTCCGTGGCCTTCAGGCCCTGATTGGCGAGCTCCTTGTAGAACGGCACGTTGGAGTCACCGTTGATGGTGGAGACGACCGCCGTGCGCTTTCCGGCCGCGAACTTCTTCACGTCGGCCACGATGGTCTGGTAGTCGGAGTGCCCGAAGGGCGTGTACTTCTCCAGGATGTCGTCGTCCGCCACGCCCTTCGAGTGCAGGAAGTAGCGCAGGATCTTGTTGGTGGTCCGCGGGTAAACGTAGTCGGTCCCGAGCAAGACCCAGCGCTTGGCGGCCCCGCCCTTCTTGCTCATCAGGTACTCGACCGCCGGGATGGCCTGCTGGTTCGGCGCGGCACCGGTGTAGAACACGTTGAAGGAAGACTCCTCGCCCTCGTACTGCACGGGGTAAAAGAGCAGGCCGTTCAGCTCCTCGAACACCGGCAGGACCGACTTGCGGGACACCGAGGTCCAGCAGCCGAACACCACCGCCACCTTCTGGTTCTGGATCAGATCGCGGGCCTTCTCGGCGAAGAGCGGCCAGTTCGAGGCCGGATCCACCACCACCGGCTCGAGCTTGCGTCCGAGCACGCCGCCTGCGGCATTGATCTCCTCGATGGTCATGAGGGCCACGTCCTTGAGCGACGTCTCGCTGATGGCCATGGTCCCCGACAGCGAGTGCAAGATCCCGATCTTGATCGGACCCTTGTCGTCGGCCGGCGCCGGGGCCGGGGCCGCCGGAGCCGGTGCGGGAGCCGCGGCCGGCGCGGCCGGCTCCGCGGGCTTGGGAGGCTCTTCCTTGCTACAAGCTGCGAGCGCGAACGCACCGAACAATACCGAGCCTACCGCTGTGAGACGACGACGATTCATGTTCCCTCCAGGCAATTTTGAGATGGGGCTGTGGACGACGGACGAACGGAAGGACCGGGCATGGCGGTGCATCTGGATGCCGAATCCGAGGTGCGAAGTGCGAGGTGCGATTTGGAAGAAAGGAATGGCGTGCTCGGCTTGCCGCTCCGGGGACGCCGACGTGCTTCACGGACGAGGATCGGCGCGGCGGGATCGCGGGTCGCGGGTTGTTTCGTCGCTGGTGTGGTCGTGGCGGCGACGATAGCGATTCGCGGTTAACGTGAGATTTCGCTTTAGTAAGTTCGTCGTTAATTCGGCCCGCCGAGGGCATCCCGCCCTCAGGATTGCGATTTTCGGAATGCTCGCCAGCCGCCGAAGGCGCTGATGTCCCTGGCGCCCGGCGCCCCCACCGCGAACCCCTCGGCCAGGAAACCGGTGACCCGACTGCCATCCTCGAGCTCGATCTTGCCCACCCCGAGCGGCGGCGGGATCCGCGCCACGAACTCGCCGAACGCCGCCGCCGGCAGCGACCACACCTCGACCTCGATGGCGACTCCGTCGCCGGAGCCGTCCGCCGCCCGGATCAGCCCGGGCTTGGGTGGAACCGTGCCGGGCAGGGTGAACAGGCGATAGCGGGGCGCCGTGCGGGTTGCGACTTGCAAGACGCCCCCGGCCCCGGTCAACTCGGGATTGAGCGGCTCGCCCGAGAGGTGTGCGCCAACCACGGCGAGCGGAAGCCGCGACGCGCCCGCGGGCTGGGGCGCAATCCGGGCCGGTCCATGCGCCCCCGCTGCCGCGCTCGCGCGAGGAATGGGCCAGTCGGTCGCGCCGATCCGCGACGAGGTCGCACGGTGCAGCGCGGAGCCGATGGCCGCCAGGTCGCCGTCCGCGCCCCACGGGCCCATCAACGTCAACCCGGTCGGGATCCCATCCGCACGAAACCCGACGGGGACCGCCAGCGCCGCCAGGTCGAGCAGGTTCACGAAGGTCGTGTAGAGCCCGAGGGCGGAGTTGAGCCGGAGGGGCTCTCGCTCGACGTCGGCGATCTTCGGGTGGGTCGGCGCCGTTGGCAGCGCCAGGCAGTCCACCTCGGTCCAGACCCGATCGACCCGGCGTCGGGCCAGGCGCAGCGCCGCCTCCGCTGCGAACGCGGCCCGCGCCGTATGACGGCCGGCACCCTCGAGGATCGCGCGCAGGACCGGGAGCAGCGCCTCCGGCTGCCGGGCCAAGAGCGCGCCGGCCGCCTCGAGGCGCTCGGCCACGAAGGGACCCTCGTAGAGCATGGCGCCCACCTCGCGGAAGGGGGTGAAGTCGATCTCGACCGGGGTGCCGCCGAGCGCGACGAGACGAGCGAGGGCCTGGTCGTAGGCGCGCGCCGCCTCGGAGTCCCCCAGGAAGTCACGCGCGTCCGGCGCGAGCACGCCGAAGCGGAAGGGATCTGGCCGAGGGCGGAGTCCCGCCGCCGCGAAGCCGACGGACGGCCCGTCGGGCCGGGCGTAGGGATCCGTGGCGTCGAAGCCCTGCATGTGTCCAGCGACCCGCGCCGCATCCTCGCAGGTCCCCGCGAACACCGAGACACAATCGAGAGACCGACACGCGGGGACGAGCCCGGTGGTGCTGAGCACACCCTTGCTGGGCTTGAGCCCGACGACGTTGTTGTAGGCGGCCGGGACGCGCCCCGAGCCGGCCGTGTCGGTCCCGAGGGCGAAGCTGACCTGCCCGAGCGCCACCGCCACGGCCGAGCCCGAGCTCGAGCCACCGCTGATGTGCTCGGGTGAGAAGGGGTTCCGCGGGACGCCGAAGGGGGAACGCACCCCGACGAGCCCGGTCGCGAACTGGTCCATGTTGGTCTTGCCCATCACCACGGCTCCGGCGGCGACCAGGCGCTGCACCACCACCGCAGACACCGCGGGCGCGTAGGCAAACGCGGGGCAAGCCGCGGTGGTCGGGAAGCCGGCGACGTCGATGTTGTCCTTGACCCCGAAGGGAAGGCCGTAAAGAGGCAGCGGCTCGCCGGCGGCGCGGCGCGCCTCGAGCCTCTGGACGGCGGCCCGCAGGGCGTCGGGAGACACCACGGCGATCCAGATCCCGTCGGCGCCACGCGCCTGGATCCCCCCCCGGAGCGCCTCCAGCAGCGGCAAGGGATGCTCGGCGCCGGTCGCGTAGCGTCGAGACAAGCTCTCGATGTCCAGGGGATGCAAAACGTCAGTCAAGACCCACCTCGCGGGCACAATGCACGACCGTCGCGGCGTGCACAATTGGCATTCCGTGAATGCGGTCCGAAGTTACCAACTTCCGGATTCTCCGAAAGATGCGCGAAACGTGGTGGCTCCTATAAGCCAACCATGACCAAATCCTCCGCCCGCTCTCTTCAACGCTCCGCCTGCTGTTCGATTGTTCGTCCTGCCTGTGTTCGTTCTGCCTGTGTTCGTTCTGCCTGTGCTTCCACCTCTCTCACCTCTCTTCGTGGCCTGCTCGGCCTCGCCCTGGCGCTCGGCGCGTCCCTGGGCACCTTCGGGGCGCTCCGGACGGCGTCGGCCGCCGACCCCCTGACCGTCGGCTTCATCTACGTGGGCCCCAAGACCGACTACGGCTACAACCAGTCTCACGCCCAGGGCGCCGCGGTCATCGCCAAGCTCCCGGGCGTCAAGATCCGGGAGGAGGAGATGGTCCCGGAGACCGTGGCGGTCCAGAAGACCATGGAGAGCATGATCAACCTCGATGGCGCGAAGCTCCTCTTTCCGACCTCCTTCGGGTACTTCGATCCGCACATCCTCAAGATGGCCAACAAGTACAAGGACGTGACGTTCTTGCACTGCGGGGGCCTTTACACCGAGGGCAAGCACCCGTCCAATGTTGGCAGCTACTTCGGCTACATCGACGAGGCCGAGTACGTCGCCGGGATCGTGGCCGGCCTCACCACCAAGAGCAGCAAGCTCGGGTTCATCGCCGCCAAGCCCATCCCCCAGGTCCTGCGCAACATCAACTCGTTCACGCTCGGCGCCCGCTCGGTGAATCCCAAGGCCACCACCAACGTGATCTTCACCGGCGACTGGTCCATGCCGGTCAAGGAAGCCGAGGCCGCCAACAGCCTGATCGATCAGGGTGTCGACGTCCTCACGTCACACGTCGATTCGCCGAAGACCATCGTCGAGCTGGCCGAGCGCCGCGGCGTCTTCGTCACGGGATACCATGCCAACCAGTCGACCCTGGCGCCGAAGGGCTACCTCACCGGCGCCGAGTGGAACTGGGGCAAGGTGTACACCGACTACGTCAAGTGGATCCAGGAAAAGAAGCCATACCCGCACCTCCTGCGCGGCGGCCTCAAGGAGGGCTTCGTCAAGATGTCGCCCTACGGCAAGGCGGTCTCGGCCGAGGCCAAGAAGAAGGCCGATGCGGCCAAGGCCAAGTTCATGGCGGGGACGATGGTGGTCTACAAGGGTCAGCTCAAGGACAACACCGGCAAGGTCGTGATCCCCGAGGGGACCGAGCACAAGCAGACGGATCTCGCCCTCGAGAGCATGGATTACCTGGTCGAGGGCGTGGTCGGTAAGACCCATTGAGCAGCCGGGCGGTCATCGACATGGGGGCTTCGGCGACATCGGCGGCTTCATCGACCTCGCCCCCGGGGCCGGGGCGGGCGAGGCCGCCCAGCATGCCCTTCGCGGAGAGGGCCGCCCGGGCCTTCCACGCGGTCCGCGCCCCCCTGGCCGCCTTCGCGGCCACGCTCCTGCTGTTCGGGGTGTTCATGGCCCTCATCGGGCGCAACCCGCTCGCCATCTACGCCCAGATGCTGCGCGGCTCGTTCGGGACCTGGTTCTCTTGCCAGAACACGCTGCAGCGGGCGGCGCCCCTCATGCTCACCGCCCTCGCCACCGCCATCCCGGGGCGGCTCGGGCTGGTGGTCCTCGGCGGCGAGGGTGCCTTCGTGCTCGGTGGGCTGGCGGCCGCGGTGGCCGCCAACCTGGCCCGGTCGCATGGCCCGTGGGGGATGGCCACGGCGATGCTGTGCGCCGGGGTGGCCGTCGGGGGCATCTGGATCGCGCTCGCGGGCGCGCTCCGGGCCTACCGAGGGGTCAACGAGACCATCGCCACCCTCCTCATGAACTACGTGGCCATCGCGCTCCTCAACCACTTTGTCGAGGGGCCCCTGCGCGATCCGGCCAGCCTGAACAAGCCGTCGACCCTGCCCATCGGGGACGACAACATGATCGGCAGCATCCCGGGCTTCGACGTGCACTGGGGGCTGGCCTGGGGGCTCGGCGCCTGCCTGTGCGCCTGGTTCCTGATGAACCGCACGCTCTTCGGGTTCTCCGCGCGGGTGGTGGGCGGGAACGTGCGCGCGGCGCTGCTGAATGGTCTGCCGGTCGCGCGCCTGATCGTGATCGCCACCTTCCTCGCGGGGGCGTGCGCGGGCCTGGCGGGCGCCATCGAGGTCGCCGCCATCCAGGGGACCGCCAACGCCTCGCTGGTGGCGGGATACGGCTACACGGGCGTGCTGGTGGCGTTCATCGCGCGCCAGAACCCGCTGGCGGTGATCCCGGTCTCGATCATCATCGGTGGCATCGCCGCCTCGGGTGGCCTCTTGCAGCGCGGGTTCAACCTCCCCGATGCGACCGTCAACGTCCTGCAGGGCATCCTGTTCATCTCGATCCTGGTGTCCGAGACCCTGCGCGGCAGCGTCTTCGGGGCGCGGAAGAAACGCCCCAAGGACAGCCCGACCTCGGTGACGCCGTCCAAGACCACGCCGTCATCCCCGCCGCCCTCGCCATCGCCGTCGTCCCCCTCGCCCAGCTCCACGGCGGTGGCGGCGTGAGCGCGGCGTCCGGGGTCGGGCTGGCGGTGCTGGGCGGCTCGATCCGCGTGAGCACGCCGTTCCTCTTCGTGAGCCTCGGCGAGTGCATCACCGAGAAGAGCGGGCGCGTGAACCTCGGCCTCGAGGGCACGCTGGTGATGGGCGCCATGAGCGGCTATGGCATCGCGTACCTCACGCACTCGCCCTGGCTCGGCATCATCGCCGCGGGGATGGTGGGTGCGGTGCTGGGCGCGCTGCATGCGGTCCTGTGCGCGCGCCCGCGGGTCAACGACGTGGCGGTGGGGATTGCCCTCATGCTGTTCGGGATCGGGCTGGCCTTCTTCATCGGCAAGCCCCTGATCGACGTGACCACCCCACACCTGCCGGCGTTGTCGCTCGGCTGGTGGAGTGAATCGGAGGCCCTGCGCTCGGCCCTGCAGGTCAACGCCCTCTTCGTCCTCGGCCTGGTGATGACCGCTGTCATCTCCCTCATGTTCCGCCGCACGCGCTGGGGCCTGGTCCTGCGCACGGTCGGCGAGAGCGCCGACGCGGCCCGCGCCATGGGCTACGACGTGAACCGGGTGCGGCTCCTGGCCACGGTGGCGGGCGGGTTCTTCGCGGGCGTCGGGGGCTCGTTCCTGTCGCTCTACTATCCGGGGGGCTGGAGCGAGGGCCTGTCGAGCGGGCAGGGGTTGATGGCAGTCGCCCTGGTGATCTTCGCGCGCTGGAGCCCCTTCCGCTGCCTGTTCGCGTCGCTGCTGTTCGGAGCGGCCAGCGCCCTCGGGCCGGCGTTGCAATCGGTGGGGGTGACCTCGGGCTACTATCTGTTCAACGCCGCCCCCTATGTCCTGACCTTGATCATCATCGTTTCGACCAGCTCGAACGCCCGGGCCCTCATGGGCCAGCCGGCCGAGCTGCGCGTCGGTCGGTAAACCAAGGAGAGAACCCGCATGTCGTCCACCGCATCACCCGCCGCCGGTCGAACCGTCGCCGCCAACCCATACGCCTGGCCCTGGAACGGCGATCTCCGCCCGCAGAACACCGCGCTCATCGTGATCGACATGCAGACCGACTTCTGCGGCGAGGGTGGCTACATCGATCTGCTGGGATACGACATCTCGCTCACCCGGGCCTGCATCGGCCCGATCCGGAACTTGCTCGACCACATGCGCCGCAGCGGGTACCACATCCTGCACACCCGCGAGGGACACCGGCCGGATCTGGCGGATCTGCCGGCCAACAAGCGCTGGCGCTCGCGCCAGACGCCGGGGAACCTCGGGGTGGGCATCGGTGACAAGGGTCCCCGCGGGCGGATCCTGGTGCGCGGCGAGCCCGGCTGGGAGATCATCCCGGAGCTCGCGCCCCGCCCCGGGGAGACCATCATCGACAAGCCCGGCAAGGGCTCGTTCTGCGCGACCGACCTCGATCTGATCCTGCGCCAGCGCGGCATCGCCAACCTGATCTTGACCGGCATCACCACCGACGTGTGCGTGCACACCACCATGCGCGAGGCCAACGATCGCGGCTACGAGTGTCTGCTGGTCGAGGATTGCTGCGCGGCCACCGACCTCGGGAACCACACCGCCGCGGTCAAGATGGTGACCATGCAGAACGGGGTCTTCGGCGCCACCGCGCGCTCGGCCAGCCTGATCGAGGTCCTGGGGTCGTGAGCATCGAGGGCATCGTCAACGACATCTCGGCGGCCCTGTCCATGCCGGTCGGGGCGCCGCTCGGCGCGGAGCCAGTCCTCGAGGCCGTGGGGGTCACCAAGATCTTCTCGGGGAACACGGTGCTCGACAACGTGTCCCTCAAGCTGACCGCCGGCACGGTGCACGCGCTGCTCGGCGAGAACGGCGCCGGGAAGAGCACCCTCGTCAAGTGCATCATGGGCTACTACCACGCCGACGGTGGACGGGTCCTGGTGCGGGGCGAGGAGGCCCGGGTCAAGAACCCGCGCGACGCCGCGGCGCTCGGGATCGGGATGGTGTACCAGCACTTCACGCTGGTCGACAACATGACGGTGGCGGAGAACCTGGTCCTGGCGCGCCGTCAACATCCGTTCTTGTTCGACTGGCGCGGCGAGCGTGACGACATCCGGCGGTTCATGTCCACCATGCCGTTCCGGCTGGATCCGGACCAGCCGGTGCGCACGTTGGGGGCGGGCGAGAAGCAGAAGCTCGAGATCTTGAAGCAGCTGTACCTCAAGAGCGCGATCGTGATCCTGGACGAGCCCACCTCGGTGCTGACGCCTGACGAGGCCGACGAGGTGCTGGGGCTCCTGCGCGACACCACCCGGACCGGGCAGCTCACGATCCTGATGATCAGCCACAAGTTCCGGGAGATCACCAAGTTCGCCGACGAGGTCACCATCCTGCGGCGGGGGCGCCTGGTCGGGCAGGGACGGGTCTCCGAGATGTCGACCGACGAGATGGCACGGCTGATGGTGGGCGACATGCCGGCCCGCGGCGATCTCGCGCGGCCGGCCTGCACCCCGGGGGGGCGCATCCTCGACGTGCGGGCCTTGCACGCCGACGATGATCTCGGCGCCCCCGCGATCCGCAACCTCTCGTTCGGGGTGCACGCCGGAGAGATCGTGGGCATCGCGGGCGTGTCCGGGAACGGGCAAGAGGAGCTGGTCGAGGTGCTGGCCGGGCAGCGTCCACATCGGACGGGCGAGGTGCACGTCGGGGGCGGGCTGTTCCGCGCCAGGCGCGCCGAGATGCGGGACCGCAAGGTGCGGTGTCTGCCGGACGAGCCGCTGCGCAACGCGTGTGTGGCCAACATGTCGGTGGCCGAGAACATCGGCTTCCGGCGGTTCGATCAGCACCCCTTCGCGCGCGCCTCCACCCTCATCAACCGGCGGGCCCTGCGCAAGCACGGCGAGCAGATGATCGCGGCCTACGGGATTCGCACCCCTGGGCCCGACGCGCCCATCGGGTCGCTCTCGGGCGGCAACGTGCAGCGCGCGGTCCTGGCCCGCGAGCTGCACGACGACGTGGCCCTGCTCATCACCTCGAACCCCTGCTTCGGGCTCGACTTCGCGGCGGTGGCGGAGATCCGCACGCGGATCCTCGAAGCGCGGAACCGAGGAACCGCGGTCTTGCTGATCAGCGCCGATCTGGACGAGATCTTCGCGCTGGCCGACCGGATCCTGGTGATCAGCGATGGCGCCATCGTCCACGAGACCCCGACCGGCGATGCCGATATTCGGATCATCGGTCGCCACATGGCCGGGCACGCGTAAGCTACGCGCCCGATGCCCAACCGAGCGCCCGAGCCCACCCCCACCCCAACCTCCGAACCCTCTTCAAGTCCATCCTCCGAATCTCCCAGCGTCAGCGCCACCGCCCTCCGCACCAGCCTGGCCCTGCCCGAGCTGCTGGCGCAGGCCCAGAGGTCGGACTTCGCCTGGACCCGCCTGCGCGTCGACGTCGAGGAGCACCGCCTGTACGGCGATGGAGCGGCGGGGGGACCGGTCGCATCGGTGTTGCGGTACGCGCCGGGAGCGCGGGTGCCTTATCATCGACACGAGGGATATGAGCACGTCTACGTCCTCTCGGGATCGCAACGGGATCGGCGCGGCACCTACCGCACCGGCACCCTGGTCATCAATCCACCCGGCACCAGCCACGAGGTCTTCAGCGACGACGGATGCATCGTCCTGCTCATCTGGGAGCGTCCCGTGGTCTTCGTCGAGCCATGAGCCGGAGGGGGGATGGCGGGCCGAGCTGTCGCTGACGTTCACGGCGGTGGCGCCGGCAGCCACCCAGGCGGTGGGGACGACGACGGCCGACGCCGCGTCACCCGTCACGTACCTGAGCGGGCGCCGCCACCGCGGTCCGCTGGTGGTTCAGCGGGCGTTCCATCCCGAGGGCCGGGGGGTCCCGCACGTCTACGTGCTGCACCCCCCGGGCGGGATCGTGGGCGGCGACCGGTTGCACCTCGAGGTCGACCTGCAGCCGGGCGCGCAGGCGCTGCTCACCACCCCGGCCGCCACCAAGGTCTATCGGACCGCGGGTGCGCGCTCTCTCCAGCACCAGACGTTCCGCGTGGGGGCGGGCGCGGGGCTGGAGTGGTTGCCGAGCGAGACCATCCTGCATGACGGTGCCGCCATCGACCTGCGCACGGCGGTGCACCTCACGGAGGATGCCCGCTTCATCGGGGTCGAGATGCTGTGCTTCGGTCTCCCGGCGCGCCGGGCGGACGCGGCCAGCGGCGCGGGAGGCTTTGAGCAGGGGCGGTGTCGCCAGCAGCTCGACCTGTGGCGCGGCGGACGCCCCCTGCTCCTCGAGCGGGGCCGTTACGATGGGGCGGCGGCGGTCCATCGCGCGGCGTGGGGGCTCGCCGAGGCGCCGATCGTGGCGATGCTGGTGGCGACCCCGGCGCCGATCGACGCCGAGCTGCTCGGGCGTCTGCGCCCCGCCGATGGTGGGGACGCCGGTCGCGCGGGCGAAGGCCGCCGAGCGGAACGAATGGGCGTGACCCGCCTCGCGGATACCGATACGCTGGTGGCCCGGTACGTCGGGTCGAGCCCGGAGCGCGCGCGGGCCTTCCTGCACGGGATCTGGGCCCAGCTGCGCCCGGTGGTGATGCGGCGTCCCCCGGTCTTTCCTCGCATCTGGGCCACGTGAAGATGGGGTCCTCGGGCCTCGGGCTTTCAAACCTCGGACTTCGGACATCAGCAATCGGACATCGGACATCGGACCAAACCCATGGAACTCACGCCTCGAGAGAAAGACAAGCTCCTCATCTTCACGGCCGCCCTGCTCGCCGAGCGGCGCAAGGCGCGCGGCCTCAAGCTGAACTATCCCGAGGCGGTGGCCTACATCTCGGCCGCGATCCTCGAGGGCGCGCGCGAGGGCCGCACCGTGGCGGACCTGATGTCGGCCGGCGCCACCTGGCTTGGCGCCGACGACGTGATGGATGGCGTGGCGGAGCTCATCACCGAGGTTCAGGTGGAGGCGACCTTCCCCGACGGGACCAAGCTGGTCACCGTTCATCAGCCGATCCCCGTCACGTCGCCGCTCGGAATCGGCGCGGTGGAGACGGCGCCTGGAACCATCGCGCTCAACGCGAACCGCACCACCGTCCGGCTGGAGGTCGCCAACACCGGAGACCGTCCGATCCAGGTCGGGTCGCACTACCACTTCTTCGAGACCAACCCGGCCCTGCGGTTCGATCGGGCGCAGGCCCGCGGCTTTCGCCTCGACATCCCGGCCGGGACCGCCGTGCGCTTCGAGCCGGGACAGACCCGGACCGTCGACCTGGTGGCGCTCGGCGGAGCTCGGGTGGTGCAGGGTTTTCGCGGTGAGATCATGGGCCCGCTCGACGTCCCCCCGACGGCGTCAGGCACGGGCGGAGGGCGCCCATGAAGATCATCGACCGGCGTGCGTACGCCGAGATGTTCGGACCGACCGTCGGGGACCGGGTGCGGCTCGGCGACACCGACCTGCGCATCGAGATCACGCGCGACCACACCGTCTACGGCGAGGAGGTGAAGTTCGGCGGCGGCAAGGTCATCCGCGACGGTATGGGCCAGAGCCAGCGGGCCGGCGCCGACGTCCCCGACACGGTGATCACCAACGCGGTCATCCTCGATGCCGTCACCGGCATCATCAAGGCCGACATCGGCATCTCGCGCGGGCGCATCAGCGGGATCGGCAAGGCCGGCAACCCCGACATTCAGCCCGGCGTGAACATCGTCATCGGTCCGGGCACCGAGATCGTGGCCGGGGAGGGCTGCATCGCCACGGCCGGCGGGATCGACACGCACATCCACTTCATCTCGCCCCAGCAGTGCGAGGACGCCCTGATGTCGGGCGTGACCACCATGATCGGCGGCGGCACCGGCCCGGCCGCCGGCACCAGCGCCACCACCTGCACGCCGGGGGTGTGGAACCTCGCGCGCATGTTGCAGGCCGCGGAGGGCATCCCCATGAACCTCGGGTTCCTGGGCAAGGGCAACGCCAGCCGTCCCGAGGGCCTGGTGGAGCAGATCGAGGCGGGCGCCATCGGCCTCAAGCTGCACGAGGACTGGGGCACCACACCGGCGGCCATCGACTGCTGCCTCGCCGTGGCCGAGGCCCATGACGTGCAGGTGGCCATCCACACCGACACCTTGAACGAATCCGGCTTCGTGGACGACACCCTCGCGGCCTTCAAGGGCCGGGCGATCCACACCTACCACACGGAGGGCGCGGGCGGCGGGCACGCCCCCGACATCATCAAGGCCTGCGGGGTGGCGAACGTCTTGCCGTCCTCGACCAACCCCACCCGTCCGTACACGGTCAACACGGTCGACGAGCACCTCGACATGCTGATGGTCTGTCACCACCTCGACCCGTCGATCGCCGAGGACGTGGCGTTCGCCGAGTCGCGCATCCGGCGCGAGACCATCGCGGCCGAGGACATCCTGCACGATCTCGGCGCCATGAGCATGATGTCGAGCGACTCGCAGGCCATGGGGCGGGTCGGCGAGGTCATCACGCGCACCTGGCAGACGGCCCACAAGATGAAGCAGCAGCGCGGACACCTCCCGCCCGGCACGGCGGCCCCGGGCGGCGCGGGCATTCGGGCGCCGGTGTCCGCGGCAGACGGGCTGGCCGACAACTTTCGCGCCTTGCGCTACGTGGCCAAGTACACCATCAACCCCGCCATCACCCACGGCATCGCGCACGAGGTCGGATCCCTCGAGGTCGGCAAGCTGGCGGACATCGTGCTGTGGCGGCCGGCCTTCTTCGCCACCAAGCCGGCGGTGATCATCAAGGGCGGGCTGATCGCCGCCGCCCCCATGGGCGATCCCAACGCCTCCATCCCCACGCCGCAGCCGGTGCACTACCGCATGATGTTCGGCGCGCTCGGCGGGGCGCTCGGCGCCACCAACCTCACGTTCCTCTCGAAGGCAGCCTGGCAGTCGGGGGTGGGGGAGCGCCTGGGGCTCCGGCGGCAGCTGGTCGCGGTCAAGAACACCCGGCAGGTGCGCAAGGGGGATCTGCTCTACAACGATGCCTTGCCGCACATCGAGGTGGATGCGCAGACCTACGAGGTGCGCGCGGATGGGCGGCTGCTGGTGTGCGAGCCTGCCTCGGTGCTGCCGCTGGCCCAGAAGTTCTTCCTCTTCTGATGACGAAGCCGACGATGCTCTCCCTCACCGAGGTCTTGCGCGCGGGCGCGGGCGACGTGCCCGCGACCGCCCTGCTGGAGGTGGTCATCCCCTACGAGGACCGACGGCGCAGTCGGATGCGGCTGCAGCTCTCGGATGGGCGCGAGGGCGCGCTCTTGCTTCCGCGGGGCACGGTCCTCCGCGCGGGGGACTTGCTGACCGACGCCGAGGGAACGGTGGCGGTGCGCGTTCGCGCGGCGGACGAGACGTTGTCGGTGGCGACCACCGAGGATCCGCTCTTGCTGGCGCGCGCAGCCTACCACCTCGGCAACCGACACGTCCCGCTGCAGGTCGAGGCCGGGCGGCTGTCGTTCCAGCACGACCACGTCCTCGACGGCCTGGTGCGCGCCCTCGGCCTTCAGGTCACCACCCTGCACGCCCCCTTCGAGCCCGAGGCCGGCGGCTACCGCCACGCCGGCACCCACCCCGATCACGCGCACGCCCACGCCCACGCCCACGGGGTCGAACTCGAACACGGAGTCGAACACGCACACGCACACGAACACGAGCCCTCCCCTCCCTCCCAGAGGGCCCGCCGTTGATCGCTGCCTTGCCCCCCCTGCCCTCGCCTCCCGCCCCCGCCTCCCCGCCGGAGGACCGCCTGCCTCTCCTGCGCCTGCTCCAGCTCGCGAGCCCCGCCCTCCCCGTCGGCGCGTTTGCCTATTCCCAGGGCCTCGAGGCGGCCGTACACGCCGGTCTGGTGCACGACGAGCCAAGCGCCACGGCCTGGATCCTCGGGCTCCTGCGCGAGACCTTGGCCTACCAGGAGCTGCCGATCTTCGCGCGCGTCCACCGGGCCGCCCAGGCCGGACAGCCGGAGGTAGTCCGACGGTGGAACGACCTGCTCTTCGCCATGCGCGCCTCGGCCGAGTTGCAGATGGAGGACCGCCACCTCGGCCTCGCGATGGCGCGCATCCTCCACACGCTCGGCATCCCATCCCCGTTCCTCCCGTCGACGCCCCACTGGCCCCCGACCTTCACCGCCCTCTTCGCGCTGGCGAGCGCGCACCGGCCGGGCGCCGCCGATCTGGTGAGCGCCATGTTCGCCTTCGCCTTCGCCTGGACGGAGGCCCAGGCCAGCGCCGCCGTCCGCCTGGTGCCGCTCGGCCAGAGTGCCGGAGTCCGTCTGCTCGCGCTGGCGGGCCCCGTGATCGCCACGGCGGTGGACCTCGCGCTCGAGCTCGACGACGACGCGCTGGGGGCGTCGGCTCCGACCCAGGCGATCCTGTCGGCCGCCCACGAGACCCAGTATTCGCGCCTGTTCCGTTCCTGAGGACCTTTTCGCTCTCGCAGCCGAGGTGACCCATGCATCCGTCCAACCCATCTCCGCCTCCTCCCCCGCCACCCGCGTCCTCCGCGTCGCCGCCCGCCACGCCTCGCCCGCGAGCGCGCCCATCCTCTCCGCTGCGCGTGGGCGTGGCCGGTCCGGTCGGCTCCGGAAAGACCGCGCTCATGGACGCCCTGTGCAAGGCCCTGCGTGACGAGTTCGACATCGCCGCCGTCACCAACGACATCTACACCAAGGAGGACGCCCAGTTCCTGATCCGCAGCGGGGCATTGCCCGAGGAGCGCATCGTGGGCGTCGAGACCGGCGGGTGTCCCCACACCGCGATCCGCGAGGATGCGTCGATCAACCTCGAGGCCATCGATGCCCTCGACCGGAAGTTCCCCAACCTCGACGTGATCCTGGTCGAGAGCGGCGGCGACAACCTGGCGGCCACCTTCAGCCCCGAGCTCGCCGATCTCACGCTCTACGTGATCGACGTGGCCGGCGGCGACAAGATCCCGCGCAAGGGGGGACCGGGCATCACCAGATCCGATCTCCTCATCATCAACAAGACCGATCTCGCGCCCCACGTGGGCGCCTCGCTCGAGGTCATGGACCGCGACGCCCGCAAGATGCGCGGGGACCGGCCTTTCGTCTTCACCAGCATCCGCAACGGTGAGGGGATCGGCCCGGTCGTCGACTTCGTGATCCGCCAAGGCCTGCTGCGCGCCCCGAGCTGAGCCCCGGCTTTCGCCCCGCGTTGCCCTGGCGGCCCCAGCCTTCCAAGCTCAACCCGGTCCACCCACCACCACCAGCGCGTAAAGAACAAGGAGCGCCGTCGGGACGATCACGATGAGCCGGTGGCGGTTTGAACCGCGAAACAAGATCACCAGGCAAGCGACCAAGGCTGCGATGCCGGTCAGCCCCTGAAGGACGAGATAGACGATCGTCGCCACCTTTCGATGGAACATGAACCTGCCAACCGAGGTGTGCTCGAGCGCCAGAGCGCCCAACAAGAAGGCCAACCAGGTCCCGAACAAGACGAGGGCGCTCTTCAACCGCGCGGCTGGTGTCCGACCTAGAGCGAGCATTCCTGGTCCGATCACCGTGGCGCGCCGTAGAGGCGGTATAGCTCCCCCTGGAGCGTTTGTAGAAACTGGCTGACTTCGTGCTGCGGGACGTCCGTGGCGATGACGGGGCAATTGCTGTACGAGCTCCACTCCGCTCCCCCGGCATGGATGACCTCTTCACAAAACGAGACGCAGTTGTGAGGCAAGATTCCCCAGGTCCAATCTTCGGACAAGATCGACTCGAGATAGAGCTCCGCGCTCCTTGGGTCCGGGAGCATCAGCGTTCGCCGGAGAAACTCATGCTTGTGGTTTTCGGGGAGGTATCTCTGATACTGAGACGCATTCATGTAGTGGGGATAGCCGTACACATCCGTCACGTGGAAATAGAACCCTCCTCTGGACGGGGTGTACAGAATCAGATGTCCGCAGACATTGGGGCCAGACCCAGAAACGGCGACGATGGCAATCTCCGACAGATCCACCTGGAGCCCGCAGGCATCCAGAGTCTCGCCTTCATATGACATCTTCAGATCCTCTGGTCAGTGGAGAAGAACCAAAGAACAAGTTCACGCGACGCGATTCAAACTCGAGGAGCAAAGGATGTCGAGCCTGCTCGACGGAGAGTCAGCGGCTGATTTCGGCCGAATCGGGCGCGATGCTGGGAAGGGTTTCGACGAGAGGGTCCTCGGGAGCGGCCGCGACGACCTCGCCCCGCGGTAGCGGGGCACGACGACCCACGCTCCCCCGCGATCTCGAGGACCCTTGGGCCAACGGTCTGTCGTGCCTGGAACCTTCGTTCATCTCCCGCTGTTCAGGGCCAGGGAGAGGGCCCCCACTTCATTTCAGCCAGAAAGGCGCGGGGCTCGCGTTTCATTCGTGAGGATGGGCCGCCATGTCCCACGGGCCTCGCCCGGCCCGGATGACGTGGGCAATCCGGGGCAAGTGTGAAATAGTCGGCGGATGCTCGACCCTGGCTTGACATTGGCCGTCATCGGCTCCGGAACCATGGGGGAGGCCATCATCCGCGGGCTGCTCGCCTCCGGGAAGTTGAGGCCCACCCAGATCATCGCCACCGACCGTCGTTCCGAGGTGCTGGCGGCGCTCCACGCCAAGCATGGCGTCGCCACCACCACGCACAACCCCGAGGCGGTCCGCGCGGCCAGCGTGGTGCTGCTGGCGGTCAAGCCGCACGAGGTCTCCGCCGTGGTCGACACCGCCGAGATGCGCCGCCTGCTCGAGGGCAAGCTGGTGATCAGCATCGCCGCGGGCGTGCGCCTCGCGCAGCTCGCCGGCTGGCTGCCTGGCTCCGGGGTCATCCGCGCCATGCCGAACACGCCGTGTCTCATCGGCGAGGGCATGACCGTGCTCGCCCGCGGCGCCGGCGTGACCGACGGGCAGGTCAAGGTCGCGACCGAGATCTTCTGCGCGGTCGGCCGTTGCCTCGAGCTCGAGGACAAGCTGATGGACGCGGTGACCAGCCTCAACGGCAGCGGCCCGGCCTTCGCCTACGTGTTCCTCGAGGCGATGTGCGACGGCGCCGTGCGCATGGGCCTGCGCCGCGACGCCGCCATGGAGATCGCCGCGCAGATGTTCCAGGGCGCGGCCCGCATGGTCCTGCAGACCGGGCAACACCCGGCGGCCCTCAAGGATCAGGTCACCACCCCCGCCGGCTGCACCATCGCGGGTCTGCTGACCATGGAGGACGGCCGTATCCGCTCGGTCATCGCCCGCGCGGTCGAGGAGGCCGCCAACGTCGCGAGCCGCCTCGGCCAGGGCTGACCCAGCGGTCAGTCGGTTCGGCGGAGCGCCTCACATCTTCGCTCGTGCGACTCCGGATCAGGGGATGGACCTCGTCCCCATCGCCGGCGGGGCCAGTCAAGTTCGCGCGTCGCCCGGACCCATGCCTCGCGGAATCGTGTCATACCTGGGTTCCACCGCAACCCTACCCGGAGCCTCTTGTCTTGGACCTTCATGCCTTCCTGACGACCGAGGGGCTCATCAGCCTGGTGAGCCTGGCCGCGCTCGAGATCGTGCTCGGCATCGACAACATCGTGTTCATCGCGATCGTCTCGGATCGCATCGAGGCCGGGCGCCGCCCCTTGCTGCGGCGGCTCGGCGTGGGTCTGGCCCTCGGGCTGCGGCTAGGGCTGCTGTTCACCCTGTCGTGGATGATGGGGCTGACGCGGCCGGTCCTCTCGCTCCTTGGCCAGGGCTTCACCGGGCGGGACCTGGTGCTGCTGGCCGGGGGGCTCTTCTTGATGGCGAAATCCTCGCACGAGCTGTTCCTCAGCACGGAGATCGAGCCCACGGCACCCGCCGGGAAGCCCGGCCCCGCGCGGTTCGGCGCGGAGGCAAGGGAAAAGGCCGGGGGCGCCCGCTTCGGCCTCCTCTTGACCCAGATCCTGCTCCTCGACGTGGTGTTCTCCCTCGACTCGGTGATCACCGCGGTGGGGATGGCCCGGCAGATCTCGATCATGGCGGCGGCCATGGTCCTGGCCGTGGCGATCATGCTGCTCGCCGCCAACGTGGTCAGCGAGTTCATCACCCGCCACCCCAGCATGAAGGTGCTCGCCCTGTCGTTCCTGCTCATGATCGGGGTCCTGCTCCTGGCCGACGCCTTCGGCAAGCACATCGACAAGGGCTACGTGTACTTCGCGATGGCCTATGCGCTCGGGGTCGAGCTCATCAACCTGCGTCGACGCAAGGCCCGCGACGCGGCCGCGGGCGAAATTGCCGCCGGAAAGACTTCACAGCGCTAGTCGATGGCGGCATCATCCGCGCCATGCGACCAATCAACCGCTGCCTCGACCGCCGCCGCCGCCACGGTTCCGCCCACCTCCGTGTCGCGCGCGCCGCCGTTGCCTGCGCCGCGCTCGCGATTCTGACCCGGGGGGGAGCCGCCCGGCTGGCCCTCGCCGATGAGGTGACCACGTCCGGCCGTTCGGCCTCGCCGCTCGATGCCGTGGCGCCGGCCGCCAGCGCATTCGGGGCCGCCGGCCAGTGGGTCTACAGCCTCTCGGATCCTGGCGAGTTCCCCTTCTTCGTGCTGAAGACCGGCAGCAACCCGTGGCACGTGCTGGTGCAACCATCCGCCGACACCTTCATCGTGCCCAACGTCTCGGTGGGCGGCCTCTTGAAGTTCGAACGGAACAACGGCACGACCGACGTCGGGGTCGGGCTGCGGGCCGGCTACGATCTGCACTTCACCAGCCTGGTGTCGTTGTGGATCCGCGGCGGCCTCTATTATCACCACTATTCGCCGAACAACGGGCCGTCGGGTTCGGAGACCCACCTCGACATCAAGCTGCCGGCGCTGTTCCACCTGGTGCCACACTTCTTCCTCGGGGTCGGCCCCACCATCAGCCTGCCCCTGCAGGGCGGGGGCGACAGCACCTTCGGCCTCGGCGCGATCGTGGGCGGCTACCTGTGAGGAGCCGCTGGAACGGCCGGGAGAGCCGCGCGCAGGCGCACGTCGAGGCGTGAGCCGCGCGCCTCGACGTCGGCGTTGCGCACGGCGAGCGACAGGGCCTTGCGCGTGCCCACCAGCACCACCAGCCTCCGGGCCCGGGTGACCGCGGTGTAGAGCAGGTTGCGCTGGAGCATGACGAAGTGCTGGGTGTGGATGGGGATCACCACCGCTGGATACTCCGAGCCCTGGGACTTGTGGATGGTGGCGGCGTAGGCGAGCTGGAGCTCGTCGAGCTCGCCCTGTCCGTAGGTCACCTCGCGGTCGTCGAAGCGGACGACGAGAACGTTCCCGAGCGCGCTGCTCGCCTCATCGCCTCCGTCCTCCTCGGAGCTGCGGCCTCCCTCTGCGGCGGCGGCGGCGCCGTCGGCCTCGGCGGCGGCCACCGCCGGCGCCCCGCCGGTCACGGCGTGGACCTGGCCGATGTCCCCGTTGAAGACGTCCTTCTCGTAGTCGTTGCGCACCTGCATGACCTTGTCGCCCACCCGAAAGCTGCGGCCGCCCCGCGCCAACCCGGGCGCCTCGGAGGTCAGGGCCGTCTGGATCAGCTGATTCAGGTTGGCGGCCCCGAGCTCTCCTCTGTGCATGGGCGTCAGGACTTGCACGTCTTGCACCGCCAGGCCGTACCTCCGCGGGAGTCGGGTCACCACGAGGTCGCGGATCAGCTCGGCGGCCCGCACAGGATCGGCCTCCTCCATGAAGAAGAAGTCGCGGCGGTCGACCCGGTTGGGCACGCCCTCCGCGGGCGCCGCTCCGAGCTCGGGCCCGAGGCCCTGGTGGATGCGGTGGGCATTCACGACGATCAGGCTCTCCCCCGCCTGGCGAAAGATCTCGGTCAGCCGCACCGTCGGAACCACCCCCGACTCGATCACGTCGCGCAGCACCGTCCCTGGCCCCACCGACGGCAGCTGATCCACGTCCCCGACCAGGATCAGGCGCGTCCCGGTCGCCAGGGCCGCCAGCAGGTCGGCGCCGAGTCGAACGTCCAGCATCGACGCCTCGTCGACCACCAGGGCGTCCACCTCGAGCGGGCGGTCTCCCCGCCGCCCGAAGGCCCCCTCCGCCGGCCGCCACTCGAGCAGCCGGTGCAGGGTCAGCGCCGGCTGGCCGGTGGCCTCGGACAGCCGCTTGGCGGCGCGCCCGGTGGGGGCCGCCAGCGCGACCCGCAGGCCCTTCTTGCCGAGGATCGCGACGATCCCGCGGACGATGGTGGTCTTGCCGACCCCCGGCCCCCCGGTGACCACCAGCAGATTCTCGCGCAGGGCCTGGCGGACCGCCTCCGCCTGTTGCGGAGCGAGCGCGATGCCCGCCTGCTTCTCGTACCAGGCGACCGCGCGCTCGACGTCGATCGACAGCGGCGCCCCGGCCCCCGCCGCCCCCGCCGCCCCGGCCCCCGCCGTCCTGGCCCCCGCCGCCGCCCCGGCCTGCACATCTCCGCCCTTCCGCAGCCGCGCCAGCCCGGCGGCCAGCGCCGCCTCGGCCTGATACAGCGCGGTCACGTAGATGGCTTCACCCTCGTCCATGGCGGTGATCTCGGGGCGCGCCTCGATCACGAGCTCGCCCGAGCGGCCCAGGCGCCCGATGGCCGCCTCCGCCAGCGGCTCGTCGACCTCGAGCAGGGCCGCCGCCTTGCGACAGAGGCGCGCCCGCGGGACGAACACGTCGCCCGCGGTGGACGCCTCCTCGAGCACGTGCCGCACCCCAGCCTCCACGCGCACGTCGGACTCGCGGGCGATGCCGAGCGCGCTCGCCAGCTTGTCCGCCGACAGGAACCCGATGCCCCACACGTCGAACGCCAGGCGGTAGGGGTTCTCGCGCACGAGCGCGATGGCGGCCCCCCGGTAGCGCTTGTAGATGCGGGCGGCGAAGGCAGGAGAGACCCCGTAGCCCTGCAGGAAGACCATCACCTTGCGCACCTCGCGCTGAGCGGTCCAGGCCTCGCGGATGGATCGGGCGCGGGAGGGACCGATCCCGGGGACCTCGATGATGCGCGCCGGCTCGCGATCCAGGATCTCGAGGGTCTGGATCCCGAACCGGGTCACGATGCGGGTGGCGAACTCGGGGCCGATCCCCTTGATGAGCCCCGAGCCGAGGTAGCGGCGGATCCCCTCCATCGTCGCGGGCGCGACCTCCGTGCAGCCCGACACCTTGAACTGCGGCCCGAAGCGCGGGTTGTGCTCGCGGCGCCCGGTCACCCGGACCCGGGCCCCGACGGGAATCCCTGTCAGGGCGCCGACCACGGTCATTGGCTCGCGGTCTCCGTCCACGGCCAGCCGGGCCACCACGAAGGCCCCGTCCCCTCCGGTGAAGGCGATGCGCTCGATGGTCCCTTCGATACTCTCCTCGCGGGGCGGACTCTCCTCCCGGGGCGCCGCCCGCCCCCCGGCGGTGGCCTGCGTGCGCGGATCCCCCGCGGCGGCCTCGGAGCCGGGGCGCCCGCGCATGCGTTCGAAGAGATCCATGTCGATCGACTTTACCCCCGCCGGCGTCTGGCCGCCGCCCTCCGCGCGCGGACCGGTCAGGCCTCGTCGGCCTCGCCGGTGCGCTGCTCCTCGAGGCGCCGGTAGATGGTGCGGGTGGCGATCCCCAGCAACTGCGCGCACAGGCGCTTGTCACCCCCGGTGTGCGCCAGGGTCGCGTGGATCACCCGCCGCTCGATCTCCTCGAGCGGGGTCCCCACGGCGAAGGTCAACGACCGCCCCTCGCCGGCGGCGCTGCTGCCGGTGCGGGCGTCCGGCGGCAGGTCGTCGAGCTCGATGACCGTCCCGCGCGAGAGCACCACCGAGCGCTCGACCGCGTTCTCCAGCTCCCGGACGTTGCCCGGCCAGTCGTAGCGCGCCATGGCCTCGACGGCGGCGCGTGAAAACCCCGTCAGCCGGCGCCCGTTGCGATCGGAGTAGAGCTGCAAGAAATGCTCGGCCAGGAGCGGGATGTCGTCCCGCCGATCGCGCAAGGGCGGAATCGGAACCGCGATGACGTTCAGCCGATAGTAGAGATCCTCCCGGAAGCGGCCCTCGCGCACCGCCGCCCGCAGGTCCTGGTTGGTGGCCGCCACCAGGCGCAGGTCCACCTTGACCGTGCGTCCCCCGAGGCGCTCGATCTCTCCCTCCTGCAACACGCGCAGGAGCTTCACCTGCACGTGGGTCGGGATCTCGCCGATCTCGTCGAGGAAGAGCGTGCCGCCGTCCGCCTGGGGGAACCTCCCCTCGTGGCGGTGCACCGCCCCCGTGAACGCCCCCTTCTCGTAGCCGAAGAGCTCCGCCTCGAGGATGCTCTCGGGCAAGGCGGCGCAGTTGACCGGCACGAACGGACCGCGCGCGCGATCCGAGTAGTCGTGGATGGCCCGGGCCAGGAGCTCCTTGCCGGTGCCGGACTCGCCGAGCAGGAGCACCGTGGCCACCGACTTGGCGGCCTGGGTGACGATGTCCATCGTGCGGCGCCACGGGAGCGATTGCCCCACCAGCGAGCGCTTCTTCTGCGCGGCCAGCTGCGCCTTGAGCGAGCGGTTCTCCTGGACCAGCGAGCGCTTCTCCAGCGCCTTGCCCACCACCCGCAGCAGGTGCGCGCGCTTGAGGGGCTTGGTGACGAAGTCGTACGCGCCCTGCTTCATGGCCTCGACGGCGTTCTCCACCGTCCCGTAGGCCGTCATCAGCACCGTCTCGGTCTCGGGCGAGAGGCTGCGGCTCGCCTTCAGCAGATCCAGCCCCGACATCTCGGGCATCATCAGGTCCGCGAGCAACACCGACACCGGCTCACGTCGGATGATCTCCAGCGCCTGTGCCCCGCCGTGGGCCGTGAGCACCCGCAGGTGCTCCCGCTCGAAGATCTTCTGCAACGAATCGACGATCCCGGGCTCGTCGTCCACGACCAGCAGCGTCTGTTGAACCCCTTCGGGCCCGGGCCGCGGGATGGCGTCGGTCAACGTCATCCGAGAACTCTACGCCAGATTGGCAGCCTCACAACCAAGGACGCCACTTTGACAGGAATTCAATGTGACGTGCCAAGTTGGCAACAACCTGCCAACCTGCCTGGAGGTAGGCCCCGTGCTCCGCGGGCCCCCCGGGTCAGACCAGGCCGTCGAGCGGGCCGGTCGTGAGATCCGGCGTGGGCTGGGTCCCGAAGGTGTTCACGCTGACGCCGAAGGCCTGTGCGATCGAGACCAGCAGGTGGTTGTTGGTCATGGCCGTGAAGACCGGATCCCCGGGGGCGCACCACAGGTTGCTCTGCGGGCAGTCCGGCTTGAGCTGGAGGCGCCGACCCATCCGGAACTTCCCGTTCGCGCCGCCCGCCAGCACCGTGGGCACGTTACGCGTGCTGTGGCGCGCCGGGTTGCCCATGTCGCTCGAGGTGTAGATGAGCGTGCTGCCGAGGATGCCCATCGCATCCAGCTTCTGCATCATCAGCGCCACCTTGCCGTAGGCGTAGCGATTGAACTTGGCCAGGTTGACCCAGGTGGTCGGATCTCCGTTACCGACCGGGTTCCCGTCGCTGCCGGCGGCCGACCCGTTGTACACGTGGGCCACCCCACCGTGGTTGTCCGCCGGCAACCCCAGCGGATTGCCCATGTACGACAGGTCCGCCATGTACAGAGTGGCGAAGCGGGTGACGTCGCAGGCGAAGGCCTGGGCGATGAGCCCGATGAAGGCGTTGGTGATGGCGTCGAAGTAGGGCTCGCCGCCGTTGTAGGCCTTGATCTTGGGGAAGGTGGAGGCGTCGGGCTTGACCGGTGAAGAGCAGTTGGCGGCGGCCAGACCGCTGCCCCCCATGGCCGAGATGCCCGAGATCTGCTTCTCCAGATCGGAGAGCGATTGCAGGTGCTGATCCAGCTTCTGCTGCTCGAGCGCCGCCAGCCGTGGGCGCAGCCGACCGATGTCGCCCTTGATGAAGTCGAGGATGCTCTGGCCGAGCGCGCGCTGCTTGGTGGCGGCCGCCTGCCCAGCGGCATCTCCCCCCGGCACCACCAGGTTGCCGAAGAGGGTGGTGAAGGCCTGGCTCGGATCGATGATCTTGGGCAGCGCCACCCCGCCCGGCCCGTACGAGAGGACCGACCCGGACTTGGTGTCGTCGTTGCCGACCCCGAGCGCGATGCTGGTGATGGGGGTGGCGGACCCCAGGCCCTTCTCGACCGCCAGGAACTGGTCGAGCGACGAGTTCTGCGGCTTGCCCGCCGAGCTGTCGATGCGGCTGCCGGTCAGGATGGTCCCGGCGGTGTCGTGGCCGTTGGCGTTGGAGAGCAGATCGATCCCCTCGAGGATCAGCACCTGGCTCTTGTAGCTCTTGCCGTAGGTGGCGGCGTCGTCGAAGGGCTGGAGCGAGGAGTTGGTGAAGTTGAGGTTGAAGCTGGTCTCGGTGTCGCCCGGCTGCATGGTCCACAGCTCTTCGGCGATGCCGTGCGGGTGGTACATGCCGAGGAACCGCAGCGGCAGGGTATCCCCGGCCGAGTGCGCGAACCCATCCTCGAGCAGCTTGAAGAACGGCAAGGAGGCGAAGCCGGCCCCGACGCCGCGGATGAACATCCGGCGATTGGCGGAGAGCTTCATCACTCGGCCCTCCGCTGCACGAAGTTCGGGCTCTTGACGTAGGCCACCAGGGTCTCGACGAAACTGTTCTGCTTGTCGGCTTGCAACATTCCCCACCTGTTCACGAAGTCCTGCTCGCTGCCCATCACCGAGTCGTCGCTGCGGGCCGCGAAGGACCGGAACATCTGGTGCGCCATGCAGGTGCGGACCGCCCCGCTGGTGGACAGCGCCAGGGCCAGCGCGTTGCTGTCGGCGTAGCTGCCGGCGTAGTCGGGCCCAGCCGGGATGGTGGTCGACGCGTCGGTGGGTTGGTTGTTCTCCATGGGCTTGCCCCCCACGATCGGCCGCGGGGCGCCCATCCCGTCGAAGGCCTCGAAGGCGAAGCCGAAGGCATCGATGCTGGTGTGGCAGGTGGCGCACTTGGGATCGGTGGCGTGGATGGCGTAGCGCTGGCGGGTGGTCTTGGTCGGATCGGGCACCGGCGGCGTGACCACGATGTTCAAGGTCAGCGGCGAGATCACCGGGAGGCAGGCCACCCGCTTCATCACCGCCACGCCGCGCAGGACCGGGGCCGACTCGCTGGCGTGGGCGAAGACCGACAGGAAGGCCGCCTGATTGAGGATCCCGCGTCGTCCCACCGAGGTCAGCGAGGTGTGCCCGGTGCCGGCCGAGGTCACGCCGTAGAGGCTGGCCAGGGGAGCGTCGGCGATGGTCCAATCTGCCCCTAGCAATTCGCTCAAGGTCCCGGTCGAGCGGTTCACCACCTCGTCGACGAAGCTCAGGCTCTCGGAGACGATCGAGTTGTGGACCCCGGTGAAGCCCGGGTAGACCGTGGTGTCCTTGGCGATCTGGTTGATCTGGTCGATCCCCAGCCACTCGCGGATCACCCGCACGAGGCCGCTCTTGCCGGCCTGGCTGCCGAGCAGCCGGCGCACCTGCTGCTCGCGGGTGTCGGCGTTCATCAGGCCGCTGCCGCTTCCCGACAGCGCGTCGTCGGGCGGCGCCGAGGTGACCAGGAAGGACAGGGTGCTGGCCACCTCCTGCGGCGTCAAGGTCACGACGCCCGCGGCCGGCGCGCCGCCGGCGGCGCCGATCTCGGTGCTGTAGAGAAAGCCGGCCGACTGCAGCACCGCCCGCACGATCGCGTCGATCCCGTCGGCGTAGGCCCCCCCGCTCACTCCGGCGGCGTAGACCGTCTGCAGCGCGGTGACCTCGTCGGCGGAGAGCGCCCGGCGGTAGGCCTTGGCGCCGAAGGACTGAATGAAGGTGGCCGCGCAGGCCGGGCCGCCCCCGGTCGGGTTGGAACAGGGAGACAGCGCCGCGAGCTTGCCGTTGGTCCGCGCCTCGGTGACGAGGGCAATGGCGGTGTCGCTGAGCAACTTGGCGAGCACCGGATCGACCCGCTGGGCGTCGTTGACGGTGAAGTTGCTCTGGCGCGCATCAAGGGGAAACGAGGTGGCCGCCGGCGTCTGCGTGGTGCCGAGCAAGGCCTGCACGGAGGCGTCGTACTCGGCGTTGGTCAATCGCCGGATCCGCGCCGGCAAGAGCGGGCTGCTCGAGGCCACCGCGCCGGCGCTGCCCGACGAGCTCGAGCCGGCGCCGCCGGAGGTCGACCCTCCCGATTGCCCGACCGCCCCACCAGAGGCTGCCCCAGGCGAGGTCCCTCCGCTGCTCGGTGAAGCACCAGGGGTTCCGTTCGACGGGAGCGATGAGGGGCCGACCGAGCCTGTACAACCTGCGAGCAGCGCCACCGCTGTCGCGCCGAAGAAAACGTTCAATTTGACCATTGGGGGGGATTTCTAATTATGCGAGCAAACGCCAACCTGCAACGACGTTTTACCGTCGAGGAACGCACTTAAAGACCTCGTACGAACCATTGCGCTCGTGACATCGGGCAGACCCCCTACCCCGCTCGTCCGGACCAGGGCTCCAGGCCAGAGACACAGTGTCCCAAGGCCTGATTTACGGTCCATCCGCGTGATCGCGGTCAGGTCGGAGGCGCGCTTGCGCGGCGCGGCAGCCAGACGCGAAAGGTCGTCCCACGGCCTGGCAGGCTCTCGGCGGCGATCTTACCGCCGTGGCGCTCGACGATCCCGTGGACGATCGACAGCCCGAGGCCAGAGCCCTCGCCCACGTCCTTGGTGGTGAAGAACGGATCGAAGATCCGCGTCAGGATCTCGGGCGCCATCCCGGGGCCGTCGTCGGCGACCGTGAGCACGACCCGCTCGGGATCCCCGCCGGCGGTGATGGTGATGGTCCCCCCGCCCGGGCGATCGCCGATGGCCTGGGCCGCGTTGGTCACCAGGTTCATCAGCACCTGATCGATCTGCCCGGCGAAGCCCTCGATCCGCAGCTCGGGATCGACGTGCTTCTCCACCCGCACGCCCTTCAGTCGATGGCGGAGCAGATCGAGGGTGTCGTCCACGCTCCGGCCGAGGTTGACCTCGCGCTTCTGCTCGTCGTCGCCGCGCGAATAGTTGTGCAGCGCCTGGACGATGGCCTTGGTGCGGGTCGCGCCGCGCTGGATCACCCCCAGCATCTCCTCGGCCTCGGCGCCGAGCCGGCGCAACTCGGGCTCCGCGGCCGGGCCGGAGGCGTCGCGCAGCCCGCCGAGCAGTTCCTCGAGCGGGCCGATGGTGTTGATCACGGCGTTGACCGGGTTGTTGATCTCGTGGGCGA
>CAZIOH010000050.1:0-45714 GCA_964540815.1 uncultured Myxococcales bacterium | reverse complement strand
CCAAGTCTTGGAAACCAAGTCTTGATTGACTGGCAGCCTGCGGCTAGGGTCTACGCGCGTGTTTCTGTCGACCTCCGTCCTCGTCTCCGTCGCGACCGCCACCCTGGCGGCGCTGCCCGCCGGCCCTCCGGCCGATGGCGCGGCGGGTGCGGTTTGCGTGCTGGCGGCGGCCGAGTGCGACCCGGCCGAGGCCTCGGCCGGGTCGCGTGAGCCGGTGATGTATGCGACACCGGCCGAGGTGGATTGCCGCGCCGCCGTGTCCACGGTCGCGGTGAACAGCCGCGCCGATCTCCAGCTCGAGTCGGGCGACTGCAGCCCGATGACATCCGACTACCGCTTCCACATCTCCCGGCTCCCCGAGAACCCGGCGGGCGGCTCGCTCGCGCCGCAGCGCGTGCGCCGGAGCCCCCGGCCCGCCATCGAGCGATCCCTGTGCCACGGGATACCGTTTCCTCCCCCCCTCGCCTCGAACGCCGACGCTCCCCTGCCCGTGGCGCTGGCCGCGCTTCCCGATCTCCTTCCCCCCACCGCCACTCGCATGTCTTCCGTCGCGAGCCGCCCGCGCCGCGGCCGGGGGTCCGAACCTCCGGATGAACCGCCGCGAATAGAGCCGGCGCACGGCGCCCTGGCCCGCGGCTGATCAGCCGGGCGGCGGGGGGTGTTGGTCGGTTGGACGCCCGCTCCGCCCGCCGCAACGGCGGGCGTGACGGAGCGACGACCACGCGGGTGGATCGCGCTCGTCCTCGAGAGCGGGCACCCGGCCCAACTGGAATGTGTCGCGCGGCTCCCCGGTTCCACCGGTGTTCCGCAGAAGCTTGCCCCGTGCGGGAGTGCGCAAAGGCGCGTTTCGCGTGGGTGGGTCGAGGATCGCACTCAAAAACGCAGTTTCGTCAGACCACAGGAGAAGAGAAGTCATGAAGAAGGGAACATTGATCGCGCTGGTTCTTGCCGTCGGCGTAGGCAGCTACGTCCTCGGGGGAATGGCGAGGAAAGGTGGGGACACGACCACCGACGTCACGACCGCCGGAAAGGCCGGCGACAGCAAGGGGGATGACAGCAAGGGAGGCGCGGCGCCCGCCGACGGCCTCGAGCGCTACCGGATCCCCCTCGAGGGCACCCCGCGGGGGCCTGCCGACGCGCTCGTGAACATCGTCGCGTTCTCCGACTTCCAGTGTCCGTTCTGCAGTCGGGTCACGCCCACCCTCGACAAGATCATGAAGGACTACAACGGCAAGGTTCGCCTCTACTTCCGGCACAACCCCTTGCCGTTCCACCAGGACGCCCCCCTGGCGGCGCAGGCCTCGCTGGCCGCCGACGCCCAGGGCAAGTTCTGGGAGATGCACGACAAGCTCTTCGCCAACCAGCAGAACATCAAGCAGCCCGACCTCGAGAAGTACGCGCAGGAGCTCGGGCTCGACATGGGCAAGTTCAAGGGCTTCCTGGCGGCCAAGAGCGGGCAGGCCCGCATCGACGCGGATCTGGCGCTCGGCCGGCAGATCGGGGTGCAGGGCACCCCCAACTTCTTCATCAACGGGCGCCCGGTGCGGGGCGCGGTGCCCTACGAGGAGTTCAAGAAGGTCATCGACGAGGAGCTGGTCACCGCGAACAAGATGGTCGCCGCCGGCACCCCGGCCGCGCAGGTCTACTCGAAGCTGATGGTGGCGGCGCGCACCGCCCCGGCCCCCACCCCCGCGGCCCCGGCCGCCAAGGGCCCGGGTGGCGGCGAGGAGATCTACAAGGTCGAGATCGCGGGCGCCCCCACCAAGGGTGGCAAGCAGCCGAAGGTCACCATCGTCGAGTTCTCCGACTTCCAGTGTCCCTTCTGCGGGCGGGTGGTCCCGACCCTCAACCAGCTCGAGAAGGACTACGGGGACAACATCTCGATCTCCTTCCGCAACCTGCCCCTGCCGTTCCACGAGAACGCCATGCCCGCCGCCGAGGCCGCCATGGCCGCCAACGAGCAGGGCAAGTTCTGGCCGATGCACGACAAGCTCTTCGCCAACCAGACCGCCCTCACCCGCCCGGATCTGGAGAAGTACGCGGGGGAGATCGGCCTCGACGTGCCGAAGTTCAAGGCCGCGCTCGACAGCCACAAGTACAAGGACCGGATCAAGAAGGACTCGGACGACGCCGAGAAGTACGGCGCACGGGGAACCCCGAACTTCTTCATCAACGGCCGCAACCTGCGCGGCGCGCAGCCCCTCGAGGCCTTCAAGAGCACCATCGATGAGGAGATCAAGAAGGCCGACGCCAAGCTGAAGGAGGGCGTCTCGCGCGCCAACCTCTACGCCGAGCTGACCAAGAACGGCCTCGACAAGGCGGCTCCCCCGCCCCCGCCGCCGGCCGCCGCCGGCGAGCCCGACGCCAACGTGGTCTACAAGGCCGAGATCGGCTCGGCGCCCGTCAAGGGGCCGAAGGACGCGCTCGTCACCATCGTCATCTGGTCGGACTTCCAGTGCCCGTTCTGCGGCCGGGTCGAGCCGACCCTGGCCAAGGTCGAGGAGGAGTACAAGGGCAAGGTGCGGCTGGTCTGGAAGGACCTGCCGCTGCCGTTCCACCAGAACGCCATGCCCGCCGCGATCGCCGCGCGCGCCGCCGGTGAGCAGGGCAAGTTCTGGGAGATGCACGACAAGCTCTTCGCCAACCAGCAGAACCTGGACCGCGCGAGCTTCGAGAAGTACGGCCAGGAGATCGGCCTCAACATGGGCAAGTTCAAGAGCGCGCTCGACGGCGGAGACAAGCTCAAACCCGCCATCCAGGCCGACTCGGATCAGGGAGCCAAGATCGGCGCGCGCGGAACGCCGGCCTTCTTCATCAACGGCAAGTTCCTGTCGGGCGCCCAGCCCTTCGAGGCCTTCAAGGCCAAGATCGACACCGAGCTGGCGAGCGCGCAGGCGCTGGTCGCCAAGGGGACGCCCAAGGCCAAGGTGTACGAGACCATCATGAAGACCGCCAAGGCGGATCTGCCGGCGGCCCCGGCCGGCGCCGCCAAGGAGGAGGCCGGCCCCGAGGCCGACAAGACCATCTTCAAGGTCGATCCGGGACACTCACCGGCCAAGGGGCCGAAGAGCGCCCCGCTCACCGTGGTGGTGTTCTCCGACTTCCAGTGCCCGTTCTGCAAGCGCGTCGAGCCCTCGCTCGACCAGCTGGCCAAGGCCTACGAGGGCAAGATCCGCTTCGTGTGGAAGAACTATCCGCTGCCGTTCCACCAGAACGCCATGCCGGCCGCCGAGGCGGCCATGGCCGCCGACGCCCAGGGGAAGTTCTGGGCCATGCACGACAAGCTGTT
The DNA here is from genome assembly GCA_964540815.1 of uncultured Myxococcales bacterium. Taxonomy (GTDB): domain Bacteria; phylum Myxococcota_A; class Polyangia; order Fen-1088; family Fen-1088; genus CAZIOH01. Next base: position 42,425 of record CAZIOH010000050.1, on the reverse strand, counting down.
CGAGAACAACACCGCGCTCGAGCGGCCGAGCCTCGAGAAGTACGCCCAGGAGCTCGGGCTCGACCTCGGCAAGTTCAAGGCCGACCTCGACTCGGGCAAGTTCAAGAGCGTGATCGAGGCCGAGACCAAGGAGGGATCGACCCTGGGGGTGAACGGCACCCCGGCGGTGTTCATCAACGGGCGCAAGATCGCGGGGGCCTACCCGTTCGAGACCTTCAAGAAGATCGCGGACGAGGAGCTGGCCAAGAAGCCCGAGAAGACTGGAAAACACCGCGGGTGAGCACACCCCCGACAGCTCGGGCACCAGCCCGATCACCGTCGGCCGCCGAGACGCACCGCCGGTTGCGTCTCGGCGGTGCGGCGGTGACCGTCGCCGCGGTCGCCGTGGTCGCGATGCAGTTCTTCGCGGCCGCGCGCGACGGCCTGGTCCGGACGCGCGCGGCGGCCTGCCTCGCGCTGCGCCCGGATCCCCTCCCGCCTGCCCTGCAGACCGGAGAGGCGCCGGACTTCGATCTCAAGGACGTGAGCGGGCGCAGCATCTCGCTGCGCTCGCTGCGCGGCCACCCGGTCTTCCTGAACTTCTGGGCGACCTGGTGCCCGCCCTGCACCGAGGAGATGCCCTCGATGGAGAACCTGGCGGCGGGGCTGGACGGCACCGACGTGCGCACCGTGGCGGTCAGCGTCGACGAGGACTGGGACGTCATCAAGCGCTTCTTCTCGAGTGGCACCCGCCTCGGGGTGCTTCTCGATCAGAGCCGCGAGGTCCCCAAGCGCTACGGGACCGAGAAGTTTCCCGAGACCTACTTCATCGATGCGCGCGGCTTCGTGCGCCATTACTTCATCAACAAGCGCGACTGGTCCCGCCCCGAAGCCATCGCCTGCCTGGAAAGCCTGCGCTGAAGGCCCACCCCCGGGCGCGCCGGGCGAGGGGCTTGGAGCCTGGTGCTGGCGGCTGGCGCGGGGTCGGGGCAGGCCGCATAATCGGCGGCCATGCTTGCGGGCCCGCCGTCGACGCAGACGTACTACGACCGGTTCTCCCGGACCTACGATGACCACCGCCACCGGGGTTATCACCGCATGATCGACGCGCTCGAGCTCGAGCTCGTGCGGCGCCACGGCGCCGGCGGCGACATCCTCGAGGCCGGGTGCGGGACCGGGCTGCTGCTCAAGGAGGCCAGCGCCATCGGACGCTCGGCGGTGGGAGTGGATCTCTCGCGCGGGATGCTCGGCCAGGCGCGCGCCCGGGGACTGCGCGTGCTCCAGGCCGGCATCACCAGCATCCCGCTCCCGTCCGCCGCGTTCGATCTCGTGTACAGCATGAAGGTCCTGGCTCACGTCCCGCCGATCGAGGCGGCGCTGGCCGAGCTCGCCCGCCTGGTGCGCCCGGGCGGACACCTGCTGCTCGAGTTCTACAATCCCTGGTCGCTGCGCTACCTCACCAAGCGCCTGGGTGGGCCCGCACGCATCGCCCAGGAGACCACCGACCGCGACGTCTTCACCCGCTACGACACGCTGGCACGGGCCCGACGCTACCTCCCTCCTGGCGTGCGGCTCCTGTCCACCCGGGGCGTTCGCATCTTCACCCCGACCTCCAAGGTCTGGCGGCTGCCCGCCCTCGGCAGCGCCTTCGAGCAGGCCGAGCGCTGGGCCTGCGATCTCCCCGGTCTGCGCGGCCTCGGCGGCTTTCTGATCCTGGTGTGCCAGAAGCAGCGCGCGTGATGTGATGGCGGCGATGCGGGGGCAGATCCTGGTGGTGGACGACGAGCGCTCGGTGCGCGAGTTCCTCTCGATCTACCTGAAGCGCGCCGGCCACGAGGTCGAGCTCGCCGCCAGCGCCGCCCAGGCCCGGACCGCCATCGCCGCGCGCGAGTTCGACCTCATCATCACCGACCTGCGCATGCCCGACGGCACCGGGCTCGACGTGCTCGACGCGTCGAAGCGGCTGCACCCCGACACCCAGGTGGTGGTGGTGACCGCCTACGCCACCGCCGAGACCGCCATCGCGGCGATGAAGGCGGGCGCCTACGACTACCTCCTCAAGCCCTTCAAGGTCGACGAGGCCGGGCTGGTGGTCGAGCGCGGGCTCGAGCGCCGCCTGCTGCTGCGCCAGAACGTGGCGCTCCGCCAGGAGATCCAGGGCCGCTACCGGCTCGACCGGCTGCTCGGCAAGTCGGCCGCGATGGGCCGCCTCTTCGAGATCATCCGCAAGGTCGCGCCCGCCCGCACCAGCGTGCTCTTGATCGGCGAGTCGGGCACCGGGAAGGAGCTGGCGGCGCGCGCGCTGCACGAGCTGTCGCCCCGGGCGGAGCACGAGCTGGTGGCCGTCAACTGCGGCGCCATCCCCGAGTCCTTGCTCGAGTCCGAGCTGTTCGGGCACGTCAAGGGGGCCTTCACCGGTGCCTCCGCCGAGAAGACCGGGCTCTTCGAGATGGCCCACGGCGGGACCCTGTTCCTCGACGAGGTGGGGGAGCTGCCCCTCGCCATGCAGGTGAAGCTGCTGCGCGCGCTCCAGGAGCGGCGGATCAAGCCCGTGGGGGGCGTGAGCGAGCGGGAGATCGACGTGCGGGTGGTGGCTGCGACCAACCGCGATCTCGAGGCCGAGGTGGAGCGCGGCAGCTTTCGCCAGGACCTCTATTACCGCCTCAACGTGATCCAGATCCGCATGCCGGCGCTGCGCGAGCGCCGCGAGGACATCCCCCTCCTGGCCGAGCACTTCCTGCGCAAGTTCTCGGCCGAGCATGCCCGCCCGGCCGGCGAGATCGCGCCGGCCGCGATGTCGATCCTCACGTCGTACGCCTTCCCCGGGAACGTGCGCGAGCTCGAGAACCTGATCGAGCGAGCGGTCACGCTGTCCTCCGATGGGAACATCACCTCGGACACCCTGCCGGAGCTGAGACAGGGGCTGCGCGGCGTCGGGGGACGCGCAGCGCCCGAGCTGCCGACCGAGGGCCTGAACCTCGAGCAAGAGGTGGAAGCCTTCGAGCGCTCCCTGATCCTGCGCGCGCTCGAGCGCACCGGCGACAACCGCACCGAGGCGGCGCGGCTGCTCGGCATCTCGTTTCGTTCCATGCGCTACCGGCTGTCCAAGCTCGGGATCGCCGCGCCGGCCGACGCCGCCGAGCGCGAGGGCGACCCCGCCCCGACGCCCGGCGAGCCAGGCGAGCCGAAACTGGGCGCTGCAGCCCGAGGCCCGGGCGCTCCGGAGGGCGCCTCGTGACGCCCCGGGCCCTCCTGGCCGCAACCGGAGCCCCCTCCTCTCATTATCCCCTCGCCCCGCGAAGCTCCCTCCGACCACACTCGCCCGAGCGGCGTCTCGCTTTCGATTTTCGGCGGCCGCATCCGGCGGGTCCCACGTCCTCGACGAAATGTGGGGCCCCTCTCCCTCAACCTCTCCCCGCTTCCCGGGGCGAGGCGATCGGAGGACGCGGCGCGGATCGCCCCTTCATGGAGAGACAGCGCTCCCGCGGAGCGCCGAGGACTGCAATTCATGGAGCGGGCGCGGCGATCTGGACGGATGGCGTGGGAGCGGGGCCGTGAGCATCCCCCAGCCGCGCCCCAGTCCCTTCACGATGGGTGGCGGCCAGCGCGTGTCGAGGCCCCTCGCGCCCCTCCTCGGCATTGCGCTGGCCGTCGCGGCCGCGCTGGCGCTCGCGCTCGGGACCCGCCAGGCCCTGCGGGCGGCGCTCACCTTGCGGGAGGCCTTCGCGCCCGAGCGCGACACGATGTACCTGCCGCGCGCGGCCGTGCTCCGCGCGCTCGGGCTCGGGCACCACGAGATGATGGCGGACCTGGTGGCGGCGCGCGCCAACGTCTACTTCGGCGGCGCGCTGGCGGGGCAGGCCGATCCGCGCCGCCTCGAGCAAGCGCTCGCGACCGCCCTCGAGCTCGACCCTCGGTTCCATCGCCTCTACCTGCGGTCGGCGGCCATGCTCGTGTACTCGGGCGGTCCCCTCACCGTCGAGGCCTTCCTCGGCGCCAACCGCCTGCTCGGCCGCGGCGCGGACGTCTTTCCCGGTGACTGGGAGCTCCCCTTCCAGCGCGGCTTCAACCTCTTCTACGAGCTGCCGCGGCTCGCCGGCGAGGACGACCCACGGGTGCCCGAGTGGCGGCAGCAGGGGATCGAAGCCCTGCGCCAGGCGACCTTGCTCGACGGCGTGCCATCGTGGCTGCCGAACCTGGTCGCGCGCATGCTCACCCGGGAGGGGGGCGAGGAGCTCGCCATCCATCACCTCGAGCAGGCCTATGCGCACTCCGACAGCCCTCAGACCCGCGCCGAGATCGCGCGTCGGCTGGGAGAGCTGCTCGGCCACCGGCACGCTGCCGCCGTCGAGGAGGCTGCCAGCTCCCTGGCGCGCGACGTGGCCTCGCGCTACCCCTACGCCCCCGAGGCCTTCTCGCTCATCGCCGGTCCGCGCCGGTTCTCGGGTCCGCCCGCCGATCCGCACCGGCCCGCGACCGACGACACGACGGATGGCGCGCGCGCCTCTTCCCCCTTGCCCTCCCCCCGGTGAGCCCACCCATGCCCATGTCCCTGCGCCTCCCCGCCGAGGGAGCCCTCACGCCGAACGATGCGCACGATCCGTTGCCGTACTACTACCACCCATGGGTGGGGTGGCTGTATCGCCACCGGCTGCAGATGGGCCTCGACCTCCTCCCACCCCGCGGGCGGGGCCCGGCCAGGGTGCTCGAGGTCGGCGTCGGCAGCGGGGTGCTCGTCCCGACCCTCACCGCGAACTTCGCCGAGTACACGGGGACCGACCTGACGCTCGCCGCCGGCCTCGATCGCCTGGTCGCCCCCGGCTGCGCCGCCACCTTCCGGCAGGCCGATCTCCTGCGAGATGCCGACCTGCCCGCCGACCACTTCGACGCCGTGGTCTGCTTCTCGGTCCTCGAGCACATCCGCGACGCTGCAGCCGCCGCGCGCGGCCTCGCGCGGACGCTCAAGCCGGGGGGCACCCTCGTCACCGGTTACCCCGCGGTCAGCCCGCTCATGTCGCGCGCCTTCGAGGCGATCGGCTTCCCTGGGATTGACGACCACCACGTGAGCCCGCCGGCCCGGATCCACCGGGCCCTCGCCCAGGTCCTCGAGCGGGTGGCCCGAGTGGCCTTCCCGCCCCGGGCCCCCATCTCCCTCGCCCTGTATCAGTGCGCCGCGTGGACCAAGGGCTGACGCGCCGACGTCGAGCTCGGGGGGCTCACTCCGACTCGGACTCGAGCGCGTAGGACTGCTTGAAGGTCTCCCCCGAGCGGACGTTGACCGTCTCGGTGCGATCGAGGTTCAGGTCCGGTCGCTTGAAGGTGAGCTTGTGCCGCCCACAGGAGATGCTCTCCGAGTACGGCGTGTGTCGCCCGGTGTTCCTCCCGTCGATCCAGATCTCCGACCAGGGCCGCGTGCCCACCGTGATGTTGCAATCGCCGCCCGCTCCCGGCTCGTCGCCCGTCGCTCCCGCTTTCGCCAGCCGCCCTCCGCCCGGAGCCGCCGACGTCGACCCCGCAGCCGTCCCGAGCCCGTCGGTGACGTCGCCGCCGAGGTCGCGTCCAGGGCGCCGGCGCCGCGCCGCCGCCAGCTGGGCATCCGTCAGCTTGGCCGTGCCATCACCGACACCGGCTTGCCCAGGAGCACCCTGACCCGGCTCGGGCGTCCCCGCGCCGCCCGGTGGCGAGGTCGCCCCGGGCGCGTGCGCCGCGGCCGCGGCCCGCGCGGCCGCCTCTCCCGCGACCGCCGCCGCCGCTGCCGCCGGGCTGCCCCCCGCCGGGCCCTTGCCCTTGTCACCGCCGCCCGAGCCCACCATCACCAGGGTAGCGCGGACCTTCTTGATCCCCCCGGCCTCCACGTCCACCTCCTGCTTCCAGGGGTAGTACCGCGTGTCGCCCTTTATCTCGATGACGTGCTTGCCTGGCGGGATGCGGTAAGCCCGGAAGTCGGTGCGTGCCTGGCCCTCGGGCCCGCTCATCGGGACGCCGTCCAGCCACACCAGCCCCCCGGGGGGCTCGCTCGTCAGCTCGAAGCCGGTATCCGCCGCCGCTTCGAGCGCCACCGACAGGTTGGCAGGCTGGCCGGGCCGCACCTCGACGCTCTGGTCGTAGCGGTTGTAGCCAGCCCGGACCACCGACACCGTGTACGTGCCGGGGGACTGCTCGACCGCGTAGGGCGACCGCTCGGACACCTTGACGTTGTCCACCAGGATCGTCGCGTCGGCGGGCACCGTGACGATCTCCAGCCTTCCCGCCCGGTTGATCGACCAGAAGTAAGTCCCGGTGACACCGGCCACCGCCACCAGGAGCAGCGGGACCGCCCAGATGGCCAGCTTCTTTCGGCGGGCGCTCACGCTCGCCGGGGCACCCGCGGCACCCGCGGGCGCCTCGAAGCTGCCGCTCTGGGGTCGCGGCATGGCGGGGGCCGCCGGGAACGCGAGGCGGGAGCTCCGAAGGCTGCCGGGGGTTGGCGTCGGGTTCGCTCCCCGCACCTGCCCGCTCGGCGTCGGCACCACCGGCGCTGGAACGCCGAACAACGACTTCGAACCGGTGGGGGGCCCTGGCAGGCGCGTGCCGGTTCCCGTCGGGGAAGTGATGCGGCTGCCGCTGGCGGGGGTCCGGGCCTCGCTGCGAATCACGCCGGTCGGCTCGGGGGTGGCCAGGCTGGGCGCCGTCGCCGCGCGGAGGATGTCCGGAGGTGGCTCGTTGGCGACGGTCCGATCGTCGTCGTCCTCGAAGAGGTCCCGCGTGTCGAGCAGCTCGGCCTCCTCGCTGACCGGCTCCTTCTCGTAGATCTGTGTGTCGAGCTCGTCGTCGTCCCAGCCGAGCTCCTCACCCGAGGCCGCCGCGGCCCCGCCGCCGCCCCTCGGTCCGGCCTTGCCGCTGGTCATTCCGGGTGGCGGGGATGCCCCGCCCGGCGCGTGAGCTCCAGCACCCGAGGTCCTGAGCGGACTCGTGCGGTTGCCAGCCGAGCGGTCGGGGCCGAGCCCCTCCTGGCCGCCCCGGCCATTCTGCCCGCCGGTCGTACTGACGTTGCCGACGTTGCCGGCGTTGCCCCCGGCGGCGCCGCCGAGCTTGCCGCTCTGACGGGGCTCGCCACCTCCCCCGCCCTGGTTGGATTTGCTCCCCTTGTGACCACCCGACAGGCGACCGGAGACCCCGCCGCCGCTCGAGGCCAGGGGCACCCCACCGGAGTTGATGCCGGTGCCGAGCATGGTCCGACGGGAAGAGGGCACGGCCGGTGCCTCGGACTCGGGGGCCACGATCAGACGAAACTGCTCTGCCTTGGCGTTCTCCTCCTCGATCTCGGCCGGGAAGGTCTTCTTCATCCACGCGGCCAGATCCTTGCGCGAGTAGATCTCCGCCTTGGTGTAGAGGAACGCCTGCAGATCGTCGTGCAGATCGATGGCGTTCTGGTAGCGATCCTCGGGATCCTTGGCCAGGGCCTTGAGCGCGATCCGCTCGAGCTCGTGCGGGATGGTCTTGTTGTAGGACGAGGGCGGGAGGATCTCGACGTTGCGGACCTTCTCGAGGGTGGAGAAGTCGCTCTCGCCCATGAACAGGCGCTCACCGGTGAGCAGCTCGTAGAGCACGATGCCCACCGAAAAGATGTCGCTGCGGCGATCGATGGGGAGCCCACGCACCTGCTCGGGCGACATGTACCCGAACTTGCCCTTCAGGATGCCGGCCTGGGTCTTCGAGGCCTTCCCGGCCGCCTTGGCGATCCCGAAGTCGATCAGCTTGACCTCGCCCTCGAACCCCACGAGCACGTTCTGGGGGGAGATGTCGCGGTGGACGAGGTGCAGCTCCCGGCCCTGGGCATCTCGCTTGTTGTGCGCGTAGTCCAGCCCCTCGCAGACCTGCATCATGATGAAGCAGGCCTGCGCGAGCGGCATGGTCTCCTTTCGCTGCTGCATGCGGTCGAACATCGCGCGCAGATCGCGCCCGAGCACGTACTCGAGCGCGATGAAGTAGCTGTCGTCCACCTTCCCGAGATCGAAGATCTGCGCGATGTTCGCGTGCTGGAGCTGCACCGCGATCTTCGCCTCGTCGATGAACATCGCGATGAACTCTTCGTCCTCCGCGATGTTGGGCAGGATGCGCTTGACGGCGAGCAGGCGCTCGAATCCCTCGACGCCGAAGGCCTTCGCCTTGAAGACCTCCGCCATCCCTCCGACGTTGATCCGCTCGAGGAGGTAGTACTTGCCGAACGGAATTGGCTTCTTCAATCGCTTACCTGGGTGAGGGGATGCACGATGGACCGCGCACGGAGACGGAGATGGAGAGATTTCGTGACATGAAGCGCGAGGGGCGAAATCGCGAAGTCGGAGCTCTGAAGCCGGAAGTCGGAAGTGGAAGGTATGGTCATTTATCGAGCCTGAGCCCCCAGAATGTCAACCAATCGGCCCACCGGGGCCGCGACCGGGTCGGGCATCACGCCTCCTCGATCCAGACCCGATTCATCTTGTCGCCGCCGCGGATCTTGTTCACCACGTCCATGCCGGCCGTGACCTGGCCGAAGACCGTGTGCTTCCGGTCGAGGTGCGGCTGCGGGGAGTGACAGATGAAGAACTGCGAGCCTCCCGAATCGGGGGCCGCCGTCTTGGCCATCGAGAGAGAGCCGGCCTTGTGCACCTGCTTCTTCCCGGAGAGCTCGTCCTTGATCGTATAGCCTGGCCCACCGGCGCCGGTCCCGAGCGGACAGCCGCCCTGGATCATGAAGTCCTGGATCACCCGGTGGAACGTCAGCCCGTCGTAGTACGCCCGCTTGGTCTTCTTGCCGGTCTTGGGATCGGTGAATTCCTTGGTGCCGGCCGCCAGCCCCACGAAGTTGGCGACCGTTCCTGGGGCGTCGTCCTCGAACAGCTCGGCGACGATCTCACCCTTGTCCGTCTCGAAGTGCACTCGTTTCATCGATTCGTCCTTTGCCCTTTCTTTGCGCGCGCAGCGCGCGCTGTTCCCTTTTTTGCTTCTTGCGCTCTTCGGTCTCGAGGAAGGTCACGGTCGCTCCGGCCGCCATCAGCGGCGGAGCGATGATGAGGGCCAGCGGGACCAGATAGAGCACCGTCGCCCCCAGACCATATCCGATGGTCTGCATGGGGTGTAGCGCCAGGTACCGCCACTTGGCTCCGAAGCCGGCGCCCCGGCGGGCGAGCGGGTAGTCGAAGCCATCATAGGCGAAGAACAGGACCCCGAGCGCCACCCCGACCACCCCCCCGATCCCCGCGGTGGCGAGCGACGCCGCCAGCCCGACGAGCAGGGCGAGGACATAGAGGCCGAGCTTGAGGAGGCCGTGCCAGGTCGCCCGCAACGCCGAGGCCACGAAGGGCACCTCGGGGACCGTCCCCGTCGCCCGCTTCTCGATGCGCGCCGAGAGGGCATCGTTGAAGATCGCGCCGAGCAGCGGCTGGACGATCACGAAGAGCACGATGGCTCCAAGGGCGGTGGTCACGCCGAAGAGCACGCTCGAGAGGACCGTCGACCCCGATGAGCTCGCGGTGTGGATGGCGAGCTCCTGCCTCCAGTAGGTCGCGGCCGCCCACGCCGCGCCGATCGCCAGCGCCACGTTGAGCAGGACCGGCACGATTGCGAAGTGCAGCAACCTCTCGCGCCTGAGCACGCCCGCCGCCCGGAACGGCGCCAGGAATCCGCGGAAGAAGCCCATTGGGGGCAGTGTAGCAGTCCGCCCGCGCCGCCCGGACGGCGGCGGCCGGAAACTGGCAGCGGACTCGGCCGGCGCTCCGGGCCGCCGGGAGCCCCGCGGTGGGTTCGTGGCGCAACCGGTCGGCCGTATCCAGTTTTCCTGATGGTTTCTGGGGGTGGATGGTTACAAACTCGCTGCTGACCGAGGACCATGGCCGCATCCGGCCGCGGACCGCTCGGAGACTCGCGACCAAGGAGGCAGCCTTGAAACTCCGTGCTGAGCATCTACCCCTCTCATTCCTTCTCTGTTGCCTCGCCGGATGGATGGGATCCGTGTCGCTTGGGCGCTCCGCCCGGGCCGCCGATTCGGATGCGGTGCTCGAGCAGATGACGACGCTGAACGCCTCCGCGCTCGAGGACTACAGCAACGGCGATTTCGACAAGGCCAAGTCCCGCCTCCTGCAGGCGGTGGCCCTCGGCAAGAAGGACCCCAACCTCCAGGGGCACCCCATGCTGGCTCGAACCTATGTCCACCTCGGTGCCCTCTACGTGGACGGCATCGAGGATCGCAAGGCCGGGGTCGGCTACTTCGTCAAGGCCCTCAAGCTCAAGCCAGACATCGAGGTGACCGAGGCCCTGCTCACCAAGTCGGTGCAGTCGGCGTTCGACACGGCAAGGGCCGAGGCCAAGGTGGACGTCAAGCCCACGGGCAAGGAAGCCACCGCCGCGGCGGCGCCGGCGGCCGGAGCACTGGCGCCCAAGACGGCGACGGCGACGGCGACGGCCGCGCCGGCAGCTCCCGCCACCAAGGTGGCCGCGGCGAGCCCGGCGGACCAGGCGGCAGAGGCCAGGACGACGAAGGACAAGGCTCCCGAGGCGGCGGTGGTGGCGGCCAGGTCGGAGAAGTCCGAAAAGGGCGACACCAAGGCGGCGGCGGCCGACAAGAAGAAGGCGGAGGCCGCGGCCAGGGACAAGGAAAAGCAGGCCCAGAGCGAGCGCGAGAAGCAGCAGAAGGATCTCGCGGCCCTGGCGGCGCTGAAGGACAGCGAAGGAAAGGAGCGGGCCGCCAAGGAGAAGCTCATCGCCGACAAGGCCGCCAGCGACAAGGCCCTCGCCGACACCAAGGCGCAGGTGCTGCAACTCGAGAAGGACAAGGCCGACCGGGACAAGGCGGCCGCGGCCGAGAAGGACAAGCTCCAGAAGGATCTCGCGGCGCTGAAGGACAGCGAAGGAAAGGAGCGGGCCGCCAAGGAGAAGCTCATCGCCGACAAGGCCGTCACCGACAAGGCCCTCGCCGACACCAAGGCGCAGGTGGTGCAACTCGAGAAGGACAGGGCCGACCGGGACAAGCAACTGGCCGAGGCCGGCACCCGCGAGAAGCGTGAGCGGGAGGCCAAGGAGAAGCTGCTGGCGGAGAAGCAGGCGGCCGAGACCCGTGAGAAGGAGCGCAAGGCCGAGGAGGATGCCGCGCGCCAGCTGCGCGCCAAGCTGGCGGAAGGCCCCGACGTGCCCGCGCACTTCGCCGAGCCGATCCACTGCGACCTGCCCGACGAGGCGGCTCCCGAAACCGACGTCTTCGTGCACTGCCTGGCCAAGCCCGGCCTCGCCGCCAAGGACATGGCGATCTACTACCGGACCGGCAACAGCACGCATTACAACTCCCTGGAGCTGCGCCCATCGAAGAAGGGATGGCAATCCGCCGTCATCCCGGGGTCCCAGGTGTCGGGAAAGGCCCTACAGTATTACGTCGAGGTGCGTGACGGACACGGGGCCATCGCGGCGGCCAACGGCAAGGCCGCCTCGCCCAACATTCTGAGCCTGCGGCACGCAACGGCGACGGCCCGGGTCGCCCGGAGCACCGGCTCCGGCGGCGAGCGCAAGCAAGCCGTGCTCATCCAGCGCTAACGCGCCTCCGGCGCTCGCGGGGGGCGGTGAAGGGGGCCCTCCCACGTGCCCCCCTCGGAGCTTGCTGCGGTGAGCCGGCGCGGCGAAGCCGCGACTTTCGGTGAAAGACTCGCTCGCTTCGCTCGCGCTGGCGCTTCGACGAAAAGATCTCCCTCGCCCCGTGAAGGGGTCGGGTCGGATGTCTTGGCCCAAGCTCCGGGGACCTGGTTTGTGAGCAACCAGCGGGAAGCCCGCGCGATAAGTGGGGCATGCCACTGGCTGAACCCTCTGTGGTAGGTTTTCGGGAGTCGTGTCGATGAAGATCACAGGTCCGACGTCCGGGCCGGTGCCGGAAGCCGCGGGCATCGAGGGCGCGGAGCCCATCTCCGGGACCGGAGCGGCGGAAGGCGCCGGAGGTCCCGAAGGGGCTTCCGGACCGGCGTTCGCGGAGCGGCTGGCGGGGGCTGGCGCGGAGGGCGCGCGGCCCGCGCAGGCGACGGCCGGGCCCGGGGTCGCGGACCTGGCGGCGGACGTGAGCGCGGGGGGCCTCAGCCCCGAGAGCGCCGCCGAGCGCGTGCTCGAACGGGTGCTCGAACGCCAGCTCGATCCGAACGCGTCGGTCGCGCTGCGCGACCAGGTCCGGTCGGCGTTGCGCGATGCCCTCGAGAGCGATCCCCAGCTCGCGGAGGCCCTGCGTCAGCTCCGCTAGAGAACGCGCGTGGTTTCTGATGCGGCGTTTGGCTTGGCCGCTACGCCTCGTCCGCTTACTCTTGCTCGTCTCCGTACTGCTCGGGTCGAGCCGGATCGGGGGACGAGGACGGCGAGGGACGAGGCGTGGGCCCGGACCGGCCCGGTTGCCGACGCGTCACTCTGGCTTGCTGGGATCGGAAGCGTTCGTCTCGGAAGCGACCGGGTCGGGAGCTCGCGGCGCACGGGCCGACCGGCGCTGCACCACGGCTTCCCGGAGCTCGGGGGGCAGGAAGACCTGGTCCGTATCGAAGGCCGCGAGCGACTCCACCAGCAACGCGGCACGATCCGAGGGATTGGCGCGCCGATCGATGATCACCGCCCACTCTCCGCGAATCTTGCAGAGGCCACCGGCCCCCACGGTCTCGCCGGTCAGCGTCTCGTAACGCACCTTGATTCCGAGCTGGTGCGCGGCTTGTTCCAGGACCTCGGTCATCTGCTCGGGTTTCATGCGCTCGATCTCTACCTCGCGGACGGTCGTCGGTCCTAGCACAGTCGTCGCCCCCGTGCCGTTTCAGCCTTTCAGTCGGGCTTCAGTCGGGCTTTTTGGGGGCGGAGCGGTCGAGATCGATGATCTGCGCGCCGCCCACGTAGGTCTTGGTCTCGTAGCGGGTGAGGCTGCCGAGCTGCCGCACGATGGCCGCCATGCGCTCCGACTCGGCCAGGATGGTCTCCACCAGCCGGTGGTGCGGGCTCTCGGTCTCGAGCTTCCGCAGCATCATCTGCGCGTAACCCATCACCGAGGTCAGCGGCTGGTTGAGCTCGTGCGCGGCCGCGCCCGCCAGCTCGATGGCCACCACCTGCTTCTCGGAGATGGCCAGCTTCTCCTGGGCGCTGGCCAGGCGCTCCTCCATGCGCAGCCGCTCGCGCAGATCGGAGAAGATCCCGACCGTCGCGATCTCGCGGCCCCCGTCGTCCACCACCAGCGCCGCGGAGATCGACACCGGGATGCGCTCCCCGGTCACCGACTGCAGATCCCGCCGGACCGGCTCGAGCCGCCCACCTCGCTCCGGGTTCGACTGCCGGAGCAAGCGCATGATCTCCTGGGCCACGCCAGGCGGATACAGCTGCTTGACCGACATCTTCCCGATCACGTCGGTGGCCCGGTAGCCGCAGATTCGCTCGGCGCTGTGGTTGAAGAGCAGCACGGTGCCGCGCAGGTCGGCGGCGATGATCCCGTCGACCGCCGAGTTCAAGATCCGCTCGAGGAAATCGGTGGTCCGTCGCAGCTCGCGCTCGAGGGCCCGCGTGACCGTCACGTCCCGGAAGGCGAAGATGGCGGCGCCGTGGTCGCCGAGGATGCCGATCGACGCCACGGACACCGTCAAGGGCTCCTCGGAGGTCGTGTTCAGCGCCAGGTCGAAGTTCTCGACCGGCTTCGAGTCGGTCGCCAGCGCGATCTGGCGCTCGAGCGACGCTCGCTCCGAGGCCGGAACCATCTCGGCCAGCCGCCGCCCGATCATCCCGTCGCGCGCGTACCCGGTCACCTGCTCGGCCGCCCGGTTCATGTAGAGGATCACCCCGGCCGGATCCAGCACCACGATCCCGTCCGAGGCGCTGTCGATGAAGGCCCGGTAGCGCTCGATGGCCCGCACCCGCCGCTCCCGGTGGAGATCGGTGAGCGTGATGCGTCTCGTGCGTTCATGCACCGGCTCGATGACCCGGGCAGCCGGGAGCACGACGGCCAGCAACGCCGCCGCGGCCCGACCGATCTCGAACACCAGATCCTCCTCGTCGGCCGGCAGCAGGTTGAAGCAGGCCACCACCGCGCCCCGGGGCCTGCCGTGCACCAGGATGGGAAAGACCACCCAGGTCCCGATCGCCGCGCGTCCCCCCGGGGCGGCGGGATCGTCATCGGCCGGACCGATCGAGCCTCCAGCGGACGTCGGCGCCACCGCGCCGGGGCTGTCGGGCGCGGACGATGGCAGGGCGTGGCCGTGCAGCCCGACGGGCCCGAGCTTCTCCGCACCCACCACCACGTCGCCGGTGGCGATGCACTCACGCACCGCGGTCGAGCCGAGCAGGGCCGCGAGCTCCCCTTCGGTTCGATCGTCGTGGCTGTCCGCCACCAGGTGGGGCGGATCGCCTTCACCCAGCACCGCGAGGATGACCACCGACGAGGCATCGAACGCGTGGGTGAGGTGCCGAGCCACGTGGCGCACGTGCGCGTCGTCGGTCCCGAGGGCGAGGGCCTCCGCCGCCCTGGTGAGGCCCTCGCCGAGGACACGGCGCGCGCTCCGCGGCGTCACCGTGCGCCCTTCCGTTTCGCCCCGGGTGGCCGAGGTGGCCCACGCCGCACCGGCTTGGTGGTCTGCCGCCCGGCGGGGGCGATGGTCGGCCGCCCGGTGGCGATCGGGACGAGCGACGCGGCGGCCGCCAGGGCTTCGGTCCAGACCCGCTTCACGGGCACGCCGGCCCGCGCGGCCGCACGCCGGCAGTCGTCGAACTCGGGCTGGGCCCCCAGCGGCAGTCCCTCCCAGGCGGAGACCTTGATACCGACGGGACCACAGCTGGTGGGCACCGAGGTCATCGCGCGCGCGAGGGTGGCGCGCGCCACCGGCACCACCCGAATCCCGAGGGTGGTCGAGTTCAGGAAGAAGGCCTGGCGCACCTCGTCCAGCCGGGAATCCTCGACCAGGGCCGACACCTCCTGGGCCGCCCGACCCTTCTTCATGGTGATGGCGGCCGACCACACGTCGAGCGCGCCGGCCGCGAAGAGCGCGTCCATCAGCGCCGCCACGAGCTGCGGGCTCATGTCGTCGATGTTGCTCTGGAGCAGGACCGCCCGCTCGGCCGCGGCCGCCGCCGGCTGCCCGATGGGACGCCCGAGGAGCACGCGCAGCACGTTGGCCCGATCGGCGAGCTCGCGCGTGCCGGCCCCATAGCCGATCGCCAGGAGGGTCATGGGCGGTGGAGGGCCGAAGGTGTCCGCCAGGCACGCCAGCAGCGCGGCCCCGGTCGGAGTGGTGAGCTCCCCACTCCCCTCTGAGAGCATGGGTATCCCGCGCAACAGCTCCGCCGTGGCCGGCGCCGGGACGGGAACCGGGCCATGCGCGGTCCGGACGATCCCGGTCCCGACCACCGGATACGAGGCGCCGATCGAGGCCGGGGACAGCCAGGCGATCGCCGCCGCCGCCCCCACGATGTCGGCGATGGAATCGAATGCCCCCACCTCGTGGAAGGCGACCCGATCGACCGGCGTGCCGTGCAGCGCGGCCTCGACCCTGGCGAGGCGCGCGAACACCTCCTCCGCGAGGGCCCGGGCGTCGGCGTCGAGCTTGGCGCGGCGCAGGAGCCGACGGATCTCCGCATAGTCGCGGTGCGCGTGGGGCTCTCGGGGACCACGGGGGCGGGCGTGCGGGTGGGCGTGCGGGCGGGCGTGCGGGCGGGCGTGATCGTCCGCGTGGGCGCTCACGGGCCCATCGCCGCGGGCGGACGGGGCCGAAGGCCTAGGCCCGTGGTCATGATGGTGACCGTGGTCGTCGTCGTGGTCGTGGTCGTGATGGTGACCGTGGTCGTGATCGTGACTGTGATGATGCCGCTGGCTCGCGGGCGGGAGCTCGGCCCCGGTCGTCCGCCCGAGCCCACGGGCTCTCGACCCACCGGCGGCGAGGCGTCCGGTCGGCGGCGTGTGGACCACGAACCCCTTGCCCACGTACGCCCCGCGCCGTCGCGCCTCGAACGTGACCCGCAATCCAGGCACGCCCATCGCCCCGACGGCGTCGCCGACAATCCCCGGCGGAACCCCGAGATCCACGAGAGCGGCCACCGCCATGTCACCGGCGATCCCGGAGGTGGGCTCGAAGTGCAGATGCTGTCCACGCAAGCTCGCCATGGGCCCGCGCTAAGGCATGTGCTTCCGGTTGAGCATCGCCGCCATCTGCCCGGCGCCGAAGCCGTTGTCGATGTTGACCACCGCGACCCCCGCGGCGCACGAGTTGAGCATGGACAGCAGGGCGGCCACACCGCCCAGGCTCGCGCCGTACCCCACGCTGGTGGGGACCGCGATGACCGGCTTGGCGAACAGCCCGGCCACCACGCTCGGCAAGGCGCCCTCCATGCCCGCCACCACGATGATGAGCCCGGCCCGTTCGATCGCAGCCCGCTCGGCGACCAGGCGGTGGATGCCAGCCACCCCGACGTCGAAGATGCGCTCCACATGGTTCCCCGCCAGCTCCGCCGTCACCGCTGCCTCCTCGGCCACCGGGATGTCCGAGGTTCCGGCGCTCAGCACCGCGATGGTCCCGCGGGCCGGATCGGCGCTCGGGACGACCCCGGCCACCAGCAGGCGCGGGACGGGCAGGTACCGCACCCGCTCCGCGCCGATGACGGCGGCCACCTCGCGGATGACCTCCGAGGCGGTGTCCGCGGCGACGCGCGTCGCGAGCACGGTCGAGCCACCCCGCCCGAGCTCGACCAGCAGGCTCGCGATCTGGGCCGCGCTCTTGCCCTGCCCGAACACCACCTCGGGGAAACCCGTGCGCAGGTGCCGGTGGGTGTCGGCGCGCGCGAAACCGAGATCGCGAAAGGGAAGTTCCCGCAGCTCTTGCAGGGCTTGCTCCACCCCGGTGCGCCCGGCGCCGACTTCGACGAGCAGCTCCTTCAGCCGCGTGGGGTCCATGGGTCAACGCAACTTAACCCAATTGCCTCGCCTTGCCATGGGCGTCTTCCGATCGACGCGAAAAAAGGATACAGAGGAACGTCGCGTGGGGTCGCCCTCGCCCGCATTTCTGTTAGAAAGACACGTCGCGGACCCATGATGGTTGCCCTTGCCTCAATCCGGAGCGCGCGCCGGAGCGCGCGATGAACCTCCAGGCGCGCTACACCGTCGGGAGGAAGATCGCCGATGGCGGCACGGCCGAGATCTTGCTCGCCACCCAGCACGGGCTGCAGGGATTCGAGAAGACCGTGGTGCTCAAGCGGATCTTCCCGGCGTTCTACGCCGATCCCCAGTTCCGCAACATGCTGATCGACGAGGCGTTGATCGCCATGGGCCTCAACCACAGCAACATCGTCCAGGTCCTGGACTTCGGCGTCCTCGACTTCGGCGAACGACAGGGGCAGTACGTGATGGCCCTGGAGCTGGTCGATGGCTGGAGCCTCGACGCGATCCTGCGGAGGACCCGCGCCCTCGGCACCGAGTTGCCCCCCGAGCTGGCCCTCTACGTGACGGCCGAGGTCTGCCGGGCCCTCGCCTACGCCCACGCGAAGGCCGGCGCCACGGGCGAGCCGCTCGGCATCGTGCATCGGGACATCAGCCCACACAACGTGCTCGTCAGCGAGCAAGGCGAGGTCAAGCTCACCGACTTCGGGATCGCCAAGGCCCACAACCGCCGCGAGCAGAGCGTCGGCAACCTCATCAAGGGCAAGATCGCCTTCATGTCCCCCGAGCAGGCCTCGGGCAAGGCGCTCGACGCGCGCTCGGATCTGTTCTCGCTGGGGACGATGCTGTACGTGATGCTGTGTCGGCGCTATCCGTTCGACGCGGCCACCGACCTCGAGGTGTTGCTCCTGGTCAAGCAGGGCGCGTGTGTCCCGCCCGAGACGGCGCGGCCAGGCTTGCACTCCGAGGTCTACCGGGTCCTCGAGCGGGCGATGGCGCCGGACCCTGCCGACCGCTACCAGCGCGCCGAGGACATGCTGCACGACGTGGAGCACGTGATGCGACTCGCCTTTCGAGCGGTCGGACAGACCGAGCTCAAGCGCTGGCTCTCCGAGCTGTCGGCGCGGGACGGGGTGCTGCCCCTGACCCGCGCGCCCCTGCCGCAGCCGGGAGGGACCGGCTCGTCGAGGAGCGCAGCAGGCGGCGCGACGCCGGTCGAGTCGAGCGCCCGGGCGGACAGCAGCGCCGCCGAGCGTGCCGAGACCATCGCCGCCCCGCTCCCCGTTCCGGCGAACCCGTCGGGCAGGGCGCAGGGACGGGACCGGGAGAGGACCGACCGGACCGCCGACGGCCCAGCGCGGGCCGCCGAGCAGGAGCGCACCCCCGCCTCCCCGCCCTCGCCGCTGGCGGTGGCGCTCACCACCGGAGCCCGGCGCGCAGCGCGACCGCCTGCCCCGACGCTTCCTGCCCGAGCACCGACCAGGACGCCTCCCCCTGGGACCGTCGCGGCGGTCGGACCTCCCCCGCCACCGGCAGCGGCCCTCCAGACGGGACGACGGGCGGCGGCGGGCACCGCCCTCCCCCCGCTGCACGACCCCCCTCACGGCCCCCCCATGCCGCCTCCACCAGGGATCCGCGCGGACGGTGCGCGGGGCCCGGCGCGCGCAGCTCTGGAGGGTGGACACGCTCCGGCGGGTGGACCGGGTGGAATGGACGCCGCGGGCGGTCCCACGCCGCCCCCGCCGCCACCCGGCGTGCCGGGCGGATCGCGCGGGAGCTTCCCGGCTGCCCCGGGCACGGGGCCCAACGGCGTCGCGGCGGGAGCCTCACGCCGAAGCGGCGGCAGCGCGGAGCGCGGACGGCGTGGCACGGCGGAGGCCGGCGCCGGAGAGACGGGGCCGCACGAGGTCGGAGGCCCGCCAGGAAGGATGTCGACGTCCCGCGCCCGCCAGACCGCCAAGGTCAGAATCGATGCGCCGGAGACCGGTGGAGCGGGGAGCCGGCAAGGGGTCCCGCTCGGCACGGACGGGACCTCGGCCGCCGAGGTGACGGCCAAGGTGACCGAGGACCGAACGGGGAGCCGGAGGACCTTCGCGCTGGTCGCCGCAGGGGCCGTGGCGGCCCTGTTCCTCGCGGGTGTGGGTGTGGTCCGGATGCGGGCCGAGGGGCCGGCGACGCCACCCGCGCCTCGGCCGGTCGCCGAGCCCACGGCCGCGCGCAGCGTTCCTGCACCTGTCGCCGCTCCGGTTCCGGCCGAGCCGTCAGCGCCGCCCCCGACCGCGACCACCACCCCGACCGCCACCGCCACCGCCACATCCACTTCCACTGCCGAGCCAGGTCCTGCGCCTCCGGCGCGTCCTCCGCTCGTGGCGCCATCCTCCGCGTCGGCGATCAAGGCGACACCGGGCGCGAAACCGGACGAACCGGGGGCCGCTCCGCCCGGCGTCGCCGTCGGCAGTGCCCCGGCGTCCGCGACGGCCGGCGTGCAGCCGAGCCCGCCCACGCCGCCCGCGCCGACGACGGGTACGGTCGCACCGGCTGCGCCGGCGCCGCCGGCCGCCGGTGCTCCCGGGGCGGCGGTGACCCATGAGCCGGCGGAAGCCGCGCCACCCGCCGGTGCTCCGTCGTCGGCGCCGGCGGCGGCGGCGGCCGGTGACAGCGAGCCGGAGGAAAGCGAGGCCGCCACGTCCGGCGCTCCCGAGGCTCAGCCGCGCATGGCCATCCTGTTCAAGACCTCTCCGCCGGGAGCGGAGGTGACCTCGCCGCGCCACTCGTTCGGGCCCACGCCGGTCTCGATCCGGCTGCGCATCGGCGCGCGGTACGCGTTGACCTTCAGCCACGACGGCTTTCGTCCGGTCACGAAGCGCATCGTGGTGGGGCCGGGCTCGGAGCCGGAGGTGACGGTGACCCTCAAGCGACTGCCGGCGGCCACCAAGTCCGGCGCGGTCGCGCCGGCCATCCCTCCCGCTGCCCCCCCGAGGCCCGCAAAAGGGAACTGGTGGCAGCGCATGTTCGGCCGTTGAGCGGGCCCCGGCAAGCC
Source organism: uncultured Myxococcales bacterium (assembly GCA_964540815.1). Classification (GTDB taxonomy): domain Bacteria; phylum Myxococcota_A; class Polyangia; order Fen-1088; family Fen-1088; genus CAZIOH01. The sequence goes on along the minus strand of CAZIOH010000050.1, from coordinate 22,533 downwards.
TGCGCCACAATTAAACAATTTCCGGAAATTGATTCTGTGCTTTGGGCCTGCACTGGTCGTGCCGATGAACCATATTCACGATGGTTCACATGCCGCCGAGCTATGAAATTGGAGCGTGTCCGGTCGCCGAGGTGATGGGCACGGAGCTGTTCACGCTGTCGCCGGACACGGCGGTCTCCTCGGCGCGGCGTCTGGTCCTCGAGAACGACATCGATCACATGCTCGTCCTCGACAACGGGACCCTGGCGGGGATCGTTTGCAAGGACGATCTGTGCGACGCCGATCGCAACGGGCGCGTCGGCGATTGCATGACCTCGCCGGTCGTCTGCATCACCCCGGATACCACCCTGCAGGAAGCCATCGACATCATGGGCGCCAACGACATCGACTGCCTGCCGGTGGTGACGGGGACCTTCCTGGTGGGAATCGTGACCTGGGAGGCCCTGGCATGCGCCGAGCTGACGCCCCGCTCTTTCGACACACCCGACACCGCCGAGACCGGCGACACCGCCACCGGGGTGGTCGAGGCCAGCGGCGACTCCGACCAGAGCCCGAAGGGCGATGACACGATCCCGTCGATTCCGTCTTCCCCGTCCTGCCCGTCCTGGGAATCCCCGACGGAAGACGCGGCGCGGCCGCTGGTGTGCGCCGGGTGCGGCGCGTGCGGCACGGATCTGGGCGGCGTCGTGGCCACCGTCGAGGCGCTCGCCGATCTGCCGCTGTGCCGGCGGTGCCGGCCGTTCCGGTTACCGCGGGCCGGCGATCGCTTGCCTTCCTGAGCCCGTGGGCGGGCTGCCGCGGAGGGAAAAGCGCCCCCCGCGCCTTGAGGCCCTGCCGCACGTGTGACAAACGTGCTGCCGACGTGGACGGATTGGCAGCGCGAGCGAGCGACGACGAAGTGGGGCCCCTGGTCGGGCGCGGAGGGCTCAAGCTCGAGGCCGCGCTCGAGCGCTTCGGCCTTTCCCCGCGGCTCCGCGGCGCGCGCGCGGTCGACGTCGGCGCATCGACCGGCGGATTCACGCAGGTCATGCTGCGCGCTGGCGCCGCGCAGGTGCTGGCCGTGGATGCGGGCCACGGCCAGCTGCACGAATCGCTGCGCAAGGATCCACGGGTCACCAACCTCGAGAAGACCGACTGGAAGCGCCTGTCGCTGGGGGCGGCGGTGGCGGCAGGGCCGTTCGACTTCTTCACGGTCGACGTGAGCTTCGTGGCGGCGCGGAACATGCTGCGAGGGCTGGCGTTCCGCCTGCGCCCGGGGGCGGTGGGCGTGGTCCTCATCAAGCCGCAGTTCGAGCTGGCGGACCACCTGGTCAGGGGTGGCGACGTGCGCGACCAGCGGCTGCGGCGACTGGCGGTCGAGAAGTTCTCCGCCAAGGCCGACGGGCTCGGGTTCGAGGTGCGCGCGGTGGTGGACTCGCCCGTCGCCGGCGGCGAGGGCACGGTCGAGCTCCTGGCCCACGTGATCTTTCGCGGGCGCGGCGACGCGCTGCCGGCGCCGCCCGCTGGCACGGTGGGAACGGCCACCTCGGCGCTCGCCCCGGCGCCCGACCGCGCCGCCCCGTCGGCGGAGGCCGCCACCGACGATGCTCGGTCCCACGTTCGCGCGGCGGCCAAGGTCGGGCCGGGCCGGACGGTGGCCGGTCGTCGCGCGCCCCGGCAGGTGCAGCTCGGCCTCGATGAACCGCGATCCTGGTTCGCGATCGCGGCGCCGGGCACCGAGGATCTGGTCGCGGCCGAGCTCGGTGGCGTGCTCGGCGCCGAGGCGATCGCGGTCGTCGCGGGCGGCGTGGAGTGGCGCGGTCCGCTGCGCACCGGGCTCGCCGCCAACCTCGCGCTGAGAATTCCGACCCGGATCCTGCTGCGGCTGGGGGAGCTCCGCGCGCGCGAGTTCGGCAAGCTGCGCCACGGGCTCGCGCGCCTCCCCTGGGAACAGTTCCTCGCGCCCGGCGCGGCGATCGAGGTCTCGGCCAGCGCCAGCCGCAGCCGGCTCTATCACACCGGGGCCATCGAGGAGACGCTGCGGGCGGGAATCGGGGATCGGCTGGGCCACGCCCCTCCTCCGCCGGCCAAGGGCGAATCCCGCGAGCCGCGGGAGCCGCCGGAGCCACTCTTGCAGCGAATCTTCGTCCGCGGGATCGAGGACGTGTGGACCATGAGCGTGGACACCTCGGGGGCGCGCCTGCACCAGCGCGGATGGCGCGCGGCCGGCGGCGAGGCTCCGATCCGCGAGACGCTGGCGGCGGCACTGCTGGCCTTCTCGGGGTGGCGGCCAGGGGAGGCGCTGCTCGACCCGATGTGCGGCGCGGGCACCTTGCCCATCGAGGCGGCGACGGTGGCGCTCGAGCGCCTCCCCGGTATCGCGCGGGGGTTTGCCTTCGCGGCCTGGCCCGGATTCGGTGACCAGGCGCGCGACCAGTGGGAGGCCATGCGGGCGGCCGCGCGCGCCCGGGAGCGCACGGCCCTCGACGCCCCGATCGCGGCCTCGGACCGCGACGCGGCGGCCATTGCGCTGACCCGGCTCAACGCCGAGCGGGCGGGTGTGGGTGGCCTCATCCAGGTGACCGAGCGATCGCTCGACGCGCTGGAGGCGCCAGGGTCGTCGGCGCTGGTGCCGGTGGTGGCGGCGGCGGGCGTGCTGGTGGCCAATCCGCCCTACGGCGGACGCCTCGGCCGCCGCTCCGACTTGCCTCGGCTCTACGGCCAGCTCGGCCAGCTCCTCCGCACCCGGCTGCGCGGCTGGCGCGCGACCGTGGTTGTCCCCGACGTGCGGCTTGCCTCGGCCTTCCGCACCCCGATCGAGGCGACCCGCACGCTCAGCCACGGCGGCCTGCGGGTCACGCTGGTTCGGTTCGCGGCCCACCGCTGAAGCGAACTGGTGGCCTCAGTGCCGCTCCCCCGGTGCGACGACCTGCCGAGTTGTATGCCCGCACGAGACCGCCCTCGCGTACCGATCCGAATTCGAGGCAACGAGATCACGGACGTTCGTCCGCGGACAGGCTGCGAACAGGCGTTCGGTCACACCCTCGCGGAGCGTCCGGGATCGTGCCTGGCTCGGAGCGGAAGACGTGCCCAGGGGTTGGCACGCGGAGTGCTGTGGGAGAGCGACAGAGGGGTGCCATGGACTTGCCGAAGCGACTGAATGACTACGCGATGACGGAGGGCAACTGGATCACGTGCCTGGCCCTCGAGTATGCCGGCAGCGGGGTGCTGGGTGCTCTACGACGCGCCCTCACCCTCATCGGAAGCAACGAGCGCGTTCGCGCCCTTGGCCTGCAATGTTTGTCCCTGGTCCGCCGGCGGCGCGAGCAACCCGGCAGAAGCGGCCGCGCCCGTTCCCGGGCGCGCGCCCGCCTGGCAGCGCCTCCCGCTCGTCCTGGCGATGGGGCTCGCGCCACCTCGCCTTCGGGCTCGGCCTCGGCCGTGTCCTTGTCCCTGCTCGCCGCCGCCAGCGCCCACCCGCCCTCCTCGGGGCTGATGCCTCGACCTGCTTTTCTCCGCTGAGCGCCTGCACCCAGGTGGTCGAGGCCATCGGATCCAGCGGTCGGTCGAGGGCGTCAGCGTTGCGTCGGAGGATGCTTTGACGACCGCGTCGATCACCCTCGCACCAAGGTGGGGGCAGATCGTCCGGACAACCGCGGCTCGTCGCGCCCTTGACCGTGGCGATGTGCAAAAAGGAAATTGCGGAGGGCCCCTGGGTGCGGTGATAGAAAGGGGGTTCCCGAGGCGGGGGAAGGGAGGGCGGGTGGACTCGAACTCTTCAAGGGAGAATGCATGTCATCGAAGTTGAACCGACGAACCCTGGTGCCAAGCGGGAGCGCATCCCTCGTATGGTGTCTGTCGCTAGGGCTTGCAGCATGTAGCTCGAGCGGAACCGGAGTGACGGGGAGCGGGGGCGCAGGGACAAAGACGGGCACGGGAGGCACCAGCGCAGGCAGCGGCGGCTCGACCGCCGCGAGCGGTGGTTCGGGGACCCCTGCCGGAAGCGGCGGGTCGCCGAGCGGGAGCGGCGGCGTCGGAACGGGCACCGGAGGGGCGGGCGGTGACAACGGAATGGCGGGCACCACCAGCGCGGGTGGCGACACGGGCGGAGGCACGGGAGGTGCCGGCGGCATGAGCTTTCTCTTGATGTGCAACATCAACCAGGCCGCTGGAAACGTCTTCCCTGCGGACAAGGCGAGCAATGCCGGCATCATCACCGACTTCACGTATACGACCGGGAACGACGGCGTGGGGGGCAACAGCATCTTCTTCGGCGATACCTACAACCAGGTCACTGGGTTGAGCTATCACTTTCCGGATCTCCCAGTCACTCAGGCCACGGGCGGAGCCGGAGGGGATCTCGGCCTCGGTGGGCAGTCCGGAGAGGGCGGCGCCGGTGGCTCGGTGCGAGGCTCGGGCGGTGCCGGCATGGGCGGTCGCGGCGGGCCCCCCGGGACCGGAGGCCGGCGCGGGATGGCCGGTCGCCCCGGCATGCCAGCGACCGGGGGCATGAGCGGAGCCCCCGGTGGAATGAGCGGGACGGCTGGCACGTCCGGCGGAACCGGTGGGGCGACGGCCCCCGTGGTGCTCGGGTTGCACGAAGATCTGACCGCCAGCAACTGGCACATCACCGGCGAGGTGGGGCAATCGGCCACTGCCTTTGTCTTGCAGTTCGTCTGCCTCATCAACGCGGCAGCCTACGACGGCATCGAATTCACCATCAAGGGCTCGGCCGGCACGCCAAGCGCAGTGACCCTTCAGCTTGCCTTCGCGGGCGATGAGGCCGGCTCCTATACGACTCCCGGGCTCGGGCTTTGCAGCGGGGTCTGCCAGGCTCCATCGACAAGCATCCCCGTCACATCGACGGTGACCAAACTCCAGCTCCCCTGGTCGCGGTTCACGGGAGGACGGCCGATGGCCAACCTCGATCCCTCTCAGCTCGCGCGGCTGCTGTTCGCCTTCACATCAAAGGCGATCCCCTACCCGGTGGATGTCACCATCGACGACCTGCACTTCTTCAATGCACCGGCGCCGCCCCCGATGTCGACGGACGCTGGCGTGTCCACGGACGTGGGCATGTCCACCGCCGATGCCGGAGTCGACTGACGCCGAATGCCGCTCGACGAGAGGGAACTGGGGCCACCCGCCCCATGATCGCGTGGTGGCCTCGACGCGGCTCGAGGCCACCGAGAGCGGTCCCGACCGTCTCTCGGCCGCGCCCTCAGCGCCCGGAGAGAAACGGCAAGCGCTGGACCACCGATTCGGGAGTCGCCTGCACGCCGGCCATGATGTAGCGCCAGAACCAGGGGACGAACACCTCGCCACCGCCACGGTCGACTGCGCGCAGGATCTCGGCCGCCACGCGATCGGACCGTCCGAAGAGGATGTGCTTGCGGTGGCCGGCCGTCATGGGCGTATCGACCGGGCCGAGCAGGATGGTGGAGACCCGGACGCCCCGCGGGAAGAGCCGCGTCCGCAGGCCCTGCAGGTACACCGTCAGCCCGGCCTTGGCGGCGCCGTAGGTGTAGTTGCGCGGTCGCCCGCGCTGTCCAGCCACCGACGAGAGCACCACCACGTGACCAGAGCCCTGCGCCTCGAGCCGGTTCGCGATCGGCACGAGCAAGGCCACCGCCGACAGCAAGTTGGTCTCGAGCACCGCGCGCGCGTGGGCGCCATCGCGTTCGCTCTCCAGCTGATCCCCGAGCCAACCCTGGGCAATGACCGCGAGGTCGAAGCCGTCGGGCAGCCCCGAGCCCACGCCGAGCACGCGCGCCGCCTCGTCGACCAGCCCGGGCGCCGCCGCGAGATCGATCAGGTCCGCCACGCGAGTCCCGACCACGGCCGTCCCGCAGCGACGCGCGACGGCGGTCAGCTTGCCTGCATCGCGTCCCACCAGGAACAGCCGTGCGCCCCGCGCCGCCAGCACCCCCGCGACCTCCGCGGCGATCGCCGATGTCGCTCCGAAGACCACCACGCGCTCGCAGCTTGGATTCATGGCAGGCGGAGCTTATGACAGCTCCCCCCAATCCTCGCCCCCATTCCCCGTCCCCGTCCCCGTCCTCGTCCCCGTTCCCTCCCCGTTCCCGTCCCTTGCCGTGTCCGGTCGTCGCTGCCGCGGATCTTCCGTTGCGCCCACCCATGCGACCCATTAATGTGACTGCCCCCATCATGCCCGGACATCCCCACCCCGGTCGATTGGACGCTCTGCCCCCTTATGTCCTGGCGGCCGTCGACGAGCTCAAGACCCGCCTGCGCGCCCAGGGCCACGACGTCTACGACTTCGGCCTCGGCAACCCCGATGGCCCGAGCCCTGCCCCGGTCGTCGAGCGGCTCATCGCCGAGGTGCGGCGCCCGGGCAGCCAGCGCTACATGCCCTCGAAGGGCCTCGCGGAGCCACGGCAGGCGATCTGCGACTGGTATGCGCGCCGATACGGCCAGTCCTTCGACCCCGATCGCGAAGCCGTGATCACCATCGGCTCGAAGGAAGGGCTCGCCCACCTGCTCCTCGCACTGGTCTCGCCCGGCGCGGGCCCGGGCCTCGGCGACTGCGTGCTCAGCCCCGATCCCTGTTATCCCATCCACCGGTTCGGCGTGATCATCGCCGGCGGCGAGCCGGTTCCGGTGACCTGCCGCCCGGGTGTCGATCACTACGCCGAGCTGGAGGCGGCCCTCGCCCGCTCCCCCCGGCCGCCGGTGGGCATGATCGTCAACTTCCCGCACAACCCGACCGCCGCCACCGTCGACCGCGGGTACTACGAGAAGGTGGTGGCGCTGGCTCGGCGCGAGCGCATGTGGGTCATCTCCGATCTCGCCTACGCCGACCTGACGTTCTCTCCAGCCGGCGCGCCCACGGCGCAGACGCCCAGCATCTTCGAGGTCCCCGGCGCCCGCGAGGTGGCCGTGGAGTTCTTCACGGTCTCGAAGAGCTACTCGATGCCCGGCTGGCGGGTGGGCTTCTGCGTGGGCAATCCGGAGCTCGTGGGGAAGCTCGTCACCATCAAGGGATACCTCGACTACGGGATCTTCGGGCCGATCCAGCTGGCGGCGGCGACCGCGCTCGCGGCTTGCCACGACGCGGTCGAGCAGAACCGCCTCCGCTACCAGCGACGGGCCGAGGTCCTGGTCGCCGGCCTGCGGGCGGCGGGCTGGCCGGTCGAGATGCCGGCCGCGTCGATGTTCGTGTGGGCCGAGCTGCCGAAGGCCTTCCGCGCCGGTGGCGCGCTGGCCTTCGCGTCGGCGCTGCTCGACCAGGCGCGGGTCGCGGTCTCCCCGGGCGTCGGGTTCGGGCCAGGAGGGGAAGGTGCCGTGCGCTTCTCCCTGGTCGAGAGCGAGGAGCGCACCCAGAAGGCCTGCGCCGCCATCGCCACCTTTCTCGCCAGGTGATCCGCCTGCTTGACAAGGCTCGGCGCCTGCAGTAGGTATCCGCCTCCCATGCCCTCCTCAGTACCCCGCAACCGCTCCACTTTCCAGGCCAAGGCAGACGCCGAGCACGGCTGGTACGTCGCCGATGTCCAGGGGAAAACCCTCGGCCGCGTCGCGACCAAGATCGCGGACGTGTTGCGCGGGAAGCACCGTCCCACCTTCACGTCCCACGAGGACGCGGGGGACTTCGTGGTGGTGCTCAACGCCGACAAGATCAAGCTGTCCAGCGACAAGTGGCAGACCAAGCTCTACCGCGATCACTCGCTGTATCCGGGCGGCCTGCGCACCCAGACCGCCGAGGAGCTGAACAAGCGCCACCCGGGCGACCTGGTCAAGCGGGCGGTCTGGGGAATGTTGCCGAAGGGCCCGCTCGGGCGTCGCATCTACAAGAAGCTCAAGGTCTACGCGAGCGCCGAGCATCCCCACGCTGCCCAGCAGCCCAAAGTCCTGAACCTCGATTGATTGATTGACCTGATTCGCTCATCCGGAGTCGCGACCAATGCCTGATATTCACAAAGCCGTTTACTCCACTGGGCGCCGCAAGGAAGCGGTGGCTCGCGTCTGGTTGCAGCCGGGGACCGGCAAGTCCGAGATCAATCATCGCACCCTCGAGGACTACTTCGGTCGCGAGACCTCGCGCATGGTGTTTCGCCAGGCGCTCGAGCTGACCGAGACCACCGGCGCCTTCGACGTGTTCGTGAACGTCTCGGGCGGCGGCCTCTCCGGACAGGCCGCGGCGATCAGGCACGGGATCTCCCGGGCCTTGCTCAAGGTCGACCCCGCGTACCGGGGCGCCCTCAAGAAGGCCGGTTACCTGACCCGCGATGCCCGCGCCAAGGAGCGCAAGAAGTACGGGCAGCGTGGCGCCCGCGCCCGCTTCCAGTTCTCCAAGCGGTAGCGGCGGGGGCTGGGGTTCTAACCGGCCCCGGCCGACGATCCGACCCGCTGGCTGCGCCGCTGCTGCGCTCCGGTCCTCGAATACATGAGTATACTGCGGTCCGGTGCTCGCATCGGCTTCGCCATCGGACCGGCTTGTCGGCCGGGTTCTAAGCAAAGCTGACGGACCGGAACGCCATGGGACTCGTGGGTCGTCCCTGGTTCTCGTGGTGAAGTGGTGAGGAGGAAGAGGCGGGGGAGGTTGCTGGGGAGGCTCCTGGTTGGAAACTTGGTCCCCACGGTGCTCGTGCTCGTGGGGTTCGGATTCCTGGCGCACGAGGTGGCGCGCCGGGTGCTCGAGGACGAGCTCGGCCGCCGCCTGGCGCTCGCCGCCGCCGGAGCCGCCGGGATGATCCTGCCCGAGCAACTGGCGGCCCTCGAGGCCGACGCCAGCGGCAATGGCGGGGCCGAGGACCCGGGCTCGCTGACCTACGCGAACGTGAGGCGGAAGCTCGAGCTGGCGCGCACCCGGTTCGACGTGAGACGGGTGGCGCTGGTCTCACGCGAGCTGGTGGGCCGCGGGGACACCGCCCGCCGGATCGCCGATGGAAGCCTTGCCCACGAGCTCGGAGCGGACCGGCTCGAGATGTCCCGGGCGGCCACCGGCGCACCGTCGACCTCCCCCCTGTTCGAGGGACACGATGGCTTGCCGTACAAGCGCGCCTATGCGGCCATCGTCGCCCCATCGGGCGAGGTTCCGGCGTCGGTCGATCCTCGGGTCGCGCCTCCCCGTCCGGTCGGAGCCGAGCGGTTTCCCGACGCGGTCCTCGGCTTCGTGGTGGTGGAGGCCAGCGCGGACTACTTCGTGCCGCTGCGGGTCTTCCGGGGACGGCTGGTGGCCGGCGGGGTCGCGGCCCTGCTCGCGGTCCTCCTCTTCACGACGGTCCTCGCCCGCCGCATCAGCCGCCCGGTGGTGGATCTGGCGACCGCGGCCGCCCGCATCGGCCGCGGGGATCTCGAGCAACCCGTGCGCGCCACCACCGACGACGAGATCGGGTTTCTCGCCGCGACCCTCGATCACATGCGCGCTGCGCTCAAGGCCCGCGACGAGCGCCTGCAGATGATGCTCGCGGGCATCGCCCACGAGGTGCGCAATCCCCTCGGCGGGCTCGAGCTCTACGCCGGCCTCCTGCGCGACGCCCTCGCGGCCGAGCCGGAGCGCCTCGAGGAGGTGCGGCGCATCGAGCGCGAGGTGGGCTACCTCAAGCGGGTGGTGAACGAGTTCCTGGACTATGCCCGCCGCCCTCCCCTCGCCCCCACCACCCTCCGCATCGGGGCGCTGCTCTCCGAGGTCGCGGAGCTCGCGCGCGGGAGCGGAGGGGACGCTCCAGGCTCCGCCCGGGTCCGCGTCTCGGTCGAGGCCCCCGAGGGGCTCCGGGTGCGCGGCGACGAGGCGCAGCTGCGTCGGGCCCTGCTGAACCTGGCCGCCAACGCGGTGGTCGCGAGCGCCAGCCTGCACCCCGCTGGCGGCGGGCAGGTGATCCTGCGGGCGGTGCTGCTCGCCCCCGCGCCGGAGCAACAGCCGCACGTGCAGCCGCGCGCGCAACCGCGCGCACGCATCGAGGTCGACGACGACGGACCAGGGGTGGACCCTGCGCTGCGCGAGCGCATCTTCACACCCTTCTTCACCACGCGACAGCAGGGGACGGGCCTCGGGCTCGCCTTCGTCCGCGAGATCGTCCAGGATCACGGCTCGGAGATCTCCGTCGAGGCCCAGGGCCCGTCGGGCGGGGCGCGCTTTGCCTTCGAGTTGCCGGTCGTGTGGCCCGCGGCGGCCGATCGGAGCGCTGGCGCTGGCGATGAGCAAGACGACCACGATGCCGGGAGGGACGCGCCATGAACACCGGAACCGCCTTGCTGTCGGACGCGCGCATGCTCGAGCACCAGCCTGGCCCCGGGCACCCCGAATCCTCCGGACGCCTCCGCGCGGTGCTCGATGACCTGCGCGCACGGCCGGTGCCCGGCAGCGAATGGGTGCCAGCGCGGCTGGCCACCGACGACGAGCTCGGCCGCGCACATGCCGCGCCCTACCTCGCGGCGCTCGCCCGCCTCGACGGTCGCCGCGGGCGCCTCGATCCCGATACCGTGGCGTCCCCGGGCAGCTGGACGGCCGCGCGCCTGGCCGCCGGCGCGGCCGTCCACGCGACGGAGCTCGTCTGGGCGGGCCAGGCCCGTAACGCCTTCGCCCTGGTGCGACCGCCCGGACACCACGCCGAGCATGCCCGGGCGATGGGCTTCTGCCTGCTCAACAACGTGGCGGTGGCGGCCGAGGCGGCCCTCTGCCTCGGGGCCCAGCGGGTGGCGATCATCGACTGGGACGTGCACCACGGCAACGGCACGCAGCACCTCTTCGAGGCGCGCCGCGACGTGCTCTACCTCTCGGTGCACCAGTCTCCCTTCTATCCGGGCACCGGCGCCCCGCACGAGGTGGGGATCGGGCCCGGCAGTGGGTTCACGGTGAACTGTCCCCTGCCGCCCGGTCAGTCCGACGCCGACTACGGCACGGTGTTCGAGGATCTGTTCGCCCCGGCGCTCGCCGCCTTCATGCCCGAGCTCGTGATCGTGTCGGCCGGGTTCGATGCCCACGCGCGCGATCCCCTCGGCGAGATGCGGGTCACCGAGCGCGGATTTGTCGCCATGTGCAGCCTGGCCGCGGCCGCGACTCCCGGGCGAAAGCTGGTGCTGGTCCTCGAGGGCGGCTACGACCTCGTGGCCCTGACCGACAGCGTCCGCGCCTGCCTCGGCGTCATGACCGCGGACGGTGCCGGCGCGGGCGCGAGCCCGGGCGCGTCCTTCCCGCGGGGCACCTCCACCGCCTGCGCCGAGGCCGTGCGCCAGACGCAGGCCGCCCACCCGGCGATATTCCGCCCGGTCTTCCGCCCACGGAGCTGACCCCGAAAAAAAGCCCGCCGGTGATAGAAAACCAGCGGCGGAGGGGATAGACGGTACGCACGCTCATGCGCAAGGCATCGCTCGGCACCATCTTCCTGACCATCTTCCTCGATCTCCTCGGGTTCGGACTGGTCATCCCCTTCCTGCCGGGATTCGCGCGCCACCTCGGCGCCAGCGACTTCGTGGCCAGCCTGACGGGCGCGGTCTACTCGCTCATGCAATTCCTGCTGGTCCCGATGTGGGGACGCCTGTCCGATCGGATCGGGCGGCGCCCGGTGCTGCTGACCAGCATCGCGGCCACCGCGGCCGGAATGGTCGTGCTCGGGTTCTCGAACACCCTCTTCCTGCTCTTCGTGGCCCGCGTGTGGACCGGGGCCGCCACCGCCAACATCGCGGTGGCCCAGGCCTACATCGCCGACGTGACCTCCGCGGAGAACCGGGCGCGCGGGATGGGCCTCATCGGGCTGGCGTTCGGGCTCGGGTTCATCCTCGGCCCCTTCTTCGGCGGCGAGCTGGCACGCGTGCCGATCTTCGGGCGTGAGGGGGCGCTCCCGGCCTTCGTGGCGGCCGGTCTCTCCGTGGTGAACCTGATCCTGGCGCTCGGCTTTCTGCCCGAGTCGCTGCCAGCCAGCGTTCGGGCCGGCGCCGGCGCGGCCGGCGCTCTGGGCCGGGGCGGGGTCGGGGGTGCGCCCCCCACGGCCACCTCGCGCCGGTCGGTGCTCAGCCTCCGCGGGCTGCGCGCGGCGATCTCCGATCCCGACGTCGGGCGCGCGCTCGTGGTGAACTTCCTGGTGGTGTTCTGGTTCGCCGGCATGGAGCAGACGTTCCGCCTCTTCACCGACGACGCCTTTCACATGTCGGCCGCCGGCACCGGACGCATCCTCGGCCTCGTGGGCATCACCGCGGCCATCATCCAGGGCGGCCTCATCGGCCGCCTCAGCCGGCGCTTCGGCGAGGTGCGCTTGCTCGGGGCCGGCCTGCTCCTGCAGACCGGCGGCTTCTCGCTGCTCGGCCTGTCGTCTCACCTCTCCGCCGGCGGGCGGACCGTGCTCGCGGGCTCGGCGATGCTGATCGCCGCCGGCAGTGGCCTGGTCAGCCCCAGCGTGTCCTCTTACGTCTCGCGGCGGGCGGCGCGCGACGCCCAGGGCGTGACCCTCGGCTCGCTGCAGTCCCTGTCGGCGCTGGCCCGGGCGCTCGGTCCCGCCGCCGGAGGCCTCCTGTACCAGACCATCAGCCCCTCGACCCCGTACTACGCCGGGGCGCTCGGCATGCTGCTCGCGGCCTTCCTCACCCTCGGCATGCACCCGGCCAGCTCAGCCCCCGGCCCGGCGACCGTCGGCTGAGCCGGTGCGGGCCGGCGGAGTCGCCGTCGGCGCCCCGTGGCCAGGCGCCTCACGACTCCGGGGGCTCCGAGCTGTCCGCGAACACGATCCGGTTGCGCCCACGCTTCTTGGCGTCATAGAGCGCGCGGTCCGCGGCGGCGAGCATCATGCTCGGCTGGGTCACGCTGGCATCGGGGATCGAGGCCAGCCCGATGCTGATGGTCACCGAGATCAGCTTGCCGCCATAGAGGATGCGCTTCTCCGCGGTCTCCTTGCGCAGACGCTCGGCCAGCTCCAGCGCGCCGACCGTGTCGATTCCCCGGCTGAGCACGCAGAACTCCTCGCCCCCGAAGCGCGCCAGCACGTCCTCGCCGCGAATGGCCCCGGACAGGACCCCGGAGATCTCGGAGAGCACGTGATCGCCCGCCGGGTGCCCGTAGGTGTCGTTCACCTTCTTGAAGTGGTCGATGTCGATGAAGAGCAAGGTGAGCGGGGAGTCGTGGCGGACCGCGAAGGCGAACTCCTTGGCGAAGACGTCGTTGAAGTGCTTGCGGTTGAAGACCTTGGTCAGCCCGTCGCGCAGGGCCGACTCGTACATCTGCTTCTGGAAGGCCTCGTCGAACTTGTCGTGGTAGGTGAACTTCAAGATGGTGGTCGAGCCGATCATGATCTTGTCACCGTCCTCGAGCGCCCGGCGCGACACCCGCATGCCGTTGCAGAAGGTGCCGTTGGTGGACCCGAGATCCTCCAGGTAGACCTCGTCGCCCTCCACGCAGACCACCGCGTGCTCGCGCGAGACCCCCTCGTCCGAGAGGCGCACCTGGGCCCGCGCGCTGCGGCCGATGACCGACCGGTCCGCGTCGAGCCGGAACATCTCACCCGTGCTCATCCCGGCGAGGACGATGAGGTAGGCGCGATCTCGCCCGACCTGGCGGGCGTCGAGGGCCGGTCGCACCTTCGTCCGCGTGTCCTCATCCCTGACGAGCTGGCGATCTTCCTCGCTCACGGAGGTATGGTAGCCCGATTTCAGTCGCCACGAAACTCGACGGCGGCCTGGCGCGCGGCGTGCGCGGCGTGCGCCTCGCCCGTCGGTGAGCCGTCGGATGTAGGCAGCGGTGGGCAACCCACCTCCTCTCCTCGGATCAGGGCCCCGTGCCCCGCCATGTGACCCGCGCATTTCCAGGCAGCGGCGGTTGCCACGCCAGACGGACGGCCTCCGCGCGGTGAAGCCCGACCGCGCCATGCCCGGTCAGGGCCGCGCAGGTCGACGACAGGATCGGCTCGTGGGCGACCAGCATCACGCGCTCGATCCCGTCGAGCGCCGCCAGCAACTCGACCACGCCGCCGGCGTCGCAGTCCGGGCGCAAGGCGCGGCTCACCCGCATGGGTCCGAGCGGTCCCAGGGCGGCCGCCACCAGCTCGGCGGTCTGGACCGCCCGGACGAACGGGCTCGTGATCACCAGCTCGGGCGCGAAGCCCTCTCTCGAGAGCCGCTCGCCGAGCTCGCGGGATTCGCGCCGTCCCTCGAGGGTGAGGGCCCGCTCGCGGTCGCGGCGTGCGGCGGCCTCGGCGGTCCCGTGGCGAACGAGCACGACGTCCAAGGGCAACCTACGCTCGACGGGGAGACATCCGGCCGGACCGTCGCCGGGTGATCAGGAGTTCGCGCTCTCGGAGCCAGCGGCTTCCGGCGCGGGGGCGTTCGTCGGCCCGGCGCCGGACGGCGAGGCGCTGGTGGTCGAGGCGCTCGGCGGCGGTGCCCCTGGCTCGATCCCGTGGGCGCGCAGAACGGCGAGGTAGTGGTCCCGCTCCGCCATCGCTGCCAGCAGCCTCTGCCTCATGATGTCGTTGTTCTGCTTGAGGCGGCCGATCTCGGTGAGATCCCGCTGCCGCGACGGATCGGCGTGCGAGGTCTGCGCCAGCGCCTTCACGAACTCGGCCTGGCTCGCCTGGCCCATGGGCGTGGCACGGTACCGCCCGGCCTCCGCGCGCTCGAGCAGCCCCGCGCTGGCCAGCCCGAGCAGGGCCTTGGCGACCACCGATTCGTCCGTTCCGATGGTGAGCGCGACGTCCACCGAAGAGAAGCCGTCCCCCGTACCGGCGAGCCGCCTCAGCTCGTCGAACAGGCTCTGGCGATCAATCTTGCTGGCGGAGGTCCCTCCTGCCGCCGAGCTCCGGGTCGTGGCGTGACTTCTCTTGATGCTCATGTCCGTCCCTCGCGCGTCGAGTCGAATTTAGGCCGGGCTTTATACCATCGCCGGAGGGCCTCGGGGGGGCGACTCATCGCGATTTGGAACGTCCGCGGGCCCGGGCCGGTTTGTGAGCCGACTTGTGGGCCAGATTCGGGCCGGGCCGCACGTGCTCCGGAGCCCCCGCGGTGGCCAGTGCGGCGGCGGACGACACCGAGCTGGCGGGGCCCGCGCCGGAGTCGGCCGGCCGTGGCTCCCAGTAGCGCAGGGACTCGGGCGCCTGCCGGTGGCGACGCATCAGCGCGACGAGCAGCGCCACTCCCAGCAGGACCGACAGCCAGCCGATGGCTTGAGACGGCGAGACCCAGGCCGGCAGCCAGGCCGACGCGCCCGGGATGCGCCCGCGCTCCTCCACGTCGTCCCGCAACATCTCGACCAGCGGGCGCAAGGCACCGTACCCGATCACCCAGGCCAGGAACACCTGGCCCGAGAAGCGGCGGCGACGCCGGAGCACCATGAGCAGGGCGAACAAGCCGAGGCCGATCAGCGACTCGTAGATCTGGGTCGGGTGAACGGGGAAGGAACGCGGCGCATCGAGGGGGAGCTCATAGGCGCGGGTGTGGAGCTGCCAGGCCGCGCTGCCCGAGGGGAAGGTCACCGCCCACGGCAGGTTCGATCGTCGCCCGTAGTCGCAGCCATTCAGCAGGCAGCCTATCCGCGTGATCCCGGTCCCGAGCACCACGGCCGGCGCCGAGACATCGGCCCACTGGAGCAGAGGGATCCCTCGCTTCCAGCAACCATACCAGCTGGCAAGAAAACCGCCGATCATGCCCCCGTAGGCCACGAGCCCACCGTTGTAAGCCCGGAAGATCTCCAGCGGATCATGCGCGAACTCGTCGTTCCACTTGAGGATCACGTAGAGGATGCGGGCGCCGATGATCGACCAGATGGCCGTCCACATGTAGATGATGGCGGCGTCCTCGGGCTTGACGTTGTCCTGTCGGGCGAGGCGCATCGCGAGGAACCACCCCGCGATCATCGAGATCCCCAGCATGACGCCGTAGGAGTGGACGTTGATCGCCTCCCAGGGACGCGTGAAGGTCGCGCCCTCGGGGATGAAGCTGCCCGTGGGCCCGCGGAAGCGCATGAGGACCAGGGCGCCCACCGCGAGGAGGAGCGGGTTGGCGGAGCGCGGGGAATCCGGCCAGCGACGCCGACGGAGCTGGTCGCGCACCAGCAGGCCCAAGGCCGCGGCCAGGACCAGGAAGAAGACCGGAAGGGAGGGGATCGAGACCAGGACGGGGCGCATGGCCGACAGACGGTACTTATGCGGAGCGGCCGCCCCGGTCAACCCGCGGACGCAAAGAAGGGCGAGGCCCGGCGGCCCCGCCCTTCCCCTCCAGCCCAGTGCGGTGCTCGATCCTGGAGGCCTCAGGCCTCAGGCCGAGTTACTTCGGTCCCTCGGTGTACTCGGCATCGATCACATCGTCCTTGCCGCCCGCCCCGTCGCCCCCGGCACCCGCCGCCGGACCGCCCGCGCCAGGACCAGCGGCGCCTCCGGCGCTCGCGCCCTCGGAGGCCGTTCGGTAGAGGGTCTCGGCCATCTTGTGGGAGGCCTTCTGCAGGCGCTCGAAGGACGACTTGAACACGTCCCCTTCCTTCAGGTCCTTGTTGTTCTCGAGGACCTCGCGCGCATCCTTCAGGGCCGCCTCGAGCTCCCCTCGGTCGGACTCGGGGATCTTGTCGCGGTTGTCGTCGAAGTGCTTGCCGACGCTCAGCACCAGGGACTCGAGCTGATTCTTGGCCTCGATGGCCTCGCGCCGCAGCTTGTCCTCGGCCTCGTGCTCCTTGGCCTCCTTGACCATCCGCTCGATGTCCGCCTCGGACATGCCCGACGACGCGGTGATGGTGATGTGCTGCGCCTTGTTGCTGGCCTTGTCCTTGGCCGAGACGTTGACGATGCCGTTGGCGTCGATGTCGAACGTGACCTCGACCTGGGGGACACCGCGCGGCGCGGCCGGGATTCCGTCCAGCCCGAACTTCCCGAGCAGCCGGTTGTCGGTGGCCATGGGACGCTCACCCTGGAACACCTTGACCTCGACCGAGCTCTGGTTGTCGGCCGCGGTCGAGAAGGTCTCCGACTTCTTGGTGGGGATGGTCGTGTTGCGCGGGATCAGGACCGTCATCACACCGCCGAGGGTCTCGATCCCGAGCGACAGAGGGGTGACGTCGAGCAGCAACATGTCCTTGACGTCGCCCGAGAGGACACCCGCCTGCACCGCCGCGCCGAGCGCCACGACCTCGTCGGGGTTGACGCCCTTGTGGGGCTCCCGTCCGAAGAACTCCTTGACCACCTTCTGCACCATCGGGATGCGGGTCGAGCCACCCACCAGCACCACCTCTGCGATCTCGGAGATCTTCTTGCCCGAGTCGGCCAGCGCCTTCTTGGTGGGCTCGATGGTCTTCTGGACCAGGTCGCCCATCAGGCTCTCGAGCTTGGCGCGCGACAGCTTGATCTGCATGTGCTTCGGCCCCGAGGCGTCCGCCGTGAGGAACGGCAGGTTGATCTCGGTCTCCATCACCGACGACAGCTCGATCTTGGCCTTCTCGGCCGCCTCGCGCAGGCGCTGGATCACCATCTTGTCCTTCGAGACGTCGATCCCCTGGTCCTTCTTGAACTCGGCGATCAGCCAGTCCATGACCCGCTGATCGATGTCATCGCCGCCGAGGTGGGTGTCGCCGTTGGTGGACACCACCTCGACCACGTTCTGGCCGACCTCGAGGATCGAGATGTCGAAGGTGCCACCGCCGAAGTCATAGACGGCGATGATGTGGTCCTTGCCCTTGTCGAGACCGTAGGCGAGCGCCGCCGCGGTCGGCTCGTTGACGATCCGCTTGACGTCGAGGCCGGCGATGCGGCCGGCGTCCTTCGTCGCCTGTCGTTGCGCGTCGTTGAAGTACGCCGGGACGGTGATGACCGCCTCGGTGATCTTCTCGCCGAGGTGATCCTCGGCGGCCTTCTTGAGCTTGCCGAGCACCCGCGCCGAGACCTCGGGCGGGGTCAGGTTCTTGCCGCGGATCTGGATCGCGGCCTCCCCGCTGGCGCCGCGGCTGACCTTGTAGGGGACGCGCCGCGCCTCCTCGGTCACCTCGTCGAAGCGACGGCCCATGAACCGCTTGACCGAATAGACGGTGTTCTCGGGGTTGGTGATGGACTGGCGGCGGGCAATCTGCCCGACCAGGACCTCGCCTTTGTCGTCCCACGCGACCACCGACGGAGTCAACCGGCCACCCTCTTCGTTGGCAATGACCTTCGGTTCCTTGCCGTCCATGATTGCCACGACGGAGTTGGTGGTTCCGAGATCGATGCCGATGATCTTGCCCATTGTTGGTTTCCTCTTTCTCGAGTTTCCGGGGCGTTGCGCGCCCCGATGTCACCGGCGACAGTAACCACGGTCGGTCGGCCGTCAAGGCAGCCTAGAAAACGAAGGCCCAGGCTGCCCGCCCCCGGGGGTTGGGCGCCCCGGGCGGATCCCGGATCAGCGAGCGCGCTCGCCCGCGGCCTGCTTGGCGAAGACCGCCCACGACCGCAGGTAGTCGATCGCCATCTGCAGCTGGTAGTCGTCGAGCCGCTTGGTCTCGGAGGGGCGGTCGCCCTGCTCGTTGCGCAGGCGCTTCTGCAGATCGCGCTCCCGGGGCATGTCGGCGTCGGACGGATCGACCGGTGGCGCAGTCGCGTCCACCACGATGTTGGGCGTGATGCCCTGCCCCTGGATCGACCGCCCGCTCGGCGTGTAGTAGCGGGCCACGGTGATCTTCAGCCCACAGGGCTTGGCCCCGCACCCGTCGAGCTCGATCACGGTCTGGACCGAGCCCTTGCCGAAGGTCTGGGTCCCGAGGACCACCGCCCGACCGTGATCCTGCAGGGCGCCGGCCACGATCTCGGCGGCCGAGGCGGTCGCCCCGTCGACCAGCACCACCATCGGGAATCCACCCCAGGTCCCCCGGGCGTGGGCCCGCGCCTCGTCCATGACGCGCCCGCCCTTGCCCACCGTCTTCACGATCAGCCCCTCGGAGAGGAAGCGATCGGCGACCTTCACGCCCTGGTCGAGCAGACCGCCCGGGTTGCGGCGCAGATCGAGGATCAGACCGCCGAGGCTGGCGGCGTTCTTGCCCGAGAGCTGCTCGAGCTGCTCCTCCAGCATGGCGTCGGCGGTGGCGGAGAAGAGGCGCAGCTTGATGAGGGCGATGCGGTCGGCCAGCATGCGGCCCTCGACCGGCTTGAGCTCGTAGCGGGCGCGCTTGATGCGGAAGGTGAGCTCGTGGCCGCGGCGGTCGAGCACCAGCACCACCTCGCTGCCGGCGGGGCCCTGCATGCGCGAGACGGCGTCGTCGAACTCGAGGTTGGCCACCTCGGCGCCGTCCACCCGGCGAATCACGTCGCCGGGCTCGATCCCGGCCCTGGCCGCCGGCGAGCCGGCGATGGGCGAGATGATCACCAGCCGGTTCTTGCGGCGCTCGACGTCGATGCCGATGCCTTCGATCTGCTCGCTGCCCTCGGTCTCGCGCTTGAGGCGGTCGTACTCCTCGGGATCCATGAAGCGGGAGTGGGGATCGAGCACGTCGGTGAGCCCGCGGGCCGCGCCGTACATGAGCTCGGTCTCGGAGATGTCCTCGACGTAGTTGGATTCGATGTACGAGAGCACCTTCGCGAAGACCCCGAGCTTCTGGTAGGGGTTGAACCGCCCCGCCTGGATCGGCCGCGAGAAGGTCCCCACGGCGAGGAATGCCGCGGCGGCGAGCACGACCACCACCCCGGTCCCGCGCAGCCCGGAGCGCCAGCGCGGACGAGAGGGGGAGCAAGCCAGGCGAGGGGACGAGGGGATGGGCGGGAACGGCGTCATGGAACGGGGGACCTCCAGGAGGGCTTGGGGCAGTGTACCAGTTGCGGGTCCGCCCTCGCCCTCTGCACCGTCCTCGTCCTCGTCGCCGTATTCGTCCCCGTCCCCCCGTCCAGCGACCGGACGCACCGGGGAACGAGGACGGCGACGAGGACGAGGACGGGCGATTGGGCCCGGAGGTCTCCGAAATCAGGGCCGGGGAAGACGGCGGCGACGGAGGAGGAGGAAGGCGAAGACGCCGGCCCACCACGGGGCGAGGCGGGGTGCGGACGATCCCTCGGCGAGGCTGCAGGCGCAACCTCCGCCGCGCACCTCGTAAAGCGGGCCGCCTCCGGTGCCAGGGGCTCCGCCGGACGCGCCGGCGTCATCGGGTCCGGCTGCGCCGCCAGGGCCGGAATCCGGGGGAGCCCCGGCGTCGCCGGCGGAACCTGAATCGGAATCGGCGTCGGGCGGGTCGGTGCCGGCGGTTCCGCCCTGCTGATCCTGTCCGGCTTGGCCGCCTTGGCCAGATTGGCCGCCTTGGCCAGATTGGCCGCCTTGGCCGGCTTGGCCGGGCTGTCCACCCTGCGCGAGCTGTCCGCCCGCCCCGCCGGAGCCGGTCGAGGCATCTGGTGGGACGTCGGTGCCGGCGTCGGGCACGGGCGAAAGCCCGCCCGTACCGCCCGAACCCGCACCACCCGAGGCCGACTGCCCGGCATCGCCGCCGCTGGCGCCGCCGCCACCGACGTCGCCGCCCGAGCCGGGGGCCGCTCCGCCCGAGCCGGGCGTCCCGCCGGACCCGCCGGTCATGCCGCCGGTCATGCCGCCCGAGCCCGGAAAGCCTTCGCCCGCCGCACCACCCGTCCCCGCGCCACCGGTTCCCGGAGCGACGCCGCCCGAACCCGGGGTGCCTCCGGCGCCGCCGCTCGCGGGCGAGGCCCCGCCGGTCCCGGGGGGCGTCATCCCGCCGTCGTTGGTCCCACCGCCGCCGCCTGCGCCGCCTGCGCCGCCTCCACCCCCGGCGCCGCCTCCGCCGGCTCCAGCGTCGCCGTCCGTCCCACCGATCGCGCCGTCGGGACAGGCGGGCGTCGAGGTGTACTGGCAGCCGATGCCTGGAACACACCGGTCGAGCGTGCAGGAGATGCCGTCGTCGCAGACCTTCGGGGGCCCGCTGGTGCAGGCCCCGAGGGTGCAGGTGTCGGGCTCGGTGCACGCGTCCCCGTCCGTGCAGGGCGTCCCCTCGAGCACCGGCTCGCCCTTGCACACCCCGAGGTGGCACGCATCGCCGCCGGTGCACTGGTTGCCATCGGTGCAGGGCGTGCCGTCGACCGCCGGGCGGCCGAGACAGAGGCCGGCCAGGCAGGTGTCGCCGGTCGTGCACGCATTCTGGTCATTGCAAAGTGCCCCGTCGGGGATCCCGCTGCAGGTGTCGACCAGGGTGGCGGTCCGGACGCCGGTCGGGTCGGGTGGGCCAGCACCGAGGCAGCCGCCGAGCAAGGTCAGCAACCCTGCCAGAGGCCCGAGGATGAATCCCGCCTGGAAGCCCCGATTCCACCTGAGTGGTTTGCTGTTCGACGTCCTCATGTCCGGCCGCGCGTGGTTATTTTCACATCGCGGATCGCCAAAGTTTCTGAAGCGCCGCACCAATGCGGCCGGAGACTGCGCCTCGCTCATGTCGACATATATATATGGTCACATCACGCAGCGTCACGGCGCGCCGCGGACCCCGGTGGACAAAGCCCCATCCCATCCTAAATGGCTGTCCTCCCAAGGGTTTTCCTGGGCTTGTCCACAGGCTTTCCACAGGCCGCCAACACTGTATATGGTGTTACGACGGGGTACCACCCCCTACATATTGCGTTGCCGTCCAAAATATGGTCTAAATGCCTGACAGTCGCCGCCACGGCTGTTCGGACCGAGGCCCCCGCTGCGTTTTTCGGGGGCTCCGCCCGAGACCGGAGCTCCGCCCGAGCTTCGGCCTGGAAAGTTCACGACTGCCCGGGGGAGGATTCCTATGCTTGAAAAGAATGACGTCCGCAGGAAGAACGGCCGAAGCGAAGCAGCGGTCATGACCCGTGACACGGCCCGTGACATGACCAAGGAGACCAAGACCGAGAGCAAGGCAGACGCCAGGGCGGGGGCGGAGAGCAAGGCGGCCCCCGTCAAGGCCCCGAGCCCGCCGCGGCGCCCTGGGCTCGCCATCCCCCGATACTTCACCCGTTCAGGCGACGATGGCTTCACCCACGTCGAGTGGGATCTGCGGACCGCCAACATCACCGGCGAGAACGGCAAGGTGGTCTTCGAGCAAAAGGACGTGGAGGTCCCCCGCACCTGGAGCCAGACCGCGACCAACGTGGTCGTTCAGAAGTACTTTCGTGGCACGGTCGGGACGCCCCAGCGGGAGCGTTCGGTCCGTCAGCTGGTCAGCCGGGTGGCCGACACCATCACCGGCTGGGGCCTGAAGGACGGCTACTTCGCCGCGGCGGAGGACGCCGAGATCTTCAAGGCCGAGCTCCGGCACCTGCTGGTCGAGCAGAAGATGGCGTTCAACTCGCCCGTGTGGTTCAACGTCGGCTCCGAGCCGCACCCGCAGTGCTCGGCGTGCTTCATCAACAGCGTCGAGGACACCATGGAGTCGATCCTCACCCTGGCCAAGACCGAGGGAATGCTGTTCAAGTACGGGAGCGGCACCGGCACCAACCTGTCGACCCTGCGCAGCTCGCGCGAGCTCCTGCAGGGGGGAGGGACCGCCTCCGGTCCGGTCAGCTTCATGCGCGGCTTCGACGCCTTCGCCGGGGTGATCAAGTCGGGCGGCAAGACCCGGCGGGCGGCCAAGATGGTGATCCTCGACATCGGGCACCCCGACGTCGAGGAGTTCATCTGGTGCAAGGCCAAGGAGGAGAAGAAGGCCTGGAC